>JAZORC010000001.1:0-31615 GCA_045656405.1 Tidjanibacter sp.
GAGAAGATGCAGGTTATCATCAACACTTGGTATGGTGGTGAGATGAAGAAGGGTATGTTCTCCTATATGAACTACCTCCTTCCTTTGAAGGGTATTGCTTCGATGCACTGCTCGGCAAACACCAACGAGAAGGGCGAGACCGCAATCTTCTTTGGTCTTTCGGGTACCGGTAAGACCACCCTTTCGACCGACCCCAAACGCCAGCTTATCGGTGACGACGAGCACGGCTGGGACGACGAGGGTGTATTCAACTTCGAGGGCGGTTGCTATGCAAAGGTTATCAACCTCGACAAGGAGAGCGAGCCCGATATTTGGAACGCTATCCGTCGTGACGCTCTCTTGGAGAACGTAACTGTTGATGCAGAGGGCCACTGCGACTTCGCAGACAAGAGCGTAACCGAGAACACTCGTGTTTCCTACCCCATCTACCACATCAACAACATCGTTAAGCCCGTTTCGAAGGCTCCCGCTGCAAAGAAGGTTATCTTCCTTTCGGCTGACGCATTTGGTGTATTGCCTCCCGTTTCGGTTTTGACTCCCGAGCAGACCAAGTACTACTTCCTCTCGGGCTTCACCGCTAAACTCGCAGGTACCGAGCGTGGTATCACCGAGCCCACTCCTACCTTCTCGGCTTGCTTCGGCGCAGCGTTCTTGTCGCTCCACCCCACCAAGTACGGTGAGGAGCTCGTAAAACGTATGCAGGCTTCGGGCGCTACCGCCTACCTCGTGAACACTGGTTGGAACGGTACCGGCAAACGTATCTCGATTAAGGATACTCGCGGCATCATCGACGCCATCTTGGATGGTTCGATTGACAACGCTCCTACCAAACAGATTCCCTACTTCAACTTCACCGTACCTACCGAGTTGCCCGGCGTTGATCCCGCAATTTTGGATCCTCGCGACACCTACGCAACCGAGGCAGAGTGGACTGTTAAGGCAGAGGATTTGGCAGGTCGCTTCATCAAGAACTTCTCGAAGTTCACCACCAACGAGGAGGGTAAAGCTCTCGTTGCTGCTGGTCCCAAGTTGGAGAAATAGTCCAATCTCACATAGCACAAAAAAGGGCGGTCGATTGACCGCCCTTTTTGTTTTTTCACCCTTCGTACTTTCACCCCACCTATCTGTCGAATCGCCAGAAGTGATTGACGGGGCCGTGACCGCCACCAATGGTGTAGTCGGCACCCGAGCGAATAGCACGGTCAATGTAATCCTTGGCTGCGCGTGCTGCCTCGGTGAGTGGGAGGCCTTGTGCAAGTGCGGCTGCAAAAGCCGAAGAGAGGGTACAACCCGTGCCGTGTGTATTGGGGGTTGCGATGCGCTGTGAGGGTAGCTCCACAATGGTGCCTTCCTCGGCATTGTAGAATACATCCACAACCGTCGAATCAGTCAGGTGGCCCGCTTTGAGCAACACCGACACTGTGCCACCTTGCGATAGCAGACGTGCCACCTCTGGGAACTGCTCGGCAGAGGTTATCTCCACCCCCGCCAGAATCTCTGCCTCGGGCAGATTGGGGGTAATAACCCTTGCGTGGGGTAGGAGTACTCGTTTGAGTGTCTCAATGGCGCTCTCCTCTATGAGCCTATGGCCAGAGGTTGATACCATAACGGGGTCGAGCACCACGTTTGTCACTTTGTGGCGCACAAGAGCCTCTGCCACCACCTCCACAACCTCCGAGGAGTGGAGCATACCAATCTTCACTGCATCGGTGCCGATGTCCGACAGCACTGCATCTATCTGTCCACGCAGAATCTCTATGGGGATGGGGTGCACCGCCTCCACCCCGAGGGTGTTTTGTACCGTTACGGCCGTGATTGCCGAGGTGGCGAAGCACCCCATTGCCGAAATGGCCTTAATGTCGGCCTGAATGCCCGCACCACCGCCCGAATCGCTGCCTGCAATGGTGAGTACTCTCTTGTATTGCTTTTTCTCCATATCCTAAAAGTGTGTATATCCTTTGCTGTTAAACTCTACCTTCTCACCCCCTTTGTACCACTCAATTTTGGGCTCACCCGCGGTGATTTCACCAATGGGATAGAGGGGGAAATCGACCATCTGGGTGAGCTCTTCGGGAGCGGTGAGGAGTAGCTCGTAGTCCTCACCTGCCGAGAGTGCAAGTTCATAGGCATCCCACCCTTGCTGCTGGCAGATGGCTCCGAGTTGGGTAGAGATGGGGAGTGCATCAAATTCCACCCTTGCCCCCACGCCCGAGGCGCGGAGGATGTGTCCAAGGTCGGAGGCTATACCATCCGAAATGTCCATCATCGCCCCCACGACACCCGCTGCAAGGAGTTTTTGTCCCTCCTCAATTCGCGGTATGGGGCGCAGATGTTTTTGTATGAGGTACGACACCTCTTCGCTCTTTTCGATGTCGGCAAGCAGTGCCTTCAATCCCGCACCCGAGTCACCAAGAGTGCCCGTCACAAAGATTGTATCACCCACCCTTGCACCACCTCTACCAAGGGCCTTACCCCTTTCACATCGGCCAACAACGCCCACATTGATTGCAATATCGCGGAGTGAGGATGTGGTGTCACCACCCAACAGGGGTACACCAAAATGGTTGCTGATGGCTGCATACCCCTTCACGAAGCGTTCCGCCCACTCGCCCTGCGCATCCTTTGGGAGAGCAATGGAGAGGAAGGTGGCTATGGGGGTGCCACCCATAGCGGCAACGTCGCTCAAATTGACCGCTACCGATTTCCATCCCACATCTTCGGGCTCCGATTTTGGGCGCAGAAAATGCACCCCTTCGAGGAGCATATCGGTCGTAATGAGCCTATCACCCCCTCCTTCGGGGAGTGTTGCACAGTCGTCACCAATACCCACCACCCCCTCGGGCACCTCGAAGTGTGTTTTGATGTAGTCAATCAGTCCAAACTCACCTTTTGCCATAGCCTTATGTTATTTGTCGCCATAGTAGCCCCAATTCCAGAACGCCCACTCATACTCGGCAGCCACAAGGTAGGCCTCCTCCATCTCGGCCCTCACCTCGGGGGTTGCCTCCTCGGCGATGCGGTCACAGAGGTCCAAAATCAGACGTGTGCCCTCGGTGAAGTCCTCCGAGGCGTAGGTTGCCACCCACTCGGCATAGGGGTTGGGGTTGGGATTGCGGTGGGCATAGATGTAGAGTCCCACCTCGTTGTAAATCCACATACAGGGCAACATTGCGGCCATTGCGTGGGCAAGCGAACCGCTGTTGATGTGGTGGCGGGTGTGGGCCATATATCCAGCCGTAACCTCCGAAGGCTCCACAGCCGTATCAATGCCAAAGCGGTCGATGAGCAGTTGGTGCATAGCCCCCTCTGCCTCCATACCCTCTTTGGCAAAGGCGCGGAACATCTCGCGCATCTTCTCGTCGGGCATCATATCGGCCATAAGGAACATCTCCTCGCCATAGTTTTTGATGTAGATTTCATCTTGTGCAATGTAACGCACAAAACGCTCGGTGGCGAGGGTGCCCTCTGCCAACTCCTTGATAAAGGGGTGTGCGATTATACGCTCATAAATTGGCAGCGACTTCTGCCATATCTCTTTGGTCCAACTCATAACTATTTGGTATTTTGCATTACTATCTCTTTGAGTTCCTCGGCGGCCTTGCGGGGTGAGGGAGCCGAGCAGATGGCCGACACCACAGCCACACCATCCGTACCTGCCTGCATAACCTCCGCTATGGTCGAGGTGTTCATTCCACCAATTGCCACTGTGGGGTGCGCCGACATCGCCACCGCCCTACGCAGCCCCTCCAAACCGAAGGGCTCGGCTGTGTCGCTCTTTGTTGGGGTACCATATACGGGCGAGATGCCCACATAATCAACATCCAGCGCGTTGGCCTGCTCCAAATCCTCGAAGTTCTCCACCGAAAGGCCAATTATTTTCTCTGCCCCCAGCAGTCGGCGAGCATCCTCATAGGGCATATCGCTCTGGCCAATATGGACACCATCTGCATCGGCCGCAAGGGCCACATCCACCCTATCGTTGATAATCAGTGGTATGCCAAGTGGGGCGAGCACCGCTTTGAGCCTCTTGGCAAGGGCCACAAACTCACCCGTTGGTGCATCCTTCTCGCGCAGTTGCACCATAGTGACACCACCCGCAACAGCCCCCTCTACAATCTCCTCCAAGGGACGACCAAGCGACAGTGGGCGGTCGGTGACGAGGTATAGTTTCAGAGCATTTTTCATAGTTTCTCGGGGGTGAGGTTGTAGAGTTCGTCGAGGAAATTCACCTGCATAGAGCCCGAGCCTTTGGAGTAGGAAGCGGCCCTCTCACCCGCAAGGCTCATAACGGCCATTGCGCTTGTGGCGGCCACCATTGCATCGCGCTCCACAGCCAAGAAGGCACCCACCAGAGCCGTAGAGGTGCAACCCAGGCCCGTCACGGAGGTCATAATCGGGTCACCACCCTCCACTGTGTGGATTGTTGTGCCATCGGTGATGTAGTCCGTAGCGCCCGAAATAACCACCACGGCACCCGTATTGTGCGCCAGAGTCTTGGCTGCCGAGAGTGCGTCGTGGCTCGACGCGCTGCTATCCACACCCTTGCTCTTGATGTCGGCATTCACCATGGCCATAATCTCGCTACCATTGCCACGAATAACCGTAGGCTTGCACTCCTCAACAAGTCGCAGAGCTGTGGCGGTGCGCTGGGAGGTGGCACCCGCACCCACGGGGTCCAAAACGATGGGCACACCGCGACGACGAGCCGCCCTACCTGCGGCAAACATACCCTCAATCCACTCCTTGTCGAGAGTACCTATATTTATAACCAAAGCCCCAGCAATGGCGGTCATCTCCTCCATTTCGTCGGTCCAATGGGCCATAACGGGCGAGGCACCAATGGCGAGCAGAGCATTTGCCGAGTTATTCATTGCCACATAGTTTGTGATGTTGTGAACAAGTGGGCTCTTTGCGCGCACTGCGCCGAGAGCCGAGGCGAGCCTTTCGTGTAGAATTGTGGTTTTCATAGTTTTATGGTGTTGTATGAAACAAAAAAATCCGCATCCCCTCAAACATTCGGGAATACGGCAACACGTTTAATTACACTTTGTGGAGCACTGCGGACACCTCGCGCCCACACGCCACACCATCGACCGTTTCCCTGCGCTGTCATTATACATATCAGGTTCGGAGGGTATCATCTCAGCCAGCCCGTGGAGGACTTGGCACCCCTAACAGCACCACAAATATACGAATAAATTTGAGAATTGAAAATTGAGAATTGAAAATTTTATTCCCTCTCCTAGGTTAGGAGAGGGTGCCCGCAGGGCGGGTGAGGTCCGTCATAAATTCGTCTTGCCACGCCTCATCTGCGATGAGGCGGTTGGCATCTACCTTGCTTTGATTCCCCCTCTAAATTAGAGGGGGTGCCCGAAGGGCGGGGGCGTGTGTCTTTTGGGCAACCGAGTTGCCCATTTTCTTTGCCACTTTTGGTGGCAAAAGTGGCGCAAAAGCCACGCACCACATCTCTGGCGGTGGCGATAGCCCCAAAAGCCTAAAAATTAAAAAGCGGACACGGCGCGCACATAGTTGAGGCCGCTCTTATTGCTGTTGCTGGTGTAACCGTCACTCACACGGACACGCCACGCGCAAAACTCATACACGCTATATTCAGTAGAGGACCAATGCAAGTTATTAGTAATTTTCAATCCTTGTTTTTCAAGTGTTGCATTGATCTTGGTTGTCGTCTTGTAAATAGCCTGCAATTCGTTCTTTGCCGGCAGATACCACCCCTCTCCCAAAGAGGCACACCACGCAAAGGCAGGATATTTCTCTTGCCAACCACCAATACTCTGTATCTTCCGCATATTCATAACGCCATCCGTTTCCGAGGTGGCACCCGTTGCATTTTTATGCACACCATCCGTTGCCCATTGTTGTTTCGACTCTTCAAGGCTCACAATCTTGCCACTCTTGCCATCGGCCGACACCTCAAAAACAACGCCTTTCTTTATGCCATCGTCGTAGAGGTCGCCAACCTTGTAGGTCTTTGCAACCGCTTTGGCCTCTTTGAGTTCGCGCGAGAGTGCGGAGGTTTGGTTGTGAGCAATTTCCACATCAAAAACATCGGTCTGATAGCCATCGGCGGAGAGTTCGACCTTATGTTTGCCCACAAGGAGCGAGAGGATGGTGGGGGTGGTGCCCATAGCCTTGCCATCGACCTTAATTTCGCACAACTCGGGGGTGGTCTGCAACTCCAACATACCATAGAGGGCCACAGGTGCGCCCACACGATAGGTGGCGCTCCCTCCCTCTTTCACTGCAATCACCACGCTCTGCGATTGGTGTCCCGCACGGCGCGCCTCCAAGATATGTTGCGAAAGTGAGCCTATGGGGCCCGTCCAACGCCCTTTGCCCCTATACTCCTCATCAATCCACAACTCCGCCTCGACATCGTCGCATACACACTCAACGGTGCCAAATTGGGGGCGAAGGTCGAAATGGAACTTTTCGGTCTCACCCCTACCCGCAATCGCTATCTCCTGACGCAGAGGGTAATAATTGTCCGTCTGAATCTTCACCTCCACACGTCCCCTGCCGAAGCGCTCCTCGCCACTCCAAGGAGTTGTGCCCACCTTCTTGCCATCGACATAGAGAGAAGCACCCGAGGGCGAAGAGGTGATATTGAGGTAGCCATAGGCGGGTTTGAGGTTGATGTGCTGGTCGGCAAGTCCCGCCTTGACCTCAATGGTACCCGCTGCGGTTTCGTAGAGGGGGTGTTCCACTTTATAATGGTAGGTACCAAAATTGAGCCTCTGGGTGAAAATCTTACCATCGAGGTTCTTGCCCACCATCTCATACTCCGCAGTGCGCCCCAGCGACACCACAGCACCCTCCACATTCACAATAATCTTCAAAAACGTGGCACTCAACACCGCATTTTGCACCGATTGAACTATGGCATCGGTGTAAATCGTAAGGCGATAGACATAGCCCGACTTGAAATTTACGGGGATGGCTGGCGGTGTCGTATAGCCCGCACAACTGAATCGAAGATTCTTCACCCTCGCAGGCAAGTAGAACCATATCTCGCCATTCTCCTGCTCCACACGGTCAACCACCCCAAGGCCACCCACTTCGAGTATCAACTTATTTTTCATTGGGTTGGTGGGGGTGACTTTAAGCAACGCACACACCTCATCATTCACATCCCTCCTGGGGAAGTAGGCTCGCGCATCCAAGTCGGTAGCATCCTCCACGGGCGACTCCGAGATACTCATTGTGTGCTCTTGCGCCACTGCCGACACACCGACAACAAGCGCCATTGCTATCATTATAACTCGCCTTAAAATCATATTATAGAGGGTAATTTCAGGGGTTCAATCTCTTTGTTTTGTCAAAGATACAACATTTTTTTGAATCTATCGCAATGGCACAAAATTTGCGCCCATTGGAGCTGTGCAGATGCACACCGTTTCATAAATCTATTAACGTATTAATAACCAACTAAATCTACAACTTATGGCAGCAATCGTAAGACGTAACCAAGGGTGGATGCCCTCGCTCTTCGGCGACCTCCTGCCCGCCGAATGGCTCGACAAAGGAGCAGGTGTAACCCCCGCAATCAATGTCAAAGAGACCAAAAAAGAGTACAAAGTGGAGGTGGCTGCACCCGGTATGACCAAAGAGGACTTCTCGGTGCACCTCAACGACCAAAACGACCTCGTCGTAACCCTCGAACACCACAGCGAAAACAAAGAAGAGGACAAAGAGTGCCACTATCTGCGCCGCGAATTCTCCTACTCGAAGTTCCAGCAGACAATGCTCCTGCCCGACGATGTGGATCGCGCAAAAATCGAAGCCCACGTCGATAAAGGCATCCTCTGCATCCACCTGCCAAAAAAACCCGAGGCAGAACAAAGACACGAAAAACGACAGATAGAGATTAGGTAGCCTAATCTCTATAATTGAAAGTTGAAAATTGAAAGTTGAAAGTTTTATTCATCTCCCCGAATTGGGGAGGTGTTTTTTCTTTATTCCCTCTCCTAGGTTAGGAGAGGGTGAGCAAAGCTCGGGTGAGGTCCGTTTTTGGCGCGTGGCTTTTGCGCCACTTTTGCCACCCAAAGTGGCAAAGAAAATGGGCAACCCCGTTGCCTGCGACAAAGAGTGGTAGATGCCAACCGCCTGCCTCTCGGCAGTCGTGGCAAGACGTGATTATGACGGACCTCTCCCGCCTTTCAGGCACCCTCCCCTAACCTAGGGGAGGGTTATATTTTTTCGGGCGCATCGCGCCGGCGACGTTGGACGTTAGACGTTAGACGTTTGACAAAAAAGCGACACCGCAGTTTACTAAACGTAAATGAGGAACTCGCTCTCCGAATTTTGGTGCAAAAAGCACCCGCAAGGCACGCTCGGCCTATTTTTGGAGCCACTCGGCGTAGTAATCAATCTTGAAGGCATCGAGTTGTTGGCCATATTTCTCGATATTCGACGAGGCAAGCCAAGTGATATATCCACCCGTCAGCCCCGCAGCATAGAGGCCACGAATCTCCTTCGCCACATTCTCCGCATCGTAGGCAATGCCATTCCTGTCGACGTGGCGCATAACGTTGTAGGCCTGCACCCAGGTGCGCACAACGGCGGGGGTGGGGGTGATTTCCTGACGGCCCTGCACACGTTTGCCCCACTCATAGAGGATTTCGTAGGGGTTATTCCAAGGCTTCTGGATACCGTAGTAGCCATTGGAGAAGTGGTCGGGATAGGGCATACCGCTGATAACGTCGGCCACATTACTGATGGCGGGCCAATACTGACCATAGGCGGTAGTGTAGCCGGGGTTGGCACTCTCACCGAAGACATCTATCGAGACGTAGGCACCCACCTTGTGAATCTCGTCGCAAGCATACTGCACAAATCGCTGGATGGCCTGCACCTTGCTCTCGTTGTAGCGGTTGTGGTAATCCACAATGCTCTCCACCTTGGTCATACGGTCGGGGAAGCGCACATAGTCGAAGTTTATCTCGTTGAAGCCAAACTTCTCCACAGCCTCCTTGGCGAGAGCCACATTGAACTCCCACACCCTCCTATCGAAGCCACTTGGCCAATAGGCCTTATTGTGTTTGAAGGGCTCACCCGTTGCCCTCTCGGTGATGGCACTCTGGGGGTTGTCTTTCACGAAGTAGGAGTCCTTGAAGCAGGTGATACGGCCCACAACATAGAATCCCTCCTCGTGCAGACGGCTGACTACCTTGCGGTAGAGGGCCTCCTTGTCGCCCGCCCTCTTGTAGTTGGTGGGCGAGTATGTCTTCATAGCCTCCGCCTTGTAGCCGGGGCTCTCGTTGTCCTTGATGTCAATCACAAAGGTATTGATGCGGCTCTTCTTGGCGAGGGCAATGTAAGCCTCGATGTTTTTGAGCACATTGGTGCCCGAATTGAGGTAGAGCGAATAGCAAGCGTGTGGCATCTTGTTATCCTCAAAGGCGGGCTTCTCCACAGGGTAGAAGTCGCAACCAATAGCCTCGCCACCACCAAAGGAGTTTTTCACCTTCTTGTGGATGGGGTCGTAGAGGTCGGCCTTGTAGCGCAGGGCAGCCTCCTCGGGCGAGAAGACCGTATATTTGCCATAGATGTAGCCCTCCACCTCACCAAGTCGCACGCGGTAGGTTGCCACCGAACCATCGGTGCGCAGAGAGTCATAGCCCAGAACGGTCAGTTCGGCACTCTTATCGGCAAAGCCCGCAATGGTCGAGCTCTCGGGGTTGCCAATGATGGTCGCAGGGGTGCGCACCCACACACTCTGCTCCTTGACCACCTCGCGGGGAGTGAGCACAAGTGCATCCTCGCGCACATAGAACTCCGAGCCCTCGTGTGCCACCTTCCAATAGCGTACATCCCCTGCCTTCTCGGTGCAGTTGGGATAAGCCACAACAGCCGTACCTCGCAGAAAATCGCCCGCAGGGTGGAGCATTTGAGCCTCCTCATCGAGGGTGTAGAGGGTTGTGGTAGTGGTCGCCGAGGCGAGGTAGCGCACTTCGGTAACCTCGGGATCTTTGCAGGCTGTAAGGAGAGTCATCATCCCCAAAGCCAAGAGTGTCAGACGTTTGATAGTATTCATATTGTTTCTCGTTTATTCCTATTTGAGGTAGTCTTCGAAGTACATTGTCACCTTATCCATCAGATGTACGCGGTCTTTGCCACGCACATTGTGCTCGTGGCAAGGATATGGGAAGTAATCCACCTGAATATTATTCACCACGCACTCGCGCACAAAATTGAGGCTGTGCTGCCACAACACAACGGGGTCTATACCACCCTGACAGATAAGCAGTTTGCCTTTGAGGTTCTTGGCCTGATTCATAAGCGAGGTTGCCTCATAGCCCTCGGGGTTCTCCTCGGGGGTATCCATATACCTCTCGCCATACATCGCCTCATACCACTTCCAATCGATTACGGGGCCACCCGCAACCGCCACTTTGAAGACATCGGGGTAGTTTGTGATGAGCGAGATGGTCATAAAACCACCGTAACTCCAACCGTGCACACCAATGCGGTCGGCATCCACCCACTCGTGGGAGGTGAGCCACTCCACACCCTTCATCTGGTCCTCCATCTCGCACTTGCCACATTGGCGGTGGATGGCCTTCTCATACTCGGCACCGTGCCAGAGTGTTCCTCGGTTGTCCATCACAAAGACCACATAGCCTCGCTGGGCCATATACATCTCCCAACGACGCAGATTGGCCTGATAGGAGTTGTTGACCATCTGACTGTGGGGGCCACCATAGACATAGACAATGGCTGGATATTTCTTCGCAGGGTCGAAGTCGATGGGGTAAATCAAGCGATACCAATTCTCCCACTTGCCATCGGCTGTGGGGATAGTGCCGAGTTCAATCTCGGTGTAGTTGTACCCTTCGGTGGGGTCGGGAGCTGTGAAGACGTTGCGCACCACCTTTCCATCCTTTGTGGAGGAGAGATTTACGATGCGAGGCACGCGGAGTGAGGAGTAGTAGTCCACAAAATATTTGCCATCGGGACTGATGACGCAAGCGTGCCAACCGGGCTCGTGAGTGAGCCTTACCCTCTTGCCACTCTTGATGCTCACCTTTGCAAGGTGCTGATCGGCGGTGGAGAACTCGGCGGTGTAGTAGTATACCCACTCATCCTTCAAATCCACAAAGGTAACATCGGCATCCACCTTTGTGAGTCGGCGGAAGTTCCACACCCCATCCTTGCCACGCTCGTAGAGGTAGAGGTTCCAATAGCCATCGCGCACATTGGTCGAGTAGATAAACCTATCGCCCTTGTCGCCCACCCACTGCAAGGGGTAGAGGGGCTCAACATAGCGACTATCGCTCTCGGTGAAGAGTTTTTCGACAAGTTCGCCTGTGGCGGTGCAATAACTATTGAGATGCATCTCGTTCTGCTGGCGATTGAGCACCTGAATATAGATGAGTTTTCCATCGGGACTCCAAGTGATATTGGTGAGGTAGCGCTCCTCGTCGAAATCGGTGACTTTGAGCCACACGGTCTGCTGTGTGCGACTATCCCACACACCAACACTCACCATCTCGGAGGGCATTCCCGCCATTGGGTACTTAATCTCCACAAGAGAGCCTGTGCGGGTGGTGATATCCAGCAGTGGAAAGGTCGAAACCTTGCTCTCATCCTTCTGATAGAATGCAACCGAAAGTCCATCGGGCGAAGGGAAGATACCGCCCGTAATGCCAAACTCGTTGCGACTAACGTGGGAACCGCTCACAATATTCTTGTCCTCATTGGCGGTGATGGCAATCTTCTCGCCCTCCACCTCTGCAAAGAGGTTGTTCTCCTCGGTGAAATATCGTGGTTTGGCCTCCGCCTGATGCTCTGCGGGGGTTGCAGGCTTGCCATTTGCGGGGTAGAACCAATTAATCTCCCCGCGGCCAACCATTTCGCCGTAGAGTGTTTTACCTTTGGCATCCACACCCCAGACTACGGGACGAGTTTGCGGGGTTAATTCGCGCGAAAGTATTGTCTCTTCCATTGTTAGCACTCGTTTTTCCTGCGCACCAGCACCCACCATAGAGGCTCCGCACAGTAGAATCATACATAAAACTCTCTTCAAATTCATAGGGTTTGTTGTTTTGTGAGGTGTAAAGGTATGAAAATTTTGTTATTTCAGCAAAATGCACTACCTTTGAAAATGGTTTTTTCGACAAAATAATTTATTACACATATCAAAATGAAAAACAACAAAGTTACGCTCGAAGAGGCAAAGAAACTCATCCAATTCTACCCCGACTGGCCCAAGGAGGGTGTAAATTTCGTAGACCTCTTGCCCCTATTGAGTGACGCGGCAACTTTCAGCGTCATAATTGAAGACCTTGGCAACCACGTCACAACCCCCAATGTGGCAGCCCCCGAGGCTCGTGGTTTCCTCTTTGCGGCACCCCTCTTGGTGACCGACTCAAAGGCCCAAAACCTCATCACCTTCCGCAAAAATGGCAAGTTGCCAGCAAATGAGGGCGATCTCCAAAAGGTGGCTATCGTCAAAGAGTATGGCGAGGACAGCCTCTTCTTCCGTAAGAGCGACCTCCAAAATGCGCAGGTGACCAACGGTGTGATTGAAATCTCCATCCTCGACGACATCCTCGCAACGGGTGGCACCGCCCTGAAAATGGCAGAGCACTTGGAGGCCCTCACCGTAACCAAAGATGGCGTGGAGTACCCCGTAAAGGTCAAGGAGTTCATCTTCCTTGCCGATTTGAGCTTCCTCAACGGCAAAGAGCTCCTCGAAAAGGTAGCCCCCGTCTATTCACTCATTTCGTTCTAAATTAACCGTTAAAAAATATTCGCTATGCGACTTCTTATTCACGACAATCAGGAAAAAGGTTCGGCTTGGGTAGCACGCTACATTGCCGACGCCATCAATCGCAAGGCTGCTCTCACCAGCGCCCCCTTTGTTTTGGGTTTGCCCACCGGCTCCACCCCACTTGCAACCTACCGCGAACTCATCCGCCTCAACCGTGAGGGCTATGTTAGTTTTGCAAACGTTATCACCTTCAATATGGACGAGTACGTTGGCCTCCCCGAGGAGCACCCCCAGAGCTACCACACCTTTATGAAGGAGAACTTCTTCCAGCACATCGACATCAACCCCGCAAATGTAAATATCCTCAACGGCAACGCCCCCGACTTGGCAAAGGAGTGTGAGGATTACGAAAAACGCATTGAGGGTGCTGGTGGTATTGACCTCTTCTTGGGTGGTGTTGGCGAGGATGGTCACATCGCTTTCAACGAGCCCTTCTCGTCGATGTCGTCGCGCACCCGCGTGAAAACCCTCACCGAGGATACCATCATTGTCAATTCGCGCTTCTTTGATGGCGATGTAAATCAGGTGCCCAAGCTCGCCCTCACCGTTGGTGTAGCAACCATTCTCTCGGCTCACGAGGTTATCATCCTCGCCTTTGGCCCCAAGAAAGCGCGTGCAGTGCGCGAGGGTGTGGAGGGTGCATACAGCCACCAATGGACCATCACAGGTCTGCAAACCCACCGTCACGGCATACTTGTTGCAGACGAAGGTGCAGCAGGCGAGCTCAAAGTCAATACCTATAAATATTTCAAGGATATTGAGAAAGAGAACCTGAAATAAGATTGAATTTTTGAGAGTTTGCGCCCCCTCGGGGGCGCGACTTTCATATAGCTCCCAACAAACAAAAAACCAACTGACGAAAGTTATGATAAAATCTCGAATTTGTGACCTTTTGGGTATCACCTACCCTCTCTTTCAGGGTGGTATGGCGTGGGTGGCCGACGCATCGTTAGCAGCAGCAGTTTCCAATGCAGGAGGCTTGGGACTCATCACCTCCATCAACACCGACACCGAAGCCGTAAGACAAGAGATTCGCAAGTGTAAAACCCTTACCAACAAACCCTTTGGCGTAAATATTATGCTCCAAGCTGCCAACGCTGCGGAAGTTGCCGAGATGATTGTGGAGGAGGGTGTGAAGATTGTCACCACAGGTGCTGGCTCCCCTGCTCGATTTATGGAGATGTGGAAGGCGGCGGGCATCAAGGTTATCCCCGTCATCGGCTCGGTGGCTATGGCTGTGAAGATGCAGAATGCAGGTGCCGACGCTGTGGTTGCGGAGGGCGCCGAGTCGGGTGGTCACGTTGGAGAGCTCCACACAATGCCCCTCATTCCACAAGTGGTCGATGCCGTTAGCATCCCCGTGGTTGCAGCAGGTGGCATCTGCGATGGTCGCGGTGTGGCCGCAGCGCTGATGCTCGGTGCGGAGGGTGTGCAGTTGGGTACACGCTTTTTGGTTGCCGAGGAGTGTAACGTGCACGAGGAGTACAAGGAAAAGGTTCTCCACGCCACCGACATCTCCACAATAGTCACGGGCAAGAGCCTCGGACACCCTGTGCGCTCACTCAAAACCCCATTTTCGAGAACCTTTGCCAAGATGGAGAGCGACCCTTCGGTAACCCCCGATGAGATGTTGGCCTTCGGTGGTGGTTCACTTCGCAAGGCTGTGCAGGAGGGCGACGAGATGGGTAGTTATATGGCTGGCGAGTGTGCGGGTATGGTCAAAAAGCGCGAGAGCGCCAAAGATATCATCCTTGACCTCGTGGAGGGTGCCGAGAGAGTTATTCGTCAAACCACAGCAAAACACATCATCGATTAATTATGAACAGAGAAGAGCTCAAAGAGTATATGCCACACAGGGAGCCTATGTTGTTGCTCGACGAGGTGGATATTTTGGACGATGGCTCGGTGAGGGCTCGCTACCGAGTACCCGAGGATGCCTTCTTTTTGCAGGGCCACTTCCCTGGTAACCCCATTGTTCCGGGTGTGATTCTCTGCGAGATTATGGCGCAGAGTTGTTCGTTTCTCGCCAAGGATTTATTAAAGGGCAAAACCACCCTTTTTAGTGGCATTGATAAGATGCGTTTCAAGCAGATTGTACACCCAAGCGAGGTGTGTGAAGTGACCGCTCGCCTAACCAATAAGCGCGGTATGCTATTTTTCTGCGAAGCGTCGCTCTCGGTAGGTGGCAGACTCTGTTGTAGGGGTGAATTGTCCTTTGCCCTGGCGTAGATTTATAGCGAATACAAGACACCAATAAGGTCCTCCACCGTAGGGTCTTTCATCATCACACGTTTCTGACTATCAAGGAGGTAGATTGTGGGTATGGCTTTTAGGTCATAGAGGTCGTCCTTGTGAATCTGCTCTCCTTTGTCGTATGCCGAAATCCACCACGAAGGGTTCTCGGATAGTCGCTTACGCCACTCCGAAAGGTCACCATCGGGATGGAGCGCCAAGACCTTAATCATCCCTCGCGCACGCAGACTCTCCAACACTCCCGAAGTATCCATTTGCGCCTTTGTGCGGGCACACTCACTACACCCAGGATTGTAGAAAAATATGAGCGTAAAGGGAGCCTTTATGTTGTGTAGCCTACCCTGGGAGCCATCGGCAAGGGTGTAGACAAAATCGGTGGCAACGGAGCCCTGCTGGTTGCGACTAACAAGTTTAAGCATAGAACGATAGCGCCCTTTGGAATCTACATCAAGAGGACTACTCTCACCCACCGCACAGCGCAAAAACATCTCCCACAAGAGGTCGTTGCGCACGGGCGATGAAGGGTCATAGAGCACCTCCTCTGCCATCTCCAAAAAATACCAAAAACCATCCTCACTCACCCCAGCTCGACGCATCATCTCCCCAATAGCCTTTGAGGAGTAGTCGGGAGAGGTTGCATAGAGTCCATTTATGAAGGCCAGAAAACCCTGCTTATTCTCCTCGGGGGCATATTTCGCTTCGGCAGAGGAGAAGTCGTAGCGGTCCCAAAAATGGAAAGTATACCACTCCGCAAGCGCCCCCTCATCGCCAATGATTGAGGGTGCAACAACGTATGGAAAACCCTCACGAGGCTGGGCATTCACCCCGCCAAGCAGCACTCCGAGCGTGAGAATGAGTGTAAAAATGTATCTCTTCATAGACAAAAGTGGCTTTTGGTTGTGACAAAGTTATCGAAATAATTGTGTTATTCAAAAAACAATGATAACTTTGCGGAATAATAGGCTATCCTACGGATAGCTGGGCCACACAACAAACACGAAAACTCACAAACAATTTTAACTTTTTTAACCTAATAAATTATGAGTGGAAGTATTTTTACCTCTTCAATCGGCAAGAAGATGTTTATGAGCATCTCTGGCTGCGTACTCGTTCTGTTCCTCACATTCCATATGTGTATGAACTTGGCGCTCGTTTTCTCCGATAGCGCATACAACGCTATCTGCGGTTTCCTTGGCGCAAATTGGTATGCAGTTGCTGCAACCGTAGTGTTGGCATTGGTTGTTTTGTTGCACTTTGCCCTCGCTATCGTCCTCACCATCCAGAACCGCAAGGCTCGTGGTTCCATCCGCTACCGTGCAAACGCACACGAGAATGGCGTTGAGTGGACCTCGAAGAATATGCTCGTTCTCGGCTTTGTGGTTATCATCGGTCTTGTTATGCACCTTGTACACTTCTGGTACAAGATGATGTTTACCGAGCTTATGGGTGCTCACGAAGTGCTTATTGGCGCAACTATGGTTGCTCCCACCGATGGCGCAGCTATTGTTCGCTACTACTTCTCGCAGTGGCCCTACGCACTCCTCTACCTCGTTTGGTTTGGTGGCATCTGGATGCACCTCACCCACGGTGTTTGGAGTATGATGCACTCGCTCGGTTTGAACAACCAGATTTGGTTCAAACGAATGAAATGCATCTCGTGGGCAGTTGCTACCCTCATCTGCGGTGGCTTTGCTCTCTGCACCATCATTCTCTTCTTGCAGGGTAATGGCATCCTTCCCAACCCCCTTTTCTAATCTGAAACTAAAATTACTTGACGCGATATGATTAAACTTGATTCCAAAATTCCCGCAGGCCCTATTGAAGGCAAGTGGACGAAACATAAAGGTGATATCAAAGTCGTTAGCCCCGCTAACAAACGCAAATTGGACGTTATCGTTATCGGTACCGGTCTTGGTGGTGGCGCCGCTGCTGCTTCGCTCGGTGAGCTTGGCTACAACGTAAAAGTATTCTGCATCAGCGACTCGCCCCGTAGGGCTCACTCGATTGCAGCACAGGGTGGTATCAACGCCGCAAAGAACTATCAGAACGATAACGACTCGGTTTATCGTCTGTTCTATGACACCATCAAAGGTGGTGACTACCGCGCAAGGGAGGCTAACGTATACCGCCTTGCAGAGGTTTCGAACCTCATTATCGACCAGTGCGTAGCACAGGGTGTACCTTTCGCTCGTGAGTACGGCGGTCTTTTGGCCAACCGTTCGTTCGGTGGCGCACAGGTATCGCGTACCTTCTACGCTCGCGGTCAGACCGGTCAGCAGCTCCTCTTGGGTGCCTATGCAGCCCTCAACCGTCAGATTGCTGCTGGTACCGTTAAGAGCTTCCCCCGTCACGAGATTTTGGACATCGTTCTGATTGATGGCAAAGCAAGGGGTGTTATTGCCCGCAACCTCGTAACCGGTGAGTTGGAGCGTCACGGCGCACACGCAGTGGTTATGGCAACCGGTGGCTACGGTAACGTATTCTTCCTGTCGACCAACGCAATGAACTCCAACGGTTCGGTAGCTTGGCAGGCATATAAGAAAGGTGCCGCATTTGCTAACCCCTGCTTCACCCAGATTCACCCCACCTGTATCCCCGTACACGGCACCCAGCAGAGCAAACTTACCCTTATGAGTGAGTCGCTCCGTAACGATGGTCGTATCTGGGTTCCCAAGAACCTCACCGACGTGAAGGCTCTCCGCGCTGGTATCAAACAGCCTTCGGACATCGCCGAGGAGGATAGGGACTACTACTTGGAGCGTCGCTACCCCGCATTCGGCAACCTCGTTCCTCGTGACGTGGCTTCGCGTGCAGCCAAAGAGCGTTGCGATGCAGGCTATGGTGTAAATGAGACCGGCCTCGCAGTTTATCTCGACTTCAAGACCGCAATCAACCGCCTCGGTATCGACAAGATTCGTGAGCGCTACGGCAACCTCTTCCAGATGTATGAGAAGATTACCGCAGTGAACCCCTACGAGCAGCCTATGCAGATCTACCCCGCAGTTCACTACACAATGGGTGGTACCTGGGTAGACTACAACCTGATGACTACCATCCCTGGCTTGTACTCGATTGGTGAGGCTAACTTCTCCGACCACGGTGCAAACCGCCTCGGTGCTTCGGCTCTGATGCAGGGTTTGGCAGACGGCTACTTCGTATTGCCCTACACCATCGGTGACTACCTCTCGAAAGAGATTCAGTCGCCCAAGGTGAATACCAACGACCCCGCATTCGAGGAGGCAGAGAACGCTATCCGCGCAAAAATCGAGAAACTCTACGCAATCAAGGGTACCCAGACTCCCGACGAGTTGCACAAGAAACTCGGTTGTGGCATTATGTGGGAGAAGGTTGGTATGGCTCGTACCAAAGAGTCTTTGGAGCAGGCAATCGTTGAGATTCAGGCACTCCGCAAAGAGTTTTGGAGCGACCTCAAACTTATGGGCAAACCCGATGAGTTCAACCAGGAGTTGGAGAAAGCTCTCCGCTTGGCCGACTTCCTCGAATTGGGCGAGCTGATGGCTCGTGACGCACTCAACCGTAATGAGAGTTGCGGTGGCCACTTCCGCGAGGAGTTCCAGACTCCCGAGGGCGAGGCTTTGCGTGACGACGAGAACTACGCATACGTTGCAGTTTGGGAGTACCAGGGTGAGGACAAGGAGCCCGTTCTCTACAAAGAGCCTCTCACCTTCGAGACTATCCACTTGCAGCAGCGTAACTACAAAGACTAATTTCGGTCGACAAGAGAACTCAAACAATTAACAAGGAAAAAACAGAACACAGAATATGAATTTAACACTTGAAATCTGGCGTCAGCCTAACGCCAAAGCAGAAGGAAAATTCGAGACCTATGTTGTGAAAGATGTCTCGACCGAAAGTTCTTTCTTGGAGATGCTCGACATCCTCAACAATCAGCTCATCCACGAGGGCAAAGAGCCCGTAGCATTCGACCACGACTGCCGCGAGGGTATCTGCGGTGCTTGCTCGTTGCGCATCAACGGCCACGCACACGGTCCCGAGAGCGAGGTTACCACTTGCCAGTTGCATATGCGTAACTTCAAGGATGGCGACAAAATCGTCATTGAGCCTTGGAGGAGCCGCGCATTCCCCGTTATCAAAGACCTCGTGGTTGACCGCACTGCATACGAGACCATCCTCCAAGCAGGTGGCTTCGTATCGGTGAACACCGGTGGTGTGCCCGACGCAAATGCTATTCCTATTGCCAAAGATGACGCAGAGGAGAGTATGGACGCAGCCGCTTGTATCGGTTGCGGTGCTTGCGCTGCTACTTGTAAGAACGGTTCGGCTATGTTGTTCGTAGCTGCTCGTGTTTCGTCGCTCGCCAAACTGCCCCAGGGCCAGGTAGAGGGCGCACGCAGGGCCAAAGCAATGGTTGCAAAGATGGACGAGCTCGGCTTCGGTAACTGTACCAACACCGGTGCTTGCCAGGCAGAGTGCCCCAAAGGCATCACCATCAACCACATTGCTCGCCTCAACCGTGAGTATCTGAAAGCTAAATTCCGTAGCTAAACAAAGCAAACAAAGTTGTGGGGAGGGTGCAAAGGCACCCTCCTCGCAGCGAAGCTATAAAACAAGTTAGGTTAATTTATTAATTCACTAAAAAATCACTAAAAATGTCTGAAATTTTAGGCGTACACGCAAGAGAGATTCTTGATTCGAGGGGTAACCCCACTATCGAGGTAGAGGTAACTACCGCAAACGGTTATGTTGGTCGTGCTGCTGTTCCCAGCGGTGCTTCGACCGGTGAGAACGAGGCTCTCGAACTTCGTGATGGCGACAAAGGTCGCTACCTCGGCAAAGGCGTTTTGAAAGCCGTTGCTAACGTAAATGATAAGATTGCTCCTGCTGTTATCGGTATGAACGTATTCGACCAGGTGGGCGTAGATAAGGCTATGATTGAACTCGACGGTACCAAGACCAAGAGCAACCTCGGTGCAAACGCCATCCTCGGTGTTTCGCTCGCAACCGCTCACGCTGCTGCTGCCGAGCTCGGTATGCCCCTCTATCGCTACATTGGTGGTGCAAACGCAAAGAGCCTCCCCGTTCCTATGATGAACATCATCAACGGTGGTTCGCACTCGGATGCCCCCATCGCATTCCAGGAGTTTATGATTCGCCCCGTAGGTGCTCCCACCTTCCGTGAGGCTATCCGTATGGGTGCAGAGGTATTCCACAACCTCAAAAAAGTTCTCCACGCTCGCGGTTTGAGCACCGCAGTAGGTGACGAGGGTGGTTTCGCTCCCGCATTGGAGGGTACCGAGGATGCTATTGAGAGCATTTTGAAGGCTATTGAGGCTGCTGGCTACGTTCCTGGCAAGGATGTTATGATTGGTATGGACTGCGCATCGAGCGAGTTCTACAAAGATGGCATCTACGACTACACCAAGTTCGAGGGCGAGAAAGGCGCAAAACGCACCTCCGCAGAGCAGGTTGAGTACCTCAAAGGCCTCGTAGAGAAATACCCCGTAGATTCGATTGAGGATGGTATGGCAGAGAACGACTGGGAAGGTTGGAAGATGCTCACCGACGCTATTGGTGACAAGTGCCAGCTCGTAGGTGACGACCTCTTCGTAACCAACGTTGAGTTCTTGAAGAAGGGTATCGAGATGGGTTGCGGTAACTCCATCCTTATCAAAGTAAACCAGATTGGTTCGCTCACCGAGACTCTCGACGCTATCGAGATGGCTCACCGCGCAGGCTACACTTCGGTAACTTCGCACCGTTCGGGCGAGACCGAGGATGCAACCATCGCCGACATCGCTGTTGCTACCAACTCGGGCCAGATTAAGACCGGTTCGATGAGCCGTAGCGACCGTATGGCTAAATACAACCAGCTCCTTCGCATCGAGGAAGAGTTGGGCGATGAGGCTGTTTATGGCTACAAGAAAATCTACCGCGTTAAATAATAACCACGCATAGGTTTCCAACAAGAGAGGGCTCGGAACATTCCGAGCCCTCTTTTTTTTCTTTGCACCTTTTTCTTCGAAGCTTTTTGTAAAAAGCTTCACCAAAAACTTTTAGTGTAGCCAACCGCTACAATTCTATATACCGCCTTGCTTCGGATTCCCAGCACAAAAGTGCCGTAACGGCACCTTTTTATAAAAAGGTGCCCAAAAATTTTTAGGCGATACTTCGTATCGCCATTGACTTTGCTCTACCCTAATTAGAGAGGTTAGGGAATTTAGGGAGGTTAAGGAAAATTTCAAGCTCTTGTGCCAAAGGCACACCTTAATTTTCAATTCTCAATTCTCCGTTTTCAATTCCTAATAAAAAAGGCACCCTTTTCGGGGTGCTTTTTTTATTTCTTGGCAAACCAGCTTTCCAAGTTCTGGCGAGCCCAGAAGTAGTAGAGAGCAAGGCCGAGCCAGCTGGTTGCGAGGATAACAACTGCGGTGAGAAGTTTCCAGGGAAGGTCGATGTTTTTCTTGAATACGTCAAGCACACACCACACAGCGCATACAAGACCTACAATGTAAAGAATGAAGCCCATTGTCTTAAATGTTTTTTTATTTGGGTTAATATTAATAATTTTAGTGGTTTCAGGAATTACTCTTTGCGGATAATCTTCGCACCGAGGGCATTGAGGCGGCCTTCGATATTCTGGTAGCCCCTATCTATCTGCTCAATATTCTGGATGATGCTCCTACCATCGGCATTGAGGGCAGCAATCAACAGCGCCACACCTGCACGGATGTCGGGCGACGCCATCGTTGTGGGACGCAGGCGGCGGTTGTGGTCGTGACCGATGACCGTAGCCCTATGGGGGTCACAAAGGATAATCTGCGCACCCATATCGATGAGTTTATCCACAAAGAACAAGCGGCTCTCGAACATCTTCTGGTGAATGAGCACCGAGCCCTTCGCCTGGGTGGCCACAACCAGAAAGACACTCAACAGGTCGGGGGTAAGTCCTGGCCAGGGAGCATCGGCAATGGTCATAATCGAACCATCCATAAAGCTCTCTATCTCGTAGTGCTCCTGGCGGGGGATATAAATATCATCACCCCTCTGCTCGAAGTGGATACCCATACGGGCAAATTGTGCGGGGATGATTCCGAGGTTGTCGTACGACACATTTTTGATGGTGAGCTCCGACTGCGTCATTGCCGCCAAGCCGATGAAGCTACCCACCTCAATCATATCGGGAAGCATTGTGTGCTCTGTTCCTTTCAGGGAGCCCACACCGTGAATGGTCAAGAGATTGGATGCAATGCCCTCAATCTTCGCACCCATACGGCAGAGCATCTTGCAGAGTTGTTGCAGGTAGGGCTCACAAGCGGCATTGTAGATGGTTGTTGTACCCTCTGCCAAGACTGCCGCCATAACGATATTGGCAGTACCCGTCACCGATGCCTCATCGAGAAGCATATAGGTCCCCTTCAAGTGCGAGGCATCCACCTCGAAGAAGTCGCCCGAGGTGTCGAAGTTGATATGTGCTCCGAGTTTCTGGAATCCTATGAAGTGGGTATCCAGCCTACGGCGACCAATCTTGTCGCCACCAGGTTTGGGAATGTAGGCCACACCGAAGCGAGCCAACAGTGGGCCAATGACCATCACCGAGCCACGCAGCTTGGAGCCACGTTTGCGATAATCCTCCGTGCGCAGGTAGCCCAAATCTATCTCCTTTGCGCGGAAAGAGTATGTACCCTCACCCAGACGCTCCACCTCCACACCGAGGTTACGCAACAGCTCAATAAGTCCCAAAACATCCACAATCTCGGGAACGTTGTTGAGCGTCACCTTCTCTTCTGTAAGCAGTGTGGCGCAAATGATTTGCAGAGCCTCATTTTTTGCACCCTGGGGTGTAATCTCACCGCAGAGCGACCTTCCGCCATAGACCTCAAAATATGCCATATCTCGAATTTATTTAAGTCCGATTCGTAAAGTTAGTAATTTTTGCAATACGGTGCAAGCCACCCCTACCTCTTATCGCCAAAAAGGTTGAAGCGCGAAAGCACCCTATTGCGTCTGGGGAGTATCAACCCCTCCAACAACAATAGCACAAGTGCTGCAATGAGAGGGATTTGGTACTTCTCGTTATACTCCTCAAATATCTCGGTTTTGAATTTAGCCTTCTCGGTGCGATTTATCATATCGACAATCTCCTGTACGCCCACACTCGCATTTGTGGCCCTAATGTAGGCACCATCGGTCGTAGCTGCAATCTTTTGCAGGGTGGACTCGTCGAGTTTCGACACCACAATCTCACCCTTCGAGTCGCGGATAAACTCCTCACCGATGGAGATAGGAGCACCCTCGGGGGTTCCGATACCAATGGTATATATCTTGACACCCTTGGCAGCCGCCCTCTCGGCCGAAGCCAGCGCATCATCCTCGTGGTTCTCGCCATCGGTTACAAGTATCACCACCCTACTACCATCCGTATCGCTCGAAAAGGCACTCGCCGCAAGGTCAATAGCAGCACCAATAGCCGTACCCTGCTTGGTGACCTGCGAGGGCGATATGCGCTCCACAAAGGTGCGAGCAGTGCGATAGTCGGAGGTGATGGGGAGTTGCACATAGGCATCGCCCGCAAAGATAATCACACCCACACGCTCCTCCGAGAGCCCCTCGATAACCCTACCGATGGCATATTTGGTACGCTCCAACCTATTGGGCGAAAAGTCATTTGCCAGCATCGAATTAGAAACATCCACGGCAACCATAATCTCCACACCCTCGCGCTCCACCTCTTTCAGTTTGGAGCCCATCTGTGGGCGGGCGGCAGAGAGCACCAATAGGGCAAAGGCCAACTCAAACATCCAGAATTTGAGCCTCAATCGCCCTCTCGACATCTCGGGGACCAACTTAACCATAGCTTTGGGGGTGGCAAAACGCGCGAGTTGGGCCCTACGTCGCGCAAGCACCCACTCAAAGAGCACCGCCATCGCCGGAATGGCAATGAGCAAATACAAAAACTCTATGTTTGCAAATCTAAACATCTCGCCCCTCCTTATGGTTGTTTATTAATCCACAATCTGCGCACGACCTCTTCCAAAGCCAGCACCGCCAAGGCCCACAAGAGCCACACGGCAAAGTGCTCATTCTGGCGCGTATAATTATCTGTCTCTATGCGTGTCTTTTCGAGGCTATTGATGCGCTCATAGACATCAGCCAGCGCCCTCTTATCCGTCGCTCGGAAGTACTCACCACCCGTCTTGGCGGCAATATCCGTAAGGGTCTGCTCGTCAATCTCCACCTTCTGCTGTTGGTAGCGCACATTGCCCCACGCATCATAATAAGGGTAGGGTGCATAGCCCCTCTTACCCACACCAATCGTATAGACCTTTATGCCATACTCGGCAGCTATCTCCGCAGCAGTCATCGGCGCCACCTGGCCCGCATTATTCACACCATCGGTGAGCAGAATCACCACCTTGCTCTTCGCATCGGACTCCCTCAACCTATTGATGGCCGTAGCCAAACCCATACCGATGGCCGTACCATCCTCCACCACGCCAAACTTCACCTGCGCCAGAAGAGTCTGCAACGCAGCCTTATCGGTCGTCAGGGGGCTCTGCGTATAGCTCTCACCCGCAAAGACCACCAAACCAATCCTATCGTTGGGCCTGTCGGCAATAAACTTCGCGGCCACCTCCTTCGCAGCCACCAACCTATCGGGCTCAAAGTCGGCCGCAAGCATCGTACCCGACACATCCAAGGCCAAGACAATATCAATACCCTCAACCGTTGTCTTGCTCAAATTCTCCGAGGTTTGTGGGCGGGCCAAAGCCACAACCATCAACACCACAGCCACACAGCGCAACACAAAGGGTAAATGGCGACATCTATAACGCAATGTACGAGGTGCCGTAGCCAGCGCACGAGTGCTCGACATCTTCACCGATGCACCACCCACACGTTGCAACCACACATAGTGCGCCACCATTGGAACCACCACAAGTAGCAACCACAATATGTTCGGATTCGCTAATTTCATATCTCCTCTTCTTTTTGCGACTTTTTATAAAAAGTCGCCTCTTTCTGTCGCTTTTTCTTCTTGCGACTTTTTATAAAAAGTCGCCCCTTTCTGTCGCTTTTTTGTAAAAAAGCGACGCAAAAAACTTTTAGTGCGATACTTCGTATCGCTTTTGACTTTGCTCTTCCCTATTAGGGAGGTTAGAGAATTTAGGGAGGTTAGGGAGGTTAGGGAGGTTAAAGTCCTTAAAGCCCTTAATAAACCTCTGCGCCGAAGGCGCACCTTAATTTTCCATTCTCCATTTTCAATTTTCAATTCCCAGCGAGTGCATATCGTGAGGCAGATGCAAAACTTGCGACCAACCACCTACCCCGCGAGTGGGTTTTGTGGAGGGCTTTTTTGTGCCAATCCGAGCGAGCAAGTCCGCAGTTTACAAGAGGTAAATGAGGAACTTGCGAGTCGAAGGTTGGTGCAAAAAGCACCCACAAGGCACACTCGCCTACCAATTCTTACCAGAACGTGCCACACCCACAGCCCTCTCGGCATCGACCTTATCGCGGGTCTTATCCTCGGCGGCCTGCACAGCATCCAACATCTGCTCACTCTCCATCGAGGGCTCGGGAACCTCGCGAGGCTCGTTCTCCATATCATCGCTCGGCTCGGGTTTCTCCTCCTCGGGCTCTTCGGGTTTCTCCTCGGGTTGCTCGTTATTGTCGGATTGTTGCTGCTGCTCCTCGGACTCCTGATTCTGGTCGTCGCTCTCCTTTTGTTGTTGCTGTTGCTGATTTTGGTCCTGATTCTGGTTTTGGTTCTGTTGCTGGTCCTGATTTTGCTGGTTCTCCAACATAGCCTTGGTGTAGGCGTAGTTGAACTTCGCCTCCAAATCATTGGGGTTGAGCCTCAACGACTCTTTGTAGGACTCCAAGGCCTCCTCCAACTTCTGCTGTTGGAATTGAGTATTACCGAGGTTGTAGTATGCCTTGGCCTTCTGTTCGGGCGATAGGCGTTTGCCGCGCTCCACAACCCCCTTGAAGGTATCCTCCGCAGCCTCGAAGTTGCCCATTGCATACTGCGAATCACCAAGGTTGAACTTGGCAACACCCGAGAGCGAATCGACCTGCAATGCCTCACGGTACTCCCTCTGTGCCTCCTCCATACGCTGCTCTTCATAGAGCCTATTGCCCTTGCGCACGTGGTGACGCTCGGGGGGAATCTGCCCCCACGCCACATTGATGGCACACGCCATCAGCACCCCAAGTATGTATCTCGCCCTACTCATCGCTCTTCTCCTCCTCTTTTGGGGTTACAACCTCTATCTCCTGCTCTTCGGGGCTCACGACCTCTTCGGCCACCTCCTTGCTCTCCTCCACGAAGTAGTAGATGGTATAGTATGCCGCCTCATTGCTCTCCGCCTCGGGGATGAACTTTGCAAACTTCACCAAATCACTCTCGGTGAGCAGCGCCACCAAATCGGCCATCTGTTTGGGGGTGAGTGTCAGACTCTTCATAGCCGACACAATCTCCTCGGTGGTCATCTCCAATGCCCCCACGCCAAAGCGACCTGCAAGATAGGTGCGGAAAATCTCCGTCAGGCGAGAGTAGTACTCCTTCACCCTGCCATTCTGCCATAGTTTCTGATTGGCAAGGGCTTCGAGTGAGCGGATGGCCACAACGTGGGCGGGCTCAATCTTCCTCCTTGCCACCTCCTCTTTGCGCGAGCGACGAACAAGGTAGATAACCAGAGCCACCAATGCCACCACAACGGCCAACACGGCAAACGAATACCCCGCAATCTCCACAACCTCCGCCACAGTCACGGGCATTGGAAGGGGTTGTTTTATGTCATAGATGGTCTTTTGTGCCGTATCGACGGGTATCATCGCCACCTCCAACTCCAACGCCTCGGGTGCATACAAGGTATCCACCACCCTACCGTCACTCACAAGCACACCCACAGAGTCAATCCTATACTGTGCGGGTTCAAACGAAATCATACGGTAGCTCTTGCGCAGGCGGTAGCGGCCCTCCGAAACATTCAGAGTATCCACCCCCCTCTCCTCCAAGAGCTCAATACGCCCCTCGGCAAACTCGGGTGTTATGGTGGGAAAGGCCACGAGGCGACCACCCTCAACCTCCAAATCCATCACAAGGTTGAAATGGTCGCCCAAAAGTACGCTATCGGGCTCAAATCTCGCATCCACAACCCTCACAGGCTCCTCGGCCGAAGCTACCACAGCCCCCGCCAACAGCACCCACAAAAGTGTGGTGATATATCTCTTTGCAATCTTCATCTATCGTCTTTTGAAGAGTTTAATGAGTTCCTTCACATAGTCCTCCTCGGTGGTCACATCCGCGTGGTCAATGCGTGCGCGGGAGAGAATCCTATCGGCACACTCGTGGCGCTCTCTCCACTCGCGGGCGTAGTGCTCCCTAACCTCACGCGAGGAGGTATCAACCACCACCCTTCTACCACTCTCGGCATCCATCATCTCCACCAAACCAACATCCGTAAGCTCGGCATCCCTCGGGTCATAGACCTTAATGGCCACAATATCGTGTTTGCGCGAGGCGATACCCAGCACCTTTGCCAACCTCTCGTCCTCCCCCTTGGGAGTGTCGAAGTCACTGACAATGAAGGTGGTACTCTTCTTTTTGAGCACACCCGTCAGATACTCCACGGGGGCAATGAGCGACGTGCCCTTACTCTCGGGCTCAAACTCCAACAGGGTGCGGATTATCATAAGGATGTGTGAGCGTCCTTTCTTGGGAGGGATGAACTTCTCAACCCTATCGCTGAAAATCAAGCACCCCACCTTGTCGTTATTCTGCGCTGCCGAGAAGGCCAACACCGCAGCAATCTCCGTCATAATGGTGCGTTTATCCCTCTCGCCTGAACCAAACTGTCCAGAACCACTCACATCCACCAGAAGCATCATTGTCAGCTCCCTCTCCTCCTCATAGATTTTGATGTGGGGCTTGCGCGTGCGGGCCGTAACATTCCAGTCGATATCCCTCACGTCGTCACCCAAGCGATACTCCCTAACCTCGCTAAACGCCACACCCCTGCCACGAAAGGCACTATGGTAGTGTCCAGCGAAGATGTCGTTGGAGAGTCCGCGAGTCTTTATCTCAATCTTTCGGACCTGTTTGAGTATGTCAGCTGTCTCTTTCAATTTTTTTCTTTCTTTTTGCAACTTTCTTTGCGACTTTTTATAAAAAGTCGCCCCTTTCTGTCGCTTTTTCTTTTTGCGACTTTTTATAAAAAGTCGCCCAAAAATTTTTATGCGATACTTCGTATCGCCATATCCTGCTCTACCCTATTAGGGAGGTTAGGGAGGTTAAGGAGTTTAGGGCTCTCTTCTCTAAATTCCCTAACTTCACTAAATTCACTAATACTTCCTCGGGCGATTCATCGCCCGCAACACACGCCCCCGCCACTTCGTGGCACCCCCTCTAACTTATAGGGGGAATTTTTGTAGTCCTCCCCTAGGTTAGGGGAGGTGTCGCGTAGCGACAGAGGGGTTCGTTTGTTCTTCGGGCGCATCGCGCCCGCGTCGTTAGACGTTGGACGTTAGACGTTCGACCTTCACTCGCCCGCGAGTGCATATCGTGAGGCAGATGCAAAACTTGCGACCAACCACCTACCCCGCGAGTAGGTTTTGTGGAGGGATTTTTGTGCCACCCCCCTACCCAGCGAGTGCATATCGTGAGGCAGATGCAAGGCACGCGATGGGCGAGGATGCGCAGTTTACTGAACGTAAATGAGCAATCCGAGCCCGAGCGTAACGCAGCAGATGCCCACGAGATGTGCTCGCTCGCCATTAAGGTACCTCTACGGCATTAAGAATCTCCGTAATAATATCCTCGGTGGTGACACTCTCCGCCTCCGCCTCATAGGAGAGGCCTATACGGTGGCGCAAAACATCGTGACACATCGCCCTCACATCCTCGGGAATCACATAGCCCCTA
Source organism: Tidjanibacter sp. (assembly GCA_045656405.1). GTDB lineage: Bacteria > Bacteroidota > Bacteroidia > Bacteroidales > Rikenellaceae > Tidjanibacter. The sequence continues at coordinate 28,953 of JAZORC010000001.1, forward strand.
TGTTTGATAAAGGCGTATGCCTTCGAGGCCTTCGCCAAGGCTATACTTGCACGAGGCGACGCACCATACGAAATCATATCGGTAAGTTTCGAGAGGCCATACTCGGCAGGCTCACGGGTGGCAAAGATGATATCCACAATATACTTCTCAATCTTCTCGTCCATATAGACATCGCTCACCACCTTGCGTGCCCTGATGATATCCTCGGGAGTCACAACCTTATGCACCTCGGGCAAGCCCTCGCCTGCAAGGTTCAACCTCACAATATCCCTCTCCTCCTGACGTTTGGGGTAGGAAATTTTGGCTTTGAGCATAAACCTATCAACCTGCGCCTCGGGCAGAGGATAGGTACCCTCCTGCTCGATGGGGTTCTGGGTTGCCATCACAAGGAAAGGCTCGGGCAACTTGAAAGTCTCCTCGCCAATGGTCACCTGACGCTCCTGCATAGCCTCCAAGAGGGCACTCTGCACCTTCGCAGGCGAGCGGTTAATCTCATCCGCCAGCACAAAATTGGCAAAGATGGGGCCCTTCTTCACGGTGAACTCTTCGTTCTTCTGGGAGTAGATGAGGGTACCTACCAAATCCGCAGGCAGCAAGTCGGGAGTGAACTGCACACGGCTAAACTTTGCATCCACCGCCTTTGCAAGCGTCGTAATAGCCAAAGTTTTTGCCAAACCGGGCACACCCTCCAACAAAATGTGACCGCCCGTGAGAAGACCAATCATCAGCGTATCCACCAAGTGTCGCTGACCAACAATGACGTGTCCCATCTCCATCGAAAGCGAATCCACAAAAAGGCTCTCTTTCTCAATTCGCTCGTTAAGCTCCTTAATATTAACAACTTCGCTCATAATATATAGTTTTTCGATTTTGTCGTTCCAATATGGTGCCAAAACACCTTGCAAACTTAAACGTATATCTTTACAAAGTTAGTATTTTTAGTTGAAATTTGAAATCCAAAATGTGTTTTATTCTGCATTTTGTCCACGGCAAACTCTCTCACCCCTCATCAAGCGACCGCAATCCCCTCTCGTCCCAAATTGTTTGCAGATTACCCGTGGGCCTATAAACACTCCTCGCGGGTAATGAAAACATTACCCGCGAGGCAGATGAGGGGAAATCCCACCCTGTTGTTTTAGGTACGCTCCCTCCTATTTCAGATGTTCGGCAATCTTTTGGCGGAGAGAGCCTTGACCATAGCCCATCCAGCGGTCAACAACCATTCCCTCGGGCGAGATGAGGGTGTAGTTGGGAATACCGCCCTGATCGTAGTGGGCGTAGATGCCGGTCTCCTGCTTGCCATCGCTCCAATTGTGCCACGACATTGCGTGTCGCCCGGAGGCCTCGCGCCATAGCTTGTCGGTGTCGGTTGTGATGCTCACCACTTGCAGGCGGCCTTTGTACTTCTCGGCAATCTCGCCCATCTCGGGCAGTGCCATAATGCAGGGGCCGCAGCCACAACTCCACAAGTCGAGCAGAATATAATAACCGTTCAACTCCGAGAGGGTGTGACGACCGCCCTCCAAATCGTAGAACTCGCCATCAATCATCGGCTCGCCAACAGTTGCCTCCTGCGGTGGATAGAGGTTTATTCGTATCTGCTCGGCTGTCGGGTGGTTGAGCCACTTCTCGTCGAGCGCATTGTATAGTGCCTCCACCTTGGCACGGTGGGGGTATTCGGAGTCGTACTTACACAGGTTGGCCATCTCGTTGAGGTGCATCATCCCGACCTCGTCCATCTTGTGGGGTTTCATACGCCCAAGTAGGCGGCCGTGAATGTCGCACACTATGCGCATCTGCTCACGCCCCAGACTATCATATTTGGCCTGCAATTGCGCCATATCTGCACCTGGCTCCCGACCTTTAAGGCGAAGTGTATTCTCCTCAATTGCAACATTTTGAAGCTCATCGTATAGCTCCTTTGCATAGCCGATATATCTCTGCGATGAACGATTTTCGGGGGCAGGACCATCCACCTTCCAAGTGTAAACCAACTTATCCTTACCCGTGATGACAACCTTGTCGCCAGCCTCTGCCCAAATGTGGGCGGCCATACTCGGAAAATCATCCCTCCAACAGAGCAGCGTCAGGTGCTCTTTCGCCGCCTCGGGAGTGATGCGGAAGTGGAATTTGCCACCTCGGAGTGTGTCGTGGGCTATGGCCATACCTGCCTGACCGTCAAGCCTAAAAAGGTAGAATACCGCCCCATCCTCCACATTGGCCACTCGGCCCTCAATCTCGTAGTAATCCTTTGGGGTGTCGGGGCCGCACGCCACAAGGCACAATGCGACACAAAACAATAGAATCAGTCGTTTCATAGATTTAGTATTTAGGGGTTAAAAATCGTGCACTCCACGAGCACATTCAATATTACAAAGATAGAGATTAATATTGAAAATTATTAAACGGTTGCCCTCCTACTTTCGACTTTTTACCATCAGCAGTCGGCTTTTTGTTTGCGGGTATCTTTTTTAATACCCATCAACCGCCGACCGACAACCGTCAACCGTCGACTGCGCCGTAGGCGCACCACAGACCCGCACTTCACATCGGCGGCGGGGAAGCGACCGACTTGTGCGGTCGTGGCTGGCGGGAGCCACAAAGGCGTGAAAAAACAAAGACGGTAAATGCTTTACCCGCATAGCGTTTGTTTTAGGCTTTGT
>JAZORC010000002.1:0-157787 GCA_045656405.1 Tidjanibacter sp.
TTACAGACCCCTCCGTCGCTCCGCGACACCTCCCCTAACTTCGGGGAGGATTACCAAAGTCTCCCCCTAGGTTAGGGGGAGTCCCCGCAGGGGGAGGGGGTCCGTCAATTCCTCGGGCGCATAGCGCCCGCGACGTTGGACATTAGACAAAACAAATGCGCCCCGAAAGGCGCATTTGTTCTATTTCTTAAAGGCAAAGTAGACCGCCAGAAGGATGAGTGCAAACGACACCAAGTAGTTCCAGCGGAAGGTCTCCGTCTTGAAGAGTGCCAAGGCCAGCACCGTGAAGACAACCAACGAAATACACTCCTGAATAATCTTCAATTGGAAAAGAGAAAATGGACCGCCACCACCCACAAAGCCTATACGGTTGGCGGGAATCGTCAGGCAGTACTCAAAAAATGCTATGCCCCAACTCAACAAAATGATGATAATCAGTGGAAATGGGTCCTTACCACCATTCATATCACGCAATTTCAGGTTGCCGTACCACGCGAAGGTCATAAAGACATTCGAGAGCACCAACATTCCAATTGTAACTAAACCTTTCATACCTTTTTCTTTTTCTTTCGAAGCTTTTTGTAAAAAGCTTCACCAAAAACTTTTAGTGCAGACTTTGCTCTACCCAATTTTTTTCTTCGGAGCCACCTGCACAAGAGTGCCGTTACGGCACCTTTTTGTAAAAAGCTTCACCAAAAACTTTTAGTGTAGAGTTTGCTTTACCCTATATATTAAGTCGTTGGACCTAAATATCGTGCGAGAGTGGGGCGGGGACAACCTGCGAGAAGTCGTAGTCGGCCCAGCGCTCGGCGGTGTAGTCCAGCAGGGCGCGTATCTCCTCGGGGTCGTAACTTGTCACAAGCTTCATCCTCGTCTGCTTGAAGTCGGGTAGCCCCTTGAAGTAGTTGGAGAAGTGGCGGCGCATCTCGATGATGCCCACAAAGTCGCCCTTGGCAGCCAGCGAGAGCTCCAAGTGGTGCTTGGCAATCGCAACTCTCTCGGGCACCGATGGTTGTGGCATCTTCTCGCCTGTGGCGATGAAGTGTTTGCACTCGCGGAAAATCCAGGGACGGCCGTAGGTCGCACGGCCTATCATAACCGCATCCACACCATACCTATCGAAGCACTCGGCAGCCCTCTCGGCAGTGGTCACATCGCCATTACCAATGATGGGAATGTGGATTCGGGGATTGTTCTTCACCTTACCGATGAGTGTCCAATCGGCCTCGCCACGATACATCTGCGAGCGTGTGCGACCGTGGATGGTGAGGGCCTGAATGCCAACATCTTGCAACCTTTCGGCAATCTCCTCAATATTCTTGTTCTCATCGTCCCAGCCGAGCCTTGTTTTGACCGTCACGGGGAGTTTTACGGCCTCCACAATCTGGCGAGTCATCTCCACCATCAGGGGTACATCCTTCATCATACCGCTACCTGCACCTCGGCCCGCAATCTTCTTCATCGGGCAGCCGAAGTTGATATCAATAACGTCGGGGTTGGCTCTCTCGGCCAGTTTTGCCGCCTCGACCATAGGTTCAATCAGGTGGCCGTAGATTTGGATGGCTACGGGGCGCTCACCGTCAGACACGTTGAGTTTGCGGAAGGTCTTTTCCGCACCGTGGAACAGGCCATCCGAAGATACAAACTCGGTAGTGACCATATCGGCCCCAAACTCTTTGCATAATTGGCGGAATGAAGGGTCGGTAACATCCTCCATTGGTGCCAAAAAAAGTGGCTTTTCGCCAAAATCTATACTGCCAATCTTCACTGTGTGCTAATTTTGCCCCAAAAATAGTTATATTTGCGCTCTAAACAATGCAAATGACAAAAAATAGATAATACAATGACTATCGAACAGACACTTCTTGCCGCCGTTACGGCTACCGTTGAGAGGCTCTATGGTCCCCTCGATGGGCTCACACTTCAACTCCAAAAGACCCGCAAAGAGTTTACGGGCGACTACACACTTGTGGTCTTCCCCCTCTTGAAGCGCAGTCGCAAATCGCCCGATGCAACCGCTGCCGAGATTGGTGAAGCGTTGGTTGCAGAGTGCCCTCTCGTGGAGAGCACCAACACCATTAAGGGCTTTTTGAACATCGCCTTGAAGGCGGACTTCTGGCGTGACGAGTTCTGCAAGATTGCCTCCGATAAGGAGTTTGGCACCGCTCCCCGCAATGGTAAAACCTTGATGGTGGAGTACTCCTCGCCCAATACCAACAAACCCCTCCACCTCGGTCACATCCGCAACAACCTTCTCGGTTACTCCGTTGCGCAGATTCTCGAAGCGGCCGGCTACAAGGTCATCAAGGCCAACTTGGTGAATGACCGCGGTATTCACATCTGCAAGAGTATGCTCGCTTGGCAGCTCTATGGCGGTGGTGAAACCCCCGAGTCGAGCGGTATGAAGGGCGACCACTTGGTGGGCAAATACTATGTTGAGTTCGACAAGCACTACAAGGCCGAGATTAAGGAGCTTGTGGCAGGTGGTATGGATGAGGAGCAGGCCAAGAAGGAGGCTCCCATTATGCAACAGGCACGCACAATGCTCCAAAAATGGGAGGCACACGACCCCGAAGTCTATGGCCTCTGGGAGCGTATGAACGGCTGGGTATATGAGGGCTTCGATGCAACCTACAAGGCTCTGGGTGTTGGCTTCGACAAGGTATATTATGAGTCGCAGACCTACCTTTTGGGTAAGGATATTGTGGCCGATGGTTTGCAGAAGGGTGTATTCTACCGCCGCGAGGATGGTAGCGTGTGGATTGACCTCACAGCCGATGGCTTGGACGAAAAACTCCTCCTTCGTGGTGACGGCACCAGCGTCTATATGACACAGGATTTGGGCACAGCACTCTCGCGTCAGAGGGATGAGAGCCTCGATGGTATCATCTACGTTGTGGGCAACGAGCAGAACTACCACTTCCAGGTTCTGAAACTTGTGCTCAAAAAGATGGGCTACGAGTGGAGCGACAACATCTACCACCTCTCCTATGGTATGGTGGAGTTGCCCGAGGGCAAGATGAAATCGCGTGAGGGTACGGTTGTCGATGCCGACGACTTGGTGGAGGATATGATTTCGACCGCCCGCGAGATGAGCGAAGAGCTTGGTAAGCTCGATGGTATGAGTGCCGAGGAGCAGAGCGAAATTGCTCGCATTGTAGGTCTTGGCGCACTCAAATACTTCATTCTCAAAGTGGATCCCAAGAAGACTATGCTCTTCAACCCCCGCGAGAGTATCGACTTCAATGGCAATACAGGCCCCTTCATTCAGTACACCTACGCCCGCATCCGTTCCGTATTGCGTAAGGCTGCCGAGGCAGGTGTTGAGGGTAGGGTGGCCGAGGGCCTTGCGCTCATCCCCGAGGAGGTGGAGATTGTGAAATATCTTGCCGACTTCCCACAGGTGGTATTGCAGGCTGCTGCGACCTACTCGCCCAGCGTCATCGGTGCATACGTCTATGACCTTGCGAAGATGTACAACGGCTACTACCACGACCACTCGATTCTCCGCGAGGAGAGGGAGGATGTTCGCGCATTCCGTGTAGCATTGAGTGCAACGGTTGCCGACATCATCGCCCGCGGTATGGCTCTGATGGGTATTGAAGTTCCCGAAAGGATGTAGTTTGGCTGATTTTAGCGGGAGTTTTCCGCGTCGGTCGACTTTTTAAAAAAAGGTTGAGATTCACTGAAATCTCAACCTTTTTTTAGTGCCTCTTTCCAGGCCATTGCGTCCCATTCGCGCTTGTGTTGCGGGGTGTAGAACTTCCTACCCTCCAACCCTTCGGGCATAAACTCCTGCTCCACCCAATTGCCCTCATAGTCGTGGGCATACTTATAACCCTTGCCATAGCCGAGTTGGTCCATCAGTTTGGTGGGGGCATTGCGTAGGTGAAGGGGTACAGGGCGGTTGGTGGTATCCCTCTCCACCACTCTCAAAGCCTCGTTTATGGCCATATATGCCGAGTTGCTCTTGGGGCTTGTGGCGAGATAGACGGTGGCCTCTGCCAGCGGAATCCGAGCCTCGGGCATACCGAGTTTATGCACCGCATCGAAGCAGGCATTGGCCAACAGCAGAGCATTGGGATTTGCCAACCCCACATCCTCCGAGGCGGAGATAACAAGCCTACGAGCGATGAACTTCACATCCTCGCCACCAGCCAACATCCTTGCCAAATAGTAGAGTGCCGCATCGGGGTCACTACCGCGGATGCTCTTGATGAATGCACTGATTACGTCGTAGTGTTGCTCACCCCCCTTGTCGTAGAGTGCAATGTTTTGTTGCAGGCACTCGGTAACTCTCTGGTCGTTGATGACAATCTCGCCATCACTCGCACCTGCCATAATATCCAAAATGTTGAGCAGCTTTCTCGCGTCACCGCCCGAAAACTCAAATAGTGCGTGGGTTTGCTCCACCTTCACGCCTCTCTCTATGAGCACTTTATCTTTGCCGATAGCCCTTTCGAGGAGGGTTTGGAGTTCGCTCTCATCCATTGCTTTGAGCACATAGACCTGGCAGCGCGACAAAAGAGGTGTGATGACCTCAAACGAGGGGTTCTCCGTTGTGGCACCAATGAGGGTGAATACACCCTGCTCCACAGCGCCCAACAGCGAGTCCTGCTGTGCCTTATTGAAGCGGTGAATCTCGTCTATAAATAATATAGGTGTGCCCGCATTGAAAAACCTACTCTTCTTTGCGGCCTCAATAACCTCCCTCACCTCCTTTACGCCACTCGCAATGGCCGAGAGGGTGAACATCTGGCGGCCCAAAGCAAGAGCCACAAGTTTTGCAAGGGTGGTTTTGCCCACACCAGGAGGGCCCCAGAGTATAAACGAGGGGATATTGCCACTCTCCACAAAGCGGCGGATGACACCCTCCTCACCGACCAGATGGCGCTGGCCGATGTATTCGTCGAGGGTTTGGGGACGCAGACGTTCTGCAAGAGGTGGTAGGCTCATAGTACGGATACTCTTATTTTCCACAAAGGTAATACTTTTATTGGAAAAAAGAGAGGGTGTCCCACAAGAACACCCTCCCAAATCATCCCTATCGGAGAAGATTATTTTGCCTCCTCGGTAGCCGAAGGAATAACCTCTACGAGCTCAACGGTGAAAGTGATGGCGGTGTTGGGGCCGATGGCACCATCGCGGGTACCACGAACACCGTATGCCAAGTTGGAGGGAATCCAGAGTTTAATCTCACCACCCTCACCAACGAGTTTCATACCCTCGGTCCAGCCTTTGATAACCTGGTTGAGAGCAAACTTCGCGGTGTCGCCACGCTCATACGACGAATCGAATACTTTGCCTTTGCGGGTTTTACCCTCATACATAACCCTCACCTCGTCGGTGTCGAGAGTTGCCTTCTTGTCGAGGTTGCCCTCGCGGACAATCTGATACAACAAACCGCTCTCGGTCTTCTGTACGCCATCCATCTTCTCAATCTCTGCAAGGTAGGCAGTGGAGTTCTCCAAAGCTCTTGCAGGGTTGGTAACATTCATATACTTGCGAAGGAATGCGTAGGCCTCCTGCTGCTCCATAACAACCTCGTCGTTGAGTACATCCTCAACACCCTGATAGAAGAGGTCCATATTCATCTCATCCTCCAAGGAGTTTACAAGGCGAAGGAGCGAAGCACCAAAGTCGGTACCCATTGCATACGAAAGGGTATCAACATCGTTTTTCATTGCACGGCTGCCACCACACGAAGTCATCGAAACAACTGCCAGAGCAGCAACTGCGATAGTAAGAATTTTTTTCATAGTTTTGTTTTTTGTTATTATTTGTTAAGTGTTTCCCTTTTTGCGACCGCAAATATAACTCAATTAATTGGATTTTAGTATCAATCCGCACAATTTATAGAGCATTCTCGCACCAACATTGGCATCCCACTCGTCATCTTCACCACGAGGAGCCACCTCCACAAGGTCGAAACCGATAATCTTCCTGCCACTCCTCACCACCGAGTCCAACAAATAGACCGCTTGGTGGAACGATAAACCACCCGCCACAGGAGTACCCGTGCCAGGGCACAACTCTGCCGAAAGGCCGTCAATATCGAAGCTTATATAGACCTCCTCGGGCAACTCCGCAACAATCTTGCGACACTGCTCCGACCACAAAGTGCCCTCAAAACGCTCCGAGGTCAGCCTCCAATCGTCAAACTGAACAACCCTGCCCTCCGAATTCCTCGCCAATGCAACCTCATCGTCGCAGTAGTCGCGGATGCCAACCTGCACAATCTTCTCCACCTGCTCCACCTCCTGCAATACATTATACATAATCGAGGCGTGCGAATAGCGGAAGCCCTCATAGGCCTCCCTTAAATCGGCGTGGGCATCAATATGAAGAATGCCAAATTTGGAGTGACTCTCCGCCAAAGCCTTGATAAATCCCAGAGGAACACTGTGGTCACCACCCACAAGTCCCACCTTCTTGCCCTTTTTGAGCCACTCGGAGGTCTGCTCATAGACCTTGCAATTCATCTCCGCAGAGCCACTATTAACCCTCGCCCTACGAGTGGGAACCATCGAAGACTCGAAAATCGTACCGCCCTCCTCCAAATACTTTATCACCTTCTTGGCATCACTCCTCAAAAGCGAGTCCATATCCTGAAAAGAGTAGTCAATGGGCACCGTGGCAATGCCCTTCCTCCACTCGTCGGGACTCACGGGATCGTAGAAGTCAAGCTGCACAGAGGCCCCAATAATCGCATCGGGAGCATAGCTCTGACCACCACCATAGGAGGCCGTCACTCCCCAGGGAACCGACACCAATACCAACTCTGCCTCCTCCGTAGTGAAGGGCATACCAAAGTAATTACCATTGTTACACCCCACATCCGAGGGGTTATAATCCTTCTTCTCCATCTCTCTATGCTCTGTTTTTCTCTTATCAATATCCTATTTGGCCCAATTGTCGGGCAACTTTCACACAAATATACACTCTTTTTTTGGGAAAAAGTTTGGAAACTCGGAAAATTTTATTACTTTTGTTCCACAAAGCAATGGTTGGCGCGAGAAGCGCAAATAGTTGTTTTAGTGATTCTTTCATAATCAGTATTTTAAGTTGGGGGGTTTGGGATACCGTGAGGTATCCCAAACTTTTATTTTTGCTCACATATTGGGTGATTTCTGCGTTGCACTCAATTTTTGATTGCTCATTTGCAAAAGCAAACTCCGCATCAAAAATTTTCGTGCGCCTTGAAATCCCCTCAATCTGTGAGCAAAAATCTCTATGATATACCCCTTGAATTGGTGAGAAGCCTGCTTTCTTGTGCGCCTTGTACTCGCCTCACACTCTGCCATCAAATCCATATACCAAAGACGGACCTCACCCGAGCTTTGCTCTCCCTAATACAAAAAATGCGCCCGAAAAATTCGGGCGCATCCTAATATTTTAGCTCTCAACTCTATTTGCTATATGCTGCATTGAGGCCGCTGATAATCTCTGCGGTGATGTTGAGTGCGGGGTTGGCGTTGATGATGGGGCCGCCAGTGGTAGTGCTCGAAAGCACGATGTCGTAGCTGAAATCGGCGTTGAGTTTTGCAACGTACTCATAGACGCTATTGACAATCTGGTTGTTGATAACCATCTCCTCCTCGGCGAGCTGGTTGCTAACCTTCTGTGCCTCCTGCTGGTGTTTAGCAATCCTCTCTTGGATTTTTGCCTCTTCGGCTTGGAGTTTCTGCATCTCGGCCTCGGCATTTGCACGGGTGATAAGCACCTTATTTACCTTGTCTTGGAGCTCTACAACCTTGTTTTGGAGTTTGGTGTAGTCCTTCTCGATAGCGCTCTCGGTGGCGGTGAGTTTCTTGGTGGCTTTCTCGTAGTTAGCCTGGAACTCTGCCTGTTTATCCTTGGCGAATTGGTACTCTGCCACTACCTGGTCGATGTAGAAGTAGGCAATCTTACCGGTGGTAACGGCAGCCTCTGCACCCTGGGTGGTTGTCTGGTTGTTGGTGTTGTTGCAAGCGGTCATACCCAATGCGAGGGCTGCAACCGCAATCAAAAGTTTTTTCATAGAAGTGTTCTTATTTTTTGTTTTTGTTTCTTGTCGAATCGCTAACGAGTGGCAAATATACAAATTTTCTTGGGAAAGGTTAGTTTCTCACCTCTTTTTATTAACTTTGTACGATTAAACTTTCACAAAGAGGAACTATGTTTGACTATTTAAGAGGCCTTTTGGCCGAACTAACGCCCACCTATGCAGTCATTGAGTGCGGAGGTGTGGGCTATATTGTCACCATTTCGCTCCAAACCTACACCCAATTGGAGGGACGTGAGGAGGCTATGGTCTATGTCCACCACATTGTCCGCGAGGATGCAGAGATTCTCTACGGCTTTGCCGAGCGTAGTGAGAGGGATATTTTCCGTCTGCTGATTGGTGTGTCGGGTGTGGGTGGTGGCACCGCGAGGATGATTCTCTCGACCTACACTCCTTCGGAGTTGGCGAATATCATCTCCTCCGAGAATGCTGTGCTGCTCAAAAATGTCAAGGGCTTGGGACTCAAAACCGCCCAGAAGATTATTGTGGAGATTAAGGATAAGGTGCTCGGTATTGACGGTGGCTCGAAGAGTCAGCAGAAGGAGCTCTTGGGCAATATGTCGGCAGGTGACGAGGCCTATTCGGAGGCTCTTCAAGCTCTCTCAATGCTCGGATTTGGCAAGGCGGCCTCCGAGAAGGTGCTACGCAAGGTGCTCAAAGAGAACCCTGCGGCAGAGGTCGAGGTGCTCATACGTTTGGCACTCAAACAGTTGTAGAACTTACAAAACAAACCTATAAGATGACAAAGAAGATTTTAGATAAAGGCAAAGAGGTCTATGGCAGGGTAAAGAGGCGCATAACCCCCGCATTTTTGGTTTTGGTGGCTCTGTCGTTCATATTTTGGTATAGTGGCAAGTTGCAATACACCTACACTGCCGAGATACCTGTGACGGTTGAGATTGAGGGTGAGAGGGTGCGTACCACTTGTGTTGTGGAGGGTACGGGCCATAACATCATCTCGGCACGCTACTTTAAGCGTAAGACCATTAAGTTGCAACGCTCGGAAGTGGAGCTATTGCCCATTGATGGGGTGTCGAATACCTATGAAATTTCGCCAACCTCGTTGCAAAACATCATTTCGGTGCGTAATTCGAGCCTCAAAGTATTGTCGGTCAGCCGAATGCCTTTTGTGATGCTCGAAGATTTTTAGCCATAGTCACTATTGTTGGCCAATGAAACGTGTTGCCATAACGGGAGGTATCGGTAGCGGAAAGAGTACGGTTTGCAAGGCTCTTTCGGCACTCTCGGGTGCACCCATCTACGACTCCGACAGGAGGGCAAAGGAGATTATGGCCGAGAATAGTGATGTGAGAGAGGAACTTGTGGCCCATTTTGGCAAAGAGGTCTTTGCCGGTGGGGTGCTCAATAGGGCCTACCTCGCCTCGCAGGTCTTTGGTGACGAGGAGAGTCTACAAAGGCTCAATCGGATTGTCCATCCGAGGGTGGTGGCCGACTTTGAGGAGTGGGCCGAGAGATGCGAGGGTGACTATGTGATATTGGAGAGTGCACTACTCTTCACCTCGCCACTTGTAGGACACTACGACCTGGCTGTTGTGGTGGATGCCCCTTTGGAGATGCGCATCGAAAGGTGCGTGGCGCGCGATGGAGTAACCCGAGCACAGGTGGTGGGTAGGATTGAGAGCCAGATGCCCGCCGAGAAGATGCGCGAGAGAGCCGACCTTGTGGTGGAGGCCGATGGTCGCCCTCTGGGCCCCGAGGTCGAGAAGATAGATAGACTTATAAGAGAGAGATGAAAATTGTGAGCCCATATCGTAAGGTGATGGCCATTCTCAACGTCACCCCCGATTCGTTCTTTGCCACAAGCAGGGCCGAGAGCGAGGAGGTGGTGCGCACCCGTGTGGCACAGATGGTGGCAGAGGGAGCAGACATTATCGACATTGGTGGCTACTCCACACGCCCAGGGGCTGCGGATGTGCCCACCGAGGAGGAGGTGCGTAGGGTGCTTTCGGGGGTGAAGATTGCCCGCGAGGTGGCACCCACGATGATGCTCTCCATCGACACCTTCCGCAGTGAGGTGGCAGAGGCGGTGCTCTCCAAGTGGGACAATATAATAATCAACGACGTGACGGCTGGTGAGAGGGATGCGCGTATGGCCGAGGTGGTGGCCCATTGGGAGGCCCCGATGGTCATTATGCACTCGCGAGGTACGCCACAAACTATGCAGAGCCTTACCCACTACGACGATGTGGTGGAGGAGGTGAGGGACTATCTCGCAAGGCGTGCCGATGCGCTTGTAGCAAAGGGTGTGAGGGAGATTATCACCGACCCCGGTATTGGCTTTGCAAAGGATGATAACCAAAATTTTGCCCTCATTGCGGGTTTGGAACGTATTGCTTCGTTGGGATATGCTGTGTTGGCGGGTATCTCGCGCAAGAGCTTTATGTGTCGCACACTCTCCATCGCTCCCGATGAGGCATTGGAGGCGACCACCGCACTCCATTGGGCCTGCCTCGAAAGGGGGGCGGCAATCCTGCGTGCCCACGACACTCTGGCTGCCAAGCAGACCATCTCACTCTACGAAAAACTCTACCGACTATGACAAAACAAGAGATAATTAAGGTCACAGACCTCCATAAATTCTACGGCTCACTCGAAGTCTTGCGTGGCGTGTCGCTCTCCATTACCGAGGGCGAGGTTGTCGCCATTGTGGGGCCGAGTGGCGCGGGTAAAACTACACTCCTTCACGCTGTTGGTGCTCTCTCGGAGTTCGATAGGGGTGAGGTAGTGGTTGATGGTGTCGATGTGGGCGCATTGGATAGCGATGGCGCTGCCGACTACCGTAGCCAAACGGTGGGCTTGGTCTTCCAATTCCACTACCTGTTGCCCGAATTTACAGCCTTTGAGAATGTCTGCCTACCAGGATTTATTGCAGGGCGCGATAGGGCCGAGGTGGAGCGTCGTGCGGGCGAACTGCTTGCCCTTGTGGGACTCTCGGAGCGTATGACGCACAAACCTTCACAACTCTCGGGTGGCGAACAACAGAGGGTGGCTATTGCACGCGCACTGATTAACTCGCCCCGAATACTCTTGGCCGATGAACCCTCGGGTAACTTGGATAGCCACAATCGCACCGAGATTCACAACCTCTTCTTCCGATTGCGCGATGAGTTGGGCCTCACAGTGGTGGTCGTAACCCACGACGATGGTTTGGCCCAGATGAGCGACCGCAAAATCACTATTGTGGATGGTCTAACGTCGCAAATGCGAGTAAGCGAGGGCAGAGGCTGCTTGCAGACTATGCCGAGCGTGAGCATTTTAGAGCAGACGCAGTCTGGTCAAACGTCTAACGTCGCGAGCGATAAATCGCCCGAGGAATTATAAAGGACTTTAATATCCCAAATGGGGTAGAGCATAGGTTACACTAAAAGTTTTTGGTGAAGCTTTTTACAAAAAGCTTCGAAAAAAAGGAAATTTTGAATTTTGAATTTTGAATTTTGAATTAAAAGAGGTACTCGACGAGTTGTGGCTCCGCTACGACAATCTCGACTTTATAGAGGCGGACCCTATCAGTGTGCCACACTCGTTTGAGGGACAGCTGGATAGGGAGGTGAGCGGCTTTCTGGCTGCCACTATCGCGTGGGGCAACCGTAAGGCCATTGTGAAGAGTGCCCACCGTATGATGGACTACCTCGATAGGGCACCTTATGATTTTGTTGTGGGTGCTTCCGAGAGGGAGATTCGGGGGCTTGCAAGCTACGTTCATCGTACCTTCAATGGCGAGGATTTGACCTGCTTTGTGAGGGCCTTGGGACGTATGTGCCGTGAGTATGGCTCGCTGGGTGAGTGGTTCCAGAGTGATTGGGAGAGGAGGGGCGATATGCGCCTTGTTCTGCGTGATTTCCGCGAGGAGTTTTTCGCGCTCGACCACCCCGCAAGGAGCGAGAAACACCTCTCGTCAATCGCCAAGGGGGCGGCTTGCAAGAGGCTTAATATGTATCTTCGTTGGATGGTGCGCCCCGATGTGAGGGGTGTCGATTTTGGCTATTGGAGGCGTATTCCCGCTTCGGCCCTCTACCTGCCACTCGACCTCCACTCGGGCAATATGGCTCGCGAACTCGGCCTCTTGGAACGCAAGCAGAACGATTGGAAAGCAGTGGAGGAGGTCACTGCCCACCTCCGCGAGGCCGATGCAGAGGACCCTGTGAAATATGACTTTGCCCTCTTCGGCGTAGGTATCAATCACGCACTAAAATAGAACGACAATATGTCCAATGGTTTCCGATTTAAGAGGTTTGCCATTGAGCAACCGCGCTCGGCAATGAAGGTGGGCACCGATGGTGTCCTGCTGGGGGCGTGGGCGCATTTGGATTCAACCCATCGACACATTCTCGATGTTGGGTGCGGCACGGGGCTTATAGCCCTAATGGCGGCACAGCGCACCGAGGAGTGGGGCGCGAAGGTTGTGGGCGTGGAGATTGATGAGGGTGCCGTGGAGGATGCAATGTGCAATGTTGCCGCCTCCGAGTGGAGCGATAGGGTGGAGGTTGTTGGTAGTCCCATTCAGGAGTTTGCTCCCGAGGAGAGATTCGACCACATACTCTCCAATCCCCCCTATTTCGTGGCTTCGCTTCTCTCGCCCGACAAGGCACGCACCACCGCACGACACACCACCTCGCTCACCTTTGACGACTTGGCACTCTCGGCAGAGCGACTGCTCGCCCCCGAGGGGGTGTTGAGCCTTGTGCTCCCCACCGACGCTGTGGGCGATATGACACTCGCCGCTGCCCGCAAGGGGCTCTTCCTCGCACGACGAATGGATGTGAGCAGTAAAACGGCAGGCAAGCCCCTGCGCTCACTGCTCGAATATGGCCGCCATCCACGCCCTACGGAGCACGCCCACCTCACCATCCACACCCCCGAGGGCGACTACACCGAGGAGTACCGCGCCCTCACCCGCGATTTCTATTTGCGATTTTAGCCCCCGAGGATTTGTATTATTAATAATAAGGTGTACCTTTGTGCTTTCACAATGTGAGAATTAGATGGTTGAAAATTAATAACCTAAAATAAATTCGAAAAGATAGTTAAGATTATGAGCAAACCAACACTTCTCGTTCTTGCTGCCGGTATGGCTTCGCGCTACGGCTCTCTCAAACAGATGGATGGCGTAGGCCCCGCTGGTGAGGCAATTATCGACTACTCGATTTATGACGCAGTACGCGCAGGTTTCGGTAAGGTTGTCTTCGTTATCCGTAGCACCTTTGCAGAGTCTTTCAAGGCGGTATTCCCCGCTTCGCGATTTGGCGGAAAGATTGAGGTTGAGTATGTATTCCAGGAGTTGGACAAGCTCCCCGAAGGGTTCACCGTTCCCGAAGGTAGGGAGAAACCTTGGGGCACCAACCACGCAATTATGATGGGTGCAGAGGCTATCAATGAGCCCTTTGCAGTTATCAATGCCGACGACTTCTATGGTCACGAGGCCTTCATCACTATGGCAAACTATCTCAACTCGCCCGAGGCACAGAAGGCTGGCAACTACTGTATGGTGGGCTACAAGTTGCAGAACACTTTGAGCGACTTCGGTACCGTATCGAGGGGTGAGTGTGTTGTGGATGAGCAGAGCAACCTTGTGGGTATGACCGAGCGTCTGGCCATTAAACGTATGGCCGATGGTAGGGTTGTCTATGAGGAGAATGGTGACTTGGTGGAGATTAACCCCGATGCTACCGTCTCGATGAATATGTTTGGTTTCACCCCCGACTATTTCAACCACAGCGAGCGCATCTTTAAGGAGTTCCTCTCCAAACCCGAGACTATGGCTAACCTCAAAAGCGAGTACTTCATTGCTCTCGCAGTGAATACTCTTCTCGCTTCGGGTGAGGCTACAATGAAGGTGCTCACTTGTGATGCTCAATGGTTTGGCGTGACCTACAAGGAGGATAAGCCCGAGGTTGAGGCCAAAATCCGTGCATTGATTCGCGCAGGGCATTATCCTGCAAAATTATGGTAAAAGAAAAGGTCGCAATTAAGCGACCTTTTCTTTTACCATCAGCTGACTACATATAGGCCCTATGGGGAAAACCGTCAATATCCCCTCTGCTTCTCCCAGACTTCAAGGTCTTTGGGGGTGCCGTTGTCGATGGTAAGGCGCACCGCTGTGCGTACCCTATGAAAGCCATTGCAGCCCGCTGCTCCGGGGTTGATGTTGAGGACTCCGAGCCGTTTGTCGTAGCCCACGCGCAGAATATGACTATGGCCACAGACAAAAATCGTGGGGCGTAGGGAACATATCTTGGCATAAACCTCCTTCAAGTAGCGCCCGCCATAGAAACCTATGTGGGTCATAAGGATGCGGGCACCCTCCCTCTCGAAGCATTGCCACTCGGGGTAGGTGAGCCTCATTGTGTGGTCGTCGATGTTGCCATAGACAGCCACCACCCTCTTGCCAAAGGCGGTCATCTTCTGGGCACACTCACCACTGCCAATATCCCCCGCACACCAAATCTCATCCACCTCGGAGAGAAAGTCGCAAAGAGATTGGTCGAAGGTGCCGTGAAGGTCCGATATGATACCAACTCGTAGCAAATTTTTTTTATCTAACGTCTAATGTCCAACGTCTAACGACTCCAATACTCTAAAAGCTTTAACCTCCGCTTTTAGAAGGGCATATCGTCGATGGGCATCGAGGAGAATGCGGGCTCCTCGGTAGCCATAGGTGGCATCTCGGCCATAGGTGCGGGGGCCTCGGGCTGTTTGCGAGTGAGCTTCCAAGCCCTCGCCTCGGTGTACCAACGGCCATTGTACTCCCTCGATTCGAGGTTAATCGAAACCTCTACCTGCTCACCTGGTTTGAGTGCTGCTGCCTCGGTGGCTTTGTCGCCCCAGAAGCCTACGCAGAGTTTGCGGTTGAAATCGCCAGGAATTTCAAACACTACCTCCTGTTTTGTCCATTCGCCACGGGCGCTTGTGCCCTTTACCGCAGGGAGAACCCTGTATACCAATCCTTCAAATTCCATAATGTTTTTTTATCCTCTTTATTTAGTTTTTCTTAAAGTAGTTGTCGAAAAATAGCAATTGGTGCTCAATGGAGCCCACCCAATAGAACCAATTGTGTTGTCCGGGGCGCACATAGAAGTCGTGAGGGATTCCGCGCTCCAAGAGTTTGGTGTGCAACTCGCAGTTCACCTCATAGAAAAAGTCCTCCGTGCCACAATCAATAATGAGTGCCAGGGAGCCGTCGGGCGAGAGCCTATCGAGCATATTGGTAACGGTGTAGGCCTCCCAATTCTCGGGGTGCTCCTCCTTCGAGCCGAGCCTTGTGGCAATCTCCCAATCGTTGAAGGGGCGGATGTCAACACCTCCCGAGGTGCTACCCGCAGCACCAAAGGTATCTTGGTGGCGCAGTGCGAGATAGAGTGCTCCGTGGCCACCCATCGAAAGGCCCGTAATGGCGCGACCTGCACGGGTGGCGTTGGTCGAGTAGTTGGCATCTACCCACTCCACGAGCTCCTTTGCTACGAATGTTTCGTAGCAGAAGGTGGGGTCAATGGGGCTGTCCCAATACCAGCTATTGTTGCCATTGGGGCATACGAATATGAGGTTGTAGTGGTCGGCGTGGGGGCCAACCTTTCCGCGTGTGGGCCACGACTCGTGGTTGTCGCTATATCCGTGGAGCAGATAGACCACATCGTACCTCTGCGCGGGATTGTATCCATCGGGGGTGATGACCGTAACGGGAACATCTTTATGCATCGAGGGGCTGGGAACGCCCACCACTTTGAGGTTGTAGGCCTGCGCAGATGTGGCGACAGCAAAGAGTGCCAGAAGGGTTAAAATGTGTCGTTTCATATCGTTGTTGTGTTTAAGCCTTGTGTAAATTCTCCTTTTCGTGCAGAAGGTGTTTCTTCTCCACCCCCGCGTTGTAGTTGCCGAGCGAGCCATCGGCGTGAATCACCCTATGGCAGGGGATAACCACCGCTATTGGGTTTGCACCCACTGCATTGCCCACTGCTCGGAAGGCCTTCGAGAAGCCCGTAGCGGCGGCTATGTCGGCATAGGAGACACTGATGCCGTAGGGTACTTTGAGCACCTCGCGCCACACTTTGCGCTCAAATGGTGTCCCTTCCAAATAGAGGGTGAGGTTGGCGGAACTCTTGCCGTCAATCACCCGAACCATCTCGCGGTGGCAAGGCTCGGTGCACTCTGTGAGTAGAGCCCCCCTCATCTCGGCACGCAACTCATCGAGAGCCTCCTCCCTATCGTCGGCAAAGGCCACGCGACATACACCCCTGGTGGTGGAGGCGATGAGCATCTTGCCATAGGTGGTGGTGTAGATGCCATAGGAGATTGACTTATTCTTCATCTTGGCAAATCCCAGAGGGCGGATTGTGACCTCCGCGGTGCGCTTGGGTAGTGAGTTGCCATAGGCCCAAAGGTAGAGCGAGGCCACCGACGAGTAGGGTGAAAAGAGCCTGCGGTAGTGCTCCATACGCTTGGCTGTCAGTCGCCTCTCGCCATAGAGTGTGGCGATGGCGCGTCGTAGTATCAGGTCGCCAGAGGAGAGCACATTCTCCCTGCCGAGCGAGAACATCAGGAGCATCTCGGCACTCCACACACCCACGCCATCTATCTCCACAAGTTTGCGTATGGCATCCTTGTCGGAGAGGGTGGCGAGCATCTCTTCGCTGAATTCGCCCGCGGCAAATCTCTCGGCTGCCGAGAGTATCCACCTCGCTTTGCGTGCAGGTAGGCCCACGCTACACAAACCATCCATCCCCAGAGCCATAACCGCCTCGGGGGTAATCTCGCCACACCTTTGGATTAGTTTGCCAAAGGTGCGCTCGGCAACCGAGGTAGCAACTTGCTGACTTGCAATGTTTCTCACAAGGGTGGGGAAGAGGGGCGCATCGGTGGAACGCTCCAAATAGCCGAAGCGCTCAATGATTTGCGCCATCCTCGGGTCGGCACTCCGTAGGTGCTCAACCTTGTCGATGAATGGGAAGAGTGAGTTCATAGCACGAGCAAAGAGTTAGTAACCATACAAAGGTAGTGTTTTTCGATGGAAATTCCATCAAAATTACTACCTTTGTTGGACTAAAACAGTAGAATTATGAGCAACGGAAACATTAGATATATGCTCCGCAATCTGGGCAAACGTCACCGCATAAGCATCACCGACGAGGGGGGCAAGGAGGTGTGGTACTCTTTCACCACTGTTCTGCGTACCCTGCTCTATGGTTTAGGGGTGGTTGTGGTGGTTTTTGTGGCCTCGCTTCTGGTGGCTGCCTACACCAAGGTGCTTGATATTCTCCCTGGCTATGATGGCATCACCTCGCGTGAGAAGATGATAGAGAACATCATACGCCTCGACTCGCTCGAAAGGGAGCTCGGTTATATGCAGGTCTATGCCGAGAATGTGGCGCAAATTATGGAGGGTAGGGCACCTGTGGTGCGCACCCTTGCCCCCACCGAGGATGAGAAGATTACCTCCGAAAAGAAGGTCGTAACGCCCTCGGCAATGGACTCTCTGTTGCGCAGAGAGTTGGAGGGGGCGGGCCGCTATGGGCTTGTTACACGCCCCGAGAAGCAACGCATCACCAATGCCGAGATTCTTCGCCCTGTGGCGGGAGAGGTGGTGGAGAGGTTCTCCCCCGCATCGGGACTCTATGGTGTGAGGCTCTCTACGGGGGCTATTCAGCAGGTGTGTGCAGTGCAGGATGGCACGGTGGTTATCTCCACCCTCGAACCCGAAGGCTACACTGTGCAGATTCAACACTCGGCCAACTTCCTCTCCTCCTATCGTGGCTTGGGACAATCGCACAAGGATGTGGGTGTGAGGGTGAAGGCCGGAGAGGCCATTGGCACCACTTGGAACGACGATACTGCCTCGGGAGGTAAGGCAGAGTTGGAGATTCAGTTTTGGTTTGACGGCTCGGCCGTAAACCCCGAAAATTATATAACTTTTTAGGTTGGTAGTAGGATATGAAACAGAGGATTGCGCTTCTCGGCTCTACGGGGTCGATTGGTACACAGACACTCGATATTGTACGTCGTCGCCCCGACGAATTTGAGGTTACAACTCTCACCGCAGGAAACCGCTGGGAGAAGCTTGTGGAGCAGGCCAAAGAGTTTCAGCCCGACAGCGTTGTGATTGCCGATGAGCGTCACTATGCGGCCGTCAAGGAGGCCCTCGCCTCGGAGCCCATAAAGGTCTATGCAGGTAGCGAGGCTCTCTCGCAGGTGGTTACGGGCAGTGAGGTTGATACGGTTGTCAATGCTCTGGTGGGCTATGCGGGTATGTTGCCATCGCTCGCAGCGGTGAAGGCCTCCAAGCGCTTGGCTCTGGCCAACAAGGAGAGCCTTGTGGTTGCTGGTGAGCATATTATGCGCGAGGCGGCAGCCCGAAATATTCCCATCCTCCCCATAGACTCCGAGCACTCTGCTATCTTCCAATGTTTGGCAGGTGAGGTGTCGGCACCTCGCAGGGTGATTGTCACTGCAAGTGGTGGCCCATTCTTGCGCACCCCTGCCGAGGAGTTGAAGAATGTGACCGTAGAGCAGGCACTCGCACACCCCAATTGGTCGATGGGTGCGAAGATTACCATCGACTCCTCTACACTTGTCAATAAAGGCTTTGAGGTCATTGAGGCACGTTGGCTCTTTGGGTTGAGGCCCGAGCAGATAGATGTGTTGGTGCATCCACAGAGTATTGTCCATTCGATGGTGGAGTTTGAGGATGGAGCTATCAAGGCACAGCTCGGCACCCCCGATATGCACCTTCCTATCCAGTATGCACTCCGCTTTCCCGATAGGGGCGAGTTGGGTGAGGATAGGCTCGACTTTGCCAAGTGTGCAACCCTCACCTTCGAGGCCCCCGACTTGGTGCGTTTCCCATTGTTGCAGACTGCCTACGACTGCTTGCGTAAGGGGGGTAATAGTTGCTGCGTGATGAATGGTGCCAATGAGGTGGCTGTGGCAGCATTTTTGCGCGGGGAGATAAAATATATCGACATCCAGCGCGTTATTATGGGGACACTCGAAAGGGTGCAATTTGTCGCAACACCCACCATTGAGGACTATGCGGCCTCGAATGAGGAGTCGCGCAGAATTGCAAGAGAGATAATTCAAAATTCATAATTGAGCAGATGGTAGCGATACGCAGTATCGCCCAAAAACTTTTGGGCGACTTTTTATAAAAAGTCGCGAAGAAAAGAAAAGTCGCGAAAAGAATGGAAATAGCAATCAAAATACTACAATTTATATGCTCGTTTACCTTGCTGGTCTTGGTGCACGAGTTGGGACACTTGATGTTTGGCAAACTCTTTGGCGTTAGGGTTGAGGAGTTCCGCATATTCTTTGGCAAACCCTGGGTGAAGTGGCGCTGGGGCGAGACAATCTATGGTATTGGTTGGTTGCCATTTGGTGGCTTTGCCAAACTCTCGGGTATGATTGACGAGAGTATGGACACCGAGAGCCTCAAAAGTGAGCCACAACCCTGGGAATTCCGCTCGAAACCAGCCTGGCAGAGGCTTATCATCATCCTCGGAGGTGTGATGATGAACGTGTTGTTGGCCTTTGTGGTCTATGTGGGCATCAGTATGGCGTGGGGCGATAGGTATATCTCCAATAAGGATATGCCCTACGGCTATGTGTATAGCGACTATGCCAAAGAGCTCGGCTTTGAGGATGGCGACAAGATTATCTCCATTGGCGAAAAGGAGATTGAGGATTTCTCCGATATTATGACCTCCCTGCTCATTGAGAACGACAAGACTACCGTTGTGGAGCGTGGTGGTGAGATGGTTACCATCGAGATACCCGTTCAGAGCGTTATGGAGCTCTCCGAGCAGACCGACTTCCTTGCGCCTCGCGTACCCTTTGTGGTGGCAAGTGTGGTTGAGGGGTTGGGTGCCCAGATGGGTGGTATGATGGTTGGCGATAGGGTGGTGGCTGTTGGTAACACCCCCTTGTGCTACTACGACCAGATTGCCCCCGCGTTGAAGGCCAATGCGGGTAAAAGTGTCGTGCTTTCGGTTGTGAATGAGGGCATTGAGCGCAATTGTGAGGTGGCGGTTAATGCCGAGGGACAGATTGGTGTGGGGCTCTCCACCGAGGAGTTTATCCCCATCCAGACGCGCACCTACAACTTCTGGCAGGCCCTGCCTCGCGGTGGTGAGAGGGTTGTGGAGGAGATGAGCGACTATTGGAAACAACTCAAAATGATTGTTCAGCCCAAGACGGAGATGTATAAGGCTTTGGGTGGCCCCATCTCCATTGGCGGAATCTTCCCCAGCGAGTGGAATTGGTTCTATTTCTGGAAAATTACAGCTCTGTTGTCGGTGGTGTTGGCGATTATGAACGTACTCCCCATACCCGCGCTCGATGGCGGTCACGCGCTCTTCATTCTCGTTGAGATGCTGTCGGGCCGTCGCCCAAGCGACAAGGTGATTATGGTGGCGCAGGCTATTGGTATGGTGCTTCTGTTGTTGCTGATGGCCTATGCAACCCTCAACGATGTTTTAAGACTATTCTAACGGGCATCTTTTGCACCAGATTTCAGAGAGCGAGTTCCTCATTTGCGCAAAGCAAACTGCGGACTCGCTCCTTTATTTGGCACAAAATCTTCTCCGCTCTATGCGTTTTTTGTCTAACGTCTAACGCGTTAGACGTTAGACAAAACAAGAGAGGGCACTGTGCCCTCTCTTGTTTTACTTCTCGTAGTTGCTGATTTTCTCGATGCGGCCGACGTGTCTTCCGCCCTCAAACTCCGCCTCGAACCAAGCATCCACAATAGCCTTACCCATCTCCAAGCCGATGAGTCTTGCGCCCATAGCCAAGACGTTGGCGTCGTTGTGGTTGCGTGACAGACGTGCCGAGAGAGGCTCCGAACAGAGCGCACAGCGCACACCCTTAACCTTGTTGGCAGCAATCGAAATGCCAATACCGCTACCACAAATCACCACTCCGCGCTCACACTCGCCATTTGCCACAGCCTCGCCCACAGCAATGCCGTGGTCGGGGTAGTCGGCCCTCTCGGGCGAGTAGCAACCCTTGTCTACAACTTCGTGGCCCTTCTCTGTGAGGTAGGCCTTAATCTCCTCCTTGAATGAGAATGCTGCGTGGTCGCAGCCAATTGCAACTTTCATATCTTTTTTATTTAGTCTAATTTATAACTTCTCTAAAATTTCAACAAAAGGCGTGAAGTCGGTGTGCTCCGTAACAAACCTTTCGAAAGAGTCGGCATCGCATCCCAACTCGGGGGTGTCGCTCACCATCTTCATAACCACAACGGGCACACCCCTCTGGGCCGCAATCTGACAAACAGCCGTAGCCTCCATATCGAAGAGTGCTCGGGGGGTGTCAAACCTCGCCTTTATCTCCTCAATCATCTCCTTGCCCACAAAACTGTCGCCCGTATAGATAGTGGCATCGTCGGTACCCACCAAAGGGTAGGGATTCGTAAGGAAGCTCACGCCATCCAGCCCTTCGGGTACACGCGCATCGTGGTAGCGGGCCTCGCGAGGGCAAACAACATCGCCGGTGGAGAACTCCTTTGAGGCAGCTGCGTAGCCAATAACTGCCACAAGGTCGAATCGCTCCTCATCCATTGCAAGGGCTGTGGCGGCTGCGGCATAGACCTTACCAACATGGCCTCTGCGGATGGTGTAGCCATTCAAAAGTGGGTTGGGGTAGGCATTCAGGGCTGCGAGCATATTCTCTTGCTCCGAAGCCATAGGGGTTATTACGAGTATATTCTTCATTATTTCTGCTCTTTGAGTAATCTTTCCAACAAGTCGCCATACTCCGCAAGGGCGGCGTTGCTCTCTTCGATATTGTAGAGTTCGGGGTTGCCACACTGTACAACGGTGAGTCCGGGAACATCCTCTTGGGTTTTGAGGTTGGACTGGGTGCGACACACCTCCAACACAGCCTCCATAACCTTACGCTGTGGGGTCCAGCCCTTCACAACCAAATAGAAACCTGTCTTGCAGCCCATAGGTGCAAACGACACTACCTTATTGCCGAGCTTCTCGCGGAGATAGTGTGCCATAAGGTGCTCAATCGTGTGGATAGCCTCGGGCGATAGGTACTCCTTCTCGCGAGGTGCGCGGAAACGCATATCGTAGGAGTTGATGGGGTAGAAACCGAGGGCGGGATATTGCGAGCGGAGGTAGAAACCCCTATCGAGGGTGGTGTGATCCACCGAGAAAGATGCTACTTTGCTTTTCATACTTATATATGGTTTATTCTTTTTGATACCCAAAGGTACGCAGTTTTTACGATAAAAGGAAATTTACACCTCTTTTTGCCTCTCCTGCATCCTTCGCCAATTGACAAAGCCGTAGAGGTCATTGACAAGAAACATCACAAAGCAGGCAATCATTGGAGCGTATGAGGGTTCAGCGATAGTCGCCATAACCCACAGTACAATGAGCACCACATCGTTGAGTGCATATCCGAGCGCGTAGTAGGGGCTACGCAGAGCTGTAAGGCTAACAGCCACAAAGCTCGTTGTCACCGAAAAGACACTAACTAAAAGATTTGGAGTATTCAGCGCACGGAGAATAAAGTAGAAGAGGGTGGTGATTGCCACTGCGCTCACAGCCACAAGAGCCACCTGTCGGCCCTTAACGCGAGCAATGGCAACCTCGGCACCATCGCCATAGGGATTCTTCGCCCACTCCACCATCGACACCACCGACATCGGCAAGGTCATAAGGCAATAGGTTATCACCTCTCCCCAATACTCAAACAAAAACGCCACAATGCCATAGAGCAGTGAGAATACAACGGAGAGAATCTGCCCCAAGAGCATCCCCTTGGCAAGGAAGATAAGTGCCGTAACGCCAATGAGTGAGGTGGTGAGATTGAGCATATCGCCCTCGGGCGATAGCAGAAACGATGCAGCCACCACCGCCAAAGAGGTGAGCCATAACCCCCACTCAAAGCGGGTAAGTCTACCAAAGGAGCCTTTGATTTCGAGTCGCGCCATAGGTCGCTAAATGGGGAATACAAGGAATACCGCCACATCCCACACCGCGTGGGAGATGATAAGTGCCCACAAGCGCTTGGGGAAGAGTCTATACAGCAAGCCCCACACGCCACCTGCAACACCCGCAGCCACAATGAGCATAAAGTTGAGCGACCAGATGTGAGCCAAGGCATAGATGGCGGTTGTGATGATGAATCCGAGCGTGGGTGACCACCTCTGACCGAGCCTCTCCTGCACAAATCCGCGCCAGAAAATCTCCTCGGCAGGGCCCACAACAAAGAGCAACAAAAGCCCAATGGTGAGGTAGTCCATACCATCTCTCATTGCATAGATGGAGCCAATCTCGCCATCGGCAAAGGAGAACATCCACACAGCAACCTTGTCACCCACCCAAAAAATTCCCCACAGTAGGGCGCCAATAGCAACTCCAATGGGCACATCGCTCACGCGGAAGTTCTCTTTGAGTGTGTTACGCAATTCGGGACTGAACACCAAACTCATAGAGGTGAGTATTGCTCCCGAAAGGGCCATTGTGAGCCAAAAGTTGAGGTGGGGTGCAGTCCAGGGGCTGAACATCACAAACCACAGCACAAGGGCTACACCAATGGGTATGAGCGTCTTACGCAACATAGTACGATTTTAGAAGATGAGCGCCGATGCTACCAACGAGAGCGACAGAAGAAGGCTGAAAAAGAGCTGCTGCTGGGAGGTCGCAACATCCACATCGGCAATACCCTCCGAGCCTACGGTTAGCAGCGAGGTCATACGACGTGCAAGTTTGTAGCCCCTGGGGAATACCACAAAGCAGATGATTGACATCCAAGGCAGAAGACCAAAAGCAACGGCCAGGGCCACCAATACGAAGGGTAACAAAATCTCCAATTGGTAGACTACCACCGAGCCCTTTGCGCCAATAAGCATCGCGAAGGTCTTGATGCCCGCCTTCTTGTCGGTCACTGCATCGCGAGAATTGTTGACGTGGAGCACACCAACGGTAATGAGTCCTACGGGAAGTGCCAAAACCAAAGCGGGAAGGCAAATCTCACCAGCCACAACCAACGAGGTTCCCACAACGGGCAGAAGTCCGAAGTTCAGGAAGATATCCAAATCGCCGAGCGCGTGATATTTGAGCCACGAGTAGCCCACAGTAAGGAGTGCACCAGCCAAGCCCACCCACAAAATATCAAACCCCGTGAGGTTTATAAGGGTGAAACCCACGGCAATGCCGAGAAGCAACATCAACACTCCAAAGCGCACAAATTCGCGGGGTTGGAAGGAGCCATTCACAAGAGGCAACATCACCACACCCTCATCAACACCCGTGCGGTGGTCGTTGTAGTCGCTCAAAAGGTTTCCCGCAGCGTGGAAGGCTACAATGCCAATGAGTGCCAAGACTGCGGCTACCCAATTAACCTCAAAGGCTCCCGTTGAGCGCGAATACCAGAATAGAAATGCGGTTGTTACCACTACGGGCATAGCCGAAACGGGGAACGACCAGGGACGAGTTGCGAGATACCACTCTCGGAGTGTGTGTTTTGCCATAAGATATACCTATTTATATATTATATAAACTTGTGAGTACAAAAATATCAATTTAAGTTGAGAATTAAAAGTCCCCTTGTTTTTTTGTTACACTTCAAAGCACTACTTTGGTGGGGGATTTAGTCGCTCTGCAAATTTTATGTGAGATGGGGACACAAAAAAGAGTGTCACCTTGTGGGTGACACTCTGTGTGTTTGCCTTTTGGTTCGCAATTAGAACTTGTAGCTGAGCGAAACCTGTGCACGACCGAGGGGCATAAACTTCCATTTTGCACGACCATCGTATTTACCAAAACCTGCACCGATACCGATGTTGGTGTCGATACCCCAGTAGGTGTTGAGTTTGAAGTAGTAACCGTAGCTAACACCAAGACCAGCTACCTTGATGTTTTCCCAAATGCTGGGGCTAATAACGGGGATACCACCACCTTTACCATAACGAGCAATCTCACCAAAAGCACCGAAGTGGTGACCATTGAATGCGCGGCAGAGATAGTAACGACCCTCTGCAACTGCGCTCCAACCGTTGAGGTAGAGACCGGTGCTACCTACATTTTTCCAGGGCGAGAAGAGGATGATAGAACCCGAGAGGTCAACAGTCCACTGGGGAGCTACCGAGAACTCTGCGCCAAGGTTGAGGCCACCTACGCCAAGCCAAAGAGCATTCGATTTGAGAGCACATACCTGTGCATTCGATACGGTTACCGCTGCAACGAGCGAGAGAACCAAAACTGCAATTTTTTTCATTGTAAATTAAGTTATTTGTAATTATTAATAATTCGCAATTTGTTATGTGGTTGCATAATCGCATCAAAGGTAATACTTTTTTCGATACGATGGCACAAAATTAATAAAATTTTTTATCATTTAGCACAATAAGGCAAAAATTCTTGTGTGAAAAGCGAATAAACCATCGTTGTTGGGCAATAATCGTGCATATCGTATGGTGAGGAGGCGAAAAAAATGCCTGCATAAAAAATTTTTGCTCAAAAGGTTTGCAGATACGCAAAAACTCCTTATCTTTGCCCTGCTTTAATCGGTCAAGCACGGAGAGATGGGTGAGTGGCTGAAACCAACAGTTTGCTAAACTGTCGTACGGGTAACCGTACCGGGGGTTCGAATCCCCCTTTCTCCGCCACGAAGAAAATTTTTCGATAGCGACTACCATAGGTAGTCGCTTTTTTGTTTTATACCGCCCGGGAGCTTGCTCATAGGGGCGGTATAAAACAAAAAAATAGAGCCACAAAGTGGCCTATCGAAAAATTTTCTTTGAGCATTAAGGAGAGCAGGGGATCACGGAGCGTAGCGACGTAATCCCCTCGCATCCCGTCTTTTTCACTTGCTCATAGGGGCGGTATAAAACAAAAAAAGTAGAGCCACGCAGTGGGCTTGGCTAGACCGAAGGCAAGGTTGCAAGGGCCCCTGCGGCGAGCAGATGGGGATCACGGAGCGTAGCGACGTAATCCCCAAATAATTCACGAAAGTATTTTGTTTGGGCCTCTGCGGCGAGCGGATGGGGATCACAAACCGCCAAAGGAGGTGCAGTAATTCCTGCTTTTGAGCCACTGGTTGTTAGCTGTTAATCTTCGTTTGTGGGAATCCAAAAAGATAAAGAGGATCTCAAAAATTGCTCTTTGGGCTAATTGATTCAAGTGGATTAATGTGAATATCTTGAAACAAAAAAGCCCATTTTGCGCAATGCAGAATGGACTTTGCAATATGTTTGCATCGACTGATATATACACCTTCTCCTACATTTATTTTTCGTAATTTGTGTTTAGGAGTGTTCTTACATAGACTAAATTATTCATCACCTTAAAGTATGGCATCCAGAGGACTTCTGTAGGTGCATATTTGAGGAATTTCCAACTGCGTATAATGATCCGCCATCCTCGTTGTAGCTTTGATTCCTTTTGTTTGTTAATATTGATGACTTTCCCAAAGTTTCCTCCTGTCATTATTTCTGACAATAAAACCTTACCAAACCTTTCATTTGGTTGCGTTATGAAAAACTCTTCCTTCAATCCAAAAATCTCTCGTAGTACATATACAGCAGCCCCTGCAAAGTTTAATAGGTTAAGTCTCTTGTATATGCGTAGAGTATCTTCTTGTTCTTCTTTCGTAAAACCCTGTTTGAGAACATAATAGAAATCCATCATTTGGCGCAACCCAACACCCTCGTAGAAGAAATGTCTATATATATGATGTAGTATAAACACACGATTAAAGGCTAACGTGGGAGTGTGTATTTGACCTCCATCGACAATATTTATGCTATGCTCGAATTGTTTCCTTTTCTCGAACTGAATCCATCTCTGCAATCTTCTATTGGCAAAAGGGTTGGCCATATATGAAGGTGTGAAATGTGTTTCAATTTCGATACCATCAACTTTAAGCCCATCAATATGATGATATACAGCATGTGATGATTTAGAGAACTTACCAACATAAGATATTATTTCTTTTCTGTCGCCATTAATCCAAATATCAATGTCGCCAGAAGTCCTCAATTCAGGGTTAGGATATAGTTGTGCTATACCTTGACCTTTTAGTATACAACTCTGAAAGTTATGATTCCTAAATTGTGATTCAATTTTGGGTGCTATAATATTGAGGTGATAATTGAGTTGTTTTATTCGCTCCGTTGCAACTATCCATTTCAATACGAGTTCACGAGGTGGTCGTTTTTCATCAGGGAGTTTCTCGACTGCATTAAATACGACTCCAACAATTGCCTGTTGGTGTGACAATGTATATAACTTATGCCACTGTGTGAAATCTAATTTAGGAAAATCTTTTATAGATTCACCAATACTTATCTGAATTAATTTAAAAAAGACATCCAACAAAACAAGTGTATAGTGTTAAGCATTAATATAAAAATATAGTACCTACGGCCTTAAATATTACAAGATGATTTTGGAGCATTTATCCCAATTAATCAACTTATCAGCCTGTTCAATATTGATAAAATCGAAATCATCCAAGTATTTAAGATATTTACCATATGCACTCTTCAATCCTATTTTATTCTTTATACGCTGACGAGTTGACAAATGTGGCATATCGGGCTGATTGGGATCAAAGTCACTAGGATGGAAATAAGTCATCGTGTAGTCCTGCACCTTTGTCAGATTCTTTATAACAGAGTATGGGAATAGCCTAAAATAACCACCACCCGAAAATACTATTTCTTTCCCCAATACAGTCGCAGGATTTATGGGAAACTCCTTGAACTGATAGCCATTATGCTCGAGTATGCGAGGCTCGGATGCTCCGTAGTCGGGCATTCCTCCAAAGTCTCTCTTGGTTGGAAAAATGGAACAATCTATCGTAAAACCAAGCTCACCCAACACCTCAAATGCATAGAGATTATCCTTTGTGATAGAAAATGCGGGAGCTCTAAATGCTGAAATTTCCTGCCCAATAGCATCCTCAATCAACAGTTTTGCTTTGCGCGTATCCTCGTAAAGAGCTTTTTTGTCAAAACGAGTAAGCAACTCGTGTTGATAGGTATGACAACCTATTTGATGACCGGCCTTTGCAATTTTTTGTATAATAGTAGGATGATGCTCTGCAAGCCAACCAACAATGAAAAAAGTGCCTTTGAGGTTGCGTTCTGCCAAAGAGTCAAGAATGCGGTCAACACCTTCGTAGATGCGACACTCCAATTTATCCCACTCCTTATTACCCGACTCTACATCGTGGCAATACCAGTCCTCAATGTCGAATGTTAATATGTTCATATTTATTTAATTTCTCGTTTGGGAATCTCCTTAACTACCTTGGCAGGGCGTCCTGTGGCCACCGTCCAAGCAGGTACATCCTTTGTAACCAACGAACCAGCACCGACAATAGCACCTTCTCCGATAGTAACTCCTGGCATAATGAAAGAGTCCATACCGACAAGACTTCCTTTGCACAAATGAATGGGCTTAATAATATAGCCTAACTTTGCGTAATCATCGCCTACGCAATAATTGCTCATATTTCGCTGATGACACAACAAGCGAGTTCCAGAAGCTATGTGTGCATGGTCATCAATAGTAATCATATCTGCGTGACTCAAATCAATCCTAACATAATCACCAACAAAAACATTCTTGCCAACTTTACACCCCAACTTTCGCAAAATACGAGGTCGGTTTTTTCTGGGATTTATCGGCTCCAAAATCGCCCAATCCATCATTTTTTGTAGGCGCTTACGGCGTATATTCCCAAAGAATTGCTTAATCACTCGCCAAAGACTGACTTGCCCATACTCCTCCTCCGAATAATTAAATCCCAATGCACGTAACAACCTATATGTTGTGCTTAATTTTTTTTGATCCATGTTAGATTTCAATTTATGAACACATATAAATATAAATGAACAATAAACAAAATTGGTGGCTATGGTGTCTTGTGGTTAGTATATGGCATATTTCTTATTAACAATTCTGCGCTCCTTATCAAAAAACCAACCCCATTTATTGAAATAATATATTGCTGATTTGATATGAACTTTAAGCATCTTGAAGCTCTTATAAGACTCTCTATTTGCCCAATGTATAGCTGTCGCATTGGGGATACAGCATAACTGATATTTTTGATGTACTCTACGAGATATATCTATATCTTCGTAGTACATAAATATATTTTCGTCAAATAACCCCACTTCTTGCAATGCCGTATTTCGGAAAAACATAAAACAACCAGAGACATTAGGAGTGTATACAATTTTTGAGTAATCGTGATTTTTCATCATATACACATCGTCCCTTTTCGAAGACTTTAAAAAGCCAGGTAAAAACCTCCTTGCAATGTGGTGTTGTGGGGTGGGAAGCAACCTACAACAATATCTTAAAGAACCATCGTCATTTACAATTTTAGGTGCAACACAACCAACCTCTTTGTTAGATTCCATGAAAGCCCAAAGACTTGGTATGGTCGTGGCGTCAAATCCTAGATCGGGGTTTAGGACAATATGGTAAGAAGCTCCTTGCTCAATGGATTTACGCATAGCAACATTATGTCCTCGCCCATACCCCACATTGTTTCCCAAAAATTGATACACCGTATTTTGGGGGTTAATTGTTTGTAATTCTTTTAGTTCGTCGTTTGGTGAATTGTCAATTAAATACAGCAACCTACTAGGGCCATTCCCCTCAACATACCCATCAAAGAAAGATTCTATAACCCTTGTTACCATTTTGGGGTCATTCTTATATAATACAATAGAAGCGGTAAGCATACTTGAAGTTTGTTAAAGTTTTTATATCCAAAATATGTTTATTCAAAATAGTATTCTTGAATAAACATCATCAAAGAAATCTGTAACATATGTTGAATATTGCGATTCCCATAACATTGCGGCATTGCGACCTTTCTTTTTAATATCTTGCATAGATAGTTGTTGTAATAGTTTTCTCAACTCTTCAATATCCTCTTCTATGATATATCCAATGTTATTTGAAATCACCTTTCGTTCCAAGATAGTTCCCTTTGTTGTGATGATTGGTTTGCCCAAAAACAACGCTTCGTAGAACTTGTTGGGTGCTGCATAGACATTGTTTTTGTTGGTTTTACAATACATCGCGTAAATTAGATCGGCAGACATAGACATTTCCAATCCGGTTTTCATATCAACTCTACCGAAAAATTTAACATTACTCTGATTTGAACAAGATTTACATAGTTCCTCTATTTCTTTTGTTCCGAAACCAGCAATCAACAAATTAAACTTCATAGATTGTGTTAGGGTCAACAATTCCCTATGGAAACGATCCTTGCTAATTCTACCGAAATAAGCTACGATTGGCCAATTGTTATCAAATTGGTACTTGGAAGAATTGTTTATATTCAATACACTCCGATCTATTTCGGGTATATTAGGAAGAATGAGAGGTTCTTTTTTTAAGGGGAATGATATTAAGTCTTTACGTTCGGGTTCGCAAATTATAAGTTCATCAGCTACTTTGCATGTAAACTTTTCCATTTGAGTGAACAAATACCTCAAAACTTTATTATTCCCTAAACTAGCACTAAACCAATCGCAGGAATCAAAGATTAGTGTAGTGTCCTTCTTAAACCATTTTTTGAATACAGCTGCGGGAAATGCACTATTGAGATCGCAAGCATGAATAGTAGTAACACCAGCCTCTTTTTTCAATGTAGAGAAAACAAACTTCATCCACTTGATATGATTTATTATTGCTCGCAGTCCACCAATATTTACTCCTGCCTTGTATCGATAAAAGGAATAGTTATCTCTTTGCAATCCTTCGCAATTTCTATCCCATCCTACAATGGTATGCTTGATACCATTTCGCATATAGTAATTAACATATTTTTGAACGCGGGAGTCAAAAATATTATTAGCACGAAATAGAATTACTTTCATCTTAAATTTATAGAATCAACTCTTTGTTAATAATCCGACTATTCTACCGCACGCCAAGCCATCACCATAGGGATTTACGGCTTTGCTCATTGCGTCGTAATATTCTGTATCTTCAAGTAGGCGAGAAACCTCACCGACAATCTTATCGTAGTTCGTTCCTACCAACTTCACAGTACCAGCTTCCAATGCTTCGGGGCGCTCGGTTGTATCACGCATAACCAATACGGGTTTGCCCAATCCAGGAGCCTCCTCCTGAATACCTCCACTATCGGTGAGAACAATGGTTGATTTCTCCATCAAATACACAAAACTCAAATACTCCAATGGCTCAATGAAGAACATATTGCCGAGATTCGACAAATCCTCTCCAAATACCTCGTGAATGGGTTTACGAACATTGGGGTTGAGGTGCATAGGATAGACAAAATCTACATCGGGATACTTTTGTGTCAAATCCTTAATGGCCGTACACATATTAATGAAGCCATCACCGAAATTCTCACGGCGGTGTCCTGTGATCAGCACCAATTTCTTGCCACCTTCCAAGCGAGAAACATCATAGCCAGATGTGGCCAAAATCTTGGCCAACTCATCAGACAACATAGAATCTTTTTTGATTTTATCCACAACCATATACAACGCATCAATTACGGTATTACCCGTTGTGGTAATTGCCGACTCCTTAACATTCTCTTGCAAAAGATTGTTTTTGCTCAATGGGGTAGGGGCAAAGTGATAAGTAGCGATGCGACCAGTGATAAGGCGGTTCATCTCCTCGGGCCAGGGACTATAAATGTTATGGGTGCGAAGGCCAGCCTCAACGTGACCAACAGGAATCTGCTGATAGAATGCCGCCAAGGCCGCAGCTGTTGAGGTTGTTGTGTCTCCGTGGACCAAAACAACATCGGGCTGTGCCTCTTTCAATACATCCCTCATTCCGACCAAAACTCGTGCGGTAACATCATAAAGATCCTGACCTTGTTTCATAATATTAAGGTCATAATCAGGAGTAATCTCAAAGAGATTGAGAACCTGGTCGAGCATCTCTCTATGTTGGCCTGTTACGCAAACGATAGTTTTGAACGATTCGGGATACTTTTGAAACTCCTTTACCAGCGGAGCCATCTTAATTGCCTCGGGACGAGTTCCGAAGACAAGCATTACCTTTTTCATAGCTAATGATTATGGTAATAAATTAAAAGCCTTTATTTACACCGCAGAAGTCAAGAATCACCTTGTTTGCATTCTTGGGCAACTCCTTGAATGGAGTGTGGGCAACAAGATAAACCACAATGTCTGCTTTCTCAAAGGCCTCTCGATAGGGTGTAAGTTTGTATACATTGTGCTCCTCCACATTAGGCTCAACAATGAGAATGTTGGCGTTGTTGCAGCTCTGCATTACTTTGGCGACAATCTGCTTTGCAGGCGACTCGCGCAAGTCGTCAATATCGGGTTTGAAGGCAAGACCCATCATTGCCACCACAGGTTTGCGACCATTCTCCAACTCGAATTTAAGCATTTCGTTCTGCACCTTCTCGGCACACCAGAATGCTTTATAGTTGTTGATTTGGCGAGCTTGACCAATCATTCGCGACTCCATAGGGAATTCGGCAGTAATGAAATAGGGGTCTACTGCAATGCAGTGACCACCTACGCCACAGCCAGGCCAAAGGATGTTTACACGGGGATGTTTATTAGCAAGGTTTATCAACTCCCAAACATTAATGCCTGCTTTGTCGCAGATAAACGACAACTCATTGGCGAATGCAATCTGAACATCACGAGAAGAGTTCTCGGTGAGTTTACACATTTCTGCGGTACGACAATTGGTTTTGTGGAGCTGACCAACAACAAATTGAGAGTAGAACTCAATAGCTTTCTCGGTTGATTCAGGATTCAAACCACCAATAACTCGGTCGTTGTGTACCAACTCGTAGATCACATTGCCAGGAAGCACACGTTCGGGACAGTATGCGATGTAAATTTTATCTTTCAGTTCTGGACGCTCGGCAAAAATAATTTCCGCCATTGCTTCTGTGGTGCCCACAGGGGAGGTTGATTCGATTACATACAAATCGCCCTCTTTAAGCAGGGGTAATACGGCGCGTGTTGCTGCCTCCACATAAGATGTATCAGGCTGATGGTCGCCTTTGAAAGGAGTGGGAACAACCATAAAATAGGCATCGCTCTCTACGGGTTTTACGTCTGCTTTGAGTTGTCCATTTTTAACAACTTCTTCGAGCAGTTCCTGCATGCCAGGCTCAATAATATGGAGTTGACCTGCATTGGTTTTTTCTACGACTTTGGGGTTGATGTCAACACCGTGAATTTGGATGCCGTGCTTGGCGGCGATGATGGCGGTAGGGAGTCCAATATATCCCAAGCCCATAAAACATGCTTTCATGACTTACTTGAATTGTATTTTTGTTGTAATCTTAATATCTGTATCTAAACTAAAATATCCTACTATTTTTTTTGTTCTTCTTGCATTGGCATATCCTATATAATAATCACTTTCCTGGATGTCTATTTTTTCAACTCCCAGCAAAGTAATTGCATACGCATTACCTGTATTTTGACTAATAAGTTCAAGGTATCCACTCCTTTCTTCTATTAGAAACTGAGGCGCAATGTAGTATTGAATGGTTCCCACAACAGAGGTGTTATTGTCAATACTCACATAATCATCAATAATTATCTCATTTGTTGAGTAAGAGATGTTTCGCGTGTTGTTAACTGGACCATAAACCAATTCGCCAGATATCAAATAAGAGTTCTTACTCTTCTCTTTTCGAATCAATTTACACAGAGGGTAATTACTATACCCAGATGACATAAGTACAGCCATATCATAACCAGTAATAGATATGCAGTTATGAGAGTTATTTTGACTATATAATCTTCTGTACTCTATACCTTTATTATAATACTCGCACCCCTTGTCTATGACAACCTCCTCTCCTCTTAATGATACAATAGGTGATAATAAATCACAATGGGAATGAACGAATGCACCTTCTCTATATATTGCAAATGAGCCATATCGTAGGAAAGTGAATATACTATTATCCTCGGACTTATATATAAACTGACACTCATTGGATTGCGCCAAACAACTATCCACATTACAATAATTTATAATGTGCTCAATTCCGCAAAACTTATGGTTAAATGGTATCAATAGTTGAGCACTATCATTATCACCAAAATTAGGATAAGTACCACAATACTCAAGTGATTTAATATATCCTATCAAGCGTTGAGTATACTGTGCATCGTAAAACCACTTTGTTAAGTAATGCTCATCGTTAAATATATTATCTACAACCTCGAAGAAAATTAAAAATTCAGCAACTAACCTACTGTAACTAGCAGAATGCTCCAGATATACGCCAGACTTATCAATAGTTATCTCTAAAACATATTTCAAATAATCCAATATAGTCTGTTTCCTTTTTGTGGATACTTTAATGTCCGTGAATTTTTCTAACCACAACCATGTTGCATAGATTCCCACCAACTCTCCAATGTCATGATTGTTATTATTTTCGGATTTGAACCACCGTGAGGTGCAAAATTTATACATAAACCTAGCATGGTTTGATAGTATATTGCAAATTAAAGGATGAACCTTGCTCCTATAAATTTCACTGTCACCACATAAAAAGGATATGTGAATCAGATTAATTGCCCTAAACGCCCAATCCATAACAATCCAGTTGGCTACTGATTTTTCTAAAGGCACACAAGATAGCCACCCCAATAACTCTTCATAAATTCGGAGCACATATTTTTCATCACCGCCTATTTTATAGGCAGTGGCAAAATCAACCAGATGACCAAACTTATTAAGTTCTAGAACATATTTTACATCGTCACACAAAGCGTTCTTACCTACACACTTATACCATATGGTGTTCTTGTCCCAATAGGAGCCCGAGATAGGATCCTTAAGCCAATCTGTTTTGAAATCAAAACTAAATTTACTCCCAAAAAGGTTTACATATCCTTCGTATTCATCTGCAGCAACGGCCAATTTATCTTCCGACAAATTACAGTACTTCAAGTATTTGTCTATAGATATTTTCGGAATACCTCGCTCTTTTAACTCTAATATCTTTTTTGATTGCTTCCGAATACAAACCAGCTCTTCTTGGCGACATAATACATATCGAATGATACGATAAAAGGCCATATGCATCAGCTTGCTAACCCCGTATTGTTTTATTTTGTGGATTTTTGCATTCATAAAGTCCAAGTTACATATTTAAATTTTAGAGTTCTGATAGCAGTGTAAGGGCATTGTAACACCATTCTGAATATCTTACAAAGAGTCGATGATTTACGGTTCAATTTTGTATGAGTATAAAACAGTTTGTTTATATAATCTTTATAAATCAACAAGCGTCCTTCTAACCAACCCAACTGAGGAACATAATATTTTTTATTTACAGCTGCTCGTATTATGTCATTCTTGTGAACTAGAAAAGTATCGTTTAATCCGGACAATGACCCAGTTCTCATTCTTCGTTTAACTAGATAATGATCCGTCCACCATATTTTATACCCGTTTGATACCACCTTCATTGCAAATGCAACATCTTCCTGCATCGGGAAATCACAATCGTAGTAATCTACAGCTTCTAATAGCTCCTTGCTTTTGAATAGCCCCAATGCATCAACAGGATCTTTCCTTAGCAAGAATTGATGTTGCCAATATGCAGATGTCGAGTCTGAATGAAAATATTTATTAGGTCCCTTCACGCCATAACCAATAACCTCATCCTTTTCGTCGATTTTAATTAGTCCACATTGTACGATTTTTGCATCAGGGTTTTGTGTTGTGAAGTTCATAAACTTCTCTATACAATCAGGTGCTAATAAATCATCACCACCAAGTCCTTTAATCCACTTGCCTTGTGCAGATTTTTGGGCGCGGGTTATATTATATGTAACTCCTGTATTCTTCTCTACGGTTAAGAGTTGTACATTGCTGAATCGTTCGCCATTGCGCCCAATCCAACGCTTACAACGTTCAACAGTGTCATCGGTTGAACAATCATCGCTTACAACTAGTTCTATGTTCTTATAC
The DNA here is from genome assembly GCA_045656405.1 of Tidjanibacter sp. GTDB lineage: Bacteria > Bacteroidota > Bacteroidia > Bacteroidales > Rikenellaceae > Tidjanibacter. Next base: position 36,013 of record JAZORC010000002.1, read on the forward strand.
GTCTGCTCCATTATACTATTGAGTGTTTTCTCAATAAAAAGAGCGTCATTGTATGTGAGAACTACCACACTCACTAGCATATCAGTTCCTTCCATGAAATACCTTTTTTATCATTGAAATAATATCTATACGACTTTGAAATTCATAACAAGAGAATAGTAGTATGAGCAATACTACTATTGCAGAGATGATATATGATTGTCCGAACAATTTTTGAGATAAAGGAAGCGATAATATCATTAATAGCTCAATGACAAATAATCTCCAAAATCGAGAGTTGTACTTTATGTGATATTTGTTCCAACTAACCAAACCCACCCAAAGGAAAAACACACAATAAACAAATGTAAATGCATAGCCAATACCAGATAGCCCCCAAATCTTATAACCCAATAGATAAGAAGGTATAGTTATGATTTTGATACCAAGCTCGTTAAACAAATATAATTTTCTATCACCTTTCGCTAGAAAAATATAACTAAGCCCCCAAGATCCAGCCTTAATTATAGATCCTATTAAGAGCCACCTTGTCATTTCAACAATTGAAAGAAATTCCGCTGTATACAAGATTTTTATGATTGGTTCAATAAAAACCACCATACAGATAATAAGCGGGGCTAATATCAGAACAGACATTTCAGACTGTTCATTAACCATCTTCATTAATTTATCATTCTCTTTATAAACACTAGATAACCTGGGAAAATAGTCTTTTGCTATGGCTGTAAAAACCAAACCTAAATATGAAGCATTGATTGCCCACCCCGCCTGATATAGGCCAACCTCGGAAACTCCACCGATTCTTGTAATAAATGTCTTGATGATAAATTGCACTAAAAGAACAGAAATACTACCAATCGACATTGCTATGCCCAATTGTATGGTTCCTCGCCCCAATCTATACGACTCCTGCCACGATTGATGGACGGCTGGAAGTTTGTGTCTTAAAGTATAGCAACTACTTATTATTGTGGTTGCTATAGCACCAATTATCAGAGACCAAACAATACCATTAATTCCATATAGATAATATATCGGTAACGACAATAGTAAAGTTGCGACAGCCCCATAAATAGTGGCATTTGCCATATCTTTAACTTGTCGAATTCCTTGCAAATAAGCATAATTTGCATTGTATACTCCCATACAAAACACTACAATAGACAGTAGTCTAATATCTCTAACATAGTCTATATTTTCAAAAAACGCTATACTCAGTTGTTTGGCAAATATAAATGTTAATAACGCACCACCAATACTACAAACATAGACCCAACGCATAATAGCCTTATGTTTACTTGCCAAACCCTCTTGATTATTCGCTGTATGTGCAATAGATAAGTCTCTAACAGCACTATTCTGAAGGCCTAAATTGGTGGTTGTATGAATAAGGTTAGTAATGGTATTATATATGCTAATAATACCAAAACCAACAGTTCCCATTAACAGAGCAACCACTTTGGTTTTTATCACATTCAACAGAATAGTGCATATTTGCACACCACCAAATACAGCTGTTGATTTAAATGCTGTTTTGTAGCCGGACGTTTCCTTGTTTGTTGTATTCATTGCTTAATGACAATATTGGTATATATATCATCAATATATATGTAATATTAGTAATAAACGGGCGCTGGAATAACACGCTGCAAATCACCAGAATATAGATTAAGATATTTTTTAGGGATGGCCTCAATTTGTGAATTCCATAAGCAATAAATGAAATTACATATGCAAAGAAAAAGACGGCTCCAAACTCAATGATACGATCTTTGTAAGATGCGCCTCCTGGATTATACATTTGTTTTGTGCCGGCACCAAGTCCCCACCAAAAGTCATCACTATGCTTGAAATTATCATACCAGTGCTCATCCAATCCCATATCCCTATTATTGCCTACCATCATACCATCCTCAAATTGCATTCTAGCAATAATCAACTCATATAAAATTGATTCTTGAGAAGCAAATAGAAATAGTGTAGCACATACAGCGATGATTAGAATTTTGTATTTTGTTTGAGCAAATAACAATGCATAAACTATGCATATGATGTAAAAGAATAAAGAGAATGAGATTATGCCAAATATCAAAATTAGTATGTTCTCTTTATTCTTAAAATCAAATTTCCTCATTAATAGTATAACAGCGCATATTGTACCTATAACACCTGGCTCATCAAAACACCCAAAAAACCTATACATTTCCAATCCATTGGGTACGACGAGGAGTGGGTATGCATTATATGAGTAATCTTTTATAGTGTTAAGTGGAGGGATTACATTGTGAGGGATATTAATCCCGAATACAACTACGAATAAATATATAATTGACGAAATTATTGTAGTCCAGACAAATATTTTTATAAATTTATTATATGAGTTCATTAATAATTTCTCGTTGGCTAGGAATATGACACTGTATAACATAATACCCAATGTTCCAACAATAGATAAATGTAGTTTAAATGAGAGCCATACAAAAACCGACGATAGGGCTATTTTATACATTGCTTCTCTTGGGTGTACACTAAAAGATGTCATACACAACGCCACGAAAGCGAATGTCAAGAGAGGGTGTAAAGTATTGTAAACGCCCCAAATAAAATATGGTTGAAGAAGCAGATATATAAGAATGGCAATACACCACTCTCTAACATTTTCTATTCTATTCAAAATCGTTGATTATTTTGATTACATAATCTATTTCTGTCTTCGAAATCACGGGACTGATAGGCAGACTCAATTCCTCATTGTGAATCTGCTCGGTAATAGGTAGCGACATTCCATTCATCTCCTTATAGCATTCCTGCTGATGTGGAGCAATAGGATAATGGATAATGGTCTGAATACCATTGTCTGCCAAGTATTTCTGCAACCTATCACGCTCCTCGCAGCGAATAGGGAACAGGTGGAATGCATGAGCTTTCCAGTCTGCAATCAGAGGCAATACAACCTTTGGGTTGGTTATCTCCGAGCAGTAACGCTTTGCCACCTCTTGGCGCAATGCTACATCTTCATCCAAGTTGGCCAACTTAACATCCAAGATAGCAGCTTGAATCTCGTCTAAACGGCTGTTGCGACCAGTGTATTTGAAAACATATTTCTTCTGCGAGCCATAGTTCGCCAAAGCACGTACCGTTGCGGCCAACTCATCATCATCGGTCGTTACAGCACCAGCGTCGCCAAATGCACCGAGGTTCTTACCAGGGTAGAAAGAGTGGCCAGCAGCATCGCCCAACGAACCCGTCTTACGACCATCGTAGAGGCAACCGTGAGCCTGTGCATTATCCTCAACGAGTTTAAGATTGTATTTCTGGCACAACTCGCCGATTTTATCGGTGTATGCACACTGACCATAGAGGTGAACAATGCATATTGCTTTTGTTCGAGGTGTAATTGCCTGTTCAATCAGATCATCATCTATCTGATAAGTCGAAAGTTTGGGTTCTACAAGTACGGGGGTTAAGCCGTTCTCGGTAATTGCCAAAATTGTTGCGATGTATGTATTGGCAGGGACAATCACCTCATCACCTGGCTTCATAACGCCCATTTCTATGTAGGCGCGGAAAATCCAGATGAGCGCATCCAAACCATTAGCGCAACCAATGGTGTGTTTTGAACCAATGTATTTTGAGTAATTAGCCTCGAATCGCTCATTTTCGTGTCCTTGCAGATACCAACCAGAATCTACAACCCTCAAAACTGCCTCGTGCATCTTATCTGCATACTTGGCAGTAATTTTCTGTAAATCAAGAAATTTAACTTGCATAATTAATTGTAATTAGTCCAAACGAGTATTTTTAAGATATTTTGCCGGAACACCCGCGTGTATCTCGTAATCTGGAATATCGTGAGATACCAAACTTGCCGCACCAGCCATGGCGTATTTACCTATCTTGCAATTGGCTAAAATAGTTGCACCAACCGCGACATTGGAACAATAGCCCAACTCTGTGCAAGACACCACAATAGCACCCATGGCAATGTGAGATATAGGCTCAATTATCACGTCGTGTCCTATATTTGTATTTGCCTTGATCATAGAACATTTGCCAATCTTTGTTCTTGGAGCTATATAAGCATTTGCCATAATAAATACCCCAGGTTCCAGCACAACAGATTCTGCGAGAAATGCCGTTTTGTGAATAATTGTTGCCCACTGATTATCGGGAATCTGTATAGACTCAAATAACTCGGCAGTTTTAGAATTTCGTCCTATCAAATGAATTCCCCAAGCAAAATAGTAACCTTGTTTTACAAGCTTTGGGATATCGCATAGTTTACCTAAAACAGGATAACCATCAACTTCCGAATCATAGTCATTACAGAATCCTTTGAGTTCCCACTCAAAATCCTCAAATCTTTTACGATTGTCATTAATACATGCAGCTATAACACTACCGTGCCCCACTCCTCCAATAATTATGACTGGCTTATTCATTCCTAAACTTCAAAAAATCATCATAATTTCTAATGTAATCTTCTGGCATATATATTTCTGAAGCCAAAACCATACATACCGCTCCGGAAGAGAATTCATCTAAATCTCGCCACATTCCAGGCTTGACATATAGTCCCTGGTATGGACGATTTAAAACAAAACTCCTCTTGATTTTTCCATCATCTAGTGTAACTCTAAATGACCCCGAAACTGCAATAATTAGTTGATGCAGTTCTTTGTGTGCATGAGCTCCTCTGGCCTCTCCCCCTGGGACGTCATATAGGTAATACACTCGTTTTACATCAAACGGCAATGTCTCACCATTACTAACAACACTAATATTGCCTTTGCGCTCACTGTGATGTTTGTCTAGTTCAAGTATTGTACAATCGAATACACTATATTTTCCCATCCCTCTTAAGTTTTTTAAACTCTTCGAAATTACGGATATAATCTTGCGGACTGTAGGGTGTTGAGGCAAACTCCAACGCAAATGAATTGGTTGAAAAGTTGTTAAGTTCTCTCCACAACCCATTTGGAATATATAGTCCGTAATATGAGCGATTTAATGTAAAAGTCTTGATACAAGTTCCATCGCTCACAACAACATCAAAACTACCCGACAGGGCAATTATGAATTCTTGGTTCTCTTTGTATGCGTGTCCGCCACGACTCTCGCCACCAGGAACATCATAAATCCAATATGTTCTTTTTATTTCAAAAGGGACTTGATTGCCTTGTTCAACAAATGACAAGTTACCTCTTGCATCCAAATATTTTGGAAGTTCAATTAATCTAACATCATCAACATTCATGTTCTATCTGCCTTTGTACATCTCCTCGTAGTACTTCTCGTACTCGCCCGAGGTGATGTTGTCCATCCACTCCTGATTGTCGAGATACCAGCGCACGGTCTTTTCGATGCCCTCCTCGAATTGCAACGAAGGCTCCCAACCGAGCTCCTTCTGCAACTTCGTGGAGTCGATGGCATACCTCGCATCGTGGCCCAAGCGGTCGGTAACGTAGGTAATCAAGCCCAGCGAGTGGCCCTCGGGATTGCCAAGAATGCGGTCTACGGTTTTAATCATAACCTTGATGAGGTCGATATTCTTCCACTCATTGAAGCCACCGATATTGTATGTTTCAGCCACCTTGCCTTCGTGGAAAATCAGGTCAATCGCACGGGCGTGGTCCTCGACATAGAGCCAATCCCTCACGTTCTCGCCCTTACCATATACAGGCAATGGCTTGCGGTGGCGGATATTGTTGATAAACAAGGGAATAAGCTTCTCGGGGAACTGATAGGGACCGTAGTTATTCGAGCAGTTAGTCACGATTGTCGGCATACCGTAGGTGTCGTGGTAGGCACGCACAAAGTGGTCGCTCGATGCCTTGGCCGCCGAATAGGGGCTATGGGGGTTATACTTGGTGGTCTCGTAGAAGAACTCGTCGCCATAGGCCTTGTGTCCTTCCGAGGAAGCTACGGTCTTGAATGGGGGCTCAATGCCCTCTGGGTGGTTCATAGTGAGTGCACCATAAACCTCGTCGGTGGAGATGTGGTAGAAACGTTTGCCCTCGTATTTCTCGGGAAGGCTCTCCCAATATAGTTTTGCGGCTTGAAGGAGGCTCAAAGTGCCCATTACATTGGTCTGGGCGAAGGTGAAGGGGTCTTTGATACTCCTATCAACGTGGCTCTCGGCTGCAAGGTGGATGATACCATCAATCTTCTCCTCCTGCATAAGCTTGTAGAAGGCATCGAAGTCGCAGATATCCATCCTAACGAATTTGTAGTTGGGTTTATCCTCAATATCTTTGAGGTTTGCGAGGTTGCCCGCATAGGTGAGTTTGTCGAGGTTGATAATGTTGTACTCGGGGTACTTGTTTACCATCAGCCTTACAACGTGCGAGCCAATGAAGCCCGCACCACCGGTGATTACTATGTTACGCTTTGCCATAATTGTCTATTGTTTTTTAAGGTTAGTGATACATTGTTTGAGTGAGTCGGTCCAGTATGGAACTTCGACTCCGAATACTTCTTTAATTTTAGTTTTGTCAAGTACTGAATAGGCTGGTCGCTTAACAGGGCTTGGGAACTCGTTGCTGTGGCAGGGCTGCACATCGCACTCGGTGGTACCGTTATACTCGGCAATCATCTTGGTAAAGTCAAACCATGAGCAAACACCCTCATTAGAGTAGTGGTAAACACCCGTCTGCGAACCATCGAATTTCTCAATAATAACCGCAATAGCCTTCGCTAAATCCAAAGCGTAGGTGGGAGTACCCACCTGGTCAAACACAACTTTGAGTTGGGGTTTGGTTGCCGTGAGGTTCATCATCGTCTTACAGAAGTTCTTTCCATACTCCGAGTAGAGCCACGCTGTGCGGATAATAACATAGTTGCAACCTGTAGCCACAATGCGTTGCTCGCCGTGCAGTTTGGTAAGTCCGTAGATACCCGTAGGGGTGCCTTGTTGATTCTCTTTGCAGGGAACATTGTAGGATTCTTTGCCAAACACATAGTCGGTAGATATATGTATTAGTAGTCCCTCTACCGCTTTCATAGCCTTTGCTAAATTCTCTGGAGCTTTGGCATTCAGTTTCTCGGCCAAGGCCTCATTACTCTCGGCTGCGTCAACATTGGTGTAAGCTGCGCAGTTTACAACCACATTCACGCCATTGTCGACAACCATCTTACTTACGGCATCAAGGTCGGTAATATCGAGATATGTGGTATCAACACCTTCTGCTTGATTGACATCAGTAAAGATATAATGGTCTTTACATTGTTTTGCGACAATGCGTATCTCGTTGCCGAGCTGACCATTGGCACCTGTTACAAGTATTGTTTTCATAAGTTACTCAAACTCGGGATAAAGATTATCATTATAGTCAAAAGGCGAATCAAAATCTTTCAGGCAAAGGTGCTTAATATCCTTCTCCGAAAGAATAGCCTGCTCCATAGGAATCTGCCAGTCAATGCCGAGCGACTCGTCCTTAATACTGATACCGCCATCGGCTTGGGGAGCGTAGAAGTTATCACACTTATACTGGAACACTGCTGTTTCACTCAATACGGCAAAGCCATGAGCAAAGCCCCTAGGCACAAAGAACTGGCGGTGATTATCCTCCGACAACTCTACGGCAACGTGCTGTCCATAAGTGGGCGAGCCTTTGCGAATATCTACCGCTACATCCAAAACCTTGCCCTTTACGCAGCGCACCAACTTGCTCTGTGTGTAAGGGGGTGCTTGGAAATGCAGACCACGCATAACACCATAGCTTGACATACTCTCGTTGTCCTGTACAAAATTTATGGGGCGCACCTTCTCCTCAAACTCCCTCTGCGAGAAACTCTCAAAAAAGTATCCTCTGGCATCTTTGAAAACCTTGGGCTCGATGATGACAACACCCTCTATTGATGTTTTGATTACCTCCATTATTACTATCTCTTTCTATATTTAGTCAAGATTTGGGTTGCCAGTCTCTTTCAACTCATCAATGACCTTCAATAGATACTGACCATATTGATTCTTAATCATAGGTTGCGCCAACTCACGCATACGCTCCTCCGAAATCCAGCCCTGACGATAGGCAATACCCTCCAAACAAGCCACCTTCAAGCCCTGACGCTTCTCCAATACCTCGATATATGTCGAAGCCTCCGACAACGAATCGTGAGTACCGGTATCAAGCCAAGCAAAGCCACGACCCAAAGTCTGAACCTTTAACTCGCCATCATTCAAAAACCACTGATTTACGGTTGTAATTTCGTATTCGCCACGAGCCGAGGGTTTAATCTTGTGTGCGACATCCACAACCTTGTTGGGGTAGAAGTAGAGACCTACAACAGCATAGTTACTCTTTGGCTCAGCGGGTTTCTCCTCGATAGAGAGACAATTGCCCTCTTTGTCAAACTCAGCCACGCCATAGCGCTCGGGATCATGTACCCAATAACCAAATACAGTTGCCTTCTTATCCTCCTCAGCTGCACGGACGGCCTCTTTGAGCATACTCGTAAAGCCCGCGCCGTGGAAGATGTTATCGCCCAATACCAAACAAGCGCAATCGTCACCAATGAAATCTGCGCCAATAGTGAACGCCTGTGCCAATCCGTCTGGACTGGGCTGCTCGGCATACTCGAATTTTACACCATAGTCGCTACCATCGCCAAGCAAACGCTTAAAGCCAGGTAAGTCATGAGGAGTGGAGATGATAAGAATCTCACGAATACCTGCCAACATCAAAACCGAGATGGGATAGTAAACCATCGGCTTGTCATAAATTGGCATTAACTGCTTTGAAATACCTTTTGTGATGGGATACAAACGCGTACCACTACCACCTGCGAGGACAATTCCTTTCATGGTTTCATAAAGTTTTAAGTTTTATTAATCTCTTCCAAAAATATCTCGTGTATATACTTTATTCTCTACATCATCCAGAGTGCTATCGTAGCGGTTGGCGATGATGGTGTGGCAGCGGGTCTTGAACTCGGTAAGGTCGTTTACAACCTCACTGCCGAAGAAGGTCGAGCCACTCTCCAAGGTGGGCTCATAGATGATAACCTTTGCACCCTTCGCCTTGATGCGTTTCATTACGCCTTGTACCGCACTCTGGCGGAAGTTGTCGGAGCCCGATTTGGTCGTCAGGCGGTACACGCCAATCACGCACTCCCTCTCCATATCTTGGGCATAATCATTCTGTTCCCGATAGCTATAATAGCCTGCCTTTGCCAAAACCTGATTGGCAATGAAATCTTTTCTCGTGCGGTTACTCTCAACAATGGCAGATATCATATTCTGGGGTACGGAGTCGTAATTGGCCAGCAGTTGTTTTGTGTCCTTGGGCAAGCAGTATCCCCCGTAGCCAAATGATGGGTTGTTGTAGTGCGTGCCCACTCGTGGGTCCAAGCATACACCGTTGATTATGCTCTCCGTGTCTAATCCTTTCGTTTCCGCGTATGTGTCCAACTCGTTGAAGAAGCTAACCCTTAATGCGAGGTATGTGTTGGCAAAGAGTTTTACAGCCTCGGCTTCGGTTGTTCCCATCAGCAGAACTTCAACATCCTCTTTCAGAGCTCCTTGTTTGAGTAGGTGTGCAAATCTTTCGGCGGTCGTCCTATGACTATCTGCACATCCAACGATTATCCTGCTGGGATAGAGGTTGTCGTAGAGAGCATTACTTTCGCGCAAGAACTCTGGCGAAAAGAGGATACAGTTTGTAGGATATTTCTTGCTAATGTTCTTGGTGTAGCCTACGGGGATGGTTGATTTGATTACAATCACTGCGTCGGGGTTACTCTCTACAACTTTACTTACGACTTGCTCAACAGCCGATGTGTCGAAGAAGTCTTTGTGATTGTCGTAGTTGGTAGGCACCGCAACCACCACAAACTCTGCTTCTCTATAAGCTTCCTCTGCGCCAAGCGTTGCGCGGAGATTTAGTGTCTCTTGGGCAAAGAATTTTTCGATATACTCATCGCGAATAGGCGACTTTCTATTGTTGATAGCAGTAACTTTTTCGGGCACTACATCCACAGCCACAACCTCGTTGTGTTGTGCGAGTAGGGTGGCGATACTCAATCCCACATATCCCGTTCCTGCTACTGCGATTTTCATAAAAGTAACTTATTGTTATGCTTCTTATCTTTGTAATTCAAGCTCTTTATCGAGTTGTTCGAATATCGAGTTGTTACTCTTGAACTCGGGAACAATCATCTTCATATGGCGGACTGCATTCATCACGTCGCCACCCTTGGCGATGTCGATAATATTGTCATATTGTCCCTCCACTACGCCAAAATCATACTCGCGTACTTTGGCGATTTTGATTTTCCTGTGGTTGGTGGGAATGGTGTTCTCCTCATTGGAGAGGACCTCTTCGTAGAGTTTCTCTCCTGGGCGCAATCCTGTAAATTTAATCTCAATATCCTTCCCAGGAACGTAGCCTGCGAGTTTAATCATCTTTTCGGCCAAATCCACAATCATAACAGGCTCACCCATCTCGAAAACAAAAATCTCATTGCCGTTACTCATTGTTGCAGCCTCCATCACGAGCCTGCACGCCTCGGGGATGGTCATAAAGAAACGGTTGATTTTTGGGTGAGTTACGGTTACGGGGCCACCTGCCTCAATCTGTTTGCGGAAGTGAGGGATGACGCTACCGTTGCTACCGAGCACGTTACCAAAACGCGTGGTGACAAATTTGGTCTTTCCCATCTTCGCATTGTTCTCTATTGCAATACCCAAACTCTGGCAGTAGATTTCAGCAAGGCGTTTGGAACAACCCATCACATTGGTAGGATTCACAGCCTTATCGGTGGAGATCATGACCATCTTCTCTATTCCGTTCCTAACACAGAGGTCGGCAACATTCTTCGAACCGAGCACGTTACTCAATATGGCCTCGCAAGGGTTCTCCTCCATTAGAGTGACGTGCTTGTATGCTGCGGCGTGGAAGACAATTTCGGGTTCATAGCGGTCGAAGGCAACTTGCAGACGTTTTGCCGAGCGCACATCGCCAATGAAGGGAACGAAATCGAGCGAGGGGTACTTCTTCTCCAATTCCAAGCGAATCTCGTGGAGTGGAGTTTCTGCGATATCGAAGATTATAAGTTTCGCCACTCCGAGGTCTGCCATCTGGCGACAAATCTCGCCACCAATGCTGCCAGCGCCACCTGTCACCATCACACGTTTGCCGTGGAAGTTGTTATAAACCTCCTCGCGGTTAATCAGAATCTCATCCCTACCCAAGAGGTCTTCAATGCGGATATTGCGCATCTTCATCGTGTTGAAACTCTATATTTTAACCTTATCAAATTTAGGAGTGACGAGCATCTTATCAAACTTCTTCTATGGGAAAAGTTTGTTTTTAGCTCCGAAACTTTGTGTGTGCCCATTGTTGTGTTGTGCGAGTAGGGTGGCGATACTCAATCCCACATATCCCGTTCCTGCTACTGCGATTTTCATTGTCTATGTTGTTATTTGATTTTATTCCAATCGAACCAGTAGTTGGGCTCATAACGCCAACTATCCGACAGACACTCTGGGTAGGTCTTGCTCGAAAAGACCATCAATAAAGAGTCTGGCTCGGTTGCCCTAAAACAATTGGCATACCCCTCGGGTATACAAACTACCTGGCTTTTCTCGGCACGCAGGTCATATATTTGTGGCACTAACTCTCTGCTGGGTTTATCCCAATTGTCAATCTCCACAAAAGCGCCCTTGAAGCCACCCTTTATACACCAAAACCATTTTTTTTCGTCTTGATGCCCGTGCCAACCACGAATCACATCCGTATTGGCATTGGTTATGGTATAACTACGCCTTATTTCTGCAAAGTCAAGGTTGTTGGCCGAGAGAATTTCTCCTCTGTGGTCCACAAAAACCTCACCTTCAATAACTTTAATATCTGCCATTAATAAATCATTAAAACTTCTTGCCGAAGATTATACCAAAGAATGTTTTAGCCAGAATCTTAATGTCGAACCACCACGACCTATGGCCAAGATAGTAGAGGTCATATTCCAAACGGCGCAACATTTTTTCCATTGTGTCGGTGTAGCCGTTGTAGAAAGTGGCATACGAAGTTACACCAGGGCGAATCTGGTATAGATACTCATATCGCTTGTCGTGTTCCAAGATTTGGTCGATATAGAACTTACGCTCTGGGCGAGGTCCTACAAATGCCATATCTCCCTTAAACACATTCCACAACTGTGGCAATTCGTCTAAATGGTGAGCACGCAAGAACTTGCCAATCTTCGTAAGACGAGGATCTCCCTCTCCTCCACCGTGACTCAATTGGGGGCCAATAGCTTCTGCATCTACCCTCATTGTACGGAACTTGTAGATATAAAAGGGTCGACCAAAACGGCCGATTCGCTCTTGTTTATATATCGCGGGCCCTCCATCCTCTCTGCGCACCAAAATCGTACAAATGAGAAATAGTGGCGAAAAGATTATCATCACAACCAACGATACTATCATATCAAACATACGCTTGGAATTTCGAGCAAAGCCATTCATACCATCCTTGATAAACTTATCTTTGGGTACAAGATGGCTTATATGTGTTTGCGTATCGAAACCGCCATTTTTTTCGAGTTCTTCTTTGAGCTTATTCACCCAGCGTTTGTAATCGTTGGGATCGAAATCTCCGTTTGTACGAACGATATAATGCTCATCGTTATCTCCCTTGGTGACAAAAAGATTCTCACACAGGCGTTTCAATACATCCTTATTCACCACCGTATAGGGCATCTGTTTCGTTGTAGAGAATCCTCTGATGCTTCCGATGTTTTTAGCCTTAATTAGTAAGCGAAGAGCGTATGCAGAATAACCATAAGCAATCCACGAGTGCATCTCCTCGTTGAAGTACAAGTGGACCGTTGAAAGATTATTTGTCTGCTCATTCTTAATAATCATCTCTGTGTTCATATCAATGTGGTTTATGGTTAGTTCGATCTTCCACTTTTTCCACCTCGGAGGCGAGGTAGGTGGCGGTGGCGATGGCGGCAACGCCCTCAATTTGTACCACTACGCGCCTTTCGTGGCGGGCGGTGGTGCGGGTGTAGATGCCCTCGACACCTTTGAGAGGCCCTACCAGAATCCTCACCCTGTCGCCCACGTTGAACTTCACGTCGGGCTCCAAGTACCTTGCACCCTCGCTACGGCTAATCTCCATAAAGTTGGCCATATCCTGTGCGGGTACAAACTGTGGCGTGGGGCGTCCATCCTCCCCCTTGGCCATCATAAAGCGCAGGTACTGTATTTTTGTGGTTTTTATCTCCTGTATGGCGACCAACGATGCGTGTATGAAGATGTAGTTATGCACCTTGGCCACCTCTCTCCAAACGTACCCTCCGCCGGTCTTGCGCCTCTTGACCTTCTGGGTTGGTACGAAACACTCAACCCCCATCTCCTCCAAGAGCCTGCGTGCCACCAATTCGCGCTGATAGGTCACCCTCATCACATACCACTCCACGTTGAGTTGAGATGTGGAATTTGTGGGCTGGGTGCTCTCTTTTTCCATACTTTTCGGATTGGTTGTCGCTTGCATCTCGCAATTTTCTCTTGGCTTTTCCATAAATATTCTTTTGGGACAGCCAATTTGGGGACATTTTTCCGCTCGCTTTCAAGCACCCTGCCGTTCGCTTGTGGGTACAATTTGGGGACATTGGCGACCACATAATATAGTGACCACCAATCAGTTACGCCCCTTGTTGTGGGCAAAAGCATTGTGTTTGCATAGCTTTATTTTGCGGATTGTATAGGACTATGCGAGCACAAATTTAACTAAATTTATTGAAATGCCAAAATTATTTGGCAGATAAATGCACCCTCAAAATACCCCCCCCCTATGGAATTTTGAACATCTTGGGAGTAAATTTGCACATATTTTTGTCTGGTAGCGAGGGTTTTTGAGGGGGGGAGTTCTAGGAGTTTTAGGACTGCTAGGAGTGTAGGGAGTGTAGGGAGTGTAGGGAGTGTAGGGAGTGTAGGGAGTGTAGGGAGTGTAGGGAGTGTAGGGAGTGTAGGGAGTGTAGGGCTCTCTCCTTAAACTCCCTAACTTCTCTAACCTCCCTAACTTCCTTAATTTCCCTAAATTCCCTAACCTCCCTAATAAATTTTCGGGCTCGGCAAACAACCTTGCCGAGCCCGCGACTCTTGACGTTAGACGTTGGTCATTAGACGTTAGACGTTAGTCGTTAGACATAACAACAAATCGGCTCACCCATTGGGCGAGCCGATTTGTTGTTACTCTTCAACGAGTTTTATCTTCAAATCCACAAGTTGTGCGGGGTCGATGGTGGTGGGTGAATCAACCATCACGTCGCGGCCCTGATTGTTCTTGGGGAAGGCGATGTAGTCACGAATCGAGTCGGAGCCACCGAAGAGCGAGCAGAACCTATCGAAGCCGAAGGCGATACCTGCGTGAGGTGGTGCACCGAACTTAAATGCGTTCATCAGGAAGCCAAACTGTGCCTCTGCCTGTTCGGGGGTGAAGCCGAGGAGTTTGAACATCTTCTGTTGCAATGCGCTATCGAAGATACGCACCGAGCCGCCGCCCACCTCTACGCCGTTGCAGCAGAAGTCGTAGGCATTGGCGCGCACCCTACCTGGGTCGCTATCCATATATTGTACATCCTCGGGCTTGGGCGAGGTGAAGGGGTGGTGCATAGCGTAGAAACGCTGTGTCTCCTCGTCCCACTCCAACAAGGGGAAATCCACAACCCAGAGGGGTGCAAATTTCTTGGGATCGCGCAGGCCGAGCCTGTCGCCCATCTCCAAACGCAAGACGTTGAGTGCCGAGAGGGTGTGCTTCTTCTCGCCTGCGAGGATGAGAATCAAATCGCCACTCTTGGCGCCACACTTGGCAGCGATGGCGGAGAGCTCCTCGGGGGTGTAGAATTTGTCGATGCTCGACTTGATACCGTTCTCGTCTATACGAATCCACACCAGGCCTTTGGCGCCCACCTGGGGACGTTTCACAAAGTCGGTGAGGGAGTCAATCTGCTTACGAGTGTAGCCCGCGCAGCCCTCGGCTACGATGGCGCCGACATACTCTGCCGCCTCGAAGACCACGAAATCTTTGCCTTTAACCTCGTCGGTGATGTTGTTGAACTCCATACCAAAGCGGATATCGGGCTTGTCGGAGCCATATTTCTCCATAGCCTCGTGCCACGACATACGGGGGAAGGCGTAGTTAATCTCCACACCGAGAACCTCTTTGAAGAGGGTTTTGGCGAAGCGCTCAAAGATGTTCAGTACATCCTCCTGCTCTACAAACGACATCTCGCAGTCGATTTGTGTAAACTCGGGCTGGCGGTCGGCACGCAAATCCTCATCGCGGAAGCAACGTACAATCTGGAAGTAGCGGTCATAGCCTGCTACCATCAGAAGCTGCTTGAAGGTCTGGGGGCTCTGGGGAAGAGCATAGAACTTACCGGGGTTGAGCCTCGAAGGAACAAGGAAGTCACGCGCACCCTCGGGGGTGGAGTTAATCATATAGGGAGTTTCAATCTCCATAAAGTTCTCGCCATCGAGGAAGTTGCGAGTAACCTGTGCCATACGGTGGCGGAGCATCAGAGCATTTTTCAGGGGGTTACGCCTCAAATCGAGGTAGCGGTAGCGCATCCTCAAATCGTCGCCACCATCGGTGTTGTCCTCAATGGTAAAGGGTGGGGTGTCGGCAGCGTTGAGCACCTTCAACTCCGAGATGGCAATCTCAATCTCTCCTGTGGGAATCTTCGAGTTTTTGCTTGCGCGCTCCAAGACCTTACCCTTTGCCTGAACTACATATTCGCGTCCGAGCGAGGTTGCGGCCTCTTTGACCTCTGCCGAGCAGGAGTCATCAACAACAAGTTGGGTGATGCCGTAGCGGTCGCGCAGGTCAATGAAAGTCATACCGCCCAGGTTGCGTACTCTCTGCACCCAGCCAGCAAGTGTTACCTCCTCGGAGAGGTTCGAAAGGCGAAGTTCGCCACAAGTGTGTGTTCTGTACATAGTGTGTGTTTCGTATATTTTTATTACTTTTGCCCAATAGAATAAGCGTATTAACGCAAAAAATCCTTCAAAGGTACACAAAAAGATGGAAACAGAGTACACAATAGAGCATTTTTTTATGCAAAGCGCCCTTGCAGAGGCTCGTGTGGCTGCCGAGGAGGGCGAGGTGCCCATCGGTGCGGTGGTGGTTTGTGGTGGTAGAATCGTGGGTAAGGGCCATAATAGGGTGGAGGCTTTGGGTGACGCCACGGCCCACGCCGAGATGCAGGCCCTCACGGCTGCGATGAATGCTCTGGGTAGTAAATATCTGCCCGAATGTACGCTCTATGTCACCGTTGAGCCGTGTGTGATGTGTGGTGGTGCGCTGGCGTGGAGCCAGATAGGCAAAGTGGTCTATGGTGCTGCCGACCCCAAGAAGGGGTACTCCACCTACTCAACATCCATCCTTCACCCCAAAACGGAGGTCGTTGGGGGCTTTATGGAGAGCGAGGCGAGGGAGATTATGGATGAATTTTTCAAAAAACTACGCAGGTAAATTTGTTTTCCCCGAGGGAATTTATACTTTTGTGAGATTTTATCCGTTATATATAAGGAACAAACAACGAAACTAACACATAAACTGACAGAAACAATGAAAATCAAATCGCTCATCGTTGCCTTTGCAGCGCTTTTGGCAACTACCGCAACTTTTGCACAGGAGGATCCCGCAGTACTTTGGAACAAAGCCGCAGGTTTCTTGAACTCGAAGAATTATGCCGAGGCTGTCGTTGCTCTCGAAGCAACTGTTGAGGCCGCTTTCACCGCCGAGAACTACGAACTTGCAGAGAAGGCACAGAAGTATATCCCCAACTGCTACTTCCGTATGGGTTTGGCAAAGGTTAATGTAGATAACGACGCTGCTCTTGCAGACCTCTACAAAGCAGACGAGGTGGCTATGCTCTACAACGACGCCAAGACTTCGCGTAACGCAAAGAGCGCAATCTCGAAAGTGTATAAAATGTTGGGCGCACAGTCGTTCAATAGCAAAGACTACGCAGCTGCTGTTGAGGTCTTCGCAAAAGGTTATGAGGCTAACCCCCAGGATACCGAGCTCGCTTTGCACCTTGCAATGAGCTACTGCGAGTTGAAAGATTTTGAGAATGGTGTGAGGGTTTATACCGACATCATCGCTCTCGAAAACCGCCACAGCAAATTTGTGGAGCCCGCAACCAAAGCAAAAGCAGAGCTCTCCAACTACCTTCTCGTAAAGGCACAGGAGGAGTTTGTTGCAGCAAACAAAGAGGCTGCCTATGCAACTCTCGAAATCCTTATTGGTGCCGATCCTATGAACGCTACCAACCAGATGTATCGTTTGCAGAAGGCTGCCGAGTTGCAGGATTGGGACAACGTGTTGGCTTGGGGTGAGTTGGCAGGTGCTGTTATGACCACTCCCGAGCAGCAGAGCGATGTGTACTACCTCGTAGCTGTTGCTTACGATAGCAAGAATGAGAACCAGGCAGCTGTCGATAGCTACCGCCTTGTTACTGCTGGCGATAAACTCGAACCCGCAAAGGCTCGTGCCGCAGAGCTCGAAGCTTTCATCAAAGCAGAGAAAGAGGCTGCAAAATAGTCCTCAAAGGCTCACAAAGATTACGGAGGCACTCTACTACAATGGAGTGCCTTCTTTATAATAAATAGGTGTAAGAATATGTTTAGGAAAATTGGTCTGCTGCTGTTGGGGCTCACAATTGTAACCTCGGCACTTTCGGCACAAGAGCGAGTCTATCCCAATGCTGTGAAATTCACATTCCTCTCGTGGGGTAGCGGTAGTACGAAGATTTCGTGGGAGAGGGCGCTTCCCGAATGGAAACAGAGTGCCGAGATTTGCGCAAGTGTCATTGGTGCCGGCTACGATAAGTACCACAATAACCCCTTGGGATTCACCCTGCGCTATGGCCATAAGTTCTTTGTGGGTGACTACTCCGTTGATAAACCACTCGATGGCTTCTATCTGCGCCCCGAGGCTATCTTTTCGCACTACTACTACGATAGGGAGGTAGATAGCGCCCGCACCCTTGCCTCTATGGGAGCACTGCTCGCCACTGCTGGCTACCAGATGACCTATGGCCGATTTATTGCCGATGCGTGGGTGGGCGGTGGCTATGCCTTTGGCACCCCTGCCGAGACGGGCTACCACCACGGTTTCCAACTGCTTGACTATTTTGGCCTGAAAAACGATAATATTGCACTCTCGTTCAGTATCCGCTTGGGTTGGTGTTTCTAAATGAATAGATAGCGTGAGGTTTTCTTTCTGAAATGCCATTTGGTAACTGATTGACAATCAGTGATTTACCCCCCCCTATAAAATTTAGGGAAATTTGTTGTAATTGCCCTAAAAAGGTGTTATTTTTGCAAAACGGACAACATTTTTTTCACACTAAAACACGAACAACTATGAAGAAACTATTGCTTATTGCACTCGTGATGCTCGCTTGCACCTCGTGCGCAACGATTCTTTGCGGCACCAAAGATAGGGTGACATTTGATAGCGAAATGAGGGGTGCTTCGGCAAAGATGATTATCGATGGCCGTATGCATCAGAATGTGACCTTCCCCTATAAGGTGAAAGTTAAACGTGGCTTCAAGGCTACCGAGGTGCGCATCTCGGCCGAGGGCTATGAGCCCCAGACTCTCTACATCAATAAGAGCTTCAATGCGTGGGCGATTCTCAACCTTGCCGACATTGCTGGTTGGGCTATTGATGCGGCAACGGGTGCTATTACCAAGCCTGCTTCGGACCACTATTGGATTGACTTCACCCCCGTGGCAGAGTAGTAAATCATTATAAGGAAAAAGAGAGGGATTCGCGACTGAATCCCTCTCTTTTTTAGTTTTATAACCAAGTATTTCATCTGTGCTTGCACCTCCCCTACGAAAGGGGAGGCTGGGAGGGGTGGTCGAATTTGCGCTCGGCGTCCCCGCCGAGCAGGGATTTAGGGGGAATGTAGAAGTTTGAGCTCTACAAAAACAAGGAAGAACAAAAATAACAGAGGGCTTTCGGAAAGAAAACCCTCTGTTATTTGTATGGTTGAATATTCAATTACTCAACGCGGTTTGCGCTACCAAGAACGTTGATGTTCTTGTTTTTGTAGAGCTCTTTGAGAGCGTCGCGAGCGGGGCCCAAGTATTTGCGGGGGTCGAACTCTGCGGGATCTTTTGCAAACACCTCGCGGATAGCTGCGGTCATAGCAAGACGACCATCCGAGTCGATGTTGATTTTGCAAACTGCGCTCTCCGAAGCCAAACGCAACTGCTCCTCGGGAATACCTACTGCATCCTTCAATGCGCCACCATAGGTGTTGATGATAGCAACTTTGTCCTGGGGTACGCTGCTCGAACCGTGGAGTACGATGGGGAAGCCGGGGATGCGAGCCTCAATCTCTTTGAGGATGTCGAAACGCAATGGGGGAGGAAGGAGGATACCCTCGGCGTTGCGGGTGCACTGCTCGGGTTTGAACTTGTTAGCACCGTGCGTGGTACCAATCGAGATTGCGAGCGAATCAACACCGGTCTTCTGTACGAAGTCGATAACATCGTTGGGGTCGGTGTAGGTGTGGTGCTCTGCAACAACGTCATCCTCGATACCTGCCAATACGCCAAGCTCGCCCTCTACGGTTACGTCGAACTGGTGTGCGTAGTCAACAACTTTCTTGGTGAGAGCTACGTTCTCCTCGTAGGGGAGGTGGCTACCGTCGATCATAACGCTCGAAAAGCCCATATCGATGCACGATTTGCAGATTTCGAAGCTGCTACCGTGGTCGAGGTGGAGAGCGATAGGAATGTTTTTGCCGAGCTCTTTTGCGTACTCAACAGCACCCTGTGCCATATAGCGGAGGAGGGTCTGGTTGGCATACTTGCGAGCGCCTGCCGAAACTTGAAGAATTACGGGCGAGGAGGTCTCAACGCAAGCTGCGATGATAGCCTGGAGCTGCTCCATGTTGTTGAAGTTGTAGGCGGGGATTGCGTAGCCGCCCTCGATTGCCTTGGCAAACATCTCGCGGGTGTTCACAAGGCCCAAGTCTTTGTAAGATACCATTTTACTAATGTTTTTTATTTGTGTTTGTAAACCTGTTTTCCTAACCTTTCGCGCCCCCATTGGGAGCAGTCGAATTCATAGTTATTAAAAATTTTTACAAATGTAAATCTTTTTTTTGGAATCAGAGGTAACTTTAATGTTAATTTTTCTAAAAAAATACCTTATCTTTGTGTGATTTAGTTTCGGGCAACAAATAATTAACGATAAAATAATTCAAAACACTTATGAGTGAATTTAAGTATCAGCCTATGTTTGAGCACGGTGTGGACAACACCGAGTACGAACTCGTATCGAAAGATTACGTTAAGACCATCGAGTGCGACGGTCGCAAAATTCTGAAAGTTGAGCCCGAGGGCTTGGCAGTTTTGGCAAAGAGGGCCTACGAAGATGTGTCGTTCTACCTCCGCGCTTCGCACCTCGAAAAACTCGCCTCCATCCTTGCAGATCCCGAGGCTACCGACAACGATAAGTTTGTGGCACACACTATGATTGCCAACCAGGTGGTTGCAGCCGAGGGCCAGCTTCCCACTTGCCAGGATACCGGTACCGCTATCGCTATCGGTAAGAAGGGCGAGAATGTTTGGACCGGTGTGGATGATGCAGAGTACATCTCGAAGGGTGTTTACGAAACCTATGCAGAGCGCAACCTTCGCTACTCGCAGGTGGTGCCCATCACTATGACCGATGAGCACAACAGCGGCAACAACCTTCCTGCACAGATTGACATCTACTCCGAGCCCGGCAATGAGTACAAATTCCTCTTCATCACCAAGGGTGGCGGTTCGGCCAATAAGACCTTCCTCTATCAGCAGACCAAAGCGCTCTTGAATGAGAAGTCGCTCACCGCTTTCATCACCGAGCACATCAAAGACCTCGGCACCTCGGCTTGTCCTCCCTACCACTTGGCATTTGTAGTGGGTGGTACTTCGGCAGAGGCAAACCTCACCGCAGTGAAGAAAGCTTCGGCTGGTTACTTCGACAACCTCCCCACCGTTGGTAACGATGGCGGTAGGGCTTTCCGCGACTTGGAGTGGGAGGAGAAGGTTCTGAAAATCTGCCGCGAGAGTGGTATCGGCGCCCAGTTTGGTGGCAAATATTTCGTACACGATGTGAGGGTTATCCGTATGCCTCGCCACGCTGCTTCGTGCCCCGTAGGTATTGGTGTTAGCTGCTCGGCAGACCGCAATATTAAGGCTAAAATCAACGAACAGGGCTTGTGGATTGAGAAGTTGGAGAAGAATCCCGCACGCTTTATGCCCGCTTTGGCACCCACAATGGCTCCCGCAGTGGAGATTGACCTCGACGAGGGTATGGACAAAGTGAGGGAGACTCTCTCGAAATATCCCGTTAAGACCCGCTTGAACTTGAAGGGTACCCTTATCGTGGCTCGCGATATTGCCCACGCTCGCATCAAACAGATGCTCGATGAGGGTAAGCCTATGCCCGAGTACTTCAAGAACCACCCCGTATATTATGCTGGTCCTGCAAAGACTCCCGCAGGTATGGCTTCGGGTAGCTTTGGTCCCACCACCGCAGGTCGTATGGACTCCTATGTGGATTTGTTCCAGAGCGTTGGCGGTTCGATGGTGATGGTTGCCAAGGGTAACCGCTCGCAGGAGGTGACCGATGCTTGCCAGAAGCACGGTGGCTTCTATCTTGGCTCGATTGGTGGCCCTGCTGCAATCCTTGCAAAACAGAGCATCAAGAGTGTTGAGGTTGTCGACTTCCCCGAGCTTGGTATGGAGGCTGTGAGGAAGATTTACGTTGAGAACTTCCCCGCATTTATCATCGTTGATGATAAGGGCAACGACTTTTTCGCAGAGTTCAAACACTAAACCATAACGAATTGTCGTTAGTGCAACGTGGCTATCCTTGAAAAGGGGTAGCCCCGTTGCAGTGTAAAGAGATAGATACAAACCAAAAGTTAGATGGTAAGAAAGATTTTTCTGATTCTTGTCGCTTTGTGCGCATTTGTCACTGGTGTGCGTGGTGAGGAGATCTCCTTTGAGGTGAGTGCTCCTCGCGTGGTAGCCGTGGGTGAGCCCTTTGGTGTGGAGTTCTCCATCAATGCCAAGTATAAAGATTTGGTGGCGCCATCGTTTGAGGGCTTCGATGTTATCGCGGGCCCCTCAACCTCCACGAGCAGTAGTGTGCAGTTCATCAATGGCAAGATGAGCCAGTCGGTCAATTACACCATAAGCTTCGTGTTGGTTGCCTCCTCCGAGGGTGAATTCACCATTGGCGAGGCGAGGGTGAAGGCCGATGGCAAGAGCTACAAGACAACCCCTGTGGCCGTGAAGGTTATAAAGGAGGCGGCATCCGCTACGGGACAAGCCTCTGGTAATCAGGGTGGAAGAGGTGGAGCCCAAGCCCCCGCGGCGACTCTTGCCGAGGACGATGTGCTGATTGTTGCAACGGTCGATAGGAGCAATGTCTATAAGGGCCAACCCGTACTTGTGAGCTACAAAATCTACACTCGTGTGGCGATGAATGCCGAGGGACAGAAGATGCCCTCTTTTGCGGGATTTTGGACACAGAGGCTCAATATCGATGCCAATCGTTGGATAAGGGAGGAGTACAATGGCAAGTTGTACGACGCTTGCCCCATTGCAGAGTACTTGGTGTTCCCCCAGCAGAGTGGCAAGATGACCATCGAACCTTTGGAGATTTCGGTTGTTGCTCGCTTGCAGGTGAAGAATCCACGCAGGGGACACGACCCCTTTGCCGACTTCTTCGATGTGCCCCAAATTCAGGAGGTGCGTAGGGTGGTACGCTCGCGCGAGATTACACTCAATGTCAAACCTTTGCCCGAGGGTGCTCCTGCAAGTTTTAGTGGTGCTGTGGGTGAGTTTGAGATGAGTGTTACACCTCCTGCTGACGAGATTGAGGCCAATAGTGCGGTGACCTATGTGGTGAAGATTTCGGGCTCGGGAAACCTCTCAATGATACAGGCTCCCCAATTGGAGCTTCCTACGACCTTCGAACAGTATAGTGTGAAGAGTTCGGAGAGCATCCAGACCTCCACGAGGGGTGTGAGTGGCTACCGCCAATTTGAGTTCCCGATGATTGCAAGGGCCGAGGGCGACTACTTCATCCCCGCATTGGAGTTCACCTATTTCAACCCCCGCTTGGCGAAGTATGTAACCCTCACGGCCGATGAGTATGCCATCCACGTCTTGCCCGATAAGAGTGTGGCGAGTGGTATGCCCAATGCGGCTCTGGTGAGTGGCATAGATAAGGAGGATATTAAATTCCTCGGTAGGGATATACGCTTCATCAACCTTGGGGAGCACGCCCTGCGCCCACAGGGAGCGATGTTTATGTTCAGTGGCTCCTACTTCTTTGTGGTTGTGGGTATGTTGGTGCTCTTTGTTGTTGTGATGGTGTGGCTTGCTCGCTACTTGAAGCAGATGCGCAACCAAGCAACGCTCAAAGGTAAGAGGGCCAATAAGGTGGCTTTGGCTCGCTTCCGTGCAGCCGAGAAGTATATGAAGGAGCAGAACACCAGGGGCTTCTATGAGGAGATGTTGCGTGGCTTGTGGGGCTACCTCGGCGATAAACTCAACATCCCCGTTGCCGACCTCACAAAGGAGAGTGTGCGCGAAAGCCTCTCTCGCAAGGGGGCTTCGGCAGAGGATATTGAGGCCTATGTGGGACTTATTACCGACTGTGAGTATGCTCAATATGCCCCCTCGGGTAGTGGTCAGATTGAGGATGCCTACCTGCGAGGTGTGGGTGCCATTTCGCGCCTCGAAGCGGTGATTAATAAGTAAGAATAGAGTTGGATATGAAAAAGATATTTTTGATAGTGGTGCTTGCCTTTGTGGCCGTTTCGGCTCGTGGCCAAGAGGGGTGCGATGTTCTCTGGGAGAGGGCTGGCAGGCTCTACACCGCTGGTGACTACAATGGTGCGGCTGCAACCTACGACTCCATTGTCAATCAAGGGTGGGAGAGTGCTCCGCTCTACTACAACCTCGGTTGCTCCTACTTCAAGGCGGGCAAGAGTGGTAGGGCTATTCTCAACTACTACCGCGCCCAAAGACTATCACCTGCGGATGAGGATGTGGCCTATAACCTCGCCTATGCAGAGAGCTTTGTGAAGGATAAGATTGAGAGTGTGCCCGAGTTTGTGCTCACTCGTTGGCTCTCGCGTGCGAGGAATATTATGGGGGTTGATGGTTGGGCCGTGTTGTCCATTGTTCTGCTTGGTGTTGCGCTGATATCGGTGGGCTTCTACCTGCTTGCCGAGCGTAGGAAGATTCGTAAGGCGGGCTTTGTAGTGGGTATTGCTTCGGCCTTGCTGATGATTCTCTCGGTGGCCTTTGGTGCGGGTTCGCGTAGGGCACTACTCAGCGACGACGAGGCGATAGTTCTCTCCACAGCAGCTGTTGTGAAGGCCTCCCCCGAACGTGCGGGTAAAGACCTCTTCATTCTCCACGAGGGTACAAAAGTGGAGGTGTTGGACACCTTTGGTGAGTGGAGCGAGATACGCATTGCGGATGGTAACGAGGGGTGGATAAGGAGCTCCTCGATAGAAATTATATAGGGCCTATATGGCTTATAAGACCTATAAGACTTATAGGAATACACACAATTTTTAGCTAAAAACGGGTTGGTCGTCGGGTTGACGGTCGTCGGGTTGACAAAGTTATGTCGAAACTACTAAATGATGCAGTTGGAGAGCTCTCCAAGCTCCCATCGGTGGGGCGCCGTACAGCCTTGCGCCTTGCGCTCCATCTGTTACACGAGGAGCCCGAGGAGGTGGCTGCGCTTGCCGAGGCACTTGTGCGCTTCCGTAGGGATGTGAGGTTTTGTGCCCGCTGCAATAACCTCACCGATAACGAGATATGCCCCATTTGTGCCGATTCGGCAAGGGATAGACACACTGTGTGCGTTGTGGAGCAGGTGGGTGATGTGATGTCCATCGAGAATACAAGACAGTACAATGGTCTTTACCACGTCTTGGGCGGAGTTATCTCGCCAATGCAGGGAATTTCGCCCAGCGATTTGAAGATTGACCTTCTGGTGGAGAATATTGCCAGGGGTGAGATTCGTGAGGTGATTTTGGCTATTGGCGCAACAGTTGAGGGAGAAACTACCTTATTTTATATTATGCGTCGCCTGGCACAATTCCCCGACCTGAAAATTACGAAGATTGCACGCGGCATCGGTGTGGGTGATGAGATTGAGTATGCCAACGAGCTGACAATCGCCCACGCACTCCACAATAGAATAGAGGTACAGAGGTAGAAAAGGAGAATTTTTATAAAAATTCTTGTCCAACGTTGGACACAAAAAAAGGTTGAGAAACTCTCAACCTTTTTTTGTTTATTCTTCACCGGTGATGTTTTTCCAATACTTCACCGAAGCGTCTATGCTCTTTTCGGTGGCCTCATTGCCGTATTTATCCACATCGGCAACATTCTTGGGACCGTGGTTGATACACAAGGGACCATTCAAGCAGCCACCTTCGCAAACCATACCCTCGAAGAAGTTGTACTCGCTCTTACCTACTTTGAGTTTTGCGAGGTTCAGACGGCACTCATCAAGACCACTCATATATACGGGGTTGGGGTCGTTGTAGCCGTTCTCCATCGCAAGGTTCAAAAGGCCTTGAACGATACCGCCCGCCTTTGCAAAAATACGACCATAGAACGATGCGTTGTTCAGAGGTGTGTCCTCCTGCTCGGTGGTCTCAATATCGCGTGCATCGAGGAATGCCTGCAACTCCTCAAACGACATTACGGAGTCGATGGCTCCATTCGTCTTTTCGAGAGTGTACTCCATCTTCTTGGCAGCGCAGGGGCCGATGAATACAACCTTTGCATTGGGCTCGCTCTTCTTGATGAGCCTTGCAATCTCAATCATAGGCGAGGGTGTGTGCGAGATGTGCTGTTTGAGAGTGGGGAAGTTAATCTCAATGAACCTCACAAACGAGGGGCAGCACGAGGTGGTAAGGAGTTTCTTCTCATTCCACTCTTTGGCCTCCTTGTAGAGGGTGATGTCGGCACCCATAGCCACCTCCACAACGTCGTGGAAGCCGAGCTTCTTGATGGCTGTCACCACCTGCTCGATGCGACCATAGCGACACTGGCTGATGATTGCGGGGGCCAAAACTGCATATACTTTGTAGTTCTCCTTCTCGGCATTTTGGAGCATACGCACAATATCCAAAAGGAGCGACTTGTCGGTCATTGCACCAAATGGGCAGGCGATTACGCACTGACCACACATAATACACTTGTCGTTGTCAATCTTGGCTTTCTGTCCCTCATCGATGCTGATGGCCTTCACTTTGCACGACTGCATACAGGGGCGCGAGAGTTTGATTATTGCGCCATAGGGGCAAGCCTGTGTACATTTACCACACTCGATACACTTGTCGTGGTCGATGACGGAGCGCTTACCGACGATGCTGATTGCATCCTTGGGACACGCATCCTTACAAGCGTGACTAATACAACCACGGCAAGCGGGTGTTACGAGAATACCTTTTGCGGGGCACTCATCACAAGCGATGTCGATGACCTCCACAACATTGGGATTGCTCTTGTCGCCACCGCAGGCCATACGGACCCTCTCTTGAAGGATTGCTCGCTCTTTGTAGATGCAGCAACGTAGTTCGGCTTTGGGACCGGGGGATATTTTCTTGGGAATGTCGATGTATGCCCTATCGAGGGTACCATCATAAGCGCTGCGCACGACCTCTTTGAGTACATTGTATTTGAGGAGCTGTACGCTGGTATCGAAAACTTTGTTCTGCTTCATAACACTATGGAGTTTTGCAAAGGGTGGTTGTTTCTTCATCTAAATTTGCCACAAAGGTAATCTTTTTCCTCTCTCGTGCAAAATCAACACCCCTAAAAGGAGTATATTTTACCTCGGAAACAATAAATTTTGCGATAAAGTAGTAAGTATGTGTGATAATTATTAAGTTTTTTTAATAATTTATTTACCTTTGTGATATATTTTGGAGATAGGTTACAAAAAAAGATACAATACGACTATGGAGAAGAAACTGCACTTCGAGACACTACAAATTCACGCAGGCCGCCACCGCGACAACACCTGCTCGCGTGGCGTGGCAATCTACCCAACGGCTGCCTACGAATTCCCCACCTGCGACTACGCTGCCGACCTCTTCAACCTGAAAGAGTTTGGCAACATCTACACTCGCTTGCAAAACCCCACCTCCAATGCCTACGAGGAGAAGGTGGCTGCTTTGGAGGGTGGTGTGGGTGCTCTGGCTGTGTCGTCGGGAATGTCGGCGCAGTTGGTTGTGGTCACTTCGCTCTGCAAGGCTGGTGACAACATTGTTGCAGCACCTCTGCTCTATGGTGGCACTTTCAACCAATTCAAAATCACCTTCCGCAAGATGGGTATCGACTGCCGTAGGGCCGAGAACGACTCGGTGGCGGCTTTTGAGGCGCTCATTGACGAGAATACCAAAGCCATCTATGTGGAGTCGATGAGTAACCCCGCCTGCTCGGTGCCCGACTTGGAGGCACTCGCAGAGTTGGCCCACAAGTGGGATATCCCCTTTGTGGTGGATAACACTTTTGGTGCGTGTGGCTACCTCTGTCGCCCCATTGAGCACGGTGCCGATATTGTGGTGGAGAGCGCCACAAAGTGGATTAATGGCCACGGCACGGCTATGGGTGGTGTGATTGTCGATGCTGGCACCTATAATTGGGCCAATGGTAAGTTCCCCGAACTGTGTGGCCCCTCGGAGGGTTACCACGGCTTGGTATTCTCGGAGGCTTTCGGCAATATGGCCTTCATTGTGAAGTGCCGCGTGGATGCACTGCGCGACTTGGGATGCTCGCCTTCGCCATTTGATAGCTACCTTATGCAGTTGGGACTTCAAACCCTCGCTTTGCGCACCCGCCACGAGGTGGAGAGCACCGCACGTCTGGCGGAGTACTTCCGCAACCACCCTCTGGTGGAGGATGTGCAGTGGGTTGGCTTCGAGGAGTACCCATCGCACCGCAATGCACAGAAATATTTCCGCTTTGGCTCGTCGGCAGTCTTGTCGGTGGTGCTCAAAGGCGACCTCGATACGACTGTGAAATTTGTTGAGGCTCTGCAACTTGTACTCCATATGACAATGATTGGCGACTCGGTGAGTGTTGTTACCCATCCCGCATCGACTACCCACAAACAGCTCTCCGATGAGGAGCAACGCTCGGCTGGCGTTTCCCCCACCTTGTTGCGCATTTCGGCAGGATTGGAGAATGTGGAGGATATTATTGCCGACTTTGAGCAGGCATTTGAGGTTGCCTTCAAGTAGCGAGTGTGCCTTGTGGGCGATTTCTGCGTTACGCTTTTGATTTTGCCTCCTCATTTACGCCCTGTAAACTGCGGAGCAAAATCAAAACCAAGCCTTGAACTCGCCTCACAAAACCCACTCGTGGCGTGAAAAATAGATATATATGAAAGAATTTTTTAATGAACCCTTTGAGTTGGAATGTGGCGCAGTACTCCCCTCGTTTGAGGTAGAGTATACCACCTATGGTACGCTCTCGCCCACGAGGGATAACGTCATTTGGGTGTGCCACGCGCTGACAGCCGATAGTAGGGTTGCCGAGTGGTGGCCCCACACCGTAGAGAAGGGGCGTTTTTTGGACCCTGCGAGGTGGTTTGTGGTGTGCGCCAACTTCCTTGGCTCGCCCTATGGCACTACCTCACCCGTGAGTATCAATCCCGAGAGTGGTAGGCGCTATGGTAGGGAGTTCCCGATGATTACGGTGCGCGATATGGTACATTGTCACCAGATGTTGGCCCGAAAGCTCGGCATTGACTACGTTGAACTGCTCATTGGCAGCTCCATTGGTGGTTTTCAGGCTATGGAGTGGGCCGTTATGGAGCCCGATTTTGCCAAACGTGTGGCACTCATTGCCACCTGCACTCGCTCTTCGGCGTGGGCAATAGCCTTCAATGAGTCGCAGAGGATGGCCATCAGTGCCGATGCAACCTTCCATACCGACTCTCCTGACGGGGGTAAGGCGGGTATGGCTGTGGCCAGAAGTGTGGCTTTGTTGAGCTACCGAGGTGCCGAGGCCTACAATGCCACCCAGACCGATGCGGATGGCGAAAAACTCTCGGGCTATCGTGCAACAACATACCAACAGCATCAGGGCGAGAAGTTGCGCCGTAGGTTTGACGCCCACTGCTATTGGCGACTGACGGAGGCTGTGGATTCCCACAATATTGCGCGTGGCAGGGGCTCCGTTGAGGAGGTTTTGCAGAGGATTAAAGCGAAGGCTCTGGTGGTGGCCATCACGAGCGACATACTCTTCCCCCCTTCGGACCACGATGTGATGGTGGCCAATATACCCTCGGTGGAGTATAGCTTGATAGATTCACCCTTTGGCCACGATGGCTTCTTGGTGGAGTATGAGCAGCTCGATACCATAATAAAGGAGTTTATGATGGGTTGAAAACTCCCCCAAGTGAGTGTGTATACTGAATAGCGATACGCAGTATCGCCCAAAAATTTTTGGGGCGCATTTTTATAAAAAGGCACGAAAAAAGATAAAAACATAAATATGAAAAAAGAGATTAAAATAGGTTTGTTTGGCTTTGGCAGCGTTGGTCGTGGATTGTACGACGTGCTGGGTGCTGTGGAGAGCAAGGATATAACCATCAAGCGCATCTGTGTGCGCGATTTGTCGAAGGATAGGGGTGTGGATGCCGATTTTACCGACTCGGCAGATGCTATTTTTGACGACCCCGGGATAAATATGATTGTCGAGCTGATTGACGATGCAGAGGCGGCATACGGTATTGTGCGCCGCTCGTTGGAGCAGAGGTTGCCCGTGGTGAGCGGTAATAAGAAGATGCTCGCCTACCACCTCCCCGAACTCATTGAGTTGGGCAAGCAGACCGCCACACCTTTTCTCTATGACGCCTCGGCGTGTGGCAGTATTCCCGTCATCCGCAACCTCGAAGAGTACTACGACAACGACCTGCTGGTGTCGGTGAAGGGTATCCTCAATGGCTCCTCCAACTTTGTGCTCTCCAAGATTTTCAATGAGAATATGGACTACGCTTCGGCCTTGAAGTTGGCGCAGGAGTTGGGCTTTGCCGAGAGCGACCCCACGCTCGATTTCGATGGTTGGGACTCGATGTTCAAACTTGTGATTCTAACCATCCACGCCTTTGGCCTCTATGTTGCCCCCGAGAAGATTTTCCGCTACGGTATCTCCACAATGAATGATGCCGATATCCGCTTTGCAGAGGAGAAACAGCGACGCATAAAACTCGTTGGCCACGTTGAGAAACTCGAAGATGGCGGAGTCTATTTGTGGGTTGTGCCCCAACTTATCTCCCACGACAAATATATTTACAGTGTTGAGGATGAGTTTAATGGTGTGGTTATCAAGGGCCGCTACTACTATAAACAGTTTATGTTTGGTCGCGGAGCGGGTGGTCACCCAACGGGTGCCGCAGTGTTGAGCGATATCACAGCTTGTCGCTACGACTACCGCTATGAGTATAAACGTATGAATGCCACCTCTCCTGTGCATCACACCGAGGAGGTTACTCACCGCATCTACTACCGCTACCGCACCGAGGAGGATTCTACCCTCATCCATTTCTCGAAGGTTAGGGAGCGTTACACCTCCTCCGAGTGGAGCTACATTGTTGGTGATGTGAAGCTCTCCGACTTGGTGGCCATCAAAGATAAATTGGCGGGAAAGGATATATTTCTTGCCGCCTACCCCTGGGATTAGAGAGATTTTGGCGGGCGATTTCTGCGTTACGCTCAAAAAAATTCCCCTCATTTACGTTTAGTAAACTGCGGGGAATTTTTTTTATCGCAAGCCTTGAACTCGCCTCGCCAAAATTTCTCTAATCACAGGGGTGTACAAAAATTCCTCAACGATATACACTTTCTATGTTTTGTTGTGGGGCCTTGAACTCGCCTCGCCAAAATCACTCTGATTATAAAAGTGGTGTTTCCAGAATCCTCTCAACTCCCTAATAAAGACTCGGGGCGCACCGTTTGGTGCGCCCCGCGACGTTTGACCAGACTGCGTCTGCTCTAAAATGCTCACGCTCGGCATAGTCTGCAAGCAGCCTCTGCCCTCGCTTACTCGCATTTGCGACGTTAGACAACTCTCCCCTCTACGCATTCTTCTGCATTGCGGCAAGGCGCGAGGCAACAACCTCCTCGTCAAGTTCCCTCACCAGCATCTGCATCTTTTGTTCGGGTACAGCCTCAATATCGAGCACCATAAGTGCATCGAGGGCGTCGCAGAAGTCGTGGTCCACATTGAAGCCCACAACCTCACTGCCGAGTTGTAAGTATTTCTTGATGAGCACAGGGATGCAACGCTCATCCTTCTCAATATCGCTCACAATCTTATCCACCAAAGCGATATTCTCCACTCCCTTAATAAGTGATGCATCAATGGGAGCATCAATTCCCTCGGCACCTGTGCGGGGGTGAACCTGGGCGGCTATCTCGTGGTTGAAGCACTGCTGTTGCAGGTGGTTGAGTATGATGGTCTTCGAGGAGCGTTGGAACTCACCCGAGATGGTTACAGGACCCACCAAGTAGCGGTAGTCGTGATGTGAGAGCAGTGTGTGGAAGATACCCCTCCACAGCATCAGGAGCGATGTGGGCTTACGCTGGTAGTCGGTGGTGATGAACGAGCGACCAAGCTCTATGGATTGGCGGAGCATATCTCCCAGGCTTTCATCGTAGCGGAAGAGCGAGTGGGTGTAGAATCCGTCGAGTCCGTAGCGCTCCATAATCTCGCCACCAAAGCCCATACGGTAGGCACCAACCAATGCACCTGCCTCCTTGTCCCAAATGAAGAGTTGGCGGTAGTAGGCATCGTATTGGTCAATATCGAGGCTCTTCATTGAGCCCTCGCCGATGGAGCGAAAAGTGATTTCGCGCAGACGACCAATCTCCCTCATTATCTGAGGAATATCCTCGGTCTTGGCGAGATATACGGAGAAGTGCTCACCGTGGTCGAAGAGTTTGCACTCGGGGCTCAAACCCTCCACCTCGGCACGCAATGCTGTGCGGTCTACGGGAGCCTCAATATCGCTCATATCGCCCTGCTCGTTGGCAATGTCGGCGAGCGAACGCACGGGTTTCTCGCGGCAGTCACGCAAGTAATCAACCATAGCTCGCAGATAGTCGGCATAGGTGTTGATATTATCCAACTCTTTCAAGCGCGAAGGTGCAATGGGTGCGCCAATGGTGATGGGGAAGGTTTGTCCTTTCTTATTGAAAATCTCACGACAAAGCATCAGGGTGCGCAAGCGGGGGTGAATCTTGCCCAAGAGGTGGAAGGTAAGGCTGTTGCGGGCCTCAATCCAGCAGGGGACAATGGTCGCGCCACTCTTGCGGAGGAATTTGATAGCCGAGGAGTGCCACTTTCTGTCGCTCACCCACTTTTTGCCCCAGCCGCCGTGCCAAGTCGAAACCTCACCTGCGGGGCAGAGCAACAAACAGCCACCATCGGTAACGTGTTTGAGTGCGAGTTTCAGACCTGCCAACGAGCCACCCTTCACCTCATCGAAAGGATTGACGGGGAAGAGGTAGGGTTTCATAGGCTCCACGCGGTCCAAGAGGAAGTTGCCGAGCACCTTCACGTCCTTACGCACGCGAGTGATGGTCTCAATCATAACAATGCCATCGGGGATGCCCGTAGGGTGGTTGCAGATGATAACCACAGGGCCCGTTGCGGGGATGTTTGAGATGCTCTTCTGATCCACATCGACCTTCAACTGAATCTCTCGAAGGATGACATCGAAGTCCTGTGTGGGCTGATTCATAATGTTCTCGTAGGCTCGGTTGGCTTTGTAACCTCCAAAAGCCCACAATATGAATTTCGACACAAGACGAGCAAAAAGGCCCTTGCGACCAAAAGTAAAATCTTCGGTGTTAAATAGTTTTGTACTCATTTTTTAAATATCTCTCCCTTTCAATATATGCCTAACCTTAACACATAAAGGTGCAATTTACAATACAAAAATAGAATATTTTTTCGTATTCTCAACAAAAAGTCGTTAATTTGTGGTTGAAAGCGCAAAAGAGGGGTGTTTTAGGCCCCAGAGAGTATGGTTACGAATCGCTACATAGACCACCTTAAAGAGCGGGTTTCGCTCCTGCCAACAACCCCCGGAGTATATCAATTTTTGGACTCTTCGGGGAGGGTGATTTATGTGGGTAAGGCGGTCAATTTGCGCCGTCGTGTGGGCTCCTATTTTGTAGACTCCAAGAAGCATAGTGCAAAGGTCAAGGTTTTGGTGTCGAAGGTTGTGGAAATCAAACATATAGACACCCCCTCGGAGCACGATGCACTACTTCTGGAAAACTCCCTTATAAAGACTCTCAAACCGCGCTATAACATCCTCCTGAAAGACGACAAAACCTACCCTTGGATTGTGGTGCGCAATGAGCCATTTCCCAGGGTTGAATCTACTCGCCGAATGGTGCGCGATGGCTCTCAATACTATGGCCCCTACTCGTCGGTGGTTGCCCAGCGGGCGGTGCTTGATAGTTTGAGGGAGATTTACCAAATTCGCACTTGTGCGCTCAACCTCGCCCCCGAGCAGATAGCCAAGCGTAAGTATCGCGTCTGCTTGGAGTACCACATTGGTAATTGTGCGGGGTGCTGCGAGGGGCGCCAGAGTGCCGAGGAGTATGGTCAGATGGTGGAGTTGGTGCGCAAGCATTTGAGGGGCGATTTGAGACCTGCAAAGGAGTACCTTACTGCACAGATGCAGGCCTCTGCCGAGGTGCTCAACTTCGAGAAGGCTGCACTCTATAAATCAAGGCTCGATGCGCTTGCCAAGTATGAGGCCAAGAGTGTGATTGTCAGCCCCACGTTGGGAGATGTGGATGTTTTCTACATCCTTACGGAGGAGATAGATGCCTATTGTACCTTCGTGCGCGTGTCGCGTGGTACGGTGGTGGCATCAAGGACTATGCAGCTGACCGTGGGAGCCGAGAGTGAGAGGGCAACGATTCTCTCCTATGCCATCCGCCAAATGGTGCCCGCAGTGGCCGATGGTAGGTTGGCAAGGGAGGTGATAGTTCCCGTGGAGCCCGACGAGGAGTTCGAGGGTGTAAGATTTACGGTGCCTCAAAGGGGCGATAAACTCTCCCTGCTGGAATTTGCCCGCAAGGGGGCTGTGATGTTCCGCGCCGAGAGGCTCAAAAATATGGAGATTAAGAATCCCGAAAGGCACACCGAGCGACTGATGGCAGCGCTGATGAGGGAACTACACCTCGACCACGAACCACGCCACATAGAGTGCTTCGATAACTCCAACTTGCAGGGCACCTACCCTGTGGCTGCGTGTGTGGTATTTCGCGATGGCAAACCCTCGCGCAAGGAGTACCGCCACTTCAATGTTAAGACCGTTGTGGGCCCAGATGACTTCGCTACAATGAGGGAGATTATCGCCCGACGCTATACGAGGGTGCTCAATGAGGGGGGCGAGCTACCCGACCTGATTGTTGTCGATGGTGGCAAGGGACAACTCTCCTCGGCTGTGGAGGTGCTCACGGAGTTGGGGATTTACGATAGGGTTCCCGTAGTGGGCTTGGCGGAGAGGTTGGAGGAGATATACTTCCCAGGTGACCCTCTGCCCTATAACCTCGATAGGAATGGCGAGCCACTGAAAGTTGTGCGCTACATCCGCGATGAGGCCCACCGCTTTGGTATCACCTTCCACCGCAACAAACGCTCGGCAGGATTTACGGTGACCTCGCTCACCAACATTGAGGGCATCGGTCGACAGACGAGTGAGGCGCTACTGAAACGCTTTGGGAGCGTGGCGGGTGTCACTCGTGCGAGCCTCGAAGAGCTCACCGAGGTGGTCGGAAGAGCAAAAGCCGAGAGGGTGTATGCCTATTTTCATAAGTGATAATGGCTTGTTGTGTTGGGCTTGTGCCTAAATCGACTCATTCTATATCCAAAAACTCCATATAGTGAAACATATTGATTGTTAGTTGCGTATAAATATATAAAGATTTATTCCGATGGACATTCACATTTTTGACGGCGTGTTGTAATCCTATTTTTCAGACCACCGCACAGCCCCACCCCAGACTGCGTAACTCATTTGGGGCAAGAAAACAAAAGTTGCATAATAAAAATACTTGGATGATTGATTATGAAAAGATTGATATTTTGTTTAGCTTGTATTTTGTTGTGCTCGTGTGATCCTATTTGGGTATTTCATCCACCTTATTGCAACTACTGGTTGGTGGAGAATGATAGCTCGCAAGAATTGGTTGTGTTGGTGGGTGTCAGCAATGTAAAACAAAGTGGAGATGTGTACTCTTTTGAAGATGAATACGCACTGTCAAAGGGTGATACTTGTTATGTATACAACAATATTGGCAAAATTGGCGAAGATTTGTCAAAAGAGACTCTGTTTGCGTTGATGACCGCCAATGTGGACTATATTAAAGTTGCAAATGCAGACAAGAGTATTATTTTTAGAGAGTTTGATATCAATTCGAGCAATGTTCAACATAATCCCTACGAGGAGAGTTCGTGGGAGTATAAAGAGTTTACGGAGCAAGTTTCGGAAGATTATTACCAACTATTCAAAATGTGGTACTACACTATCACCGATGAGGATCTTGTAGTGGCGGAGTAGTGGAAATAGAGAGCGCTGAATAATTCAAAAAAATATCGCAGAGGCCGAGAGGTGTTTGCGATATTTTTATTATATTTGTAGGTTGAAACAAGAGAAACTAAAACTATAAACACTATAAAGACAATGGAAAAAGTAAGATGCCTTATCATTGGTGGTGGTCCTGCTGGTTACACCGCCGCAATCTACGCTTCGCGTGCAAACCTCGCCCCCGTACTCTATGAGGGCTTTGAGCCTGGTGGTCAGCTCACTACAACCACCGAGGTGGAGAACTTCCCCGGCTATCCCGAGGGTGTCAATGGCCCCCAGATGATGGAGGATATTCGCCGTCAGGCACTCCGCTTTGGTGCCGACATCCGCGCAGGTGTTGTAACCAAAATCGACCTCTCGGAGCGCCCCTTCAAGGCTGTTGTGAACGATAGCGACGAGATTGAGGCCGAGGCTGTGATTATCGCAACCGGTGCTACCGCCAAATACTTGGGCCTCCCCAGCGAGGCAAAATTCCGCGGTATGGGCGTGAGCGCTTGTGCCACCTGCGATGGTTTCTTCTATCGCCGTAAGGATGTGGCTGTTGTGGGTGCGGGTGACACCGCTTGTGAGGAGGCTACCTACCTTGCATCCATCTGCAACAAGGTACATATGATTATTCGTAAGGACTATATGCGCGCCTCGAAGGTGATGCAGGCGAGGGTGGAGAATACTCCCAATATTGAGATTCACTACCTCTGCAACACACAGGAGATTCTCGGTGACGAGAATGGCGTAACGGGTGTAAGGCTCATCCACGCCGATGGTCACACCGAGGATATCGCCATTGACGGTTTCTTCCTCGGCATTGGTCACGCTCCCCAGACCAAACTCTTTGTGGGCCAGTTGGAGCTCAACGAGGAGGGCTACATCGTAACCCAGGGCGCATCGAGCAAGACCTCCGTAGAGGGTGTCTTTGCTGCGGGTGATGTGAAAGATCCCCACTATCGTCAGGGTATCGTAGCGGCTGGTAGCGGTGCTGTGGCAGCTATGGACTGCGAGCGCTTCCTCCTGGCGCAGAAATAGTTGGATATTGCGCTTAAAATAGGTTTTATGCGCTATACTCCCGAAATACTTGGTGGCATACACGCTGTACTCTTTGAGATTATCGAAGAGGTACAGCGTGTATGTCGCTTGCTTAATGTAAATGCCTTTGCCATTGGCGGTACAGCTATTGGTGTCCATTTTTGGCAGAATATTTTGCCGTGGGACGACGATGTGGATTTCGGTATGCTCCGCGAGGACTATACCAAATTCCTTCGAGAGGCCCCCGCACTGCTGGGTGAGGATTTTGAGTTGCAGGAGTTTTCGACCGAGCCCAACACCCCCTTCTATTGGGCAAAGGTGAGGAAGAAAAACACTCTCTTTTTGGAGGATGGAGTTGAGTGGTGCGACATATCGCACGGCTTTTTTGTCGATATTTTCCCCTTCGACCGCATCCCCAATGGCCAACGCTTGGAGCGCTTTCATAGGGCCGAGTGTGCTTGGTTTATAAGTGCTTTCTCTCTCTACCCCTATTGGCAACACAGGCGCGAGATTCCCCGAGATAAGTCGCTCTACTACCGTAAGAGCCTTATTAGTCGCGCAATCCTTGGGGTTTTGTATCGCCTTGTGAGCCGTGAGTGGCTCTACGCGAAGATGAATAAGGAGATGGGGTGGTTCAATGGCGACGAGAGTTGCCGTTGGGTGAATGTTGTTCGCCTTGGGGTTGATAGGGCAGAGTACGACTCTGTGCGCCATCCCGTAAAGAGGGCTTTTGGCCACTTGGAGATAGATGTGCCGAGGGACTTGGAGAGCTATCTGCACCACCACTATCCCGTCTTGATTAAGGATATCCCCGACGAGCAGAAGGTCAATCACGCCCCCTTGAAGCTATCGTTTGACACCCGAAAAGGCGAAATTTATGAGTAATAAACCTACATTCTCGGTCATCATCCCCCTCTACAACAAGGAGCGAGAGGTGGAGGCTACGGTGCGTTCCGTATTGGCGCAAACCGTTCAGCCTTTGGAGATTGTGGTGGTCGATGACGGCTCCACCGATGACAGCCGTAGGGTTGTGGAGAGCATTGGCTCACCCCTTGTGAGGCTCATTAGCCAGAAGAATGCGGGTGAGTGTGCGACACGCAATAGGGCTATGAGTGAGGCGCGCGGGGAGTGGTTTGCACTGCTTGATGCGGATGATTGCTGGAAGCCCGAATTCTTGGAGGAGGTGGCTGCGATGATTGCGGAGTGGCCCGATTGTGGCATCTACTCCACCGCCTTTGAGGTTGTGAGCCCAACAGGGCGCGTGAGGGGTAATTGCCCGACCGAGAGGGGTGTTGTGGAGAACTTTTGGAGGGAGAGTATGACACACTATGTCACCATTCCCTCGGCTACGGTGCTTTCGCGCAAGGTTGTCGAGGAGTTGGGAGGCTTCCCAGAGGGTATGAAGATGGGAGGCGACCAATGGATGTGGATAAAGATTGCGAGCCACCATCGGGTATGCTTTTCGCCTCGTGCGTTGTGCGACTACTCAATGGTCGCCTCGAATCGCTCGGGCTCAATCTACACCCCCGAGGTTACAAAATACACCCTCGAAGAGTTCCTCGAAAGGCCCTATCCTTCGCCTGCGGAAGATTTCTGGCGTGGGGAGTTTGTGGCCAAATGTGCCATAGGTAAGGCCCTGACACTCACTGCCAAAGGTGATACGGAGTTTGGTAGGAGAGTGCTGCGTAACTTTGGCTATACGCGACACTACCGTAGGGGCCTTGTGAAACTGCGCCTACTGCTTCTTCTGCCTCGTAAGTTGCGCCCTACAATCCACAATTTCTACAACCGTATGGCGTGGCGCTTGGCGCACAAAGGACTGTAAAGGGAGAGTTGCTTTCGACTCTCCCTTTATAGTCTGTCGACCATCCCTAACTTCTCTAACCTCCCTAAATTCCCTAAATAATTCCTCGGGGCGCACCAAATAGTGCGCCCCGCGACGTTTGACCAGACTGCGCCTGCTCTAAAATGCTCACGCTCGGCATAGTCTGCAAGCAGCCTCTGCCCTCGCTTACTCGCATTTGCGACATTAGACGTTAGACAAGAATTTTTATAAAAATTCTCAACTCTCAATTTTCAATTCTCAATTTTCGATTGTATTTTTGTGGGTTATATTGGCATAATTTGACCTCGCATAAGATGAAAAATTTCAAAAATATACCTTCGTGGGTGCCCTATGTGGGTGCCGTACTGCTCTTTTTGGCACTCTCGCTCTTCTACTTTGCTCCCCAGATGGAGGGTAAGGGGTTGGCGATGGGTGATATTACCCAGTATGAGGGTATGAGCCACGATATCAAGCAGATGCAGGCCAATGGCGAAGACCCCCAATGGACCGGTAATGCCTTTGGCGGAATGCCCGCCTATATGATTAACATCGAGTACCCCTCGATGGTCATCAAGAATTGGAGTACCGACCTTGCAAATGCCTTTGGACGCCCTGCGGTGTTGATTTTTCTGGCACTTGTGGGCTTCTGGGGGATGCTCCTGATGTGGGGTATGAACCCACTTGTGGCAATCGTTCCCGCCATAGCCTACGGCTTTTCGACCTACTCGATACTCATCATCGGGGCAGGACACATCACCAAGATGTTCGCCTTTGCCTATGCCCCCCTGCTTGTGGGTGGAGTGGGCTACACTTTGAAGGGCAAAAGGCTCCTGCTTGGAGGTCTGCTGACGGCACTCTTTGGTGCGCTCCAAATTGGCGCCAACCACCCCCAAATAACCTACTATTTTGCCATCGTCATCCTCGCACTGTGGATTAACGCTCTTGTGGGTGCGGTGAAGGAGAAATGTGTGCCCCATTTTGTGAAGGCCACATTGGTGTTGGTGGGCTCGGCAGTGCTGGCCGTGGGTGCCAACCTCTCGTCGCTCTACTACACTGCCCAACACCAGCCCGATACGATGCGTGGCGGTAGTGCGCTGGCGGTGGAGAGTGGCAACTCGGGTGAGAGTGATGGCCTCGATATAGCCTACGCAACAGCGTGGAGCTATGGTCGTACCGAGAGCCTCAATATGTTCATTCCCAACCTTATGGGTGGCTCCTCCTCGGGCGGATTTGCCTCGGATGGCATTGTGGCCGACGCATTGCGCCCCTATGGTGCTCGCTCTTTGGCAACCTCACTGCCCGCCTATTGGGGCGACCAACCAGGTACGGCAGGCCCCACCTATCTCGGTGCTGTGGCAATCTTTTTGGCGGTGCTTGGCTTGTTCTTGTTGAAGGGCAGGGAGAAGTGGTGGCTTGTGGCTGTGAGTCTGTTTGCCATCCTGCTCGCGTGGGGTAGCAATCTGATGTGGTTTACCGAACTGATGTTCAAATATCTTCCTGCCTACGATAAATTCAGGGCCGTATCGACAGCGTTGGTTGTGGTGCAGTGGAGCGTGCCACTGCTTGCAGCTTTGGTGCTGTGGCGCATCTGGAAGGGTGAGTACGAGAGGGCAACCCTTGTGAGGGGTGTTGCTTGGTCGGCTGGCATTACGGGAGGTGTGGCACTTGTGCTGTGGCTCTTGGGTGGCCAGATGTTCTCTTTCTCGGCTGCGTATGATGCACAGATGGGACTCCCCGCCGATATTATCCTTGCAATGGAGGCCGAAAGGGGGGCGATGCTCACTGCCGACGCTCTGCGCTCGCTCTTGTTTGTGGCTCTTTCGGCAGGAGTTGTAGCACTCTTTGCGTGGAAGAAGATTCAAGGGGGTACCGTCGTTCTGCTCTTGGGCGCACTTGTAACCATCGATATGGTGGGTGTGGATAGTCGCTACCTCTTCTGGGACGACTTTGTGGAGAAGAATAAGACGGAGATTCTCCCAAGTGAGGCCAACCTCCAAATTATGGAGGATAGGTCGCTCGGCTACCGTGTGGCCAACTTTGCGGTGAGCACCTTCAACGATGCCACCACAAGCTACTTCCACCGCTCGGTGGGAGGCTACCACGGAGCCA
Source organism: Tidjanibacter sp. (assembly GCA_045656405.1). Lineage (GTDB taxonomy): Bacteria > Bacteroidota > Bacteroidia > Bacteroidales > Rikenellaceae > Tidjanibacter. Next base: position 76,660 of record JAZORC010000002.1, read on the forward strand.
AACTCTCGCGCTACCAAGACCTCATAGACCACCAACTCCTGCGTGGTAACCCCGAGGCCTACGATATGCTCAATACCAAATACTTCATCACCCCCGATGAGTCGGGTGCCCCTGTGGTGGTGCTCAATGAGGGAGCCAATGGCCCTGCGTGGTTTGTGGAGGATGTGGTTGTGGCCACCTCGCCAGGGGAGGAGATGGCGCTGCTGGATGAAGTTGCGACCAAACATACCGCCATTGTGAGTGCGGAGTATGCGCCAATGTTGGAGGGTGTGACTCTTGGGGATGGCGATATAGACCTCGTGAGGTATAAACCCAACAACCTTGTCTATCGTTATAATTCACCAAAGGGTGGTTTGTGCCTCTTCTCGGAGATATTTTATGATAAGGGGTGGAGTGCCTATATTGATGGTAGGGAGGCGGAGTACCTGCGTGCCGATTGGTTGTTGAGGGCTATGGTACTGCCCGCGGGTAGCCACACCGTAGAGTGGAAATTTAGAGCGCCCAACTTTGCTCTCGTAGAGGGACTGACGCTCACTTTCTCGCTGGTAATACTCGGTGGCTTGGCGCTCTTGGCAGTGGTTGAGGTGATTAAAAGGAGGAAAAACGCAAAATAAGATAGAACTATGAGTAACAAACGATTGCGTCGTAAGGTGCGTGGCTCCTATGCCATCTCCACAGTGAGTATCTCATTGGTACTCTTTTTGGTGGCGAGCGTGGGCTACATCATTTGGAACCTCTCGAAGGCTACCGATAGCATCAAGGAGCGAATGACGCTCTATGTGATGATGGAGCCTACGGCGGCCGATGCTGTTGTAGAGGAGGTTGGCTATAAACTGCGCCAAATGGAGGGTGTTAGGGATGTGAGGTTTATCTCCAAGAGCGAAGCTGCTGCCGACTTCAAGAACTTTGCGGGAGGTAGCTATGAAGATTTGCTCGAATATAACCCTCTGCCCGCATCCTTTGAAGTGGGATTGGCAGCGAGCGAGAGCCCCAAGGAGTTGGTGCAGAGGATTGAGAGCGTGGCCACCGAGTGGGTGGGCGTTGAGGAGATTCTCTACCAGCAGGGTATGGTGGAGAGTATGGATGCCAACCTCGGAAGGTTCAAACTTTTGTTGGTGGTCTTTGGCGCTGTATTGCTGCTCATTTCGCTCATACTGCTGAAAAATACCATCCGTATGAGTGTATTTTCGCGCAGGGAACTCATTGCTACAATGAAACTTGTGGGTGCAACCAAGAGCTTTATTAAACGTCCCTTTGTGGCCAATAGCTTCTGGATGGGGTTGGCAGCGGGTGCTATTGCTTCGCTGATGTTCTGGGGTATGTTGGTGGCCCTCTCGGAGGGTATGCCCTACCTTGTACTCATCTCGGGTGGCAGTATTATGGCGATGTTTTTTGGGGGTATTGTATTGGGAGGAGTGTTGGTGTCGATGCTCTTCACCTCCTTTGCTCTCAATAAGTTTATAAGGATGAATAGTGCTAAAATACATATATATTAGTTATGAAAGATAAGGATAAAAAAGGTGAAGAGATGGTCTTTTCGTGGGCAAACTACAAGTGGATGCTCGCGGGTGTGGGACTTCTCATTTTGGGCTTTGTGTTGATGGCGGGTGGCGGTAGTACCAATCCCGAGGTCTTCGACTACGAGGCGATTTTTTCGTGGCGTAGGATTGTGCTTGCCCCCATTGTGGTGCTTGCAGGCTTTGGTGTGGTCGGCTATTCAATATTCAGGAAACGGTAACGGTATAGCGATACGGAGTATCGCCTAAAAAGTCGCAAATAAAAACAAAAAAATAATTCTCAATTTTCAATTCTCAATTTGAATTATGTCTATTATTGAAGCGTTTATACTCGGTTTGGTGCAGGGTTTGACAGAGTATCTCCCTGTGAGTAGCAGTGGTCACCTCCAAATTGCCAAGGAACTCTTGGGTGTACAACTTACAGATAACATCGCCTTCGATGTGATTCTTCACTTGGCCACGGTGTTGAGTACTATTGTGGTGCTGTGGTCGTCGGTCAAGAGGGTGTTTACGGGCTTTTTCTCGTTCCGTAAGGGCCCCGATATGACCTATGCACTGAAAATTATTGCCTCAATGGTACCTGTGGGTATTGTGGGCTTTTTGCTGAAAGATAAGTTCAATGAGATGCTCGCTTCGGACTATGTGATGTTGGTTGTGGGCGCGATGTTGCTTGTTACGGCGGCACTTTTGACCTTTGCGCAGTATGCCAAACCCCGCCAGAAGGAGAGTATTTCGTGGGGCGATGCGATGATTATCGGCACCTCGCAGGCAGTGGCTACAATGCCTGGTTTGAGCCGCTCGGGTACAACCATTGCCACGGGTTTGATTCTGGGCAATAAACGCTCGGTGGTTGCCGAGTTCTCGTTCTTGATGGTGATTTTGCCCATCTTGGGTGAGTCGCTGTTGGATGTGATTGGTGGCGACTTGGCTAATATTGGCGTAGGTTTGTTGCCCTTGGCTGTGGGCTTTGTAACCTCGTTTGTGTCGGGCTGCTTGGCTTGCAAGTTTATGCTCAACATTGTCAATAGGGGCAAACTTATATGGTTTGCAATCTACTGCCTTGTTGTGGGCCTTATCTCCATTGGTAGCTATATTTTCTAACCTATGCATCAGCCTATTACACACGATATGCCCTTCCCCGAGGGGGTGGTTGCGGTGGTCGATAAACCACTTGGTTGGACAAGTAGCGACGTTGTCCGCAAACTCAAATATCTCCTGCGCAAGTTGGGCTACCCGAAGATTAAGATTGGCCACGCAGGAACGCTCGACCCTCTGGCTACGGGTGTGCTGATTGTCTGCATCGGTAAGGCCACCAAGAGAGTTGTGGAGATTCAGGCGGGCGAGAAGGAGTATATTGCCGATGTGGTGCTGGGTGCGACCACTCCGAGTGGCGATTTGGAACACCCCATTGATGCGACTTTCCCCACCGACCATATCACCCGCGAGAGGGTGGAGGAGGCCTTGCGCTCACTTCTGGGCGAGAGGTTGCAGACACCGCCCGTCTATTCGGCCAAGATGATTGATGGTAAGAGGGCCTATGAGTATGCCCGCGAGGGCGAGCAGGTGGAGATGCGCCGTGCGCTGATTAATATCTTCGAGATGGAGATTTTGGAGTTCTCAATGCCTCTTCTGCGCATCAGGGTTCGTTGCAGCAAGGGTACCTACATCCGTTCGCTGGCTATTGAGATTGGAGAGGCTTTGGAGAGTGGAGCCTACCTTTCGGCCTTGCGTCGCACACGCAGTGGTGAGTATCGGGTGGAGGATGCTTGGGTGCTCGACGAGTTGGTGGGGGCTATGACGGCACCCGCTGTGGAGTAAAAATTGCATCCAACTGAAACAAAAACGATTCCCAAACGTATATATCTTGTTACCCTCGTTGGTAACGCCACGACTTTGTGACGAAAAATAACGAATAAACACCATATAATTATGAAGTTATCGCAGTATAATTACAACTTCTCTCCCGAACTGCTCGCACACTATCCCGTAGAGCACCGCGACGAGTCGCGTATGTTGGTTCTCCACCGCAAGACGGGTGAAATCGAGCACAAACTCTTCAAAGATATCATCAACTACTTCGACGAGCAGGATGTATTCATTCTCAATAATACCAAAGTATTCCCCGCACGCCTCTATGGTAATAAGGAGAAAACTGGTGCCGAGATTGAGATTTTCCTCCTCCGCGAGCTCAACAAAGATCTCCGTTTGTGGGATGTTTTGGTGGAGCCTGCGCGTAAAATCCGTATTGGTAACAAACTCTACTTCGGTGAGGATGACGCACTCGTTGCCGAGGTAATCGACAATACCACCTCGCGTGGTCGTACCCTCCGCTTCCTCTACGATGGCTCCTATGAGGAGTTCCGCGAGGTGTTGGCACAGATGGGCGAAACACCCCTGCCACGCTGGGTGAGGGAGAAGGTGGAGCCTATTGACGAGGAGCGCTACCAGACCATCTATGCCAAAGAGGAGGGTGCCGTTGCTGCCCCCACCGCAGGTCTGCACTTCTCGAAACACCTGCTCAAACGTATGGAAATCAAGGGTATCGATACGGCCGAAATCACTCTTCACGTTGGTTTGGGTAACTTCCGCACTGTGGATGTTGAGGACCTCACGAAACACAAGATGGACTCGGAGCAGATTTTCATCCCCGCAGCCACTGCCGAGATTGTCAATCGTGCAAAGGAGAGTGGCCACCGCGTATGCGCCATTGGTACCACCGTGCAACGCACCATCGAGTCGTCGGTTTCGACAAGTGGTATGCTCAAACCCTATGAGGGTTGGACCAATAAGTTCATCTTTGCCCCCTATGAGTTCAATGTTGCCGACTCTATGGTTAGCAACTTCCACCTCCCTGGCTCTACCCAGCTGATGATGGTTGCGGCTTTTGGTGGCTACGACAATGTTATGAACGCCTACAAAGTCGCCATCGAGGAGGGTTATAGGTTTGGGACTTATGGTGATGCGATGCTCATCCTGTAAAAAAACGCATATAACGAGCGACTGCTGCGTTATACTTCGATAAGCGGGCTTCCTCATTTACGTTCAGTAAACTGCGGAGCCCGCTTTCTCGTATGCCTTGCATTCATCTCGTTCTCTGCGTTTTTTGATTTCTGTTGAAACTTTCGGGAGCACCACCAGCACAAAAGTGCCGTTACGGCACCTAAAACTCCGCTACTGCGCGGACACTCGAATCGTTGCGTTTGGTTGCTTGGTACTCTGTACTATTGATGATGAAGTATCCGATAGCGTAGGCGCAAACATCGCCCTCATACTCCTCGTCGGGGGTGTAGAGTTCCTCGCTCTCGGTGGAGCTCCAATAGTCTTCCCATTTTTCGGCAGGAGGTACGGGGTGGAGGGTGTGGAGTTTGGTTGCCAGTTGGCTGTCGAGTGTGGCATTTACCTTGGCGTGAACATCCTCACTCATAAAAACTTTGACCTCTTCGATGGCGGGTAGATACCACCCCTCGCCCAGAGATGCACACCACGCAAATGCGGGGTAGAGTTTTTGCCACCCCTCAATGCTCCTAACCTTTGCCATATTAGTCTTGCCACTCTTGCGGTCGGTGGCACCGATTACACGTTTTTGCTCCTCGCCAATGCTCCATAGCAGGTCTTGGTTAGGCTGTGACATAGAGATGATTTTGCCGTGCATACCACCCTTGCTGACCTCAAAGACCACACCTTGCAGTGTGCCATCGTTGTAGTAGTCACCCACATTGTAGGGCGCGGAGGTGATGTTTGCTGCCGAGTCGTTTGCGGCCTCCACCTCCACGATGGGAAAGGCTGCAACGGCTCTCACTCGGGCGTAGAGGTGTCGCGCATCCTTCATTACACCATTCTGGGTGTTTATGCCCCAGGCCGAGTACTCACCATTGGCATAACGTAACTCCATCTCTGTTGAGGACCAGTAGTCCACCCATTCGCTCCTATTGGGAATGGGTGTAGCGCCGAGCCTTTTGAGAGTGGTATTGACCAATCGTTGTGTGGCGGAGTTCATTGTGAATTCGTAGAGCTCGTCAATGGCGGGCAGATACCACCCTTTGCCCAGGGCGATACACCACGCAAAGGCGGGGAATTTCTCTTTCCAACCGTATAGCTGTGTGATTATGCGGCAGTTTGCAGCGCCGTCACTCATATTGGTGGCGCCAAATAGTCTATTGGCACCCTCTTTTGAACTTGCCCACATTCTCACACCTCGGCTCTGTGTGAGATGGACAATCTTGCCACTTGTGCCATCCTCCGATACCTGAAATACGACACCCTCCAAGCCACCTTCATTGTAGTAGTCGCCAACTTTATAGGGGCCAGATGTGGGCTTTTGTGGTTGTGATGTGGTGCTCTCTTGTGCCGATAGTAGTAGAGTTGTGGATATTGTAAAAGCTATGAATGCTAAAAGTCTGCGTGTAAACCTATTCATTGAGTGTGCTTGTGTATTGATTTGTAATTGCAAAGATATACTTTTTGTGAGAAAAATAGAGAACAACGACTTTTTTATGCACTTGTGCGGGTTTTGTGTGTGATTTTCTTTGGATGGATGTTGCAAGAAATGCGAAAAATTTTTATTATCTTTGCAGTGTATTATCGGCTTTATGTAAAAGTGCCTTTACGAGAGGGCCGAAATCGTAGTTTAAGGGGCATTTTTATGTTGTAAATTAAAATTTTAGGAAAAGTGGCAGGAGCAAAAATACTGTGTGTTTGTCAGGAGATATTCCCCTATCTTCCCGAAAGCCCCATTGCGACTACTTGTCGCACACTTTCGCAAGCGATGCAGGAGCGAGGCTTTGAGATTAGGACCTTTATGCCCCGCTTTGGTTGCATCAATGAGCGTCGCAATCAGTTGCACGAGGTTATCCGCCTGTCGGGTATGAACCTTATTATCAACGATAACGATCATCAGCTCATCATCAAAGTAGCATCTATTCCCGCGGCTCGCGTGCAGATATACTTCATCGACAACGACGAGTACTTTGCACCTCGCAAGGCGACATTCCGCAATGCCGAGGGTGAGGAGTTTGAGGATAACGACCAGAGGGCAATATTCTTTGCGCGTGGTGTGTTGGAGACTGTCAAGAAGTTGCGTTGGAAGCCCGATGTGGTGCATTGCCACTCGTGGTTCTCCGCAGCAGTGCCCCTCTACTTGCGCAACTGCTACACCGATGAGCCCTTGTTTACCTCCTCGAAGGTGGTGTTCAGTATCTATGACGACACATTCAAGGGTGTTTGGAGTGAGGCCTTCCGCTCGACAATGTTGGGCGAGGGTGTGCCAGCCGAAAAAATTGACGCATACGGCCCCCTTACATACGAAAACCTTATGAGGCTCGTTATAGACAATGCCGATGGTATTATTATTGAGGCAAAGGAGGTGCCAGCCGAGGTAGAGGAGTACCTCGCAAAGAGTGGCAAGAGGGTATTGCGCCCCACTGGCGATATTGCCGAAGAAGAGAAACTTACGCAGTATAAGGAATTTTATGACTCTATTCTCTAATGAAATAAATCTCAAAGGTGTCGGCACTATTTTGGTGTCGGCACTTGTAATTTTCTTCACTTCGTGTGTGGAGGTTGATGACAATTTGGGTACCAATATCGTTCCCCCTGGTCAGCGTTTTGAGGTGCAATTTGCATCCTTGGAGGAGGGTATAGAGAGCTACCTCACCTACACCGACTCAATCTCTACGGGTACGCTTGACTACGCCTATTTTGGCAAGATGACCGATAGGAGCTATGGCGCAGTAACCAAGGCATCCTCTTTGGTGCAATTCACCTATGCCGTTCATTCCGATAGTATTGCCCACGAGGGTATGGTCTCTATGCCCGATTCGATGGTGTTGGTTGCGGGTATGAAGACTGTGGGTGGCGATACGCTCAAAGAGCAGAGTTTCGATGTCTATCGCCTTGGCAAACTTCTTCAAAGAGATAGTATGTACTATGGTGGTGTTGACTACCAAGAGTATATCCAGGAGCACTTGTTCTCATTCTCGTTTAAGGGTAAGCCCAATGGAGCCAATGCGTTCGACACTCTTGCTTTGCATCCAACCCCTGCGGGCGAGAGGTTTATGCGTGAGTTGTGGGATGTGGATAAAAAGGCCTACGAAGATGATAGCCTCTTTATGAGCCTATTCAATGGTTTGTACATTACCCCCTCGGAGAGCTCGCCCGAGGATGCTGCAATCTATGGTATGAACCTCCAATGGGATAGCGAGGATGGCCCTTCGAGCTACCTTGTGGCCTATGGTCACGAGTATCCCGAGGGAGGTAACCCCGAGCTTGTGGAGGACGATGTTATGAGGGCGTTCTATATCTCCAACAATGAAAAATACTCCAAACAGAGGGCTGTGACAGCTGTGTCGCACGACTACTCGGCAATGGTGGGTGGTGCGAGCATCAACTACGATGTTGCGGCCGATGAACCCCTCGAAAATCCCGTTTCGGAGGGCTACATTCAGGGCTTTTTGGGTGTGACCACGACTCTCGAACTCACAGAGGAGTTTGTGGCCTCGTTGCGTGCGCTTTGTCCCGAGGGTAGGAGTATCTTCATCAATCAGGCGAGGATGCTTGTTGACTTGGCGGAGGATGACTACACCTATTACGACTACGCGCCCGCGCGTGTGGGTACCTACACGAACTATGCAAAGATTTCGGCCGTATCCGACTATAACTACTATTATGAGGCCAACTACGATACCGAGTTGCTCTATGGTGGCTATCTGAATCGCACCTTTGGTCGTTATGAAATGGACCTTGCCTTGTATCTCCAAGAGGTGCTGGCCGATAAGGATGGCGAGGTGAGCCGTAGGATTACCCTCGGTATGGGGGCCTATGAGTATATGCAGGATGGTATGGTGAAACTTTCGCTCACGGGCTCTTCCAACCCTGTGAAGTTTGAGATAACCTATACACTCATAGGAGAATAGGGGCGATGGATGTATAAAATAGGGGATGGCAAAAATGGGTGCCATCCCTTTTTTTAGGTAAAAGCGTGCGCTTTATTTTGTAAAATTCGACTGCGTGGCTTATCTTTGTGCGCCAATATATATAGGTATGGCGCACTTTTTGTGTCCCCATAACCCTCCAAACCTACAATTCGGGAGGGTTGAACAGTAGATATAAATAGCAGATATATAGAACAATGCAACAGAAAAATCTGGTAATCGTAGAGTCCCCAGCAAAGGCCAAAACTATCGAAAAATTCCTCGGAAAGGAGTATAAGGTTTGCTCCTCCTATGGTCACATCCGCGACATCGCCAAGAAAGGTATTGGTGTGGATGTGGAGAATGGCTTTATGCCCGCATACGAAGTGTCGCCCGAAAAGGCAAAAATGGTTGCCGACCTGAAACGTATGGCAAGTGAGGCAGAGAGTGTCTGGCTCGCATCCGATGAGGACCGCGAAGGAGAGGCTATTGCTTGGCACCTAACAGAGGTTCTTGGTCTTCCTATCGAACAGACCAAACGTATTGTCTTCCACGAGATTACCAAAAATGCCATCCTTGAAGCGATTGCTTCGCCTCGTAGGGTGGATATGAACCTTGTGAATGCCCAGCAGGCGCGTAGGGTGTTGGATAGGCTTGTGGGCTTTGAGCTCTCGCCTGTGCTGTGGAAGAAGGTGAAACCCGCACTCTCGGCTGGTAGGGTGCAGAGTGTTGCTGTAAGGCTCATTGTGGAGCGCGAGAGGGAGATTATCAACTTCAAGGCTACCCAATTCTATAAGATTTCGGCCCGCTTCATCGCCTCGGATGGTAAGGTGTTCAAGGCAGAGTTGGACCGTAAGTTCGACACCCGCGAGGAGGCAGTGGCACTGCTTGGCTCATTTGCAGGTGTGGAGTTCAAGGTTTTGAGCGTGGAGTCGAAACCTGCAGAGAAGTTCCCCGCACCCCCCTTCACCACCTCTACCTTGCAGCAGGAGGCTGGTAGGAAACTTTCGATGACTGTGGCGCAGACTATGAGTGTGGCACAGAAACTCTACGAGAGCGGTTTTATTACCTATATGCGTACCGACTCTGTGAACCTCTCTACGCAGGCTATGGCAGCTGCCAAGGAGGAGATTTTGGCGATGTTTGGCGCGGAGTACCACTCGTGGAGGGCCTATAAGACCAAGAGCAAGGGCGCGCAGGAGGCTCACGAGGCCATCCGTCCCTCCTATCTCAATCGTCAGAGTATTGAGGGTACCTCGGTGGAGAAGCGACTCTATGAACTCATCTGGAAACGTACCGTAGCGTCGCAGATGACACCTGCAAAGATTGACCGCACGGTGGTTACCATCGAGGCTGGTGGTCACACCGAGAGGTTTGTGGCAATGGGTGAGCAGATGCGCTTCGATGGCTTTATGAAACTCTACTCGGAGTCTACCGAGGAGGAGGGTGAGAGCGAGAATGCAGTATTGCCCACCGTTGGTGAGGGCGAACTTCTGGCCCTCAAAGATGCCACCGCTACCCAGAAATTCACCCAGCAGCCCTACCGTTATAGTGAGGCTTTGTTGGTCAAGAGGCTCGAAGAGTTGGGTATTGGTCGTCCTTCGACCTATGCTCCCACCATCTCTACCATCATTGCGCGTGGCTATGTTATTAAGCAGAATAAGGAGGGTGTGAAACGCTCCTACGACCAGATAACCCTCTCGAAGGGCAAACTCACCGAGAAGTCGCTCAATGAGGTTGTTGGCAAGGAGAAGGGTAAGCTTGCACCTACCGACATCGGTATGCTGGTGAATGACTACTTGGAGGGACAGTTCCCCAAGATTCTCGACTACAACTTCACCGCAACCGTGGAGAAGGAGTTCGATGCTATTGCCGAGGGTAAGGAGGCGTGGACCGAGATGATTTCCGAGTTCTATGGCGACTTCCACAAGACTGTGGAGGATGCGCTTGGCAGCCAGATTAAGCAGAATAGTTCGGTGCGTCAGTTGGGTGTAGACCCCGTGAGCGGACTTCCTGTTTCGGCCCGTATTGGTCGCTATGGCCCAATGGTGCAGATTGGTGGCGAGAATGGCGACAAGGCTCGCTTTGCATCGCTCAAAAAAGACCAACTCATCGCAACCATCACCCTCGAAGAGGCTCTGTCGCTCTTCGCACTGCCTCGCACACTTGGAGAGTACGAAGGTGAGGAGATTTGTGTGGGTGTGGGCAAGTTTGGCCCCTATGTGCGCTTCGGTAGTAAGTTTGTGTCGCTCACCAAGAGCGATGACCCCTATACTGTAACCTTTGAGCGCGCTGTGGAGCTCATAGGCCAAAAGAGGGATCAAGACAAGGCGGCTAAAACCCCAATCAGAACATTTGACGAGGTACCCGAGTTGAAGATTATGACGGGTATCTATGGCCCCTACATCCAATTTGAGGGCAAGAACTACCGCATCCCCAAGACCAAAGATCCCCTTACTATGACACTCGAAGAGTGTAGGGCGATTGTGGATAAAAAGAGATAGCCAGGCACATATTGTGGGCGATTAGATTGCCCAACTTCGATAAACCACCTCCTGATTTGCGTCAGCAAACTACGGAGGTGGTTTTCTTGTGCGCCTACCACTCGCCACACACTATGTTTTTGTCAGCCGTCAATAGTCGCGAGCTTGCATTAGGGAGCCCGAAAACTTATTAATTGAGAATTGAAAATGGAGAATTGAGAATTGAAAATTAAGGTGCGCCTATGGCGCAGAAAAAAAGATACCTGCGCAAAAGACGGACCTCACCCGAGCTTTGCTCACCCTCTCCTAACCTAGGAGAGGGAAAAAAGGAAACCCCCTCTCATAAGTTAGGAGAGGGGGTTTCCCTACAAAATTATAGGTCCCACCCCTTTGCTCTTGGGTATCTTTTTTAATACCCGTGAATCACTTGGGGCCTACAATCCCTATAAGTCTTATAATCCCTAAAAAGAAGGTGCGACTTTCTGTGAACTAATATCAAAATAAAAAGAGAAGGAGGCATCGTAGCCTCCTTCTCTTCTGATTCTTTGTAGCCCAACTACTCTTTCCAGCCGAGGATGATGCCGACATAGCCACCCTCTGCATCGCTACGCAGGTAGCACAGGTCGTTCTCAATCTTGTCGACTCTCAAACCCTTATAGGAGGTGCTTGCCGAGAGTCCAAGACCGTAGCTCTTTGCCTCTACATCCACAAGTTCGCCCACAACGGGAGCTGCCGAGAGGGTGAGTTGGAGATACTTCGAGCCATCGTCGTTGAGGATGGCGAAGGTGAGTTTCGAGGTGTTGATATAGCACTGGTGTTTGCTCTGGTCGTATGAGAACTCTGTGGTGCTCTGGCGGTAGATGCCAGGAACATTCTGCGCACTCATAAAATTGTCCATATTCTCCATCGTTTTGTCACCAAAGCACGAGGTGAGAGTTGCGATAGCAAGAAGTGCTACTATATAAATGATACGTTTCATAGTTCTATGGTATTCTAATACTTATTTTACGGTAATGTAGCGGTAGAGGTAGCTTGTGTTGCCCTGCTCGTCGGTAATGACAGCACAGATGTGGTGCTGACCTGCGGGAAGGGTTAACATAAGGTCGGTAACTTTGTTGCGGTCAACATACCACTCAATGTTGGCGGGGGTGCCGTCGAGGTTCTTGACACTCAAACGGATGTCGTCACTCTTCTTGTACTCCGAGTTGAGCATCAATGCGGGACGAGGGGTGATACCACTACTCTGGGTGTGAATCTCGGCCTCATAGAGGGGCTCGTCGGTGTTGGACACCTTGAAGATTTGTGCGTGGTAGCGAGTGTCGCATTTGAGGGGGGTGATAACCGCATACTTATTGGTTGTTTCGATTACCCTCTCTTCACCACTCTCTTTCTCGGTGAACTTCACAATCCAAGCCGAAGAGTTCTCTGCCGAAGCCCTCCAATCCAAAAGTGCATCATACTGACGGGTGTCCATCTCGAAATCTTTGGATACAACATCGAAGCCCACCACATCGTTGTAGATGGCGATGTTTTGGAGTTCGAGTTTCAGGCGCTCCAAGCTCCAATTCTTGAATTGGGGTGCGGTGTCGTAGGAGAGTGTAGTGACATTCCTCGAACCAGGGAAGAACCAACCTTTACTATTCTTCTCGGTAGCACCGGGGTTTGCACGGAAGATGTAGGCACACTGGTGTTCGGGGTCGGTGTTGATGGTGTGAGTTTTCCACTTGTCGAGGTAGGAGCCTGTCCAATCGACGTGATATACGAGCATACCCTCGCCACCCTCATAGTTGACACGGCTGTCGCCATAGTTGAGGTAGTAGTCCCAGGGGAAGTTTGCACCCTTGGTGCGAGCCTCAAAGAGGAAGCACTCGGTCTTTCTGTCGTTTGCCCAGATGATGTAGGTGTCGTTTTTGCTGACGTGCTGCACCTCATAGCTACCCACAGCAAGCTCTTTGGGAAGTGTCCATCCGAGCAACCAGCGCTCCAAAGCGTTGTGAGTGGGAGGTGTGGCGCTATCGTTGAGGTAACTACCCGAGTTCATAATCGAGGCGTAGCTCATACCGAAACCACCATTGTAATCCACATCATACCAGTCGGGAAGACCGAGGGCGTGACCGAACTCGTGGCAGAAGGTACCAATGTTGGTCATATTTTTGCCACTGTAACCACGAAGCTCCGAGGTACAAGCATACTCAACGAGCTTCTTGCCATCGAATCGGGGATAGTCTTTCTCGATGATGTTGTAACCAGGGTAAAGCTCCCATTTGTGGGGCCAAACAGCATCGGCAGGGCCACCCTCTGCGGGGTTGTGACCAGCGTAGAGGATAAACACGAGGTCGATGTTGCCATCGCCATTGGCGTCGTATTTCGAGAAATCAACACTGCCATCGGCCAATTGGCAAGCCTCCATAGCCTGCACTGCGGGAGCCTTGTCTTCGCCACCCACATTGCCACCATAGTCGGCACGTTTGCCCGAGAGAGTGTAGGGACCTACAACGTCGAAGGTGGGAACAAACTTGTTAGTCGAAGATGCCTTGAAGAAATCTTTGGCACTACCGGTTGCACCATTGTCGGAGTAGCCCTCACTATTGAGCATATTGGTGAAGCGCTGTTGTACGTTGTCAATCGAGAACTTGATGTCGCTGTACTCCACAAGGATTACCAAGAGGTTGCGGTTGCCTTTTACCTCGCCACCCCAGCCACCAAGTCGGAGAGCCTCCTCGTGGGGAGCTGTGGCTGCCTTCATCTGCTCTGCTGCCCTCATCATCATTGTCTCGGGCGAGTGCTGGTCGCGGTTGAAGAGGGGGTTGTAGGCAGTGTTACGCACACCGATACTCTGCTGTGCAATCTCCTTCTCGCGTGCCGACAGGCGACTTGTTGGGCGAACCTTTACGCCCGAACTCACCATACGGCCATTCTTGGTAAGTGCATAACAGAAGTCGCCACTCTCATCCTGAACGATGGTATAGAGGCCATCGGCGAGGGTGTAGTTGTTAAATTCGTCACCAAAGACCTCGTAGGTGATGACTGTGCCGTCACTCTGACGATGGGTGTAGATGCCCTGTTTTGCAGGAATTGCCATTGCGGTAGCGATGGCAAAGGTTACAAATGAGATTAATAGTGTTATCCTTTTCATAAAGATTGAGTTTAGTTGTCCACTTTTAGCCTTGCAAGATAGCGATAATTTTTCAGTATGCAAAGAATTATACAAAATAATATTTGCGCGCGCAAAATAGGTGCGTGTGCGTGTGTGTAGTTCCAAATAAAATGCCTATCTTTGAAGGTTATGTATGCCCATCTGTGTATGGTGGGCTGAATGGAGCGAAAAATTTGATTTACTAACAAACATAAACTACTTTTTTACAAGATGAAAAGACTTATTGAGTGCGTGCCCAATTTCAGCGAGGGACGCGACATGGAGGTTATCCGACAGATTACCGATTCGATTGAGAGCGTAGAGGGTGTAAAACTTCTCGATGTAGACCCAGGTAAGGCCACCAACCGTACCGTTGTGACCTTTGTTGGCGAGCCCGAGGCAGTTGTTGAGGCTGCTTTCAGGGGTGTGAAGAGGGCCTCGGAGCTGATTGATATGCGCTATCACCACGGTGAGCACCCCCGTATTGGTGCTACCGACGTGTGCCCCCTTGTGCCTGTTGCAGGTGTTACTTTGGAGGAGTGTGCCGAGATGGCTCGCGCACTTGCCGAGCGTATCGCTACCGAACTGAAAGTTCCCACCTATTGCTACGAGAGTGCCGCTTTGCGCCCCGAGCGTAAGAACTTGGCAGTTGTTCGCAAGGGTGAGTATGAGGGCTTGCAGCAGCGTATTACCCAACCCGAGGAGATGCCCGACTTTGGTGGAGGAGAGTGGACCGAGCAGGCTGCTCGCAGTGGTGCGACCGTTGTGGGCGCACGCGACTTCCTCATTGCTGTAAACTTCAACCTCAATACCACCTCCACTCGTCGTGCCAATGCTATTGCATTCGATGTGCGCGAGAAGGGCCGCCCAATGAGGGAGAAACCCATTGTGGGCAAGATTGTCCGCGACGAGAATGGTAAGCCCATTATGATTCCTGGCACCTTGAAGGGTTGCAAGGCTATCGGCTGGTTTATCGAGGAGTATGGCATCGCACAGGTGTCAATGAATATCACCGACATCAAGGCTACACCTCTTCACATTGCTTTCGAGGAGGTGTGTAGGGCTGCTGCCGAGCGCGGTGTGAGGGTTACGGGTACCGAGATTGTGGGCCTTGTTCCTCGCAATGCATTGTTGGAGGCTGGTAAGCACTTCCTCCGCAAACAGCAACGCTCACTTGGTATCACCGACCAGGAGATTTTGGATATAGCAGTGCGCTCGATGGGCCTTTCGGAGCTCACTCCCTTCAAACCCGAGGAGAAGATTGTTGAGAGCCTCATAGAGAAAGACAATAAGAAGAAAGGTCTTGTGGATTTGACCTGCGCAGGCTTTGCAGAGGAGACCTCGCGTGAGTCGCCTGCCCCTGGTGGTGGTTCGATTTCGGCCTATATGGGTGCTTTGGGTGCAGCTTTGGGTACTATGGTTGCCAACCTCTCGGCACACAAACCTGGCTGGGACGAGCAGTGGGAGTTCTTCTCCGATTGGGCCGAGAAGGGCAAACGTGTTATGAACGAACTGCTGGCACTTGTGGATGAGGATACCGAGGCTTTCAACTGCATTATGGCCGTATTTGGTATGCCCAAAGGTACCGACGAGGAGAAGGCTGCAAGGGCCGAGGCTATGGAGAAGGCTACCCTCTATGCTACCGAGGTGCCCTTGAAGACTATGAAGGCTTCGTTCCGTGCATTTGAGGTTGCGGGGGAGATGGCCGAGAAGGGTAACCCCAACTCTGTGAGCGACGCAGGTGTGGGTGCGCTCGCGGCTCGTGCGGCTGTTCAGGGTGCATTCCTCAATGTGAAAATCAACGCTGCGGGTTTGAAAGACCGTGCAAAAGCCGAGGCTCTTGTTTCGGAGGCGGCCGAGATTGCAGAGGCTGCTGATGCAGAGGAGAAGAGGATTCTCGAAATCGTCAATGGTAAAATCAACTAATTTCCGATAGAAGATATGACACTCGAACAGTTTCAGGCAGATATAAGGGCGGGTATTCCCGATGTGCTTCCTGCCCCCAAGCCCTACGATACAACCGTCAATCACGCACCCAAGCGTAAGGAGATTCTTTCGCGCGAGGAGAAGGTGTTGGCCATTAAGAATGCACTGCGCTACTTCCCCGAGAAGCACCACGCAACCCTCGCTCCCGAGTTTGCCGAGGAGCTCGAAAAGTATGGCCGAATCTATATGTACCGCCTTCGTCCCGACTATGAGATGTATGCACGTCCCATTGAGGAGTACCCCGCAAAGAGTCGTCAGGCAGCCGCTATGATGCTCATGATACAGAATAACTTGGATAAGGCTGTGGCTCAACATCCTCACGAACTTATCACCTATGGTGGTAATGGTGCGGTGTTCCAGAATTGGGCGCAGTATAGGCTTGCTATGAAATACCTCTCGGAGATGACCGACGAGCAGACGCTGGTGATGTATTCGGGCCACCCTATGGGCTTGTTCCCATCGTCGCCCGATGCACCCCGTGCGGTGATTACCAATGGTATGGTTATCCCCAACTACTCCAAACCCGATGATTGGGAGAGGATGAATGCACTTGGTGTGTCGCAGTATGGCCAGATGACCGCAGGTAGCTGGATGTATATCGGTCCCCAGGGTATCGTTCACGGAACAACCATCACCGTGCTCAATGCAGGTCGCCGTCGTATGAAGGAGGGCGCAAAGGATTTGGGCGGTATGTTGTTCGTGTCGGCAGGTCTGGGCGGTATGTCTGGCGCACAGCCCAAGGCTGGTAATATTGCGGGTGTTGTGAGCATTGTTGCCGAGATTAACCCCGCAGCAGTTCAGAAACGCTATGAGCAGGGTTGGGTGGATGAGGTTCACACATCACTCGATGAACTCCTCGCTCGTGTGGCAGAGGCTCGCAAGAATAAGGAGGTCGTTTCGATGGCATATCAGGGCAACATTGTAGACCTCTGGGAGAGGTTGGCCGATGAGGGTGTTGAGGTTGATTTGGGTAGCGACCAGACTTCGCTCCACAACCCCTGGGCTGGTGGTTATTACCCTGTTGGCTACTCCTATGAGGAGAGCCGTGTGATGATGGCCGAGGAGCCCGAGAGGTTCAAAGAGGCTGTTCAGGAGTCGCTCCGTCGCCACGCTACGGCTGTCAATCGCTTGGCCGAGAGGGGTATGTACTTCTTCGACTACGGCAACGCCTTCCTTTTGGAGGCTTCGAGGGCTGGCGCGGATGTGGTGTTGCCCAATGGTAAATTCCGTTATCCTTCCTATGTTCAGGATATTATGGGCCCCTTGTTCTTCGACTACGGCTTTGGTCCCTTCCGTTGGGTATGTACCTCTGGCAAGGAGGAGGATTTGGATAAGAGCGATGAGATTGCAGCTCGCGTCTTGGAGGAGATTCGCAAGGAGGCTCCCGAGGAGATTTTGGGACAGCTCGACGATAATATCCACTGGATTAAGGAGGCGAAGAAAAACCGCCTTGTGGTGGGCTCTTCGGCTCGTATTCTCTATGCCGATAGCGAGGGCCGTATTAAGATTGCGAGTGCCTTCAATGAGGCTATTGCAAGGGGCGAGATTTCGGCTCCTATTGTGCTTGGTCGTGACCACCACGATGTGTCGGGTACCGACTCCCCCTACCGCGAAACCAGCAATATCTACGACGGCTCGGCCTATACGGCAGATATGGCTGTGCAGAATGTTGTGGGTGATGGCTTCCGCGGTGCAACCTGGGTGTCGCTCCACAATGGTGGCGGCGTAGGCTGGGGCGAGGTTATCAATGGTGGCTTCGGTATGGTTATCGATGGCTCGGCAGAGTCGCAGAGGCATATCGAAAATATGCTTTTGTGGGATACCAACAATGGTATTGCAAGGCGTAGCTGGGCACGCAACGAGGGTGCAATTAGTGCCATCCGTAGGGAGATGGAGCGCACTCCTGGCTTGAAAGTTACTCTGCCCAATATTGCCGATGAGAACCTCATTGAGAAATTTGTGAAATAATCAAAACTACTATAAAATACTATGAAACAGCATATTATTTCCCGCGCACACCTCTCGCATCAGGATGTAATCCGTGCCGTGAGGGAGAACTATACACTTGCACTCTCCAAGGAGTCGAAGGCTGCTATTGCCAAATGTCGCGAGTACCTCGATAGGAAGGCTATTGAGAGCCCAACGCCTATCTATGGTGTGACCACAGGCTTCGGCTCGCTGTGTAACATATCCATTGAGAAGGATGAGCTGTCGGCTTTGCAGAAAAACTTGGTGATGAGCCACTCGTGCGGTACGGGCGATAGGGTTCCCACCGAGATTGTGAGGATTATGATTATGCTCAAAGTGCAGTCGCTCTCCTATGGCCACTCGGGTGTTCAGGTGGCTACCGTAGAGAGGCTCATTGATATGTTCAACAACCACTACACCCCCATTGTCTATCAGCAGGGCTCGCTCGGCGCTTCGGGTGACTTGGCACCTCTGGCCCACCTCTCGCTCCCCATCTTGGGCCTTGGCGAAGTGGAGACCAAAGAGGGTGAGATTATCACGGGCGAGGAGATGAACCGCCGCGAGGGATGGGAGCCTCTCACGCTCCAATCCAAAGAGGGCCTTGCGCTTCTGAATGGTACGCAGTTTATGGCATCCTATGGTGTGTGGTCGCTCGATAAGGCAGAGAGGCTCTCGGAGCAGGCCGACTTGGTGGCTGCAATGTCGTTGGAGGCCTTCGATGGTAGGATTGACCCCTTTGCGGATAATGTTCATCAGGTGCGCCCCCACAACGGTCAGATTACCACCGCAAGGCGTATGAGTGAACTTTTGGAGGGTAGCGAGCTTATCGCACAGCCCAAGAAACACGTTCAGGACCCCTATTCGTTCCGTTGCATCCCCCAGGTGCACGGTGCCTCGAAGGATGCTATCGCCTATGTTGCCAGCGTAATCGAAACCGAGATTAACTCGGCAACCGACAACCCAACCGTCTTCCCCGATGAGGATGTTGTTGTGTCGGCAGGTAACTTCCACGGTCAGCCTTTGGCCCTCGTTTTGGACTACTTGGCAATCGCTATGGCAGAGCTCGGTAACATCTCGGAGCGTAGGACCTACAAACTCATCTCGGCACAGAGGGGTTTGCCCAGCTTCTTGGTGGCAAAACCAGGTTTGAATAGTGGCTTTATGATTCCACAATATACCGCAGCATCGATTGTGAGCCAGACCAAGGGGCTCTGTATGCCCGCATCGGTAGATTCGATTCCCTCGTCGCAGGGACAGGAGGACCACGTTAGTATGGGCTCCAATGCGGCTACCAAGTCGGCCCGCGTGGCAGATAATGTGGAGAGGGTAATTGCTATTGAGCTTCTCAATGCTGCACAGGCGTTGGAGTTCCGTCGCCCCTTGAAGTCGAGTGCGACTATCGAAAAACTATTTGCCGATTTCAGGGCTGTTGTTCCCTTTGTGGATGACGATGTGATTATGTACCCCTTGATTGCAAGGTCGGTAGAGTTTTTGCAGAATCTGAAATAGAGCGGATATGCGATTGCTAATTAGGAATATACAAACGCTTGCAGGGATTCTTCCGCTCGATGTGGTATGTCTGCGTGGAGCGGAGATGAACTCTGCGGAGCAAATCCATAACGCCTTCCTTGTTGCCGAAGATGGGGTGATTACTCGCTACGGCAGGATGGAGGAGTTGGGCGAAGTGGAGGCCGATGAGGTGGTGGATGCGAGCGGTAGGGTGGTATTCCCAGCCTTTTGCGACTCCCACTCCCACATCGTCTATGCAGGCTCACGCGAGGGTGAATTCCGCGACAAGATTGCGGGTATGACCTATGAGGAGGTGGCTGCTCGCGGTGGTGGTATTCTCAACTCGGCCGATAGGTTGGCCGAGGCGAGTGAGGACGAACTTTTTGAGGCCGCACTCGCAAGGGCGTGGAGGATGATACGCACGGGAGCCGCCACCTTGGAGATTAAGAGTGGCTATGGTCTTACGACCGAAACGGAACTTAAAATGTTGCGCGTAGTTGGTCGCTTGCAGAAGGCACTGCCAGCAACCATCAAGGCTACATTCCTCGGTGCCCACGCGGTGGGTAGAGCTTTCAAAGGCCGTCAGGGGGAGTATGTAGACCACGTTTGTGAGGAGATGATTCCCGCCGTTGCCGAGCAGGGTATTGCCGAGTTTGTGGATGTCTTCTGCGATAGGGGATTCTTTACGCCCGAGCAGACGGCCCAAATCTTGGAGTGCGGTAAGCGTTATGGTTTGCGTCCCAAGATTCACGCCAATGAGCTTGCTTCGAGCGGTGGTGTGCAGGTCGGCATTGAGTATGGAGCCTTGTCGGTGGACCATTTGGAGGAGGCTAATGAGCAGGATGTTAGGGATTTGGCGGCAAGTGCAACGATACCTACGGTGCTCCCTGGTGCTTCGTTCTTCTCTAACCTCCCATTTGCACCCGCAAGGGCTATGATTGATGCGGGATTGCCGGTGGCTATTGCCAGCGACTGCAACCCTGGCTCGTCACCTTCGGGTAATATGAAGATGCTCTGGTCGTTGGCTTGCATCAAGATGCGCCTCACGCCCGAGGAGGCTTTGAGCGCCCTCACTATCAACGGTGCTGCTGCGCTTGGTTTGAGTGCCGATAGGGGTGCAATTTCCGTAGGTCGCAGGGCCGATTTGGTGGTGTCGAAACCCGTGCCCTCGTTGGCATACTTGCCATATAGCTTTGGCGAGGAGCTTGTGGAACACACAATTATTAATGGTGTAATAGTGTAATTTACAATGAAAAGATTGCTCTATGCTGTTGTGGCTCTTGTTGTTGCGCTCGCAGTCGGGTGCTCCGAGGCGTATGACGATTCGCAACTTAAAAGTGAAATCGACGACCTGCGAGAGCGATTGGAGGAGGTAGAAACTCTTCTCAACGCCTCTGCTGGTAACCTCTCGGTGACCTCTGTTGTGGAGAGTGCCGAGGGGTATGTTGTGACCTTCTCGGATGGCTCATCCATAACCGTTAGGCACGGTCGTGATGGTGCCGATGGAAAGGATGGTCAAGATGGCGCACAAGGCGACAAGGGCGAGCAGGGCGAAAAAGGCGACAAAGGCGATAAGGGTGACAATGGTGCCGATGGTGCCGATGGAGCCGATGGAGCCGATGGAAAGGATGGCGACACGCTCATAGAGTCGATTATCGTTGGCGAGAGCGATGTAACCTTCATTCTTACAAGTGGTAAGACCGTAGTTATTCCTTTGGAGGGCTACTACGACACCTCGGAGGCACCTATCAATTTCCTCGACAATACCACAAAGGTGCTTTGTGTTCTGGCTTGGGATACCGATGGCGACCAGCAACTCTCCTACAAAGAGGCGGCAGAGGTGAGCTCCATAGGTGCAACTTTCAAGGGTACGGATATTATGGCTTTCAGGGAGTTGCGCTTCTTCTCCTCGCTTGTAACCATTGAGGATGGAGCCTTCTATGGGTGCGAGAAGTTGATTGCCATAACGCTCCCCGAGGCTGTTGAAACCATTGGTAAGGAGGCTTTTAGGAACTGCTATGCGTTGAGTGAGATAAATCTCCCTAATGGCGTTAAATTGTTGGGTGAAAGGGTGTTCCAGAATTGCACCCAACTCGAAGAAGTGGTGATACCTGCTTCGGTGGAGCGAATTCCCTACTACTGTTTCTATGGTTGCGAAAAACTCACCGATATCGTTATTGAGGAGGGAGTGCAGGTGATAGGGGAGAGAGCTTTCCAGTCGTGCTATGCGCTCAAAGAGGTGGTTGTGCCCACAAGTGTGACCGAGATAGAGCGTAACGCTTTTTACTTCTGTAAGGCTTTGGAGAGTGTGACTCTACCCGAAGGGCTGACGACCATAAGTAATGAAACATTCTATAATTGTGAGAGCCTCAAAAGTATCACTCTGCCCTCGGCCTTAACATCCATTGGTAACTACGCCTTCCGCAATTGCGAAGCCTTGTCGGAGGTTGTTGCAAATGACAAGTTGGAGCAGATTGGCGACTACGCATTCAAGAATTGCTCTTCGCTAACGGAGATAACGATTCCTACAACGGTTACCTCCATAGGTGGGTGGTCGTTTGAGGATTGCGTGACTCTTGTTTCGGTGTGGTGTGAGCCCATAGTACCCCCTACACTCGGCACGGATGCTTTTGATTATAATGGCACCGACCGTAAGATTTATGTGCCCGAGGAGAGCGTGGAGAGCTATAAGGCGGCAAAGGTGTGGAGCGATTATGTGTTGAGCATTGAGGCACAACCTGTGGAATAAATAACTAAAAGATAGAGAGATATGAACAATTTTGTATTTCAGAATCCCACAAAACTCATTTTTGGAAAGGGACAAATTGCACGACTTGCAAACGAACTTCCCAAGGGTGGGAAAATTTTGGTCACCTTTGGTGGTGGTAGTGTAAAGAAAAATGGTGTTTATCAGCAGGTTGTGGCGGCTCTCGAAGGCTTCGACTACACCGAGTTCTGGGGCATTGAGCCCAACCCAAAGGTCGAAACCTTGCGTAAGGCGGTGGAGATTTGCAAGCGCGAGGGTGTGGATTTCATTCTTGCTGTGGGCGGTGGTAGCACCCTCGATGGCACTAAACTTATCGCTGCGGCGGCAAAGATTGAGGCTGACGCCTGGGATTTGGTGCGCAACCCCTCACTCTATGGCGGCACACTCCCCTTTGCAAGTGTTATGACTCTGCCTGCTACGGGCTCCGAGATGAATCGCGGTGCGGTGATTTCCAATCTCGCAACGGGTGAGAAATACTCCTTCTACAACACCTATCCCGTATTCTCAATTTTGGACCCCGAGGCGACCTATTCGCTTCCTAAATTCCAGATAGCCTGCGGTCTGGCCGATACTTTTGTCCACGTTATGGAGCAGTATCTGACCGATACGGGTATCTCGCCCCTGATGGATAGGTGGGCAGAGGGCATTGTGCAGACCGTTGTGGAGGTGGCACCCAAGGCACTTGGCGAGCCCAAAGAGTACAACGCAATGGCAACCTTTATGCTCTCGGCAACGATGGGTCTGAATGGTTTTGTGGCTATGGGTGTGCCCCAAGATTGGGCTACACATATGATTGGCCACGAGATTACGGCCCTGACGGGGACCACCCACGGTCAAACCCTCGTGATTGTCCTTCCCGCAGTGATGAATGTTATGAGGAGTCAAAAGGGGGCGAAGATTGTGCAGTTTGGCGAAAGAGTGTGGGGCATCAAGGATGGCTCCAACGATGAGCGCATAGACCGCACTATTGAGGCTACCGAGGCGTTCTTCCGCTCGCTCGGTCTTGCCACTCGCCTTTCGGAACTCTCTATTGGTGAGGATGTTGTGGATGAGATTGTGCGCCGCTTCCGTGAGCGTGGCACCCTTCTCGGCGAGAACGCAAATGTTGACTACGCCACCGTCGAGCGTATTCTCCGCCAAAGGTTGTAGAATAGAGTTTGTTTTTGAAAGTACTTTACTATGAGAAAGTTTGCCCTGTTTCTTCTGAAGCACAACATCCATATAATGACCCTCATCTTTGTCGGATGGGTATTGTGGGGTGTTGTGAATTGGAGTAACCTTCTCTTGGTTCAGAAGTTACTCCTTGGATTGTATGCTTTTTTGATACTACACGAATACGAGGAAGGGTATAAGGATCGTTTCGTCCAGCTGATGGCGGGACGTCTGCTCCAGATAGATCATAGGAAACTGACACCCGGTGTTACTCACATTGCTCAGGCGGTGTACATCACCCTCTTGTTCTCCCTCGCGTTGGTCTTCCCGACCAATCTTTGGTTGGTATTCGGCGTGTTGATACTCGGCATATTCGAAGGCTTTGTCCACAATATGGGTATATTTATGTTCCAACTCAAAGGGACAAGCCCCGGCTGGTACACGGCTGTGGCAATGGCTGTCTACTCCATCTGGTCAATTGTTAAAATCAACAAGGCAATCGACTATGATGGAATTATGTGGCTTTGGGGCTTCTTGTGGTTCTACGGTACATTCTTGTGTCTGCAAATATCCGTGCAGTTCCTATGCGGAACCACCCCAAAAAACACCATTTCAAAGGCAAAATCCTTCCTCCAACAGCGATTTGGTGGAAGGGATAAGTAGGGTTAATTTATAGCCACTCAAATACTCCAAAAACACAAAAGGCGCTCCTTTTTGGAACGCCTTTTGTATTTTGGGCCGTGTGCCCAGAATACTTTGGTTAAAAAGTGGGGTAAGGGAATTATTTCTTGTTGAAGAACTCCTTAACCTCCTCGGTGGGAACTACGTCAGTTTTGAAAACGTAAGCACCGGTCTTCTCCGATTTAACCATTTTGATGCATTTGGTAAAACCCTTGTTTGCACCCTCTTTTTTAAGTGTTGCAACTACTTTCTTTGCCATAGTTCTTTTCCTCCTTATTTAATCTCACGGTGGATAGTTACCCTCTTCAAGTAAGGATTGTATTTCTTACGCTCCATACGGTCGGGTGTGTTCTTTTTGTTTTTGGTAGTGATGTAACGGCTCATACCGGGAACACCGCTTGCCTTCTGCTCGGTACATTCGAGAATAACCTGTACGCGATTACCTTTACCTTTTTTTGCCATACTTTTTTAAGTGTGTAAAAGATTAGTGAATTTTTGCGGGTGCTTTTGCCTCTTTGAGTGCTGCATCCAGACCTTTTTTGTTAATTGTTTTGATACCGGCTGCGGTTACTTTGAGAGTAATCCAGCGGTTCTCCTCCTCGCTCCAAAAACGCTTTGTCTTCAAGTTAAGATTGAATTTGCGTTTGGTGCGCCTGTTCGAGTGGGAAACATTGTTACCCGACTGTGCAGTTTTACCGGTGATTTCGCAAATCTTGCTCATTTACAATAAGTTAATTAAATTATTACTATTTTCCGCCTAAAATAGGCCCGCAAATATACGAAAAGAATTGAAAATTGAAAATTGAAAATTGAAAAATATTCAAAAAAACACTCCCCTCTCCAAGTGGAGAAGGGAGCTTTTCTACGGTCTAACGTCTAACGTCTAACGTCAAGAGTCTTAAAGTCCTTAAAGCCATCAAGGTCTTTATGGCCCTTAATGCCAATTCTACAAGATCTCTTTAACCTCGGCAGCAACGGTTACACCATTGAAGCCAAATTTCTCGTCGAGAACCTTGTAGGGAGCCGAGTAGCCGAAGTGATCCACGCCGTGAATCTTACCTCCCACGCCCACAAGACCTTCGAGGGTTACGGGCAGACCTGCGGTCATACCATAGCGGGGCAGGCCCTCGGGAAGTACCGAGCGCTGGTAGTCAACACTCTGGTCGCGGAACAAACCCTCGCTGGGAACGCTCACAATGCGCACATCAATACCCTCTGCTTTAAGCAGTTCGGCGCCCTCTACGAGGGTGGAAACCTCACTACCGCTGGCAATCAGAACCGCCTTTGCATTGGGACTGTCACACACAACGTAGCCACCCTTGCGCAAGCCCTCGGCCTCCTCGCGGCGGTTGCCCTCGGCGGGTAGGTCTTTGACATTCTGGCGCGAGGTGATGAGTGCCACGGGCCTCTCCTCCTCCATTGCCAACTTCCAAGCCTCCACGGTCTCGGCACCATCGGCGGGACGGAGTACAACCATACTGCGCTCGCCATTGTGATTTTTCAGGTGCTCCAAAAGGCGGATTTGCATCTCGTGCTCAATGGGCTGGTGGGTGGGGCCATCCTCACCTACGCGGAACGAGTCGTGGCTCCAAATATATACAACGTGGATGCGCATCAGGGCTGCAAGCCTTACTGCGGGTTTCATATAGTCCGAGAATACAAAGAAGGTACCACACGCGGGAATGATACCACCGTGGAGTGCCATACCATTCATAATACAAGCCATCGTGAGCTCCGAAACACCAGCCTGGAAGAACCTACCACTCCAATCACCCTTTGCGAAAGGTTTGGTCTTTTTGAGGAAGCCGTCGGTCTTGTCCGAGTTGCTCAAATCGGCCGATGCAACTACCATATTCTCAACCTGTTCTGCGTATGCACCAAGCACGGTTGCCGAGGCGTTGCGGGTTGCGGCACCTGCTGCAATCTCAATCTTCGAGTAGTCTATTTCAGGGGTCTTGCCACTTAAAAAGAGGTCGAGTTTCGAGGCGAGTTCGGGATTCTCCTCCCTCCATTTCCTCTCCACCTCTTTTCGCTCTGCTGCCCAAGTGCGCAACTCCTCACGACGAGCATCGTAGAGAGCCTTCACTTCGGGGAAAATCACAAAGGGATTCTCGCTGTCGCCACCCAAATTCTGGATGGTGCGTGCAGGGTCGGCACCCGCAGCCGAGATGGGCTGACCGTGGGTGGAAATCTTGTTCTCGAAGCTTCCACCATTGGCATCCATCGCGCCCAAACCCATAAGAGTTTTACCAATAATTAATGTGGGGCGCTCACCCTCTTTGAGAGCCTCTTTGAGAGCTTCTCGAATGCTGTCGGCCGAGTTGCCATTGCACTCCAAAACGTTCCAATTCCAAGCCCTGTATTTGGCTGCAACATCTTCGCTATCAACATCTTCAACGGTGGTTGAGAGCTGGATGTTATTAGCATCGTAGAACATAATCATATTGGACAAACCGAGGTGGCCCGCAATGCGACCAACACCTTGCGAAATCTCCTCCTCGACAGCACCGTCGGAGATATAAACATAGGTTTTGTGTGCGGTCCATTCGCCAAAGCGAGTAGCCAAGAAACGCTCTGCCATAGCAGCGCCAACGGCCATTGCGTGACCCTGTCCAAGGGGACCCGAAGTGTTCTCAATGGCGTGCGAAAGGTCCCTCTCGGGGTGGCCAGGAGTTACGCTTCCCCACTGGCGGAAAACTTTCAAATCCTCAATGTTCATAATACCTGCCAGAGCAAGTACGCTATAGAGCATAGGCGACATATGGCCGGGGTCGAGGAAGAGTCGGTCACGGAAGGGGTAGGCGTAGTTGTCGGGGTCGTAGCGGAGGAACTCCGAGTAGAGCACATTGATGAAGTCTGCGCCACCCATCGCACCACCAGGGTGTCCCGATTTGGCTTTCTCTACCATTGAGAGTGCAAGGATGCGGATGTTGTCTGCTGCCCTGCGTGTAACTTGGTTGTTCATAGGTCTTTGTGATTTTGAGTTATGTTTTATTTCTATTGTCTTTTCGAATCAATCCACAAATATAACTAATAAAATTGAGAATTGAAAATTGAGAATTGAAAATTGGGGGGAGAGAGTTTGGGGTGTTGTCAATGTGGAGGTTTGAAATGGCTTATGAGGCCCTGTTTGTGTGATTTTGTTTGCACTTTGTGTTCTTGATAAAAAACTCCATCGTGATACCTGCTGAAATATAGGCAAAAAGCCTAATGGAGGCAGTGTGGGAGAAAAATATTTTTGTGGAATAGTTGGAAATTTCATATAGAATAACTATCTTTACAAAATAAAATGTGTCGTTTTTCGACACAGAAATGGCGCTCCTTGATGGTAAGTGTTTGAGTACGTCATCGTTACGCGCGTTGTGCGCGTGGGGGTGATATATCTTTGAGGTTCGTTGTGCCCGCCTGCGTGTGGGCGTGCGAGAGGCCCAAAGGGGGTGCAAGTGTGGAAATGATGACAAAATGTTGAAAAAAAGTCGGCAGAGAGTCCGAAGAGGGTTTTGGGCCGACCAAGATGGATAAGATAAAACTAAACAAACTACAAAAACTTAATTATTAACAACACAAACTAAAAATTAATCGTATGAGAAAAATTGTACTATCAATTTTTGCAACTTTGTTGTTCTGCGTTAGCGTAGTGGCACAAAGTCAGCGAATTACCGGTACGGTTGTGGACGGTGACGGTTATCCCGTTATTGGTGCGACTGTTTCGGTAGTCGGTACAACAAATGCAACCATCACTGGTATCAGCGGTGAGTACGAGATTAATGCAGCCAAAGGTGCAACTTTGGAGTTCTCGTATGTAGGTTTGGCAACTCAACTTATTGCAGTGAGTGGTCGTACTACCATTGATGTTGTGATGCAGGCCGATGCAACACAGATTCAGGAAGTGGAGATTGTTGCGGGTTACGGTTCGGCGGTTGCTGCTAAATCACTTGTAGGTTCGGTTTCGAGCGTTAAGGGTGATAAGATGGCGAACACCCCCGTTGCCAACGTGGCTGACGTATTGCAGGGTAAGATGCCTGGCTTGCAGATTTTTGCAGAGTCTGGTGAGCCTACCGCAGGCTCGATTATGAGGATGCGTGGTACCTCTTCGTTCAACGCAAGTAGCTCGCCTCTTGTAGTGCTCGATGGTACTCCCGTAGATGCAAGCATCCTTAACAACATCAACTCGAACGATATCCAGAACGTGGTACTTCTGAAAGATGCTGCTTCGACCTCTATCTACGGTTCGCGTGCTGCCAATGGCGTTTTGTATGTGACCACCAAGAAGGGTGTTGCTGCTAAATCGACCGTTCAGATTGGTTACAAACGTGGTTTCTCGACCATCATTGAGAACTCTTCGTTTGAGCTGATGAACTCTGTTGAGCAGATGTACTTCGAGGAGTTGCTCTATCCCCAGTTGACCTACAAGGGCCCCAAAGCAGAGGAGTGGCTCGCAAAGAAGAGGTGGGTGGCAGATGCTAACTTCAACTTCGATTGGAAGGGCTATGCATACCAGAACGATGCTCCCGTGGAGGGCGTAGACGTTGCTGTTACTGGTTCGGCACCTGGTCTTAACTACTACATTTCGGCTGGTTACTTGAATACCGAGGGTATTGCTCCTCGTTCTGGTAACACCCGTTACACCTTCCGTACCAACGTAGATTCGCAGGTGAAACCCTGGTTGAAGATGGGTGCAAACATCGGTTTGTCCTACTCGGAGTACCAGATTTCGAGCACTGGTTGGACAACCAACTCGGTTGACGGTTTGGTTTATGGTCAGGCTCCCTACAATGCTCCCTATGAGATTCTCTTCAACGAGGACGGTAGCTACGCAGGTTTGGGTGAGGAGTTGGATTATTTCAGCGCAGAGCACGGTTTTGCTACCGAGTTCTACAACCCCTACTACTACTATGAGAAATTCCCCTCGCAGAGCAATAGCATTTCGCTCAATGGTATCATCTATGAGGAGATTAAACCCTTCGAGGGCTTCATCTTGAAAGCTGTTCAGGCTATTGATGCTTCCGAGGGCCGTGGTTCGGCTTGGAGGATGCCTTCCTACAAACCTACCATTGGTAATGGTATCCGTCAGGAGAGCTTCTCGCGCTACTATCAGCTCACTGCTACCAATACCGCAGAGTACAAGGTAGACATCGACGACCTCCACCACTGGACACTGCTTGCAGGTCAGGAGTCGATTATTGCAACTTCGGATAGCTTTGGTGTGGGTATCGAGGGCTTGACCGATGACCGTTTGACTATGATGACCGCAGGTTTGGCAGAGACTACCTATTTGACCAGCCACTCGAAAGCTGATCAGGTATTCAACTCGTTCTTCGGTCGTGCATCGTACAACTACGATGGTAAATACCACTTCGACGCTTCGATTCGTGCCGATGGTTCTTCGAAGTTTGCTCCCGAGAATCGTTGGGGTACCTTCTGGTCGGTAGGTGCGATGTGGAATGTGAAGAGTGAGGAGTTTATGCTTGCATACGACTACATCAACGATATGCGATTGAGGGTTTCGTATGGTACCACCGGTAACTCGGGTATCAGCAACTACCTCTACTATGGTTTGATTGGCTCTGGTTTGCAGTACAATGGTCAGACCGGTATTGGTATCGCTTCGCCTTCGAATGAGGGTCTTACCTGGGAGGTTATGAAGACCTTCAACCTTGGTTTGTCGATGCGTATGTTCAACCGAGCAAATATTGATATTGAGCTCTACGACCGTGTTACCGACGATATGTTGATGGAGATTCCCTACTCGGCAACTACCGGTTTCTCGGCAGGTTGGGGTAACGTAGGTAAGATGCGTAACCGCGGTTTCGAGGCACAGTTCAGCTATGACCTCGTACAGGCACGCAATATGTTGTGGACCGTTTATGGTCAGATTTCGTACAACGACAACGAGATTCTCGCCCTCTATGGTGACACCGTAGACTTCGTGGATGGTTCGACTGGTTTGCGCTATGCAGTAGGTCACTCCTATGGTGAGTTTAGCGGTACTTTGTTTGCTGGTGTAGATCCTCGTGATGGTGCGCCTATGTGGTATGACAAGAATATGAACAAGACCAAAGTCTACTCGGATGCCA
Source organism: Tidjanibacter sp. (assembly GCA_045656405.1). Lineage (GTDB taxonomy): Bacteria > Bacteroidota > Bacteroidia > Bacteroidales > Rikenellaceae > Tidjanibacter. The sequence goes on from JAZORC010000002.1 coordinate 106,844, forward strand.
ACGAGCACTGGTATGACAAGAGCTACATTGCTGACTGGTCGGGTGGTTTTGGTACTTCGTTGATGTGGGGTAACCTCCAAGTTAGTGCCGATTTCAGCTGGACTGGTGAGCGTTGGATGTGGCTCAATGAGAAGTTCTACACTGCCAACCTTAACTTCGGTACAGTAGGTGGTACTCGTTATGAGAAACGTATGTTGAATATGTGGCAGCAGCCTGGTGATGTTACCGACATTCCTCGTGCAAACACCACCTTCCAGTTCGACGACACTGCTTACTCGAATGCGGCATTCTTGCGCTTGAAGAACGTGACCGTAGCTTACAACATCCCCGGAAACATCTTCGGTCACAACTCTTTCATACAGGGTATTAGGGTTTACGCAATTGGCCGAAACCTCTGGACCTTGACTGACTATCTCGGTTTCGACCCCGAGCACTTTGGCAACGGTTCGCAGGGTACCTACCCCGGAACTCGTCAGTACACTGCTGGTGTTGAACTTACCTTCTAAACCTCTTAAAATTGTGATATGACTATGAAAAAGATTATATTTATTGCAATTAGCGCACTTACAGCTCTGTTTGTATCGTGCGATATGAATAAGTTGCCCTACTCCTCGATTGACGAGAGCCAGGGTATTCAGTCGATGAGCGATGCAGACCAGTTGCGCGTCTCGATTTACTCGCCCACCAAAGGTATGTTCGGTGGTGGTCGTTGGGATATTGAGGATATGCGTGGTGGTATGTTCAACGCGATGGCCGACTTTGGTAACTACTATGGTCTGTTCTATGCTTGGGATATGCAGACCAACGACTCCGATGTTGAGAGCATTTGGTATGCCGATTATAGCCTCATTGCAAGTATGAACTATGCAATTGGCGCATACACCAATCTGCTCAAAAACGGAACCGATGCTATTACAGGTAAGGCTCTTACCGATGATGAGAAGGATGCTTTGGAACTCTACATTGCAGAGGCTTATATGACTCGTATTATGGCTTACTGGGATTTGGTTACCAAGTTCTGCGTGGCTTACGATGCCGAGACCGCTGCTAACGAGTATGGTCTTCCTCTTGTGAGCGAGTATGCACCCACCTCGGATAACACCAAATATCCTGGTCGTAGCAGCCTCGAAGAGACCTACCAATTCATTCTTTCCGACCTCGAAAAGGCAAGTGAAATCACCACCAAAGGTGAGGCAAATAGCAAATATTGGACTATTGATGCTGTGAACGCTATGCGCGCGCGTGTATTACTTAATATGAAGGACTACGCTAACGCAGCCGACGTTGCACTCGAAGTTATCAATACCAACAACTATGCACTTGCAGTTGGCGAGGATGGTCAGAAAGGTTTGTGGGAGAAAGACACCTCTTCGGAGCTTATCTTTGTGTCGGCTTGCAACTTGAATGATACTCCTACCTCGACCGGTTCGTTGTATATCTACGACAACGAGGTTGGTGATGGTTCGACTCCCGACCCCCAGTATATCCCCAGCAAGACTCTCTTGGATCTCTACAACAAAGAGTTTGATGCTCGCTACTCCATCTACTATGCAACTCGCAAAGTGAATGTTGAGGGTGCTGGTGAGGGCAATTTGGAGCTCTTCTATAAGTTCCAGGGTAACCCCGCGTTGCGCACCAGTGACAAGCTCAACTATATGAATGCAGGTAAGCCTTTCCGTATTGCAGAGATGTACCTCACCTTGGCAGAGTGCTACGCTGCTTTGACCGACTACGCAAATGCGGCTAAATGGGTGAATTTGTTGCGTGTTTCGCGTATTGATAGCGAGGGCAACCCCAACCTTCCTGCAACTGCTGGTATCTACAACAGCATCAAGGAGGAGTGGAACCGTGAGTATGTTGGCGAGGGCTTCCGTATGATCAATATGAAACGTTGGGGCGATACTGTTATTCGCGGTACTTCGCAGAGCTCGGCTATGACCAAGGGTGGTGAAAAGTACGATGGTTTGGTAAGGGATATTACCGACAGCCGTTGCATCTTGCCTATTCCCAAGACCGAGATTGACTCGAATCCCCAGATTAAGAACCAGCAGAACCCTGGTTACTAATAGATTGTGTAATCTGCTAAAAACTGAATAAGACTATGAAATACATTAAATATTTAGTAGCCGTTCTGCTCTTCGGTGCTACCATTACTTCGTGTGGCTCACAGGAGTCCACAGGTACTGTTGGCCAGACCACAGTGCAGTTCAAGGAGACAGAAGTTAAGAGCGGTATCGGTGGTGGTTATGTATATGTACCCATCTCGATCTTCGGTGCCAATGCCGATGCTATGAATACCGCAGATGTTACCCTCTCGGTGAAGGTAGATAATACCTACACCAGCAGCGAGGATAAGGTTTACATCGCAAAAGAGGACCTCACTGGTGCTCCCGATGAGAATGGCAATATGGGTGACATCCGTATTACCTCCTACGATATGGTGTTTGTGAACAACTACGTTATCGCAGATGAGGATAAGAACAAACCTTTTACAAAGGATATCGCTGTTGAGATTATGATTCTCAACACCGAGCCCGAGATTATGGAGTTCAAGCTCGTTATCGACCAGTCGAACACCTCTATCGGTGCTGTGAAAGAGTGTATTGTACGTTTGGAGAAGGGTCCCGCAGACCGTTTGTGCGGCGAGTGGTGGGCTAACTTCGATAGCACTATCGATATTCTTGGTGGTTCTCCCGACTACACTGGCTCGTGGAAGACTGCAATGACCTTCGATATGGCTTCGAATATGCTTATGTTCTCGGATCCTGTGATGGGCTTGCCTTTCCTCTTCAACTTCAACAATAGCACAAACGCTCTTACCTATCCTACCTTTGAGGTGGTTGCTGCATACGATGCAAGTGCTATGCAGTACATCTGCCAGTGGGCATTCGTTATTCAGGATGGTTACTTCACCCTTCCCAAAGAGAAGGAGTTTGCTTGCGAGTACGACAATGTGAACTACACCTACATCAAGAGTGAGTTGCTCAAAGAGTGGGGTACCGGTCACGCTGTATTGGTTCTCGACGCAGGTGGTAACATTTCGAGCATTCTCGGCTTCTTCCACAATGAGGCTATCGTTGGTTTGAACCTCACCCGTACCAAACCCGCAGGTAAGGCTCCCGCGTTGGCTCCTTCGAAGGAGTATGCACAGCCCGAGTACTTCACCGAGATTACCAAAGAGCAGAGCGATGCACTCTTGAAAGAGATTCTCGCAAAGCGTGGTACTCTCAAAGTTCTCTAATCGCTATCTAAATCCCTTGTGGGATTCTATGGAGCCGAGGCACTTTTGCGCCTCGGCTCTTTTTCTTTCCTCCCAAGAGGTGGCGCAATGCCAAGGGGGTAATTAATTGCTTTTTTTGTGCTTGGAGAGTTGCTAATTGGCAGAAAATTATTACCTTTGCATCCCGCAATTTATGCGCAAAGAAGGAGAGAAATCAGAATCAAAATATAAATAACAACTATGAACATTATCAAAGAGGCTCGCGAGAATCAAACCGCGATTATCAAAATCACCGTTTCGGAGGCTGACTATGCAGCAGAGGTGGACAAAAAACTCCGTGAGTACAAACGTAAAGCAAACATTCCTGGCTTCCGCCCTGGTATGGTGCCTATGGGTATCATCAACAAGATGTACCGCAAAGGCGTAGTTGCCGAGACCGCCTATAAGATGGCTTCGGACAACTGCTTTGCATACATCGAGAAAGAGGGTATCGACTATATGGGCGATGTTATGCCCAGCGACGAGCAGGGTGCTTTCGACTTCGACAACAACACCGACCACGAGTTCATCTTCGAGGTAGGTTTGGCCCCCGTTGTTGATTTGGAGCTCACCGAGAAAGACAAAGTTACCCGCTACAAAATCAAAGTTGACGAGGAGATGCGCTCGGGCTACCGTAGCCAGTTCCTCCGCACCTATGGCCGCTTGGTTGATGTAGATGTTGTGGAGAAGGACGAGGCTGTTATGTGCACCCTCGACAATGGCGAGATTAAGACCGAGGATGCATACGTTGGCCTTATCAGTATGACCGACGAGGAGCGCAAACCCTACATCGGTAAGAAGGTTGGCGACCAGATGATTGTGAATGTAAATGAGCTCTACAAGAGCGAGCAGCAGAGGGCTTCGGTTCTTGGTCTTAAAGAGAACGAGCTCGCAAGCATCAACCCCGAGTTCAACCTCACCATCACCAAAATCCGCAAATATGCCGACCCCGAGATGAACGAGGAGTTCTTCAAGATGGCTTTCCCCGCAGGTGACGTTACCACCGAGGAGCAGTTCGAGAAGATGATTGATAAGAAGATTGAGGAGGAGCTCAAAAAGGAGAGCGACTACGTCTTCACCCAGACCTTGCGCGAGTACCTCTTGGAGAAAGCAGCTCTCACCCTCCCCGAGGACTTCCTCAAACGCTGGCTCTTGGCTATCAACGAGGGTAAGTTCACTATGGAGGAGATAGAGAAAGACTTCGCACCCTTCGCAGAGATGATGAGCTGGACCGCAATCCTCAAATTCTTCGCAAAGAAACTCTCCGTAGAGGTTAAACCCGAGGATATGGAGGCCGAGGCAAAGGCTTATGCAGCAGCACAGTTTGCACAGTATGGTATGATGAACGTGGCAGACGAGATGCTCACCAACTACGCACAGCAGATTCTCTCGAACAAAGAGGAGTCCAACAAACTCATCGAGAAGGTCTATGAGGCAAAGGTTGTAGAGGCTGTTACTCCTTTGGTTAAGGTTTCCAATAAGAGTGTGACCATTGCAGAGCTTAACAAAATCCTCGCTAAAAAAGCAAAATAGAAGGTAATTTCTTCGTTACGCTTGAAGGCGGCTTCCTCATTTACGATAAGTAAACTGCGGAGCCGCCTTCTTCGCAAGCCTTGAAATTCCTCTTCTATTTTGCTTTTTGCGTTTTGGGATAGGCTGCGGGCTCGATCCTTCTTTTGGCACAAAAATCCCTCCACAAAACCCACTCGCGGGGAAAAGATGTCTAACGTCCAACGTCTAACGTCTAACGACGCGGGCAACAAGTCGCCCGAGGAATTATTAAGGTCATTAAGGACTTTAAGGATATTAATGTCCCTAACTTCCCTAACTTCCCTATTGGGTAGAGCAAAGTCTGCACTAAAAGTTTTTGGTGAAGCTTTTTACAAAAAGCTTCAAGAAAATTTGTACCTTTGGGGTTTGATGGGTTGCATTGTGGTGTAACCTTTGCAATGACGAATTATAATAATAGGTAAGCATATGAAAAACGAATTCCAGAAGTTTGCCCTCTCGCAGGGTATCTCCTCGCTCAATTTGCACCGCTACCAATCGATAGTGGATGGCTATGTATCGCCCACCATCATCGAAGAGCGTAGCTTGAATGTGGCACAAATGGATGTCTTTTCGAGACTTATGATGGATCGCATCATCTTCCTCGGAGCCCCCATCGACGACACCGTGGCCAACATTATTCAGGCACAACTCCTCTTCCTCGAAACTGCCAATCCCGAGCAGGATATCCAAATCTATCTCAACTCGCCTGGTGGTAGTGTATCGGCGGGTTTGGGCATCTACGACACTATGCAGCTTGTAGCCCCCGAGGTTTCGACCATCTGCACGGGTATGGCGGCAAGTATGGCCGCTGTGTTGCTTACTGCGGGTGCCAAGGGTAAGCGCTCGGCGTTGCCCCACTCGCGTGTGATGATTCACCAGCCTATGGGTGGTGTGCAGGGCCAGGCCTCGGATATTGAGATTACTGCACGCGAGATTCTCAAATACAAGAGGGAACTCTATGAGATTCTCTCCAACCACTCGGGACAGCCCATTGAGAAGATTGAGGCCGATGCCGACCGCGACTATTGGATGCGTGCCGAGGAGGCCAAGGCCTATGGTTTGATTGACGAGGTGCTTGTGGGACGCAAAAAATAGTGTGAAAGATGGGAAATAATAAAGATAACCGCCGAGGTGGTGGTATGGACTCCTGCTCATTCTGTGGTCGCAATGTGGCCGATGTGGGTATGCTCTTTTCGGGTATGAATGGGGCAACCATTTGTGATGAGTGTGTGGAGCGTGGCTATGAGGTTTTGCAGGAGCAGAACGCCACAAAGAAGAGAAAAGGGGCTGCGACTACCGCCATCAAACGCTCCGACTTGTTGAAGCCTGCCGAGATTAAGGCCTTTTTGGACAAGTATGTGATTGGTCAGGATGCTGCCAAGAGGACTCTCTCGGTGGCGGTCTATAACCACTACAAACGCCTTCTGGCTGCGCAGGACAAGCAGACAATGGCCAAGAAGAACTCGCCCAACTCGGAGAGTGCAACGATTGATGATGTGGAGATTGAGAAGTCCAACATCATTATGGTGGGTGAGACGGGTACGGGTAAAACCTTGCTGGCGAGGACTATTGCTCGATTGCTGAAAGTACCCTTCACGATTGTGGATGCTACGGTCTTGACCGAGGCTGGCTATGTTGGTGAGGATGTGGAGAGTATTCTCTCGCGCCTTTTGCAGGTTGCCGACTACAATGTGGAGCAGGCCGAGAGGGGTATTGTCTTCATTGACGAGGTGGATAAGATTGCCCGCAAGAGCGACAACCCTTCGATTACTCGTGATGTGAGTGGCGAGGGTGTGCAGCAGGCTCTGTTGAAGATTTTGGAGGGTACGGTGGTGAATGTACCTCCACAGGGAGGTCGCAAGCACCCCGAGCAGAAGTTTGTGCAGGTCAATACGAGCAACATTCTCTTCATCTGTGGCGGTGCATTCGATGGCATCGAGAAGAAGATTAGCCAGAGGCTCAATACGCGCGTTGTGGGCTACAATCAGGGTGCAGCGCAGTATGTCGATAGGAAGAACATTATGCAGTACATCACTCCCCAGGATTTGCGCTCCTTTGGCTTGATTCCCGAGTTGGTGGGCCGTATGCCTGTGCTGACCTACCTCCAACCCCTCGATAAGGAGATTTTGCGCCAGATTCTCACCGAGCCCAAGAACTCGATTATCAAACAGTACACCAAACTCTTTGAGTTGGATGGCGTGAAGATTTCGTTTGAGGAGGAGGTTTTGGACTTTGTTGTGGATAAGGCTGTGGAGTTCAAACTCGGTGCCCGCGGTTTGAGGAGCATCTGCGAGGCGATTGTTACGGATGCAATGTTTGAGTTGCCATCGTCGGGATTGCAGGAGTTCAAGGTGACGCTCGACTATGCCCGACCTCGCGTTGAGAAGATGAAAAAATGCTAAAAGAATGAGTATCAAAAGAGAGGTGTGCTCCGCAGTGGGCACACCTCTCTTTTTGCAACACAAACTAAAAACTCAATTACTTGACGGTCAAATCCACCACCGAGCCATCTGGGCCTACAAGGTGGGTGGCGGAGGGAATGTTGAGGACCACTCGATTGTCGGTGGCGACAACGAGTGTGTCGCCCTCAATGCGCAACATCTCGGGGGTGGGGCGACTGTGGGTGAAGCGTATTATGCTACTGCCGTCTGCCTTGATGTCGGTGTTGCCTGCAATGTAGTTCCAATTGCCACGCTCCATACGAATAACCTTAATGTCGGTAGCGTCAATCTGCTCCACAATGGGGCGCATAGCCTCTTTGGTCTCTCTGATTTGATGCACTCCATACCACACTTGGAAGGCCGCCAGGGCGGTGAGTGTGCAGGAGGTTGCAAGGAGTATTATGTTACTTGTTTTCATCTCTTTCTCGTTTTTGATAGTTGGTGTAAAGTTCTGTTAGCTCATTGGGGGTGAATCCGAGGGTTTCCATACGGCGGAAGAGCTCCATCAGGTCGCGTTCCACAAACTCCCTACGGCTCTCGGCAAGGGCCCTCTCGCGTGCTCCCTCCGAAATGAAGTAGCCGATACCGCGCGAGGGGGTAATAATGCCACCCTGACACAGAGCGTCGTAGGCTCGCATCACGGTGTTGGGATTGACCTGCAACTCCACCGCGAGCTCCCTGACGGAGGGTGCGCGGTCGCCCTCGTGCCAAGCACCGAGGATTATGCGCTCCACGACTATGTCGTAGATGTGCAGGTAGATGGGTTTATTTGTTCCGAACTCCATAGTGTGCTACTTTGCTTGATACTCTTTGAACTTGAACCACGAGGCCACCACGAGCATTGTGGGGAGCACAAAGGTGTGCCAATGTGCGAGGGCGAAAAGACGCTCTGTCTCGAATTCGAGTTGGGTGCCACCCACGGTCAGCGAACTCTCAAAGAGCGAAGTAAAGAATGGTACGTTGAGCTGTGCAACACTCGCACCATCGCCTGCGGGAAGCAGCAACACGGGGAGAGCGTGAACGAGTATCAATACCGCCCAAATGAGAAACATAGGCTTTGCCACGTTACCTTTGTGTGCCATTGTGCAAGCGAGAACGGCGGTGGAGTAGAAGAGAATTGCGACCTCAAAGATGGGGCCCAAACCCGCAAACCACATACCTACAATAGAGTTGTTTTCTGCCCAATAGGGGATGAAGTCGGAGGCGTGGTCGTGGACAATGCTTGCGGGAATCTCAAAGAGCGACACGGCAAGTGCTGTGAGGAATATGGGGTTGAGCACTCCGAAGAGGAATTTTTCGCCCATCGTTGCGGGGATAGTGAAGGCTCTCACCTGCTCATCTGTGCGAATGTATGGGAAAAAACTATTCTTGGAGGCAATGATGGGGGTCATAATAAAGGCAAAGATGGCACACACCTCCATCGCATCGGGCGAGGGGTATTCGCCACGCAGACAGCCCCACATTGCATAGGCAAGAAAAAGGAGGTAGATACCTGCGCAAATAAGGTAGTTCTGGCGGTTCTCGATGTAGTGCTTGCGAATCAGCAGCCAAAAACGGCGCAAAGAAAAGGTCTGTTTCATAGTTGTATTGGGGTTATTTAGTTGAGGGGTTTAGGATACTCTTTATCTCTTCACGCTGGGAGGTCGCCACGCCAAAGAGCAGTTCGAGGTCAATGTTGCTCTCGGCATCGGTGGTATTGGGGCGCACCGTTGCATAGCCTCCGAGCGAGGGGGTGGAGTAGAGGGCACCATCCGCGCTACTCTCGATGGCAAAGTGCAACTTTTGGCAAATGTCGTAGGTTGAGGCATCAACAATGAGCCCTCGGTTGTCGATGATGACAATGTGGTCGAGGAGATTCTCCACATCCTTCACCTGATGGGTGGAGATGATGGCTGTGCGCTCGGGCGTTGCCCACTCGGCCAGCAGGCGACGAAATACCCCCTTCGAGGGGATGTCAAGACCATTGGTGGGCTCGTCGAGCAACAATAGTTGTGTGCCACACGCCATCGCAAAGGCAATGAGCATCTTCTTGCGACCACCCATCGAGAGGTTTTTCAGATTGACGGCAGGGTCAACCCCGAACTCCGCCAAAGCCCTCTCAAAGAAGTCGTGGTTGAAGGTGGGGTAGAATGGGGCAGTGGTGCGGAGATACTCCGAGGTTGTGATGTTGGGAAGGTCCATCTCCTCGGGCAGGATTGCAAGCGAGCTCATCATCGCGATGTTACGCTCCGAGGATTTGTAGCCCATAACCTCCACCGAGCCTTTGTCGGGAGTGAGGACACCTGCGAGGAGTTTCAGGAGCGTACTCTTGCCCGTTCCGTTGGCACCGAGCAGGCCATAGATTCGCCCCGCCTCAATGGTGAGTGAGAAATCGCGGTAGATGTACCCCTTGCCGCGATAACGAAATGTGAGATTCTTTACGGTAATCATAGTGTATCGGTGTATTAATGTATTAGTACAGTACAAAGGTAGAGAAAAAATTGTTATCTCCAAATTTTTTCCTACGAAAAAGACAAAAAAAAGTCGCGGGTATCAATTCCGATACCCGCGAACAAAGCTGATAGTTGGTGGCTAAAAGTTGATAGCCAACCGATTAGAAGCGGTAGCCAACAGTAAGGCCAATGGAGATGTAGCGAATCTCGTCGGCGATGCGTGTGTAGTGCTCCGACTTAAATTGGTTCATATACCTCACATCGAAGGTCCAATCTTTCCAGTCGGCACCCATATCTACAACCCAACCCCAATGGTTACGGTTGAGCATCTCGGCAACCTCCGTCTGGTACTTGTTGTCCACATCCTTGAAGGCGAGGTTTGCGGAGGTGTATATATTAATGGTATAGGTTGCACCACCGCCCATACGCAGGGTGAACTCGTCGCTAACTCTATAACCAGCACCCGCCATTAGAGGGAAGTTGAAGCAGCCTGCCGAGGCGTGGTTGCCCTTGCCGAGGTAGAAGTCCATAGCCCAAGAGGCCTCCAATTGTCCATAGAGCATAAGTTTGCTCTTCTTGAAGGGAATCATACCGCGCATATAGCCACCCAACTGCACGCCGAGGTTGGGGAAACCAAGCATTTGGTTGAGCGCTTCGGTGTTGCTCACGATATTCTGATAGGGGGATGCGAGTCCCACTTTGGGGCCGAAGATGAAGTTCTGCTGGCGCACCTCCTTGGCGCTCTTACCACTCTGGGCAAAGGCTGCGGTTGAGAGTATCACAACCATCAGTGCGCAAAAAATCTTTTTGGTCATATCTTTTTTGTTCTTCTTACTCTTGGTTAAACTTACTCCTTGTGGGTGGCCTACTCAATGCTCCAACTGCCAAAGGGGAGTGGAGCATATTGGGGAGCCATACTACGGGTTTCGTCGTCGTAGTTGGTGTCGCTGAAAATCATAGAGTCACTACGCTCCATAGCGTCGTAGGTGCCAACCTTGCTACCCACCTTGTTGGTCTTGGCGTTGTATTCATAGATGTCGAAGCCACAGGGGGTGTCGATAGAGAGGATTACTCCTCGACCATCTACATCAATCTCTTCGGTGGTCATTACAATCCTTTGACTGCCATCTGCCTCCTCTTTGCCGTAGAGTTTGAGGATTTGGCTCACCTCCTTCTGGCTGTTGTAGGCATTTGCCCAGATGGTGTCGTTCTGGAAGGCGTTGATGGGCTCAAAGAGCGTTGCACCCTCCACCTCATTCTCCACGTCTTCCAGACTCTTCTCGTGCCATAATTTGTGGTCGTAGTCGGTACCATCGAAGACAATGGTGTTGGTCGAAGGCTCATAGAGGCCAAGCAGCCTTGGGCGCGAGAGGCCAAAGAGTTCGGAGGCTACATATTTGTACTTATCTACCTTCTGCACACGCATATAGAACTGACCCCTGCCCTCGCGAGTAGCATCGGTGGGTGCCGAGTAGGTGGTATCGTAGTAGCCAACCCTCACAAGAGGAGCATTCTCTGCGTCAATGATGGTCAGGATTGTTTCGGTCACATTGCCCATCTCGGAGCCCTCTACGCGGGTGAGGGTGAATCTAATCTCAATGGTCTCCTGTTGCAAGAGGGGCACCTTCTTGGCATTGAAATATACCCTCTGATTATAGCCGCTATATGTCACCTCCAAACCGCTAATGGTTGCCGAGTAGTCGCCTGTGGGGGTTACGGTGTAGCTCTTGTCGGTGGTGATGAAATCAATCACATCGTCAAGTTTGAGCCTATTGCCATTGGCATCCACACCCTTATTTTCGACCATCTCCACATTCATATCCACTACAACGGGGAATTGGTAGGGCGACTGCATAAGGTAGACCGAGATGTAGGCGTTCTCCTCGCCCTCTTCGCACTCGAATGTGGGGTAGCTAAACTCCACGTCGGTTGCTTTGGGCTCGGGGTTACACGAGGCGAGGGTGAGGGTTGTGGCGAGTGCCACAACTACCCAGCATATCTTTGAGATAAATTTCTCCATATTGAGACTCTTTGTATTTGTTTCGGACAATGTTTTTCTTCGTGTGCGCCCATAACACGCGCACATTATGCAAAGGTAACGCATTTTTGGAGAAAATAGTACAACATTCCCTCCAAATGCCAAATTTTTGTGCAGATTTTCTCCTTTTTTTGGGCGAATGGTGGGGTTGTCTATTCGATAGAGTTGCGGTAGGTGTTGTAGAGCTGCATAACCGCATTGGTGTAGGCTATGGTGATGGGGGCGTCGCCAAATCGTCGCATCTTGTAGTCGCTGGTGGCTATCCACTCCGCATCGCTCATATTGGTCATCATCTGGGCAATATCATCCCACGAAGCGCCATCTCCTCCCGCAGCCACCACCAGCCTCTGGGCTTCGAGGGTGCGGGTTATGCCACAGTTGTAGCTCGCCACAACGATTGCCGTTTGGTCGTCGGTAGTGGGCTCATCGCCAAAGCCCAGCGCGCGCGAACTTCTGCGTAGGAGTCTTGCCGCAAGCGAGATATTGGTGCTTGGGTCGGCAAGGTCGTAACCCTCCTCCAAACCAAAATCCTCGGCCACAATGGGGGTTACCTGCATCAATCCAACAGCCCCTTTGTGTGAAACCTGGTCGTTGCGGAATCTCGATTCGTAATATGCCATTGCCGACATAAGCCTCCAATCGACACCCACCTGTGAGGCGATATTTTTCAGTTGCGAGTCCCACACCGAGATGCCTTTGACTACCCTTGTAGGGCGATATTTGAGTTGTGTAAATCGTTCGGCAATAGATGTTTCGCCAAAATAGATATCGACCATTGTGGCATACTCCTCGGTGGTCGAGAATGTGCGCAGAGAGGATGCAAACTGCTCCTTTATTTGACCAGATGCAAAGACGAGTATCACCTCACAAGGCTCCTCAATGGCTGCAACCTCACACAGCGAGCGATAGAGGAATTTCACCAACTCCGCCTCACTCCTCTCGCATATCATCGCATCGGCCCTGCCAGCCACAACCTTGCGTGCCATCTCCACGCCATCCATCTTTGTGGTGTCGCTCACAATGCCATTTCTCTCAAACTCCTTATAGGTGGCGTGGGTGCGGAAATGTGGGTCCGAGAGTACTCTCTTGCCCCTCCAAGCCTCACCAATGGTGTGGCCCTTGGCAATAGCCATCCACGAGGGCATCAGCAGAACATAGTCGGTGGTGTAGAAACTCTCCGAGGGGAAGTCGTGGAGTGTCAAACGCTCCGAGCGAGGGACAACAGCGAGGTCAAACTTGCCACTCTTTAAGCCACGAGCTATGGAGTCGGTAGGGAGGTTGTGTGTGATTTTCAGACGGCAGCCCAAATCTCGCGCCACGGTATCGGCTACATCAGGGGCAAAGCCATAGCGCTCACCGCTGACAACCGTACAGCCCGCCACCTCTCTCGAAATGGCAAGGTTCACCTCGCCACCAAAATCGTGCTTGCGCGGTCCATCGCAACCCACAATCATAAGGGGTGCAAGCAGGAGGGTGAGTAGTTGTCGCGGCAAGTGTTTTCTCATAGGCTAATTGTCGAAGTACCAGCACACTCCATACTTAATCAAAGCCCTATTGTAGGGGTAGAATGGAACGCTGAACGAATCATTGTAGTTATCCAAGAGGTTCTCATTGGCGTGCTGATATTGTACGAATATTCGCATCGTTTTCCACTTGGCAGTAACAAAGATATTGGCGTAGGGATAGTTGCCAATGAGTACCTTGTCTTGGTTGTGGAACATCATCGTTGCAGGGTTGTAGGACTGTGCATAATAGGGGGTGTTGGCCCAGCAGTCCAAACCAATATTGAGCGTTAGCACCCCTTTGACAGGTTGGAATGAGTAGTAGTAGGAGATGTTGCCCGCAAGGCGAGGTACGGGGTAGATATCCTCTGCCGAACTATACTGCAACAACACCTTGTGGTCGAGGTGTAACCCCCCGAGGGTGATGTTTTGTTCGAGGTAGATACCCGTAATGCTCTCCACGCTCATACTCTGTCGGGGCATAGCATCGGTGCCATAATAGATGGGGTTGCCCATCAACGCTTGGTTGAACCCTACCCGTGTGCCTGTATGGGGAACATCGAGGGTGATGTTCAGCAGTGTGATATTCTGCTTCGCAAAGTTGTTCTTCCACGCAAAGTGGTTCGAAAAGTAGTTCTGCTCCCAATAGGAGGGGCTTTGCAGGTTGTAGGATAGGTTACCCGAAAGAGTAATCGGCTGCTCTTTTACAAAGAGACGCATTGTAGCCCCTGCGTCGAGGTCTATGTCACCTGCACGATAGCCCGCCACATTTATCCTTGCGCGCCCCTGCCAATCGAGCCACTTGCCAATGAAACCACGCGCATCTGCATAGGCGTAATATGTGTTGTATTTGTCTGTGACGTGGCCTTTTATGTAGTCCTCCAAATGGAATTGGTAGTATTCGTGGTGGTCCCAGCCGATACCGCCATCTACCGTTGCCACCACACCCTTGCGGTCGTAGGGTACAAACTGCACAAAGAGTCTATTGGTGAGCAACGACTCGGAGAGTGTGTCGCTTGTCTGGTCGGGGTCTATATACCAATTATCATAGAAGTTGAGTTTCTCAACAACGGCACCGGTGCGGTCTGTGATGTTGTAGGATGTGCCCTTTCGGGTGTCGGTATAGCGACGCCCCCAACGGTTGTAGGTTATGGCGTGTCCGAAGTGTATGGCTGTGCGGTCGGCCATTGTGAATACCGAGTCGGTGAGAGGTACGAAGGGTATGCCATAGGTCTGCACAGCATAGAAAGATGTGTTGGATGCCTTGTTTAGTGCGTCGGTCATCTTCATTGGCATACCTTGTGCAGACTCATAGAGGGTGTCGGCAACGTGCCAAGCCTCCACCAAGCCACCATTCTCTCTTTGCGAAATGGAGTTGGAGATAACTCCTGCGTGGAGTGAGTAGCGTTTGCCAGTGTGGTTCAAATTGCCCGAAAAATCGGTCACTTTACCCCTCTGCCAATTGTAGATACCACGCGAGTGGTAGCTGTTATAGCGTACATTGAAGCCCGTTGATGGGGTGACATTCTGGGCGTGGAGCACCTCCAACTTATCCTCTGCGTAGCGTTTCTGGCCACCTGTTTGGTAGGCGAGGGAGGTGTAGGGGCGCTTATTGTTGTAGTGCGAGGCGTTCTCCACCGTGAAGAGGTAGGAGTAATATCCGTTTGTGAAGTCGAAGTTGTTACCTTTGGGACGACGGAAGAAGTTGAGGGGTGTGCTCGCTCCACCGAGGATGCCCACATTGGCATCGCCCACATCCTCCCTCTGGAAAGGATAGTCGCGGGAGAAGAGCCCCAAAAGGGTGTCGACCTTCTCCATACGGATGTTGTTGGTGTAGGTGTCGGCCACCCAGCGGAAGTGTTTCTGACGGCGGATTGTGTCGTCGAAGAAATAGGACTCCAAAGGCATAATCTCTTTCACGCGGGTGGAGTCGGCCTGCTCTTCGGGAGGAATTGGGTTGCCGTTCTCGTCGAGCTCAACCTCGCCAGCGTAGGGGTTGCCATTGGAGTTCTGCATAGCAGCCGCAAGTGCAGCTCCATTGTCACGACCAAAGTCTTGTGCATCAAAACTTTGTGCGCACAGATTGGTCACGCTGCCGAGTAGCGCTACGATTGTTAGTGATAGTATGTAGAGTATCTTTTTCACCGTCTTATGCTCTCTCTTTGGGGTTACGGAATGTGGAGGTAAGTTGAAGTATCAGCGAGGTGAGGATGTAGAGTAGGATGATTACCCAGAGGGTACTCAATCCGCCAACGATAAGGCAGGTGAGGGCCATTGCCAAAAAGCCGAATCTCACAGCATTCTCACGCACTGCAAAGCTCTTGAACTTGAACGAAAACATCTTGATGGGGGAGATGAGCAGCCACGCACCAACAACACCGATGGCGAGAATCACGCTGGGTGAGAGGGTGAGTGTGCCAGCCTCCACAGCCCACGCCAAGGAGCCCACAGCAATTGCAAGCGCAGGGGTGGGGAGTCCAATGAAGCTCTCCTTCTGCTCCTCGTCAATGTTGAAGCGTGCAAGGCGCAGAGCCGAGCAGAGTACAACTCCGAGACAGAGAAGCCACCACCAACCAATACCTCCGCCATTGGAGAACATTGCAACGAGTATCAGCGAGGGGGTGAGTCCAAAACTGACCATATCGGCAAGCGAGTCGAGTTGCACACCGAGAGCCGAGTACTGTCCTGTGAGCCTTGCTGCAAAACCATCGAGGAAGTCGAAGATGGCCGAGGCGAGGATGAACAGAAGAGGGGCTTGGAGCGAGATGCTCTCGTCCCAGATGCTGGCAATGGTTGTGATTGTGGCGAAGACTCCGCACAAAAGATTGCAGAGAGTAAGGATATTGGGTAGTGTAAAATACTTAATTTTCATCTTTTCGCGTTATAAAAGTAAATTCTTACTAAATTAAACACCATAATAATTGGCAAAGGTAGTAAAATTTCGTACTTTTGTCCAATAGTAACCGAGGGAAGTTGTGCAAAAATAACGCTCACCATCCCAAAAACATTGCCTAACAGATGAACAATAACCAATTTTGTGTGATTATGGCGGGTGGAGTCGGCAGCCGATTCTGGCCCATTAGTCGTCGACAGCGCCCCAAACAGTTCCTCGACGTGCTCGGTACGGGCAAGTCGCTTTTGAGGGCAACCTTCGAAAGATTTGCAAATATTATCCCCACCGAGAACATCCTTGTGGCGACCAATAGCGCCTATCGAGATATGGTGCTTGCCGAAATTCCCGAGATTGGCGCAGGGCAGGTACTTTGTGAGCCAGTGGGTAAGAACACCGCCCCTTGTATTGCATACGCGGCAATGCACATCCGTGCCATCTGCCCCGATGCAACAATGGTTGTAACCCCCTCCGACCACCTTATTCTCAACGAATACCACTTCTGTGAGGTTATCCAGCAGTGTCTTGACTTTATTGATGAGAAGGGTGATACGCTCCTGACTATCGGTCTGGAACCCACTCGTCCCGAGACGGGTTATGGCTATATTCAAGCCAACAAACACGTCACTCACGGTAAGTTCAACAAGGTTAAGACCTTTACCGAAAAACCCAATGTGGAGTTGGCGAAGGTGTTTGTCGATAGTGGCGAATATTTCTGGAATTCGGGTATCTTTGTTTGGAGGGTGGATACGATTCTTGAAGCCTTCCGAGAGTTCCAAAATGAGACCTACGAGATTCTTAACTCCATCGCAGAACACTACGGTAAGCCCACCGAGCAGGAGGCTCTAGATAGGGTATATCCCGAGTGTGGCGGTATCTCGGTAGACTATGGTATTATGGAACGCTCGTCGAATGTGTGGGTGCGTTGTAGCGACTTCGGATGGAGCGACTTGGGTACTTGGGGCTCACTCTATCAACACTCCGCCAAGGATGAGTTTGGCAATACAATGCGTACCGACAACTTCACCTTTGAGACCGAAAACTGCATCATAAAACTCCCACAAGGTAAGATTGCTGTGTTGGAAGGGCTCAAAGACTACATTGTGGTCGACACGGAGGATGTTCTGATGATTTGCCCCCGCAAGGCCGAGCAGCACATCAAACGCTTTGTGGAGAATGTGAAGTTCGAATCGGGAGAGAAACATATTTAGTCAACCGTCAACTGTCGCGGGCACCATGTACCCGAAAACATAAGATATATAAACGCCATAGGCCTGTAAAAATGAAGAGATTGTACGAAAAATACCTTGCCTCTTCGGGGGTGGTGACCGATAGCCGAAAGATTGTCGGTGGTGAGTTGTTTTTTGCCCTACGAGGGGAGAATTTCGATGGAAATCTCTACGCTGCAAAGGCTTTGGAGGCGGGTGCAAAATGGGCCGTCGTGGATAATCCAGAGGTGGCGGTGGATGATAGATATGTGGTTGTGCCCGACACACTTGTGGCACTCCAAGAGTTGGCTCGCTACCATCGCCAAAGGCTCTCAATTCCCGTTCTGGCAATTACGGGCACCAATGGTAAGACCACGACCAAAGAACTTACCGCTGCGGTGCTTTCGCATAGGTGGCGCACCTGTTACACGCAGGGCAATCTGAATAACCATATCGGTGTGCCACTAACTCTGCTCTCCATTCCTCGTGATGCCGAAGTGGCAATCGTTGAAATGGGTGCGAGTGCGCAGGGTGAAATTGCACTCTTGGCAAGCATCGCACAGCCCAATTATGGATTAATCACCAACATCGGCAGAGCCCATTTGGAGGGCTTTGGTGGTGTTGAGGGTATCCGCAAAGGTAAGGGCGAACTCTATGACTACCTCTCGATGCACTCGGGAGTTGCCCTCTATCGTGCGGAGGATGAGGTTCTTGCGGAGATGGTCGCAGAGCGTGTTGGGTTGAAGAGTGTTGCCTATCCGACAGCCTTGTCGGAGGGGGTGAAGAGTAACCTTGTGGGCGACTACAACCGATTCAATATTGCCGCGGCATTGGCTGTTGGCGACCTCTTGGGTGTGTCCCACGAGGATGCCTTGGTGGCTATTGCGGAGTATGTGCCCTCCAACAACCGCTCTCAATCGACTGCCACGGAGCGTAACCTGCTGACGGTGGATTGCTATAATGCCAACCCTTCGAGTATGAGTGTGGCTATTGCCAACCACTTGAAAACCAATCACTCTGCCTATCCACAAAAGGTGTTGATTCTGGGCGATATGCTGGAACTTGGTGAGTGGAGTGGTGGGGAGCATCAGAGGATTCTTGGAGAGGCGCTTGTGGATAATGCCGACAGGGTGCTTCTTGTGGGTGCGAACTTTATGGCGTGTGAGTGTGCCGACCCTCGCGTTGAGCGTTTTGCAGATGTGGGAGCGTTGCGAGTGTGGCTCGACGAGAGCCCCATTGAGAGGGCTTTTGTTTTGGTCAAGGGCTCGCGAGGTGTGGGACTCGAAAAAACGTTAGAAAAATTGTAGAGGACTATTTTGAAATCAAAATAGCGTATGTAAATTTGTGGCGTCGAAGCTTTCGACTGCTAAACCAAACGGATAGATGAAGAGAATAGAGAACCTTGTTGGAGATTTGTGTAACATCCTTGCAAAGGGGGTGTTGGTTCTCTGTCTTCTCATTTTTGTCCTCCCTGTGAGCGGACAAACTCAACCCTATGAACTGCGCCCATTGAAGGGTAAGAGCCTCGAAGGTACTATTAATCCCATTGAGAAGCGTGGAGTGTGGGGCTATGCCGACGAGAGGGGGCGCACGGTTATCAAGACCATTTTCTCCCAAGTAGAGCCATTTGTAGATACCCTTGCGAGGGTTAAGTATGAGAATAAATGGGGTGTTCTGCGTCGCAACGCAGAGTATCTTTTTGTGCCTCAATACGACACCATTACACCCTTTGTTGATGGGATTGCGTGGGTTGTGAAGGAGCGACGTTGGGGTATTGTTTCACAATCGGGGAAGGTGCTTTTTGAGCCCCAATTCAGCCGAATGGAGCAGTTTGAGAATGGTATCTCTTGGGTGGAGAGGGATGAGCGTTGGGGCTTGATTTCCACCAAGGGTGAGGTTCTGTTTGATTTTCAGATTTACAATCGCCCCGAATTTTCGGAGGGTGTCGCTTGGGCACATTGGGGCGGTGGCTGGGGAGCTATAACCCCCGAGGGTAGGGTGCTTTTTGAACCCAAACTCTTCTCGCGGCCCTCATTTTTCAATGATATTTGCTGGATAAGATGGGATGGCGCTTGGGGCGCTATAAATTCCCGTGGCGATGTGATTTTTGAGCCCACAATTGTGGAGATGGACGACTTCTCGGAGGGTGTCGCTTGGGCACGCTGGAATGAGGGGTGGGGTGTTATCTCCTCGGTGGGAGAGATTATCTTTGAGCCTGTGTTGGAGAACCATCCAATGTTCAACGAGGCCTCTGTGTCGTGGACAAGGTGGAACGGACGTTGGGGTGCTGTTGGCCTTTATGGAGATGTTGTGTTTGACGCAGTGCTGGACGAAAAACCCCTCTTCGATGAGAATGGCATCTCGTGGATTCGCAATGGCCTCTATTGGGGTGCAGTGAGGATGGACGGCTCGGTGGCGTTTGATTTTGTCGTTGAGGAGGAACCCGTGTTTGAGGAGGGTGTTGCTTGGGCGAAGTGGAATAATCGCTGGGGCGCAATTTCGCGCACTACGGAGGTGTTGTTTGATGCCGTGCTGGAACAACGCCCGCTCTTCGATGCCGACAATGTAGCTTGGGCTAAATGGCAGTCGCTGTGGGGTGTGCTGAATCACGCAGGCGAGGTTCTGCTTGCTCCAACGATAAAGGATAGGCCTCTCTTTGGCGAGGATGGCTTGGCTTGGGCGGAGTGTGCCGATGGATGGATTCTGGTCAACAACCGAGGAGCGATTCTCTCCGAGGTGGCTGTTGCTACTATGCCCGATTTTGGTGATGGTAATGTTGCTTGGGTGGAGTGGAACGATAAGTGGGGCGCTATTGGCCACAATGGTAAGGTGCTCTTCAATGCCCGCCTTGCGTCACCTCCCGAATTTGGTGACGGAAAGGTCGCTTGGGTGGAGTGGAACGATAGGTGGGGAGCACTCAATCGTGAGGGACGCATAGCGTTTGATGCGATTCTCTCCTCGCGTCCTGTCTTCCCCGAGGGTGTGGACTATTGCTGGGCAAAGTGGAACAATAGATGGGGTGTTGTGAGTAAGGATGGCGAGGTGATTCTCGATGCTATACTTGCTGTACGCCCACAATTTGGAGAGAGAGATAGCGTGTGGGCACAGTGGAATGATGCTTGGGGTATTGTGGCCCGTGATGGCAAGATTGTTATGAACCCACTGCTACGCAATGAGCCCATCTTCGACGATAACAACTTGGCGTGGGGCGTCTGGGGTGGCAAATGGGGTGTCATCTCTCGCGATGGCAACATTGTTTTGCGTCCGACATTGTCGTATCAACCCACCTTTGCAAGTGGTGAGAATAGCACTTGGGTGAGGTGGAATGATCGCTGGGGCGTTGTTAGTAGGGATGGTCGGATTTTGTGCGATGCAACCTTTGTAGAGTGCCCCGAATTTGGTGTGAAACAGGAGATATGGTATGAGTGGAATGGCGGTTGGGGCGTGATTACCCGCGAGGGAGAAGTGAGCGTGGAGCCCACTTTGGACCTTATGCCAAACTTCATCAACGGCTATGCTTGGGTGAGGATGAACGACAAGTGGGGCGTGATGAAGAGTGATTACCAGATGGTTATGGCTGCACACCTTGCCGAAGAGGGTGGCGGAAGAATTATCCTCGGCTCAAAGGTTGTGGATTTGGCACAACATAGGGTTGAGAATTACGACAGCATAGAGCCCCTCGATAACCACTACATTATTTCTCGTGCAGGTAAGGTGGGAGTGATGGATGCCGAGGGTGTGGAGATTATAGCTCCCGAGTGGGACGAGGTGCGCTATCGTGAGGGCCGAGCTTTGCACGAGGTGCGCGGAGGTGTTAAGTGGGGCTTTGTGGATGATACGGGCAAGAGTATTGTCGCTTGTCGCTATGACGCAACAATGGGCTTTGGAGCGCTGGATGTGGCACTTGTATCCTCTGGTGGCAAATGGGGCATTATTGGAAGTGGCGGTCAGGAGATAGCCCCTTGTAAGTATGACCACATTGAGCCGTTTAGTGAGGAGTTGGCGATGGTTGTGAGCAATGGTCGCTATGGTTTTGTCAATGAGCAGGGCCGTGAGGTGGTGCTGTGTAAATATGAGCAGGCGAGGAGTTTCAGCCAGGGACGTGCAGCGGTGAAGTTGCGCGGAGCGTGGGGCTACCTGCGCAGGGATGGCTCAATGGTTATTGCTGCATCCTATCGCGATGCTTATCCCTTCTGTGAGGGTGTGGCTGTGGTGCAGAGCGAGAATGGCAAGTGGGGCTACATCAATGAGGATGGCGATTATACGATTTCGCCCCGATTCGATATGGCAACCTCTTTTGAGGGGGGCTTGGCTTTGGCAACACTCAATGGCATACAGTATTACATAGATACCAAGGGCAACTGCCTCTATGACTACCGCGGAGAGGTTATTCCCGAAACGGGCTGTGTGGTGGTGGGCTATAAGGGCCGCTATGGTGTGGTCGATAGCAAAGGACAGGTTGTCTCGCCGTGTCGCTACACCTCCATTGGTGAGTTCTCGGAGGGCTATGCAGCCGTTCAGGTGGATGGCCGCTGGGGTTATATTGATGTGTCGGGTATGGAGGTTGTAGAACCTCGTTTCGAGAGTGCCGAACCATTTAGTTGCGGACTCGCTCGCGTGGTACATCGCGGAGCTGTGGAGTTTGTGACACCCGCGGGAAGAGTCGCGTTTGTGAGTCGCTACGATAGTGCCCAGAGTTTTGCCGAAGGCTATTCGATTGTCACCCGTGCGGGCCGTATGGGAGCTGTGGATAGCCGCGGTGATGAGATAGTCCCCTGCCTCTATGAGCGTGTGCGCCCCATTGGCGAGGGAAGATTTGCGGTGCGTCACGATGGTAAGTGGGGCTTTGTTGGACCCGATGGTATGCCCATTATTCCTTGCATCTACGACGCTGTGAGCCGATTTACCGATGGTGTGGCGGCTGTGAAGAAGGGCGAGAAGAGGGGCTTGGTGAATACTGCTGGCGAGATGTTGCGCGAGCCTATTTTTGACCGCATCTCCACATTTGAGAATGGTTATGCAGCTGTCGTGCAGAATGGTAAGGGTGGCTATATGCATAAGTGTGGAGAATATGTAATTGTTGAATAATCAAAAACTTAATATAGTTATGAAGAGGATTTTGTGTGCCGCATTGTTTGCCCTTCTGCTTGTTGGGTGTGGCGGTGCTGATAAGCCCGAGAAGGTTGTTGAGGAGTGCTGGGAGAGGCTCTCGAAGGGCGATGTAAAAGGGGCAGTGGAACTTATGAATGTCCAACCCGAGGAGGTGGAAATCTACTGCGCAGCCTATGCCGAGCAGTGTGGCGAGTTGCAGGCTGCGGGTGGTATGGATGACTTTGAGGTTGTGGGTATCAGCCAGGGCGAGAGTGACGCAACGGTGGAGGCTGTTGTTACCCTCAAAGATGGACAGCAAATCACTGCGACCTACAATTTGGTGAAGAGCGGAAAGCAGTGGCTCCTTGCGGAGTAGTCGGCCGCCATCCGTCGCAAACAGAGAGTGTCCGAATAATAGATTACCAATATAAAAGTTGAGAGTGCAAAACTTTGCGCTCTCAACTTTTATTTATAACTTTGCGAAAAATCATAGGCTATGACTATAATACAACTTGAATATCTCCTTGCGGTGGCAAACTGCGGGAGTTTCTCGAAGGCGAGTGAGATATGCTTTGTGACGCAGCCCTCGCTCTCGATGCAGATTAAAAACCTCGAAGAGGAACTTGGTGAGGTGCTCTTGGATCGCTCCAAAAAACCTGTTGTTCCCACACAGGTGGGTGCGCTGGTGATTGAGAAGGCAAGAGAGGCTCTGCTGGCATATAATAATGTGAAAGAGTGCGTTGCGGAGCTTAAAGGTAGTGTTTCGGGTAAGTTGCGATTGGGAGTTATACCCACCATTGCTCCCTATCTGCTACCTCGCTTTGTTCACACTTTTGGTGAGAGGTATCCCAATGTGGAGTTGGAAATCAGGGAGATGATAACCCCCGATATTATCCGTGCGATGGATAGCGACGAGTTGGATGCGGCACTCCTGGCGGGTGGCACCTGCCCCGATAGAATCACCGAGCAGGAACTCTTTGACGATAGATTCTACGCCTACGTTTCGCCCGAAAATCCACTCTCGGCTCGCACCAATCTGCGTATAGAGGACATCTATGGCAAGGACCTCATACTGCTCTCCGAGGGACACTGTTTGAGGGACCAAATTATTGAGATTTGCGGTACGGGCAGACTCCACGAATTGCCCTATACGCTCCAAAGTGGTTCGCTCGAAACCGTGATGAGGATTGTGGATACCACCTCAATGATGACCATCATCCCCGAAATGGCTCTGCCCTATATTCCAGAGGCTTTGCAGGGTAGGGTAAAGACGCTTGCAAAGGGGGCTGCTTCGCGCAAAATTGTGGTGGGCGTGCGTCGCACCTACGCCAAAGAGATGCTCATAACCGCCCTTCGTGATACGATTATGGAGTGTGTGGGTAAAAAAAGTCTATCCGAAAGGAGATAAATCGGTGCGAAAAGTGTACATTTGTGGTTCGATTCATAAAGAATGAAATTAAACATATAGACTTATGCAGAAATTGATAGACAATATTGTCGAGGCTATTCAGGACAAAAAGGGACACAATATCGTATCTCTCGACCTTCGCGCTCTGGAAGGTACGATTTGTGATGCATTTGTGGTGTGCAATGCCGACTCTACCACCCAGGTTGATGCGATTGCCGATGGCATCGTGGAGGCTTTGGAGGAGAAGTTGGGCGAGAAACCCCGCAGGGTGGAGGGTAAGACCAACGCTGCGTGGATTGCGGTGGACTATGTGGATGTTATTGTACACATCTTCCTCACCCCTCTGCGCGACTTCTACCGCCTCGAACAGCTCTGGGCCGATGCTCCCGCCACTCGCTACGAGTCGGAAGAGTAAGGGGAGGATTGAGAATTGAGAATTGAGAATTGAGAATTGGAGTCCTTAAAGTCCCTAATAAAAATTTTCGGTCACAGAGCGACCGCGACATTTGACCAGACTACGTCTGCTCTAAAATGCTCACGCTCGGCATAGTCTGCAAGCAGCCTCTGCTCTCGCTTACTCGCATTTGCGACGTTAGACTAAATTTTGAATTTTGCATTTTGAATTCCCCCTGGGGTACTAAAATTCAAATCCCTGCGTTACTGATTGGAAAGATTAATAAATAAACCAATATAGATGGAAAATAATACAAACAATATGGGTGGCGGAAATCCCAACTCGGGAAACAATATGCCCCCACGTCAGCCTATGCCCCCAAGGCGTAGGCGTGGCCCGATGTCGTGGCTCTTTGTTTTTTGGAGCCTCTTGCTTGTCGGAATGTTCGCAATGCAGCTCATTACCGGCGAGGGTACTCCTCGCAAGATTGATTGGAAGAGCTTGGAGGAGATGATTGTGAAGGGCGATGTGAGCAAAATAGAGGTCAATAACGACAAGGTTGCCCACATCTGGCTCAAAAAGGAGGCTGTGGAGGTGTATCGCCAGAAGCCTACCTACAACACCTTGCCCGAGGCTAAACACCAATTTATCTACAATATCGGTAACCCCGAGATTTTCCGCTCCGACTTGGCGCAGATAGGCCAGAAGTATGGTGTGGAGGTGCCTGTGCCCGCGTGGGAATACACCAAGAGCATTTGGCGAGAGTTGGTGGGATGGTTGCCAATGATTCTCCTTGTGGTGATGATGGTCTTGATGTTCCGCTCGGCATCGCGTGGTGCTGCGGGACAAAATGGCGTGATGAACGTGGGTAAAGCCCGCGCACAGGTCTATGATAAGAACAACGAGAACAAGGTGACCTTCAAGGATGTTGCAGGCTTGGAGGAGGCCAAGGTGGAGATTATGGAGATTGTGGACTTTCTGCGCAAGCCCGAAAAGTACCGCGAGCTCGGTGGTAAGATTCCCAAAGGCGCACTCCTTGTAGGCCCTCCCGGAACGGGTAAAACTATGTTGGCCAAGGCTGTGGCTGGTGAGGCAAATGTTCCATTCTTCTCCATTAGCGGTAGCGATTTTGTGGAGATGTTTGTGGGTGTGGGTGCCTCGCGTGTGAGGGATTTGTTTGCACAAGCCAAGCAGAAGGCCCCCTGCATTGTCTTTATCGACGAGATTGACGCCATTGGTCGCGCAAGGGGTAAAAATGCGGGTTTTTCGGGTAATGACGAGAGGGAAAATACTCTCAACCAGCTCCTTACCGAGATGGATGGCTTTGGCACCAACTCGGGCGTTATTGTGCTGGCTGCCACCAACCGCGTAGATATTTTGGACAAGGCACTGATGCGTGCTGGTAGGTTCGATAGGCAGATTGATGTGGGCCTTCCCGAACTCAAAGAGAGGGAGGAGATTTTCGGTGTGCATATGCGCAAACTCAAACTCGCTGACGATGTGAATGTGGAGTTTTTGGCAAAACAGACCCCTGGTTTCTCGGGTGCCGATATTGCCAATGTCTGCAACGAGGCAGCCCTCATTGCAGCCCGTAACGATAAGAAGGCTATCTCGAAAGAGGACTTCCTCGCGGCCGTAGACCGCATCATCGGTGGCTTGGAGAAGAAGAGTAAGGTGATTACCCCCAATGAGAAACGTACCATCGCCTACCACGAGGCGGGACACGCCACGGTGAGCTGGCTCTTGGAGCACGCCAACCCCCTCGTGAAAGTTACGATTATACCACGAGGTAGGGCACTTGGTGCTGCGTGGTACTTGCCCGAGGAGAGGCAGATAACCACCACCGAGCAGATGATGCACGAGATGGCATCGCTCTTGGGTGGTAGGGCTTCGGAGTTTCTGACCTTTGGCGAAATCTCCACAGGCGCACTCAACGATTTGGAGAGGGCTACCAAGATGTCCTATGCTATGGTTAGTTACTATGGTATGAGCGATAAGGTGGGCAACCGTTCCTACTACGACTCTACGGGGCAGAGCGACTACTCTTTCTCGAAACCTTACAGCGAGGAGACCTCGGTGCTGATTGACAAGGAGTCGAAGGCGCTCATCGATAAGGCTTTCGATATGGCGACCACCATCCTCAAACAGAATCGCGAGGGACTTGCTACCCTTGCCGAACTCTTGCTCGAAAAAGAGGTTGTATTCTCGGAGGATTTGGAGCGTATTTTCGGCGAGCGAAAAAAGAGGAGTTAGTTTGAGGTGATTTGAGGGCATATAGGAACAAAGTCGTTAGATAAAAATAACAAATGAGTCTGAAAGGTAAAAACTTGGGATTGCGAACAGTGGCGGGAGCTGCTTTGGGGGTGATTGTTGTGGGTGCGGCCCTGCTGTCACCTTGGGCATTGGCTGTGGTTGCGGCCGCTGTTGTTGTAGTAGGGCAGGACGAACTCTTCCGTATGGCATCCTCGCGTGAGGGTGTGCGCCCAATGGGTATATTGGCGATGTGCATCGGTGTGGCTTTGGTTGCCGAGAGCGTTCTGGAACCCTCGCCCGTGGTGCTACTCACTCTGCTTCTGTTTGTGCCCTTGCTCTTTGCTGCTGAACTCTCGCGTGGCTCCCAAAGGAGTCTTGAAAATATGGCTATTACAACTTTTGGCCTGCTCTATACGGCTGTACCTATGGCACTTATGATGATGGTGGGCTTTGTTGGTAGGGAGTGGGAGCCCGCCCGAGTGCTGGCCATTATCTTCATCGTGTGGGTGAATGATATTTTTGCCTACTTGGTGGGGTGCTCCATTGGCAAACATAAGATGTGCCCCTCGATTTCGCCCAAGAAGTCGTGGGAGGGGCTCTTTGGTGGTGTGCTCTTCGCGGTGGCCTTTGCTATGGCTGTGGGCTATATGATGGAGGGTAATATTTACGCTTGGGGAGGCCTGGGTGCTGTTGTTGCTTTGTCGGGTGTTGCCGGTGACTTGGTGGAGTCGATGATAAAGAGGGAGTACGACGTGAAGGATTCGGGCAATGTGATACCCGGCCACGGAGGTATCCTCGATAGGTTCGATGCACTGCTGATGGCTATGCCTTTTGCATACGTTTATATGATGATTTTTGGACTATGAGAATCAATCCCGAAGGATATACAGGTATAAAGATTAATACCGCAATTTTTCTGCTCATCATTGCCGTAGTCACCGCTACGGCTTTGGTCTATGATTGGGCTTGGTGGGCATTGGCGTTGGTGGATGCCTTTTTGGTGTGGCGCATTGTCTTCTTCATAATGTTCTTCCGCGAGCCCGAGAGGAGAGTTTTGAAGGATGAGAGTGCGGTCTTTGCCCCTGCTGATGGTAGGGTTGTGACCATCGAGGAGGTGGATGCCCCCGAGGGTATGGATTGCGAAAGGTGTGTGCAGATGTCGGTCTATATGAACTTCTACAATGTCCACGTCAATTGGCACCCAGTGTCGGGAGAGATTACCTATAAAGACCACTACAATGGGGAGTTTGTGCTTGCGTGGCAACCCAAGAGCTCGGAGTTGAACGAACATACCACCGTTGTGGTGAAGACCGAGGGTGGGGTGAAGATTGCCTACCGCCAGATTGCAGGATGGATTGCTCGCAGGATTGTCTGCTACCCCGAGGTGGGCGATAGGGTGGAGCAGAATAGCAAGTCGGGATGTATAAAGTTCGGCTCGCGTGTGGATGTTTTTCTCCCCATTGGAAGCGAAATTTTGGTGGATATCGACCAGAAGGTCAAGGGCTCCCAGACCATTCTTGCTCGCCTGAAATAGGGAGAGGTGCTAATCCTAAACTTGTTGATTATGAATAATATGCACAGATACTTGTTGGGTATTGTAGCGCTCGCTGCACTCGTTGCTGTCTTTTGGTTTTTTGGCGATATTGTTTTCTATATTCTCCTTGCGGGTGTGCTGGCTCTTATGTGCCAACCTTTGGTTGCGAAGGTCTCGGGCGTGAAGATTTTTGGGCGCAAACTGCCTCGCTGGGTGGGAGCCATCGTGGGTGTGGTGTCGGTATGGTTGGTTATTGTGCTCTTCTTTGTGTTGCTCATTCCTCTGATTTCGGGCAAGATGAGTGACCTTGCGCACCTCGATTACCAGAATCTGCTCTCCTCCCTGCGTGAACCAATGACCGAGTTGGGGTTGTTTCTGGAAAAATATTTCAAGATAAATATTTCGCAAACCTCTCTGATGGAGATGTTTACCTCGTGGGTAAAGGAGTTTGTTGATAGTGGTACGGCAACTTCTCTGTTCTCGTCGGTATTCTCTGTTGCAGGCAATGTTGTGGTTGCTGCGGTGAGTATCTCGTTCATCGCCTTCTATTTTATGAAGGAGGAGGGACTGTTTATGAGGATGCTGGTGGCTGTTGCCCCCACCAAATATGAGGAGAACGTAAGGCGTGCTGTGGAGTCCATCACCTCGCTCCTATCGCGCTATTTCTTGGGCGTGCTCATCCAGATTACCATAATGATGTGTGTGGTGTCGGCAATTTTGTGGGTGTGTGGCTTCGAGTTGCAGGATGCGATTTTTGTGGGCTTCATTGAGGGTGTGTTCAATATTATACCCTATGTTGGCCCCTGGATTGGGTTCATAATTAGCGCCTTGTCGGGACTTACGTTTGTGAGCGCGGGAGGTATGACTCTGGGCTATGTGGTCGTTGCCATTGCTGCAACAATCATTGTGGCACAGGTTGTGGATAACTACTTTGTTTCCCCGAGGGTGTTCTCGCGTCAGGTCAATGCCCACCCATTGGAGATTTTCATTGTGACACTCATTGCGGGCACCTCGTCGGGTGTGCTGGGTATGCTTGTGGCAATTCCTGCCTATACAGTCTTGCGCGTTCTGGCCAAGGAGTTTTTGTACAATTACAAGTTGGTGAGGGAGCTGACCTCGAAGGTGTAGAGGCGAGGGTGAGTTGAAAAAAGTATCGGGCTCGGCAAGTGTTTGCCGAGCCCGCTTAATTTTCAACTTTCAATTTTACAACTCTGTTTTCCAGAGGCCGTGGAGGTTGCAGTATTCATAGACAGCCACGGGTTTGCGACCGCAGATGCACACCTCTGCTACGGGTTTCTCTTTGAGGTCCACTTTCACGCCACCGTCCTCAAACTCTACATAGACAAAAGCAATGTGGTGCTCGGGGAGCATAGGGTGCTCAACGCTACCCACCTGAATACGCAGTTTGCAGTCGTCGATTTTCTCCACAACGGGGAGGTGTTTCTCTACGCTTGCCTCTACGGTGCCGGGGATGAGTTCGGTCATCTTCTCGCCACAGCAGAAGGGGGTTACGCCGCCATCAACGGCTTTGATGATTACGTTGCCACAGTGGTTGCATTTATAGAATTTGGTTGCCATAATTGTTCTGTTTTTTTATCGGTTAAACTTTTCGTTGTCGTGTTTTCTTTATGCAAAGATAATACCATCGTGGCGAAAAGTCAAATCGGAAATTTTGATAGTGGTATAGGTGGAAACTATGGGAAAGAGGGGTTGGTGCAACTGCCATCCCTCGCTGAAAAGGGTGGCAAACTAACCCAAACAAAAAAGGCGGCAATCTAATGATTACCGCCTCTTGGTAGCGAGACCCAGGATTGAACTGGGGACCTCATGATTATGAATCATGCGCTCTAACCAGCTGAGCTATCTCGCCGCTTTGCTGAAAAGCGATGCAAAGATAAGTGATTATTTTTTCCTCGCAAACTTTCCGAGGTATTTTTTTTGCATATTGAGGTGAAAAAGTTGTTTTGCTATGAAAAATACCTCCGAAATGCGCCTTGCGCGTCGTCTTGATGCGGT
Source organism: Tidjanibacter sp. (assembly GCA_045656405.1). Lineage (GTDB taxonomy): Bacteria > Bacteroidota > Bacteroidia > Bacteroidales > Rikenellaceae > Tidjanibacter. The sequence continues at coordinate 136,861 of JAZORC010000002.1, forward strand.
GGCAATCCTCGCCAGCATTCTCTTGTTGGTCTCTTTTACCCTCGATGTTGTCCATCGAAAAAGCTACATCCTCTCGCCAGGTGTCGAGGAGTTGCAACTTGTGGTCTGTATGGTCTTTGTGACCGACTTTGTGGTGCAGATGATGGTAGCAAAAAGTCCGCGTCGCTATTTTGTGCGCAATTTGGTGCTCCTTGTGGTGTCGATTCCCTACCTTAATATGTTGGAGTGGGGTGGGGTGATGCTCCCCAAGTGGCTCTACATTCTGCTCAAATGTTTGCCTCTTGTGCGTGGTGGCGCGGGAATATATGGACTGATAAAATATATCACACCCACGCGCGTGAGTGCCATTCTGTGGAGCTATGTGGCGCTTATTGTCATTGTCACCTATCTTTCGGCCCTTGTGTTCTACGCCTACGAGGAGGTCGTAAATCACGCAGTGGATAGCTTTGGTACGGCCCTCTGGTGGGCGGGACTGAATGTTACGACCGTGGGGGCACCCCTCTTTGCCGTCACCCCCATTGGTAAGATTCTCACCGTTCTGCTCCCAGGATTGGGTATGATACTCTTCCCCCTGCTGACGGTCTATGTCACCCACCTTGTTCAACGTAGTGTGGGGAAATAAAATTTCGGGCGCGGAAAATTTTTTCCACGCCCGAAATTTATGACATTAGACGTTGTGCCTTAATTGACCTGTTGAAGAGCAACAAGTTTGGCGTAAAGACCACCACGCTCGATAAGTTCAGTGTGGGTGCCCTCTTCGGCAATGTGGCCCTGCTCAATGACGATGATTCTGTCGGCATTCTTGATGGTGCTCAATCGGTGGGCGATGATTACCGAGGTGCGGCCCGAGAGGAGTTTATCCAGAGCCTCCTGTACCAATTTCTCACTCTCGGTGTCGAGGGCGCTGGTTGCCTCATCCAAGATGAGAATTTCGGGATTTTTGAGCACTGCGCGGGCGATGCTCAATCTCTGGCGCTGACCACCCGAGAGTTTGGTACCCCTATCACCAATGTTGGTCTGGTAGCCCTCGGGACTCTCCACGATGAAGTCGTGGGCATTGGCAATGCGTGCAGCCCTCTCAATCTCCTCCATTGTTGCGGAGTCGTTTCCGAGGCGAATGTTGTTTTCGATGGTGTCGTTGAAGAGGATGGTCTCCTGCGACACGATACCCATATTCTCGCGCAGGGAGTGGAGGTTGTAGTCGCGGATATTTTTGCCGTCAATGAGAATCTCGCCAGCCGTTACGTCGTAGAATCGGGGAATGAGGTCGGAAGTGGTCGATTTGCCACCACCCGAGGGACCTACCAATGCCACCGTTTCGCCCTTCTTGACCGTGAAATTTATGCCGCCCAAAACCTCTCTATCCTCCTCGTAGGAGAAGCGCACATTGCGGAATTCGATACCCTCCGAGAAGCTATCGAGCCTGATGCCGCCATCCTTGGGGGAGGTGATGGTGCTCTGGGTGTCGAGGAGTTCGAGAACCCTGCCACCCGCAGCAATACCCTGATTGATATTGGCAAAAGCGTCAGTGAAGGCCCTCATTGGGCGTGTGATCTGGGTGAAGATGGCGATGTAGGCGATAAAACCACTACCATCAAGACCACCATTGCCACTCAAAACAAGTGTGCCACCAAAGATGAGCAGTCCCGCAGCGGCCGCAATGCCGAGAAACTCACTCATAGGCGAGGCCATCTGCTGGCGGTACATCATACGGCGTGTGATGTCGGAGTATTTCTTGTTGATGGAGGTGAACTTCTGGCGGAAGAAACCCTCGGCATTGTAGGCCTTGATAACCTTCACACCCGAGAGCGACTCGTCGAGTACGGAGGTGAGCTCGCCAAAGTTCTGCTGTGCTTTCAGCGCAGGGTGGCGCAACTTCTTCACAACGCTACCAATGATGAGCGCAATGATAGGAAGGTAGATTATCGAAAAGAGCGAGAGCTTCCACGAGATGGATACCATCGCGATGATGTAGCCGATGATGAGGAATGGCTCGCGGAATACCACCTGCAAGGTGTTTACAATACAGAACCTTACGGTCTGCACATCGGAGGTGATGCGCGCCATCATATCGCCCTTGCGTGCCGAGGAGAAGAATGAGAGGTTGAGCCCCATAACATTGTCAAACACAGCATTGCGGATGGTTTGCAGGGAGTTGATGCGCAGATTCTCCACGGTGCGCTGTCCGAGGTAGCGGAAGAGGTTGCTCAGTAGTGCCGAGAGGGTGACAAAGCCCGCGAGGAATACAAGGATATTCATCGTGTCGTAGTTGGTACCATAGAGGCAGTAGAGCCAATAGTTGAGCAACTCGGTGAGATACTCAATGCTCACACTGAATTGGGGTGCCTCGGTCACAGCCTCCAACATAGCCCCCTGGTCGAAGAGGGTGCGCAACAGAGGGATAATCATCACAAAGTTGCAGGTGTTGAACACGGCATAGAAGAGCGTGTAGAAAAAATATGGTATTGCATACCTGCCAAATGGGCGGGCAAAGGATAGTAATCGCCAGTAAATTTTCATATATCTGATGTGGTTTGGTCTAAAAAACTACGCAAAAGTACGCAAATAATTGTGGATATTGGCAAAGAAAGTGTATTTTTGTAGATTAGAAACCGAAAAATCAAAAAAAGTAATAGACAAGCATATATGAAAAAACGTGTATTGAGTGGTATCCGATCCACAGGACAACTCCATTTGGGAAACTATTTTGGCGCTCTTCGCAACTTCGTGAAGCTACAAGATGAGGCCGAATGCTACTTCTTCATCGCAGACTACCACTCCCTAACTACCCACCCCGACCCAACAATTCTCCACTCCAATGTGCGCAATATTCTCTCGGAGTACCTCGCAGCAGGTATCGACCCCGAGAAGGCCACCATCTATGTTCAGAGCGATGTGCCCGAGGTCGCAGAACTCTCTCTGTTGTTGGGTATGCACGCCTATGTTGGTGAGTTGGAGCGCACAGCATCCTTCAAAGATAAAGTGAGGAAAAATCCCAATAATGTCAATATCGGTCTGCTCAACTACCCCGTGTTGATGGCCTCCGATATTCTGCTCCATAGGGCCGACTATGTGCCTGTGGGTAAAGACCAGGAGCAGCACTTGGAGATGACGCGCCACTTGGCACACCGCTTCAACCAAATCTACAAGACCGATTTCTTCAACGAAAAGGTGGCCCCCTTCAACTTTGGCAAAGACCTTGTGAAGATTCCCGGATTGGATGGCTCGGGTAAGATGGGTAAGAGCGAGGGCAACGGCATCTACCTCTCGGACCCCGACAATGTAATCCGCAAGAAGGTGATGAAGGCTGTGACCGATAGTGGTCCCACCGAGCCCAACTCGCCCATTTCGGAGCCCATCCAGAATATCTTTACCATTATGGAGGCTGTATCAACTCCCGACACTATTGAGTACTTCAAGGAGAAATATGCCTCGTGTGAGATTCGTTATGGCGACCTGAAAAAGCAGTTGGCAGAGGATATTATCGCCACCGTAGCCCCCATTCGTGAGCGCATTGAAGACATCCGTGCCAACGATAAGTACCTCCACGAAGTGACCGAGATGGGTGCCGAGAAGGCGCGTAGGAGCGCTCGTGCAACGCTCGATGAGGTGCGCAGGATTATGGGTATCTACAAATTCTAACAATTAGCAAAATCGAAATAGACGTATGAGAGGTAACACCGGGCGAATGAGTCTTTGGGAGCGCTTTGTGCTCTGGCTCAATGTGCAGACCAGGCGTATCAGCACACGACAACTGACCTTCATTTTGGCAATCGTTGTGGGTTTGGTGTCGGGAGGTGTAACCTGCATTTTCGAATGGCTCTTGGGGCTCATTAAGGATGGCTTGACGAGCTGGTTCCCCAAGGAGGAGGTGGGTTGGCTCTACCTCTTGTACCCTATGGTGGGTATCATTCTGGCGAGCCTCTTTGTGCGCCTGATAGTCAAAGACGACATCTCGGAGGGGGTTACGAAGGTGCTCAAAGCGATGAGTACAACATCCTCGGAGATTAAGCCCCACAACTGCTACTCTTCGGTGGTGGGTGGCGCGCTGACCATTGGCTTTGGTGGTTCGGTAGGTCCCGAGGCACCTATTGTGCTGACGGGTGCCGCCATAGGCTCCAACATCGGTAGGCTGCTCAAACTCAACTACCGCAACCTGACGCTGATGTTGGCGTGTGGTGTGGCTGCGGCCCTCTCGGCAATCTTCAAAGCCCCCATTACGGGTGTGATTTTCGTGATGGAGATTCTGCTCTTGGATATGAGTATGACGGCCATCATTCCTCTGATTATCTCCTCCGTAACGGCTGTGACGCTCACCTTCTTTGTGCGAGGCTTTGAGCCTATGCTCTCGGCGAGCACCATTGGCGACCTCGCCTTCTCACATATTCCCATCTACCTGCTCTTGGCGCTATTGTGTGGCCTTATGTGCTACTACTTTATGAACATCAACTTCCGCGTTAAGAAGGTTATCGACCGACTCGGAGTGCAGTGGAAGAAGTGGCTCGTGGGTGGCTTGGCATTGGGTGTTATGATTCTGCTTTTTCCCCCGCTCTATGGTGAGGGTTACGGAATCTTCCACCACTTTATGACGGGCGATGTACAGGCGGTTTTCGACAACTCGGGCTTCTACGATTATAGGGAGAACCATTGGGTTGTAGTGGGCTATATGTTGGCTATTATGTTTGTGAAGGTTGTGGCAATGGCTGTCACCAACTCTTCGGGAGGTGTGGGTGGAACCTTTGCGCCCTCACTCTTTGTGGGTGCATTCTTGGGTGCCATCACAGCCTATATGGGCAACACATTCTTTGATGCCGACCTCTCGATTGCGGCATTCTCATTGGTTGGTATGGCGGGCCTGATGTCGGGTGTTATGAAGGCACCCCTCACGGCAGTCTTCCTCATTGCCGAGATTTCGAGTGCCTACCAACTATTTGTGCCTCTGATGCTTGTTTCGTGCGTGTCGTATGTCATCAACCGCTACCTCGAACCCGATAGTATCTACACCAAAACCCTCCGCAAGAAGGGACAACTTCTCACCCACGATAAGGACCAAGCTGTGAGCGTGGTTCTCTCGGTGCGCTCGCTCATTGAGACCAATATTTTGAGCGTCAGCGAGTATGACACGTTGGGCGATATGGTTGTGAGGGTTATTCCCCACACCACACGCAACATTTTCCCTGTGCTCGATGGTGAAAACCGACTGTTGGGAGTTGTTGAGTTCGACCGTTTGAGGAAGGATATGTTCGACCAGAGCAAGTACCCCAATTCGGTGCAACGCTATATGACACCCCCTGCGGATGTTATCTACGAGGGCGAGTCGGCATCGAGTGTGCTCGAAAAGTTCGAGACGACAGGTGCGTGGAACCTCCCCGTTGTGGATAATAATAAGCAGTACCTCGGCTTTGTTAGCAAGTCCCACATTCTCACCGCCTACCGCGATAAACTCAAAGAGATGACACAAGAGTAGAAAGAGTGGTGATAATATAATACGAAATAAATTTTACACACGCCCCCGCCCTTCGGGCACCCCCTCTAACATAGAGGGGGAATAGTTGCTATACGATGAGGAATGAGAGGATAAATAATTTGGTTGAGCAGAAGGATTTGCGTCGTAAATTGCGCCGAAAATCGACTCCCGAGGAGATTGCACTCTGGAAGGTATTGAAGGGGAAACAGGTTGCAGGATGCCAATTCCGTCGCCAATTTTCGGTGGGGGTATATGTGTTGGATTTCTATTGTCCCAAGGCTAAATTATGTGTAGAAGTGGATGGTATGATGCACCATTCGGAGGAAAATCAAAAACACGACAAGGCTCGCGATGCATTCCTCGCCACACGAGGAATAGAGGTGTTAAGGGTTGATAATCAAGCATTGTGGAGTTGTAGCGATTTGGTTGTTGCAACAATTCAAGATAGATTAAAAGTCCGTCTTGCGGATAAAAATTCCCCCTCTAAATTAGAGGGGGTGCCCGAAGGGCGGGGGCGTGTGTCATTGAGTGAATGGAAAGAGGAATTCCAATGAAGATAAATTTTCTGGGGCCGGCGTTTCCCTATCGTGGAGGTCTGGCGACAATCATAGAGAGCCTGGCAAGGGAGTTTCAGGCGAGGGGTAACGAGGTGACCATCGACACATTCTCGTTGCAGTACCCACGCCTATTGTTCCCTGGTAAGAGCCAATTCCGCACAGGCGAGAAGCCTCACGATATTGCTATTGCCCGCACGGTGAGCACTGTGGGACCACTCTCGTGGTGGAGGGTGGGGCGTAGGCTCCGTAGGGAGGCCCCCGATGCTGTGGTATTGAAATATTGGACACCACTGATGGCTCCCTGCTTCGGTACCATCTGTCGCTTGGCGCGCAAAAATGGCAAAACAAAAGTTATTGTTCATCTCGATAATATCACTCCCCACGAGCCCCACTTCTACGATAGAGTGCTGAATCGCTATTTTCTCGCCTCGTGCGATGGTTTTATCTATATGTCCGAGGCTGTCAATCGCGATTTGCGCACTTTTCTGCCAAATCCGAAGGCACTCTTCTCACCCCATCCACTCTTTGATAACTATGGCGCGAAGGTGCCCCGAGAGGAGGCGTGTGCCCGCTTGGGCCTCGATTCCAAGCAGAGCTATGTGATGTTCTTCGGCTATGTGAGGGAGTATAAGGGGCTGGATATCTTGCTCGATGCGTGGGCTCTCTTGAAGGCCGAGGGTAAGACGGTGGGTAGGAAACTGCTCGTTGTGGGCGAGGTCTATGGTAGCGATGCGAAATACCGTGAGCAGATTGAACGCTTGGGCTTGCAGGATGATGTGGTTGTGCATAGCGACTTTGTGCCCGATGAGAAGGTGGCCGATTGGTTCTCGGTGGCCGATATGGTCGCCTTGCCATATAAGTCGGCAACCCAGAGTGGTGTCACACAGGTGGCCTATGCCTTCGATGTGCCTATGGTTGTAACCAATGTGGGTGGCTTGGCAGAGATGGTTGAGGATGATGTTGTGGGTGTGCTTGCCGAGGTGAGTGCCCGCTCGGTGGCCGATGCCATTGCCAAGGTCTATGAGGGCGACAACCTCACCCGCTACCGCGAGGGGGTGAGTCGCAATAAGGCCCGCTTCTCGTGGAGCGCCACAGCCGATAGGATAGAGGAACTTTTTAGGAGTCTAACGTCTAATGTCTAACGTCTAATGTCTCGGGCTCAGTAAACCGCCGAGCCCGAGAACTTATGGGAGTTCTATGTTTTTCAGAGTTCTTCTAACCCCTCCATCAAATAAAGACTCGGGGCACACCAAAATGGCGTGCCCCGAGTCTTTTGACTTTCGACGTTAGACTACAAAAGATAGTGGCTTGGTAATTTTACCAAGCCACTATCTTTTGTCTTACTTCTTAATATTGGGCTCTTCCAAGCCGAAGTTTTGCTTGCGGTTTTCGCGTTTGAGCCAGAGGCTGAAAAAGAGTGCCAAGACACCAAACGACGAGAAGATAACCATAGGCAAGGTGTAGCCACCGGTTGCATCCAGCACGTTACCAATAAGGATGGGCACTGCAAACAGACCGATGTTCTGAATCCAGAAGATGATGCAGTAGGCCGAGCCAAGGATGCGGTTGTCGATAATCTTGGGCACCGAGGGCCACAAAGCTGCGGGCACCAACGAGAACGATACACCCAAAATAACCACAATAGTCACTGCCAACCATTTGTAGGGGAAGGCGGGAAGCAAGAATGCAAACGAGAGGTGGCAGGCAATCATCACCAGCGAACCGAGCATCAGCATCGAGGCAGCCTTACCCTTGTTGTCGATGAAGGCACCGAGGAAGGGGGTGAGCACCATAGCCAAGATGGGGAAGCAGCTGAACAACTGCGCACCATTATCAACACCGAGGGTGGTGTTCAAAAAGTCGGGGGCGTAGCGCTGGAAGGGGAAGATGGCCGAGTAGTAGAGTACGCACAAGAGTGCCACGAGCCAGAACATCTTGCTCGAAAAGATTTTGCCCAAATCTTTGAATTTGAACTCCTCCTCGCTCTCCTCGGTGGTGAGCTCGCCACAAGCTGCCAACTGTTTGTCGAACTTGCGGTCCATAACCACGAATACAACGTAGAAAATAAGGCCAATGAGGAGCAGGATTGCACCAAAGCCTACGGGAGCCGATACCACAGCACCGAACTTCTCATAGACCATAGGCGAGAGCCACATTGCGGCAAATACGCCCAGACGTGCAATCGACATCTCCAAACCCATAGCCATAGCCATCTCCTTTCCATTGAACCATTTAGCAATAGCTTTCGATACGGTGGTGCCGGCCATCTCGCAGCCGCAACCGAAAATCATAAAGCCCAAGCAGGAGAGTTTGGCAGTACCAGGGAGTGCCACCCACCACGAGTTCATCCAAGTCTCCAAGCCGCTACCAATGAACAAGTCGCTCATTGCGTAGAACTTGATGCTTGCACCAATAACCATCAGCGAGGCCGACAATACACCCGTAAAGCGGATGCCCATCTTGTCGAGGATGATGCCTGCAAAGATGAGGAAGAAGCAGAACACGTTGAGGAAGTACTCGCTCGCAGCGTAGGTGCCGAAGGTGCCACTTGTCCAACCGAGCGATGCTTCGAGTTGGCTTTTAAGGGGCGAAAGCATATCCACGAACATATAGGCAAAGAACATCATCAATGCGATGAGAATCAAAGCCGACCAGCGTGCAAATGCCGAATCATTGAGTTTTTTTTGAATGTTTTGTACCATAAAAGTTTGCGTTTAGTATTGTGATAAAATATTGATTTTCAACATTTAGTTCTTCTGATACCTCTTCAAGATACCATAGGCCTCCTTAATGCCCAACTCACCCGCCTTGCTTAAATCCATAACACCCTTCTGGGTGTCCTTCATCAGCAACTGCACCAATCCGCGATTGAAATAGGCCTCGGCAAGTTCGGGGGCCATAGTCAGCGCTCGCGAGTAGTCCTCATAGGCGGCAGGCATATCGCCCGAAAGAGCGTGGAGATTGCCCCTATTATAATATATGTATGCCACATCGGGGGCAAGCTCTGCGGCTCTATTTAGGTCGGCAATCGCCTCATCGTAGTTGTAGGTGCGCTTGGTCTGTGAGCGTAGGGTCATATCCGAATCAATCGAAATCCTATCGCCCATACCCACCGACGATATGAACTCTATCATCTCGGCCCTCGCCACTGCGCGGTTGAGGTAGAGCATCGCATCCCGTGGCGAAAGGCTAATGGCCTCCGTGAGGATGTTGATTGCCGAGGTGTATTGCCTCATTGTGAGTTGCGAAATAGCCCAGCGGAAGAGTGATTCTACGTCGGTGTAGGCCACACCCTCGTAGCGTTCATTGACCTTTGCAACCTCCTCCTCGGTAAGTCTTGTTGGCTCATTGGAGAAGACTATGAGTGTGTCGCTCGCCACCCCCGTAGCCTCCAATATGGGGGAGTAGTAGTGGTGGGCCTCCGTTGTGCGAGGAGCCCCCAGCGACCAACGGAACATCTCGCGCAAGGTGGCATTCGTTGCGCTCTCCTCGGTGAGTTTCCTCTCCGCAAGGCGCGACTCAAACGATAGGAGTTGGTTGAAGTGCCTCGATGTGTCGGCATAGATATTCAGCCCCTCGGGGTCCTCCGCCAATCGTGCCTCATACTCGGCAATCTTCCTATCGGCAATGGCGCGGTCACGCTTTGCACCCGCACTATCGTGAATCTTATCCTTCACCACAGCCCTATGTAGGTAGGCGTTGGCAAAGTCGGGGTAGAGTTCAATAGCCTTGGAGTAGTCACCCAGTGCCTCCAAGTCCCTATTCATCTCCATCAGCACTCCTGCGCGGTTGTAGTATCCCTTCACATTCTCGGGTGCGTGTTCCAACACCTTGTCGTACATCGCCAACGCCTGGGGAAAGTTGCCCTGAATGGAGTGGATGATAGCCAAGTCGAAGTAGGCACTCGTAACGTAGGGATTCAGCTCCAACACACGCTCAAAGTCGCGTGTGGCCTCCTCGTAGCGCTCCAAGTTGCAGAACACAATGCCACGATTGAAGATGGGTTGGAGGTAGCTGCTGTCGCACTTGATGGCCATATTGTACATCTCCAAAGCCGCCTCATTCCTACCCTCGGCCATCAGCAACATAGCCTTCTGGTTGTAGCCCTCGGTGTAGTCGCGGTTGGTGCGGATAGCCCTGTCGAAGCTCTCGTGGGCACCGAGTGTGTCCCTCAAACCGAGCAGCGCCACACCGCGGTTGATGTAGGTCTGTGCATCCTTGTCGGTCACTCTCAAAACCCTGTCGAAATCAACTAACGACTTTACCCACTGTTTGTTACGCAGATGGGTGACACCTCTCGAATAGTAGGAACCGATGATGTCGGGGCGCAGTTCGATGGCGCTCGTTAGGTCCTTCACGGCATCCTCATAGTTGCCCAACTCGGCATTGACAATTCCTCGGTAGTGGTAGGCCTCGGTATAGACCTCGTTTATCTCAATGGCTCGCGTGAGGTCGGCTCTGGCACCCAGCAGGTCGCCCAAGCCGAGCTTGGCATAGCCACGCAGATAGTAGGCCTCATAGGACTCCCTATCGGAGCGAATCAGTACATTGAGAATGTCAATTGCATCCTTATAGTTATCCTCGGCAAGCATATTGCGACTTGCCCACGCGATATAGCGTTTGTTGTACTGCGCGTGAGTTTCCCCAACGCACAATACAACTAACATCGCAAATATCGTGACAAGTCTTTTCAACTCTCAACTTTCAACTATTTAAGAGCCGCAATTCGTTCTTTGATTGCGGCGATTTTAGCCTCGGCATCCCTCTGTTTGTTCCTCTCGTTCTCGACAACGGCAGCGGGGGCATTGGCCACAAACCTCTCGTTGGAGAGTTTGCCCATAACGGTGCGCAAGAAGCCCTCGAAGTAGGCGAGCTCCTTGGCCATCTTCTCCAACTCCTCCTCCACGTTGATGTTCTCACTCATAGGAACAAAATACTGCGTGGTCTTAACAATAAACGCAGCAGCGGTGGGGTTCTTCTCCTTCACCTCTCGAATCTCCGAGAGATTTGCCATCTTCTCCACCAAGCAGTTGTAGGTGGGGTAGTAGTTCTCATCCACGATGACCTCCAATGCCACCTGCTCCTTGTTGGGGATGTTCTTCTGTGCGCGGATGTTGCGGATGCCGCTCACAACCTCACGAGCCAAATCAACCTCGGCGAGCATCTTCTCGTCCCAGGGTTTGTGCTCCTCAAACAAGTCGAGCATCACGCTCTCACCCTCCTTGCGCTCCGAAACGTGCTGCCACAACTCCTCGGTTACGAAGGGCATAAAGGGGTGGAGCAGTTTCAGCAGACGCTCAAAGAATCGCTTGGTGGCAGCAACGGTCACTGCATCAGCGGGCGAGCCATAGGCGGGCTTAATCATCTCCAAGTACCAACCGCTGAAATCGTCCCAGAAGAGGCGGTAGAGGGTCATCATTGCATCCGAAATGCGGTATGCCTCGAAGTGCTCCTCAATCTCCTTGTAGGCCTTCTGGTAGACATTCTCAAACCACTCGACAGCCTTTGCGCAGTGCACACTCTGTGCGAGATTATCATCAACCTCCCAGCCGGTCAAGAGGCGGTAGGCGTTCCAAATCTTGTTGCAGAAGTTACGGCCCTGCTCACAGAGGCTCTCGTCGAACATCAGGTCGTTACCTGCCGAGGTGCAGAGCATCAGTGCAACCCTCACGCCATCGGCACCATACTGTGCAATCAAATCCAGCGGGTCGGGCGAGTTGCCGAGCTGTTTGGACATCTTACGGCCCAACTTGTCGCGCACGATACCTGTGAAATAGACGTGATTGAAGGGTTTTTCGTTCCTCCACTCGTAGCCAGCCATAATCATCCTCGCTACCCAGAAGAAGATGATATCGGGACCGGTAATGAGGTCGTTGGTGGGGTAGTAGTAGCGAATCTCGGCGTTGTCGGGCTGGCGGATGCCATCAAATACGCTGATGGGCCAGAGCCACGAGCTGAACCAAGTGTCCAAAACATCCTCCTCCTGACGAAGGTCGGCAAGAGTGAGTGTTGCATCGCCCGTCTTGGCGCGTGCAGCCTCCAATGCCTCCTGCTCTGTTTCGGCTACCACAAAGCCACCTTTGGGCAGATACCACGCGGGGATGCGGTGGCCCCACCACAACTGACGCGAGATGCACCAATCTTTGATATTCTCCATCCAGTGGCGGTAGGTATTTTTGTACTTCTCGGGCACAAACTTAATCACATCCTCCATTACGGCCTTGGTCGCGGGCTGTGCCAGCTCCTCCATCGAGAGGAACCACTGCATCGAGAGTTTGGGCTCAATAGCCACACCTGTACGCTCCGAGTAGCCCACATTGTTGGTGTATGCCTCGGTCTTCTCCAAGAGGCCTGCTGCCTCCAAGTCGCCCTCAATCACCTTACGGCACTCAAAGCGGTCCATACCAACATACAAGCCCACCTTGTCGTTGATGGTGCCGTCGGGGTTGAAGATGTCGATGGTTTCGAGGCCATACTTCTCGCCCAACATATAGTCATTCACATCGTGCGCGGGAGTTACTTTCAGCGCACCTGTACCAAACTCAATATCCACATACTCATCCCTGATGACGGGCACCGAGCGACCAACGAGGGGTACGATAACCCTTGCATCGGCAGGAAGGTCGGCATAGCGGGGGTCGTTGGGATTCACACACACTGCCGAGTCGCCCAAGATGGTCTCGGGACGTGTGGTAGCAACAATGAGTGCGCGGTCGGAGCCCTCCAACTTGTAGCGCAGGTAGTAGAACTTACCCTGCGACTCCTTGTAGATTACCTCCTCATCCGAAAGGGCTGTTTGTGCCGAGGGATCCCAATTGACCATCCTCACACCACGGTAAATCTTACCCTTGTTGTAGAGGTCTACGAATACTTTGATGACACTTTCGCTGCGGGGCTCATCCATTGTGAAGCAGGTGCGGTCCCAATCGCACGACGCACCGAGCTTGCGGAGCTGTTGGAGGATGATACCACCGTGTTTCTCCTTCCACTCCCAAGCGTGGGCGAGGAACTCATCGCGTGTGAGGTCGCTCTTCTCGATACCCTCGGCTTTGAGTTTTGCCACAACTTTCGCCTCGGTGGCGATGGATGCGTGGTCGGTACCGGGCACCCAGCAGGCATTCTTACCCTTCATACGAGCCCTGCGCACCAAAACATCTTGGAGTGTGTTGTTGAGCATATGGCCCATATGCAACATACCTGTCACGTTTGGTGGGGGAATAACTATGGTGTAGGGCTCTCGGTTGTCGGGCTCGGAGTGAAACATATTGTGCTTCATCCAGTAGTCATACCACTTGTTCTCAATCTCTTGTGGTGTGTATTTGTCTGCAAGTTTCATAAGTGTTATATTTTGTTTTGTTCTATTGTTGCTTATTATTTCACTCCACCTTTCGGCTGTGCCTTGTGGGCGATTTCTGCGTTATGCTTTTGTTTTGTCATCCTCATTTACGCTCGGTAAACTGCGGTGCCAAAACAAAACCAAGCCTTGAACTCCCCTCACAAAACCCAGCCGCGCTATGTGGGGAGTATCTTTGCAAAACCACCCCAAATTGTGGGGACTTTTGTCGTTTTGCTCCACCTTTCGGCTGTGCCTTGTGGGCGATTTCGGTCCTGTGCTTTTATTTTTGCGCATTTAACCTCCAAAGATACGAAAAAGAATTGAGAATTGAAAATTGAGAATTGAGATTTATCTCCCCCAAGGGGAGATTTGGAGGGATAAATGGCCTGTGAGTCATATAACTTCAATAGGTCTAATAAGTCTAATAAGTCCTATAATCCCCATAGGTTCTATACGTTCTATGAACAATTGTCTCCTCAAACTTTTCGGGTATTAAAAAAGATACCCGAGGGCAAGTGGAGGGCGGATTGTTGGCCACCGACCGAGGCTTACTCAATTTGACTGATTGTTAATAACTTTTTTCCTTGTGAGGGAGTTTGGCGCACGAAATGTGCTATATTTGCGTGAATTTTTGTAAATATGGTATATTACGCACGATTATGAATAGAAACAACAAGAATAAAAGTGTAGAATTTGAAATAGGCGTAGGCATAGGTGAGGCCACCGAGGGTATCCATCAGGTAATTCCCATTGTGGGTGATGAGGATGAGCTCGGAGAGAGGGTGACTATTCCCTCCGAACTTCCCATCCTTTCGTTGCGCTCTTCGGTGCTCTTCCCCGGGGCCATCACTCCCATTACGGTGGGTAGGGAGAAGTCCATCAAACTTGTGAGGGATGTGGAGCGCGAGGGTGGTATCTTGGGTGCTGTTTTGCAGCGTGAGGCCGATGTGGAGAATCCCGCAGCCGACGATATGTACCGTGTGGGTACCGCTGCCAAGATTCTCAAAATTCTCGAAATGCCCAATGGCAACCTTACGGTGATTCTCCACGGTTTGGAGAAGATTGAGGTTGTGCAATTCCTGCGCTCGGAGCCCTATATGAGGGCGGCAGTGAGTGTGTTGCAGGATGTAGCCCCCGACAAGAACAATGTTGAGTTTCAGGCTATTGTCGATTCGGTGAAGGATGTGGCATTGGACATCATCTCCATCTCGCCTGGTATTCCCAAAGAGGCAACTTTTGCTATCAAGAATATAGACTCCAAGCGTGGAATCATCAACTTCATCTGCTCCAATATGGACTTTACGGATGCCGAGCGTCAGAAACTCTTGGAGGCCCCAGGCTTGTTGGCTCGCTCGCGTAAGTTGCTCGAATTCCTCATCAATCAGCGCCAACTCGTGGAGCTGAAAAACCAGATTCAGGGCAAGGTAAAGCAGGAGATTGACCAGCAACAGAAGGAGTATTTCATACAGCAACAGATTCGTACTCTCCAAGATGAACTTGGTCACGACGAACTGAACGATGCGGAGAGGTTGCGCGAGAGGGCTGCCCACAAGAATTGGAACGACGAGGTGGCGGCTGCTTTCGAGAAGGGTGTGCAGAAATTGGAGCGCCTGAATCCTGCGGTTGCCGAGTACTCGGTGGAGATTAACTACCTCGAAACGATGCTCGACCTGCCTTGGAACGACATCACCGAGGATAATATGGACCTTGCGCAGGCACGAGAGAGGCTCGATGCCGACCACTTCGGATTGGAGGAGGTCAAGGAGCGCATCTTGGAGCACTTGGCGGTGATGAAACTCAAAGGCGACCTCAAATCGCCCATTCTCTGCCTCTATGGCCCTCCCGGAGTGGGTAAGACCTCGCTCGGTAAGAGTGTGGCCGCGGCTCTTGGTAGGAAGTTTGGCCGTATTTCTCTGGGTGGTCTGCACGATGAGTCGGAGATTCGTGGTCACCGCCGTACCTACATTGGTTCGATGCCTGGTCGTATTATCGACACCATCAAGCGTTGTGGTTCGTCCAACCCTGTGATTATCCTCGACGAGGTAGATAAGGTGAGTCGCTCCAACCACGGTGACCCTTCGAGTGCCCTCTTGGAGGTCTTGGACCCCGAGCAGAACTCCACCTTCCACGACAACTATATCGACATCGACTACGACCTCTCGAAGGTGCTCTTTATAGCCACAGCCAACAATGTTGGCAACATCTCGCAGGCCTTGCGTGACCGTATGGAGATGATAAACATTGCGGGCTATGTGATGGACGAGAAACTCGAAATTGCCGAGCGACACCTTGTGGGCAAACAGCGTGAGGCTCACGGTATTAAGCCCGAACAGATGACCATCTCGAAGGATGTTGTGGCGATGATTATCGACGACTATACTCGCGAGAGTGGTGTGCGCTCCCTGGATAAGCAGATTGCCAAACTCGCCCGCCATCGTGCCAAACAGATTGGCTTTGGTGA
Organism: Tidjanibacter sp.; assembly: GCA_045656405.1. Lineage (GTDB taxonomy): Bacteria > Bacteroidota > Bacteroidia > Bacteroidales > Rikenellaceae > Tidjanibacter. The sequence goes on from JAZORC010000002.1 coordinate 152,682, forward strand.
GGAGTTTGTACCCGAGATTAACGCCGAGCAGGCTCGCGAGGTGCTGGGTGCTGCGAAGTTCTCGCGCGAGAGGTACAACATTGGCGGAGTTGCAGGTGTGGTTACGGGCTTGGCTTGGACCGAGGTCGGTGGCGACATCCTCTACATTGAGTCGCTCCTCACGCCCGGTAAGGGTGCATTGAGCCTTACGGGCAACTTGGGCGATGTGATGAAGGAGTCGGCAACCATAGCTTGGGAGTGGGTGAAGGCCCACCACGCGGAGCTTGGCATTGAGGCCGAGAAGTTCGAGAAGCAGGATATCAACATTCACGTTCCCGAGGGTGCGGTGCCCAAGGATGGCCCAAGTGCGGGTATCACAATGGTGACCTCCATTGCTTCGACCTATACGGGCCGAAGGGTGAAGGAGAACTTGGCGATGACGGGCGAAACCACTTTGCGAGGCAGGGTGTTGCCTGTGGGTGGCATCAAGGAGAAGGTGTTGGCTGCCAAACGTGCAGGAATCACCGAGATTATTATGAGCGAGGATAACTGCAAGGATATTTTGGAGATTAAGGCCGACTATCTCGAAGGAGTTACCTTCCACTATGTCAAGATGGTGGAGGAGGTGCTCGCTATCGCTCTATTGAATTAAAAAAAAGAAAATTGAAAATGGAAAATTGCGATGCGCTCCCGAACTCGGGAGCGCATCTGTTTTATAAAAAGTTCGCGGGTATCAAAAAAGATACCCGCGAACAAAGGTTAAATATATGTACTTGACGACAAGCAGTTGGCGGCTGACGGCCGACACACTAACTCTCCATATGCATCTCTTCCAAATCTTCGCCCGTGAGGTGGATGATTTCGCCGTTGTGTTCCACGACCAAATCGCCATTCTCCTTGATGGTACGCTCAATCAGTCGGCGTTGTGCAAGACGCACGCCGTTGTCGATTTTCTCTTGAAGTTGTATCAAATCCATCTCACTCATAGTTCCATAATTTTTTTGTACGACTCGGGCTCCAACACATTCCTCACAAGGGTGCCCTGTCCCCACGCCACCTGCTTAACTCCATTGGTGCCACTATTGTCATAGATGGTCCAGAAGTCGCACGCGGGCATATAGAGAGCCCTGAAATTGCGGATACCGCTGTCGTAACGACGGCGGATGACATCCTCGGGGATGTTGTGCCCACCTTCGGCCACGCGCGTAGCAACCCTCTCTATTGCCAATTCGGGCGAGGGGAGCCAGAAGAATAGCAGGGTTACGAAGTAGTTTTTGGCGTGTGCCCTTTCGATGAACTGTGTGTAGGAACGCGAGGCGAGTGTGGTTTCGAAGGCGAAATCCTCATCTTGACTCAACAGGTCCTCCATCCTTTGGAGCATAATCCTGCCGGCCTCGATAGCCATACGTTCCTGATTGAAAGGCGAAAGACCCTTGGCGATTTCGTCGGCATTGACAAACTCGCGACAATCGAGCATTTCGGGCAACATTGTATAGGAGGCTGTGGTTTTTCCAGCCCCGTTGCACCCTGCTATGATGTAAAGTCTTCGCATTCTAATTGCAAATATAGAAATTTTTTCTGCAAATCTCGCGCCTAATGCAAAAGAAAAACACCCATTCCTTGCTACGAAGCCAAATGGAATGGGTGTTGTGGGGTTGTTTTGCGCATTAGTGTCTTCTCTGGGCCAGAAAATCACACATCTGTTCGAGCGAGGTGCGGTAGGGTGAGGTGGGGTAGTTGGCAAGGGCCTCCTTTGCGCGGGCGATGTAGTCGGCCATTATCTCCTCGGCACGCTCTATACCGTTGTATTTTAGAATCTTGGCCTGAATTTCGGCTATGCTCTCATCATCACCCTTGCCTACCAAACTACGGGTGTAGGCCTCCTCTTCGGCATCCATTCCTACGATTGCTTCCAAGAGTGGGAGGGTGATTTTGTGCTCTTTCAGGTCGGCACACATAGGTTTGCCCGTCTGGTCGGCCTTGGCGTAGTCGAGGATGTCGTCCTTAATCTGGAATGCCATACCAATATTTCGCCCAAACTCGTATGCGGCATCCACCTCCTTGGCCGACGCCTTCACCGCCAATGCACCCACGCCACAACTGATGGCCAAAAGTGATGCGGTCTTTTTGTCGATAATATCGTAGTATTTTTCGTGGGTCATACCGAGCGTTTTGGTCTGCTCGTCCTGAATCACCTCGCCCTCGCAGAGCCACTTGATGGAGTGAGAAACGTAGGTGAGAATGTCGAACTCCAAACTCTCCATACCAAGCTCAAAGATGCGCGAGAGGATGAAGTCGCCTGTGAGGATGGCGTTGCGCTTGCCAAACTGCTCATTGACCGACGACTTGCCGTGGCGCATATCTGCACGGTCTATAACATCGTCGTGCACGAGCGAGGCAGTGTGGATGAGTTCAATGAGCGATGCCGAGAGCAGTACTCGTTTGCCAAAAGCCTTGCCTCCCGAGAGGAGTTTGGCCCACAACATCACGAGCGTTGGGCGCACGCCCTTGCCACGATTGTCGAATATGTATTTCAGAATATCGTCGAAGTAGCGACTCTCCGAGTGGAGCGCCTCGCGCAAGAACTGCTCATAGGAGGCCATCTCATCCTTCAAGGGAGCCTTTATAGCTTCGAGTGTTGTAGGTTGTTTTTCCATCTCTTTATTTTATGATTTGGGTAGCAAATGCTGTGCAAAGATACCGATTAAAATTGAGAATTGAGAATTGAAAACAGAGAAATGTCGGCAAAAAACCGACATTTCTACTAATGTTTCTTCAACTCCATCCACTCATATTCGAGTCCATCACTCAAAATACGCACACACAAATACTCGGGGTTTTCAACCTCATCGCGAAGTGTGCCCACAATGGTGTAGCGAACACCACCAAAGGTGAGGTCTTCGCGATGGTGGTCGTGACCTTGCAGGCAGAGAGTAACGTTATTCTTGGAGAAGAGGTCGAGTAGTGCCATAGTCTCCTCAATGGGGAGGTTGCCCGATGTGCGCTGCGAGTTGTCGGTGTAGAAGATGTTGGAGTGGGTGATGATTACACAATGGCGATACTCACCGCGATGTTGGGGTAGGAAACTGCGCAACCACGCCATTTGTGGGCTACCAAGGGTGCCATTGGCAGTGTCGAGCGAGAGGAATAGATCCTTGCCCGCGGGGTGTGCAACCTCAAACCAATAGACCGAAGGCCCCAGGTGTTTGCGGTAGTCGTTCCACTGCGAGAAGTAGGTGTCGTGGTTGCCGAGTACGGAGAAGATGGGGACATCCTGCTCGGGATTTTTCTGTGCAATGGACTCTGCGTAGAGGGGAAAACTACCAATCTTGTCGATGCAGTCGCCAAGCACAATGCCAAAGCTCGCCGAGGTGTCGCTGCGCAAGTCGGCCACAAAAGCGTCGAGATTGTGGGTTGTGTCGCCAATATGTGGGTCGGTACATACATAAATCAGATACTCCTCGGGGCACTCTATGCAAGTCACAGGCTCCCCTTTGTGCAGGTCGAAACTCTGCTCAAAGCGCCTATCGACCACGTCGCCCGTGGGAACTACGAAGCCTTTGAAATCTACACGGTCGCATCCAAGTAGCACAAGTGCGACACACAGAATACCAATATTTCTATTTACCATTTGTAACATACACCAAAGTTTGCATAGAGTTGATAGTAGGTGGTTGATATGTGGAAGATGCCCGTTGGCTTGTAGCAAAGACCAATGGTTGCACCGAGTCTCTCCGAGGGGTACCACCAGCCGTCAATGGCAAGCGAGGGCTGGTAGTGGCGCTCCAATTCGAGAAAGTGGCTGTTGGAGAAGGTGACCAGAAGGTCCCAATCCTCAATCTTTGGCAGACAACTCACCCCAAACTTGTAGTAGAGATTGAAGGGCTCGGTCAGTGTTTCGGTAGTGTTTCCCAGTGTTCGGAAGTAGTAACCGAAGGTGACAAAGAAGCGCGAAAGGGTGAGCCCAACACCGCCACCGAGGGCATAAGTGTTGTGACTGTTCTGGGTTGCATAGTGCATCAAACCCTCAAAGTGGAGGGTACCGAACCCCAAATTGTGGTGATAGGAGGGGCGCACCTCGGTGACTGTGCGCTCGTAGGAACTTTGTAAAATTCCTCCTTTGAGCGCAAAGTTTGCCCCAAAGTGGTGCTCGGCCTCAATCGTGAAGGCCGAAAAATTGCCAAAAGTGGCGTTGTTTCCCACTTTCGCACCCAACTCAATGTGGCCCTCTTGTGCATAAATCAGACTCGAAAAGCAGAGAAGTAGGAGCAGTGCGATGTGTCGTTTGGTTGTTTTCATCCCTTTTGTTTTGTGTTGTTAATAGTGCGAAGGTACGGATAATGCACCAGAGGAGCAAATTTGTGCAACTATTTTTGTTGCCAATTGAACCGAATAGGGGAGGGGGAAAGTGTGGATATAATAAACACCTATATATTATATAGAGAGAGGTGTTTGGGGGTGAATCAAGAGTGTTGGAAAAATCAATGTTAAGCCAATGTTAAATGTAAAAAATGGCAAAATTGGTAAAATGCGAAGAATGAGGAATTTATAAAAATTCTTAAAAAATAGCCCGAAATTTTTTTGGCAAAACGCTTGCAGGTTTCAAAAAAGTCGCTACCTTTGCATCCGCTTTCAAGAAATAACGAAAGCACACGAGTTCTGAGAAAAGTTGAAGAGAAAAATTTTTTCAAAAAAGTTTTGGAAAAATTTGGAAGTTCAAAAAAAGTCCTTACCTTTGCAGTCCGCTTTGAAAGATAAGCGGCGTGACAATCGCAAGGATGAATCACGAACAATATGTTCTTTGAAGTAATGAAGCAGCTAAATACGTTCAAAAATATTCAAGGTTTTTGAATTCAATGCCTTTGAGAAACAAGCCAAGATTTTATAAACTTTTTTTACAATGGAGAGTTTGATCCTGGCTCAGGATGAACGCTAGCGGCAGGCCTAACACATGCAAGTCGAGGGGCAGCACATGAGGAGGTAACTCTGATGGTGGCGACCGGCGCACGGGTGCGTAACGCGTATGCAACCTACCCGTAACTGGGGGATAATCCGGAGAAATTTGGTCTAATACCCCATAACACATTGAATGGCATCATTTAATGTTGAAAATTCCGATGGTTACGG
>JAZORC010000003.1:0-47116 GCA_045656405.1 Tidjanibacter sp.
GCCATTTCTCGCGATGACATTATGTGTTGTTGTAATTTCCGCTATTATGCTTCAGGAAACAGCCGTTACGACCGCGTTGCGTGCTGAATATTGAATTATGCTACTCGGTTCTACTTCAGAAAAAGGCAAAAAAAAACGAGGTCTCGGAGGTATTCGACGCAGAGCGAGCACCGCCCCTCGTCTTAGTAACCTGGCGCCACAGAAACGCCGTTTTGTGGTTACAACCTTCCGATTTCCTCTACCAACCTAAAACTACTAACCTAAATGAACCTTAAAACTTCGCTGCAAAGATAAGGGCATTTTCTCCAAACTTCCAAATATATTAAAATATTTTAATAATAATTTAACATAAAATTTACATAAATATTCGCATTTATAGCTCGCAATATATTTATTATCAATATATTACGCAGATTACAAAATGATAGTAAAATTTTTTAATAAATTTGGCGGATTATTGGGTGTGAGAGTGTGTGGAGGGGTTTCTTTTATTCCCTCTCCTAGGTTAGGGGATGGATTTTTCTTTTTTCCCTCTCCTAACTTATGAGAGGGATTTTTGAGCGTAACGCAGTAGATGCCCGCGAGATGTGCTCATCACTCTGGTGCAGATTGTGGCGGAAATTTTGTGACAAACAAGAAGGCGAGTCCGCAGTTTGCTTATCGCAAATGAGGAACTCGCCTATCGCAGTGCGGTGCAAAAAGCACTAACAAGTGCATATCGCGGAGCAGATACAAGGCTTGCGAAAAAAAATTCCTCCGCAGTTTACGAATGGTAAATGAGGAGGAATTTTTTGAGCGTAACGCAGTAGATGCCCGCGAGATGTGCTTGTTACCAGAGGTAGCGCTTATTATTAGCCATCAACTCCCTCAAAGGCTCAACAACCTTGGGTGAGATTTGGCCCTCACGGATGGCCTTGGTGTAGACACGCGAATGGACATCGCTACCCACAAAGGTGTATTCGCCCTTCAAGAGCAACTCCTCGCTAATGCGACGCACCGCATTGCCGTGATGGCCCGTAAGGGAGAGGAGGTTGAGTTGTAGTGAGTACCCCTTGGAGGTGAGTTTTTCGAGCTCGTGGAGGTTGTGGTCGGCCGAGAGGAAGGCGTACCTCTCGGGGTGGGCAATGATGATATTCTTACCCGTGAGTGCCACCTCAAAGAGGTCGTTGGCATAGCTATCCACCCTACCCGTACCAAGGCTAAACTCCACCAACAGGTGGTCGCCCTTCATCATCAACATTGGCTCCTCGCCTTTGAGGTGGGAGATGAACATCTCGTCGAGGCAGTACTCCGCAGCGAGCTTAACATCCAGCTTCATACCCTCGGGCATCTTGGTGAATTGTTCGCGCAGTCCCTTCTCGGTGTTGTTACCATAGAGGCCATAGATGATATGGGGTGTAAGGTAGGCGCCCTTGAACCCCAAGTCGACAAGTTCGGCATCGAGGGCAAGGGTGTGTTCTGCGTCCCTGCATCCATCATCAACCCCCCACAAGAGGTGGCTGTGCACATCGTAGAAATCCTCCAACTGGTCGCGTAGCCAGACTTTCTTACTAAAAATGCCAAACATAGTTACAAAGGTTTTTTAAGTTTATTATTCTACTCTTTTTCGGTTAGTCAGAATAGTTCGCGTTGGTGGAGATTTACAACCCTCCTACCACAGCGCTCGGCCCTACGGATGGTGTAGCGTGTACCACCCTCGGAGCCCTCATAGTAGGCCAACACAACATCGGCATTATCCACAAGGTAGTCGTTGCGGCGGGTGTAGCAACCATAGTGGTAGCCTGCGCTCACATAGACAACCTCATCGGCACGCTCCAACACATCGCCATAGAGCCCTCGCCACTCGGCACGAAAGGAGCGTTCAAAGTTGGGATAGGGCACCGCAAGCACCAAGCGCACATCGGCCCCAATCTGCCCCTCGCCTCGCAGGCGCAAAACCTCATCGGCCGCCCACAAATCCACACCAGGTGCCATACCACTCACAAAGGTATCGGCCCCATCCTCCCTCACAAGGCGCACAATCGCCTCCGAGAGCGCCTTACGGATGGCAATCTCAACCTCACCCTTGGCCTCCTTCCACCCCGTAATCTTATCGGGGCGATGGCCCGTAAAACTCACCCTCATCAGCCTACAATCTTCTCCAAATCCTCCACCGACGCACGCTTCTCCAAGTCGCCACCCGAGGGACGCTGGAAGATGCGGATGTCAAACACAGGAGCTATGGCCATAATGTGCTCAAAGAGTGCAGCCTGAATACGCTCATACTCCACCCACGCGGTGGTAGCCGTAAAGGCATAGACCTGCAAAGGGACACCCGTGTCGCTCGACTGCAACTGGCGAACCATATGGAGCATCTCTCGGTTGAGCCAAGGCTGGGCCTCCATATAGCGCTCAATATATACCCTCAAAAGGGTGAGGTTGGTGTTCTGCAAGCGAGGCTCGGGGAGCGTGGCCACATAGTCGGTCATAACCTCCAACTTTGCAACACGCTCCAAAAGCTCCTCGGTGCAGAATTTCACCGTATTGATGTCTATCTCCACATAGCGAGCAATACGCCTACCTCCCGAGGCAAACATACCCTGCCAATTCTTAAACGTACCCGAGGTGAGGGTGTAGGGGCTCACATTGGAGATGGTGTTGTCCCACCCCCTGACCTTCACGGTGTTGAGCGTCATATCAATGACCGTACCGTCGATTCCCGCCGAGGGCATCTCTATCCAATCGCCCACCTTGACCATCTTGTCGCTCGACAACAAAATGCCCGACACGAGGTTGAGAATCGTATCCTTAAAGACAAAGCTCAACACCGCCAACGAAGCACCCAAACCAGTGAAGAGTTTGGTGGGTGACTTGTCGATGAGGATTGCAACAACGAGGATGATGGCAATAATCCACATCACAATCTGGATTACTTGCATAAAGCCCTTCAAGGGTGCATCCTTCCTCTTGCGCTTATGGTAGATGAGCATAAAGATGGTCTTTATCACCGTGTTGGTGGCGCTGGCAAACATCCACACCAGCAACACATCCAAAACCTTACGGATGGCCACACCCAACGCAGAGGTGGGGTCAAAGGCCAAAGGCATCAACATATAGAAGAGGATAACCGAGGCGGTGAGGGCTATTTTTTTGAGGTTTGCAACATCCAACACCACAGCCAATCGTTCGTCCATCATCTTACCCAAGCGGTGGGCGCGCAGGAGTATGTAGCGCAGCAGTCGCCAAATAACAACGCAGCACACCAGCACCACAAGTGTCGCAAAGAGCGACTTGTAGCCACCCTCGGCAGAGTTGATACCGAGCCAATCCAACAAACCACTCATCCAACGGAGCAAAAAGGTCTTATCTTCCATTCTATCTATCTTCTAATAAACTGTTTGACACTCTCCCACGTCACAATGTGTTCGCGGTGGCGAATCTCGGTCTGGGCAACCTGTATCTCCTCCGAAATGAGGAGCAACTTATCGCCCCTATGTAGCGTGGTATTTCCATTGGGAACTATATATTTATCCCCCCTGCGAATCATCATCACAAGTGTCTTTTCGGGCAGATGCACATCCCTCAACAGCGCGCCATCGCGGGCACCTCCCTCAATAATATCAACCTCCGTAAGCGCCGCCTTGACCTCGTCGGGAAGGTCTATATCAAAGCCCTTCTCGGGGCTCTTGTCGGCCACACCCAAAAGATTGGCAAAGCTACCAACCGTCGTACCCTGCACCACAAGAGAGAAGATGGTGATAAAGAACACGATATTGAAAATCGTATTATTGGGATCCAAGCCTGCAAGTTTCGGGTAGGTGGCAAACAGGATGGGTGCCGCACCCCTCAATCCCACCCACGAGATATAGTGACGGGCCTTGTTTGAGAGTTTCGAGCCCAAAGGTAGCAAGGTGAGCCACACCGCAAGGGGACGAGTGAAGAAAATCATTGCCACGCCCACTATCACACCTATCCACACAACATCGAGAAGTTCGTGGGGATTGACCAACAGGCCCAACATCAAGAACATAACAATCTGCATCAGCCACGTCACGCCATCGAGGAAGGTCGCAAGCGTGCGCTTGTGGCTCAACTTGCGGTTACCCATAACAATACCCGCAATATAGACCGCCAAGTAGCCGTTACCCCCCAATAGGTCGGTGAACGAGGAGATGAAGAAGACCAACGAAAGCAACAACACCGAGTAGAGCGATTTATTACCCACATTGATGCGATTGACAATCTCGGCACCACCCCTACCCATCAGGTAGCCAGCCACAGCACCTATGCCCATCTGTTTGAGGAAGGTGAGCACAACCGCACCCACCGAACTCTCCGCACCCAAGTTGATTTGGATGAGCATAATGGTGAGGATGTAGGCCATAGGGTCGTTACTACCACTCTCCAACTCCAACAAGGGGCGCAAGTTCTCCTTCAAACCTATACGCTTGGAGCGCAAAATGGCAAATACCGAGGCGGAGTCCGTAGAGGACATTACCGCCGCAATCAGGAGCGAAAGGGTGAAAGGTATCTGCGCACCCAGCCATCCCGAAACGTAGTATATAACCGTGCCCGTAAAGAGCGCTGTGAGCATCACACCCACCGTCGCCAACACTACTCCCTCCTTCAATATGGGGCGCACCTCTTCGAAAGATGTATCCATACCACCCGAAAAGAGAATGATACTCAACGCCACCATACCGATGAATTGTACGGTTGCAAAACTATCAAATTCAATACCAACACCATCGGTACCAAAAGCCATACCGACAAGCAAGAAGAAAAGCAGCATAGGGGCACCAAAGCGACTGCTCGCCTTGCCCGCCAAAATGCTCACAAAGAGGATTATCGAGCCGATAAGAAGTATGTTACCTGTCGTTATGACCATCCTTTTTTCAATTCAAAATTCAAAATTCAAAATTTCCTTTTTGACGCTTTTTTCTCCGCTTTTTGTAAAAAGCGGAACCAAAAACTTTTAGTGTAACCTATACTCTACCCCATTAGGGAGGTTAGAGAGGTTAGAGAGGTTAGAGAGTTTAGGGACATTCACTAAATTCACTAAATTCACTAATATTTCCTCGGGCGACCTCCCCCGCGACGTTAGACGTTAGACCTTCTCTACCCTCGCGAGTGTATATCGTGAGGCGAGTTCAAGGCTTGGTTTTGATTTTGCTCCGCAGTTTACAAGGCGTAAATGAGGAAGCAAAATCAAAAGCATAACGACGAAATCGCCCACGAGATGTGCTCGCCTGCAAGGCACGCTCGCGGCGAGTGGGTTTTGCAGAGGGATTTTTGTGCCAAACCAAGCGAGCAAGTCCGCAGTTTACCGAGTGTAAATGAGGAACTTGCGAGGCGCAGTTTGGTGCAAAAAGCACCTGCAAGGCACACATGCCTATTGTGCGATAAATTGGTACTCAATGTAACCTCGCTGCTTGGCAGGGGCCGAAGGGTCGGCATTGAATACCGAGAGTGCCGCCTTTGAGAGTGCCGCCTCCCTCAAACAATTATTTCGCTCCGAGAGGGCATCATTAACCTTGCAATCGACAACCTCTCCCGAAGGATTGACCACAATATCGACAACAACTCCGCCACCGCCCTCGCACATATAGGCTGGCACGGGCATCTTCACCGCATAGCGCACAGGCTCCGAGAGTGAATACGACACCGTAACATTGCCCCTCACCTTGCGGTTCTCTATCTTCTCCTCTCCCTCGTAGTGCTGGTCGAGAATTCTACGTTCTCCCTCCAATCCGAGCGCATAGCTTGCCGCATTGTCGCGCACACGCTGTTGCACCTGGTCGGCCTCGGAGTAGATGTCGCGGGCATCGGTACGGTGGTCATCCAGAGCGTCATCCAGAGCATTTTCGTTGGAAATACGGTTGCTCGTAGGGCTCTCTTCGTAGCGCTCGTTGAGAATACGGTTGAGCTCCTGTGCCCTCTTCAACTCCGCTTCGAGGGCCTCCAAGTCGGTCAAATCAAGAAGTATCTCCGACTGGCTCTCCTTTTGGCTCACCACAATGTCGGCAGCCACAAACGCTACACCAAAGAGCACATAGGCAACTACCACTATCAGTATGGCTACGCGGTGGTCGTAGGCCCACACACCCAAGTCTACCTTTTTGCGCGAAAAAGGTAGGTTGAGCTTGGGACGTGGCGTACCCTTTGTATGTTGTTTATCCTGCACCTTAACAGTCTACTAACGGTAAAAAAATCATAATTCACACAAAGGTAGCATTTTTTCTTGAAAATTTGACTATCTTTGTATTTCAAAATTTTTAGACCAGGCAAAAAAGAATGTCAAAACAGAGAACCATCGCAGCACCCGTCACTTTCAGTGGCAAGGGACTCCACACGGGAGAATTGGTCACTATGACCGTCCTCCCCGCAGAGGCTGATAGGGGTATTGTTTTCAGGCGCACAGACCTGAAAGGCTCCCCAGAGGTGGCAGCTCTGGCCCACAACGTCACCGACACTTCGCGTGGCACAACCATCAAGGATGGCAAGGCAAAAGTATCTACCATTGAGCACCTTATGGCGGCTCTCTGGACTATGGGCATAGACAATGCAATGGTCGAAATCGACGCCCCCGAAACACCCATTATGGATGGCTCGGCGAGGGAGTATGCGGCCGAGATTGAGCGCGTGGGTACAGTAGAGCTCAACGCCGAAAGAGTCTATATGGAGATTGACGAGGAGTTCATCTTTGAGATTCCCAAGAAGGGTGTGAGGATTGTTATCACCCCCGCAGAGGAGTACTCGGTGGATGTCACCGTCGACTACAACTCCACCGTGGTGGGCATACAGCACCATCGCTACGACTCATCGGTGAACTTCCGCGAGGAGATTGCGCCCTGTCGCACCTTCGTCTTCCTCCACGAGATTGAGCTCCTCTTGAAGTTGGGACTCATCAAGGGTGGCAGTGTTGAGAGTGCTATGGTGGTAGTCGAGAAGCCTATCTCGGAGAGTACCAAAAAGCGCATCTGCAAGACCTTTGGTAGGGAGGATATTGAGGTTGAGAGAGGTTATCTCAACCACGCACCCTTGCGTTTCGACAACGAGATTGCTCGCCACAAGCTACTCGACATCCTCGGTGACCTTGCACTATTGGGCAGACGCATAAAGGGACACGTTGAAGCTCTGCGCCCTGGTCACTTCGCCAACACACAAATGGCACAACAATTGGAAAATAAGATAGAAACATTATAGAAACCTCAAAAAAATACGAGTTGAAAGTATGATTAGTAATTTGGCATATATCCACCCCGACGCAAAGTTGGGCGAGAATGTTACAGTGGAGCCCTTTGCATACATCGAGGCAGACGTAGTTATCGGTGATGGCAGCTGGATTGGTCCCCACGCAAGCGTTATGGCAGGTACCCGTATGGGCAAAAACTGCAAAGTACATAGTGGCGCAGTGATTGGTGGCGTACCCCAAGACTTGAAGTTCCACGGCGAGTACTCCACTTGCGAGATTGGCGACAACAACTCCTTCCGCGAGTGCTGCACCGTAAACCGAGGCACCGAAGCGAAGGGTAAAACCGTTATCGGCAACAACAACCTTGTGATGGCCTACGCACACATCGCACACGACTGTATTATTGGCAACAACTGCGTAATCGTCAATAACGTGTCGCTTGCAGGCGAAGTGGAGCTCGGCAACTTTGTGGTATTCGGAGGTCACTCGGGTGCTCACCAGTTCAGCCGCATCGGCGACCACGCAATGATTGCTGCCAATACCTATGTTAATAAAGATGTGCCACCCTATGTTAAGGCCGCACACAACCCCATCACCTACGTTGGTGCCAACTTCCTCGGCTTGCGCCGCAGGGGCTTCTCCAACGAGGAGATTAAGCAGATTCAGGATATCTTCCGCGTGCTCTTCCAGGATGGCCACACCTACACCGCTGCTTGCGAGTTGGTAATGGCACAGTTCCCCGAGAGCGAGATTCGCGACCAAGTTGTGGAGTTCATCCGCTCCTCCAAACGAGGAATCCTCAAACCATACAACACCGCAGCAGTCGCTGCCGATGAGTAACCACCAAAGAGAGCCCCGCAGACGATGTGAGGCTCTCTTTTTTTAGGTCCAACGTCGAGGGCTCGGCAACTTTGCCGAGCCCGCAGTCGGTTGACGGGCGACGAACAACAGACCTCTCCCGCCTTTCGGGCACTGCTCGGCGGGGACGCCGAGCACAATTACGACCACCCCTCCAAACCTCCCCTGTCGTAGGGGAGGAGGACAGACCTCACCCCCGCTACGCGGACCCTCTCCTAACTTATGAGAGGGTTTTCCTTTTTATTCCCTCTCCTAGGTTAGGAGAGGGTGAGCAAAGCTCGGGTGAGGTCCGTTGTTTTGCGCAGGTATCTTTTTTATATAGGACTTATAGGGCCTATATATTTTCGGGCGCATCGCACCCGCGACGATTGACGGTCGACCGTCAACAAAAAAATTGGTGCAATTTTTGTTTGAAAAAATTTGGAAGTTTCAAAAAACCTTTTTACTTTTGTAATGAATTCAAATTTATAATTAAAACATATTAACTATGAAACGCACATTTTTTTTAATATCGCTACTTGCGATTTCCCTCGCGACCTTTGCGAGTTGTGACAAAGACGAGCAGTTGTTAGACCCCACAAAGTTGCCCGTAGAGGCGCAGAGTTTCATCGACAACAACTTCCCCTCGACCTCGGTTAAGAGCGTGGTGAAGGAGTATGACGATTTCTCGTACCACTACGATGTATATCTTGCCGATGGCACCACCTTGGAGTTCGACAGGAAGGGCGAGTGGAAGGTTGTGCAGAATAGGGTGAGTGGCGTGCCCGACTCGGTTGTGCCCGAGAAGATTCTCACCTATGTAACCACCAACTACTCCAACGCCTTCATCGTTGATATTGAGCGCGAAAGGCAGTATAATGTGGAGCTCAACACAGATTTAGACCTCGACTTTTCGCTCGATGGCGACTTCATTCGAATTGACTACTAATATTCGACAACATAAGATAGATGGATAATTGCAAAGTTTAAGTGTAAGTAAGTTTAAGTTTAAGATTACGGTACCAACTGAATACTGAAATCCCCACCTCCGAAAGAGGTGGGGATTAATTTTGAATTCAAAATCTTCTTCGCGCAACTTTTTTCTTCGCAACTTTTTTCTTCGCGACTTTTTATAAAAAGTCGCCCAAAAATTTTTGTGCGATACTGCGTATCGCTATTGACTTTGCTCTACCCTATTAGGGAGTTTAGGGAGTTTAGGGAGTTTAGGGAGATTAGGGAAGTTAGGGCTCTCTTCACTAAATTCACTAAATTCACTAAATTCACTAAATTCACTAAATTCACTAAATTCACTAAATTCACTAATATTTCCTCGGGCGATTTATCGCCCGCGTCGTTAGACGTTAGACGTTAGACGTTAGACGGAAAAACAACAGGGCCTCCGTTTTGGGAGGCCCTGTTGTTTTATTGTGGGACTATTTGTCCCTCTTATAGAGAAAGCGTTTAATCTTCATCGAGGGAGTCTTCTCGAAGCCATCCTTCTGCTCCTCGATTTTCGACACGCGGGCGAACTTCGCAACCCTCTCATTGACGTAGTCGCGAATCTCCTTCATCAACTCGTCATACTTGGCGTGTACGTTGTCCTTGAAATCCTCCAAGGCCTCTTCAACTTTCTCTTTATCGAGCGTTACCAACGCCACCAGCGAACCTTTATCGGCCACAACTATCGATTCGGTTACTAATCTATGGGTGTTGATAACGCTTTCAATCTCTTCGGGGTAGATATTCTCACCGGTGGAGCCCACAATCATATTGTTGGCCCTACCCTTAATTACAAGGTAGCCCTTCTTGTCGAAGAGGCAGAGGTCCTTGGTACGGAACCAGCCATCCTCGGTGAAAGCCTCGCGGGTAGCCTCGGGATTCTTGTAGTAGCCCTCCATAATACAGGGAGTTTTAACCACCAACTCACCCTCACCCGTCTCGGGATTCACATCAATGAGTTTGCCCTCGACATACTTACCGGCCAAGCCCACAGCCTGCAAGCGGGTGTCGGCAGGTGCCGAGCCAAAGAGAAGGGGGGCTGTTTCGGTCAAGCCGTAGCCAATGGCGTAGGGGAACTTCGCCTCACGCATAAAGCGCTCGGTCTCCCTCTCCACCTTTGCGCCACCAATACCAAAGAAGCGCAGTCTGCCACCGAAAATCTTTTTGAGCCTCTTACCAGCCAATGCGTGGAAGAACTTGCGGATGAAGCCCACCGAATAGAGGGTAGCCATAGCCTTGCTCTTTGTAAATTTGGCCTTCACCTGACTGCGGAAGATTTTCTCCATAATGAGGGGCACCGAGAGGATGATGGTGGGACGCACACTCTTAAAGGCGGGCATCAGGGCCGAAGCCGTAGGTGGGCGGTCCATATAGACAACCTGCGAGCCGTGGCTCAAAGGCAACAGCAGACCAAGCGAGCACTCGTAGGTGTGTGCAAGGGGAAGAATCGAGAGGAAGATATCGTTCTCATCGACATTCTGCATTGTGTAGCAAATCTCCACCTGCGTAGCAAGAGCCCTATGGGTGAGCATCACACCTTTGGGAGCCGAGGTGGTACCCGAGGTGTAGATGAGAGCCGCCAAATCTTCGGGCTTGGGCTCTGCGGGCTCCACCCTATCGAAGCAGGTCTGATTCATCACTGCGAGGTTTTTGGTGCGGATGATGATGTTCATCTTCGCCTTGGTCTCCTCGGAGAGTTTGGTGTAGAGTTTATCGCTGACACATAGAGCCTTGGCCTCCGAGTGGTCAATAATCTTATCGAGCTCGGCAGGCGAGAACTCGGGCATTACGGGAACGATAACCATACCAGCATTGACAGCTGCGAAGTAGCACACGCCCCAGTTGGGCATACTGCTACTCAAAAGCACAACCTTGTCACCAGCACCAACACCGGCACCGCAGAGGAGGTCGCTAACATAGGATACCCTCTCGCCAAGTTCGCCGTAGGTCACGCTCTCGCGCTCAAACATCGACAGAGCAGTATTCTTCGCAAACTTCTTTACGCTGTTGGTAAATATCTGCTTTAATGTTTCAAATTTCATTGTTTAGAGTTTTTTGTTTACCTTTGGGAAGTACAAAGGCAAAGATACACTATTTTTCACACTTTTGCCCAAAAAGGCGTGCAAAGGTATATTGTTTGCCAATTTTTCAATTCATTTTTGTATCAATTTGTGGGATGCTCAACAGCAAACAAATATCCTCTCTGATGCACTCCGTTGGTTTTGATGCTTGGGGAGTGGTGAGGGCCGAAAAACTCTCCGATGCCAAAGCTCGATTTGAGGCTTGGTTGGAGGATGGAGCGGCCTATCGCCTCGACTACCTCTCGCGCAACATCGACAAGCGATTTGACCCAACCCTTCTTGTGCCCGAGGCAAAGAGTGTAATTGTTGGGGCTGTGAGCTACAAAAACCGCTTCTCGGAGGGCTACGAGGCCGATTTCGATGCGCGCATAGCCTCCTATGCCCTCACCAACGACTACCACACCACCCTGCGCGAGATGCTCCGCAAGGTGGCACTCGGATTGGGGTTTAGCGACCCTCGGAGCGTGAAAATCTGCGTCGATAGCGTTCCCCTTGCCGAGAAGAGCCTTGCCAAGGGTGCAGGCATTGGCTGGATTGGGCGCAATTCGCTGATTATCAACCCATCCCTCGGCTCATTTATGGTCTTGGGCGAACTTATCGTGCCCGAGGAGTGCGACGAGTACAGCAAACCCTACGAGGAGGACGGTTGTGTGGGTTGTGGGCGTTGTTTGCTACGATGCCCAACGGGAGCAATTCGCCCCAATAGGAGTATCAACACAGCCCTTTGTATCTCCAATCGTACCATCGAGGAGGCTGGCGACGAACCATTCGACACAAAGGGGTGGGTGTTCGGTTGTGACGAGTGTCAGACCTGCTGTCCCCACAACCAAGAGAGCCCACTCTTCCACAACCCCCTCTTTGCTCCGAAGGTCACACCCACCGACTACAATAGCAACTTTTGGGCAAAACTCACCCCCGAAGAGGGCAAAAAGTTGTTCGAAGGCACCCCGCTCGTGCGGAAATTCAAAAATAGGTAGTATTTTTGTCGGATACATTTAGTGTTTTCGGACACACCATATCCGCAACATTAGACATTAGACGTTTGACGTTTGACATTAGACAAAAAAACTTATGGCACTATTTGACATATTCAAAAGACGCAAGGCAGAGCCCGAGCAAACAGAACAAGCAAACAACTCTCAACCACAAGAACAACCTGCGGTGGAGGTCGACACTCCCACCAACAAGCAGGAGGAGATTGACGAGGGACTCAAAAAGACCAAAGAGGGCTTCTTTGGCAAACTCGCACGCGCTGTTGCAGGTCGCTCGCAGGTGGATGTGGATTTCCTCGACGAGTTGGAGGAGGTGCTCATCACCTCCGATGTGGGTGTAGAAACAACCGTCAAAATTATCAAAAACCTCGAAGAGAGGGTGGCAAGGGATAAGTATATGAACACCGCCGAGCTCAACGACATCCTCCGCGAGGAGATTTCGGCACTCTTGCAGGAGTGTGAGCAGAAGAGCGCCAACTTCGGCCTGAACATCACCGAGGGTACCCCCTATGTTGTTATGGTGGTGGGTGTCAATGGTGCTGGTAAGACCACAACAATCGGCAAACTCGCCGCTCAACTGCGCAAGGCGGGCAAGAAGGTCTATATCGGTGCTGCCGACACCTTCCGTGCAGCCGCCATCGACCAACTCCAAGTATGGGCCGACAGAGCAGGTGCTACGATGATTCGCCAAGAGATGGGCTCCGACCCCGCATCGGTGGCTTTCGACACCCTCAAATCGGCTGTGGCCAATGGAGCCGATGTGGTCTTGATTGACACCGCGGGCAGGTTGCACAACAAGGTGGGCCTGATGAATGAGCTCTCGAAAATCCGCAACGTGATGGCCAAAATCATCCCCGATGCACCCCACGAGGTGATGCTCGTGCTCGATGGCTCCACAGGCCAGAACGCCTTTGAGCAAGCACGCCAATTCACCGCCGCCACCAAGGTCAATTCACTCGCCATCACCAAGTTGGATGGCACAGCCAAGGGTGGTGTGGTAATTGGCATCAGCGACCAATTCTCCATCCCCGTACACTACATCGGCATTGGTGAGGGTGTGGACCAGCTGAAAATCTTCGACCGCAACGAATACGTCAATGCCCTCTTCGGCAAAAAATAGGTGTAAGCAATGAGCGCAAAGCAAAAAATCAACGTCATAACCCTCGGATGTTCCAAAAACCTTGTGGATAGCGAACACCTGATGGCACAGCTCGACGAGGCGGGCTATGAGATTGTCACCGACTCCAACTCTACGGAGGCTAAAATTGTGGTAATCAACACTTGTGGCTTTATTGGCGACGCCAAAGAGGAGGCCATCCAGACCATCCTCGAATGTGCCGAAGCCAAGGCCGAGGGAAGAATCGAAAGACTCTTTGTGATGGGCTGTTTGAGCGAGAGATATGCCGACGAATTGAGGGATGAGATTCCCGAGGTGGATGACTTCTTCGGTGCGCGTAGCCTTAAAGAGGTTGTGGAGGCTCTGGATGCAGAGTACCTCCCCGAGCTCGAAACCGACCGCCTGCTGACTACCCCCGACCACTACGCCTACCTGAAAATTGGCGAGGGTTGCAATTGGCACTGCGCCTACTGCGCCATCCCCCTGATTCGTGGTAATCACCGCAGTGTCCCTATGGAGAAGGTCATTGAGGAGGCCGAGGGGCTTGTGGCTGTGGGTGTTAAGGAGATTATCGTCATCGCCCAAGATACAACCTACTATGGCAAAGACCTCTACGGTGAGCGCAAGTTGGCCGAACTGTTGCGCCGTTTGTGCGCCATTGAGGGCGTGGAGTGGGTGAGGTTGCACTACGCCTACCCCACCGATTTCCCACAGGATGTGATTGAGGTGTTGCGCGACGAGCCCAAGATGTGTAAGTATCTCGACATCCCCCTGCAACACATTGCCGACAATCAGCTCAAAGCGATGCGTCGTCGCATAACCAAAGCCGAGACCGAAGAGCTCGTGGCACGTCTGCGTCGCGAGATTCCCGACATAGCCCTGCGCACAACAATGCTCGTGGGATTCCCCGGCGAAACAGAGGAGGATTTCGAGGAGCTCTGCGACTTCATCCAAAGGGTGCGATTCGACCGCCTGGGTGCCTTTGCCTACTCCGAAGAGGAGGGGACACCCTCGGCACTCCACTTGGAGGACAACGTGCCCGCGGAGGTTAAGGAGTCAAGGGTGGAGCGACTGATGAAGATACAAAAGGGTATCTCGCTTGCACTCAATAGCGAGAGGGTTGGCAAGGATATGAGAGTGATTATCGACCGCACCGAGGGCGAGTTCTACATTGCCCGCTCACAGTACGACAGCCCCGAGGTGGATGAGGAGATTCTTATCCCCATCACCCGAGAGTTCGAAATTGGCGATATGGTCAATATCCGCGTAACCGACTATGATGAGTATGACCTCTATGGAGAGATAAAGGGTTGAGAGTTTGCTCTCAACCCTTTTGTTTTTCCGACAACCGACAACCGACGACTGACTAAAATTTTGAATTTTGAATTTTGAATTTTGAATTTTCTTCGTAACTTTGTAATTGGTTAGGTGTGGAGTACCACGACCAAACACAATAACTCACAGACAGCGAGATGGCTAAACAACAAATCGTAAGCGCATTGGCGGAGAAAATTTCGCGACTTATCGCGGAGAATGAACGCTTGGAGCGTCAGCAGGAATCCTTGGAGGCTGACGTGGCGAAGTTGCGCGGAGAGAATCGCGCACTACGCGAAAAGTTGAATGCCACCGAAAAGCAGGTGGCCCTCCAATCGCTCAGTGAGGGACTTGCAGGAGGAGCTGCCGACAGCGCCTCGCGCAAGAGAGCAAGAGCACAGGTCAATCGTCTTATGCGGGAGATTGACCGTTGCATCGCGCTGATGAACAAATAGTTGGCACAAAGAAAAAGAGTTGGAGCACAAAGATGGCTGAACCACTGAAAATACACCTTACGGTTGCGGGCCGAAAGTATCCTTTTACGATTGACCGCGCACAAGAGGAGTTGTACCGCAAAGCAGAGAGGGAGACCAACGAGATGATTTCCAAAATCAAATCGGCATTCGAACTCGATGATGAGGGGGTGTTGGCCTATGCCGCACTGCTCCTGGCTCTCGGCAAAGTGGAGCAGGCAACAGCTCGCAGCCTCGATGACGATATGGCAGAACTCACGCGCCTCGACCGTATGCTCGAAGCACACCTCGCAAAACTCAAATAGGGGTTGCGTAGCATCCGTGGGAAGTGGAGATAGTGTCAATAGTTGTGGGAGGCAAGCCACAAAATAGGTTCTTACATATATAAAAGGAATATAGATATGTGTTTTATGGGTTGGGAGCAATCCATAAAGTAGCACAACACGCCCGCATAGATTCCAAACAGATTTGCGAAACTCAACACTTAAAAAATTGAGAGTTACTCGTAGTGTCAAAAACAGGCCTAGGTGACCCCGCAAGGGGGAGTGTCCGATGGTGGGGCATACACAGCCCGGAAATCCATCCGATGCCGTTGGAGGTTTGCGATATAAAATACGGAGCTCTCACCTATGACGATTCGGTAGTTTCGTCAAACAATTCTTGGAACTCTATGTGGGTTATTTTTTTGATAGAAAGCAACCAAAAACAATTAACGATAACAATTCATTTTAACAAAGTAAAAAGCAAGTTATGATACAAATAGTATTAGCAGCGGTTATCTCGGCAAGTGTGGGCATTAGTGTCTACATCCTTGTGTCGAATGCGATAACCAAAAGTACAGTGCGTAAGCGCCGCGAAGAGCTCATCGCCGCAGCCAAATCGGAGGGCGAAATGATTCGCAAAGAGAAAGAGTTGCAGGCAAAAGAGAGATTTCTCGAACTCAAAAGGGAGCACGACCGCAACGTCAATGAGCGCAACCAGAAACTCAACCAGCGTGAGCAGAGCATCAAACAGCAGGAGAACAACCTCAACCAGCAACGCTCCGAATTGGACAAGAAAAACAACGAACTCGACAAACTCAAAGAGAACCTCAACTCGCAACTCTCCTCGCTCGATAGGCGCAAAGAGGAGGTTGAGCGCATCATCCGAGAGCAGAACGTCAAGCTCGAACAAATTGGCGGTATGAGTGCCGAGGAGGCGAAGAATGTCCTGATTGAGAATATGAAGTCGGAGGCAGAGCAGGAGGCTCAAACCTACATCAACGACACCATTGAGGAGGCAAAACTCACCGCCAATAAGGAGGCAAAACGTATCGTTGTGCAGACCATCCAGAGGGTGGCAACCGAGACCGCTATTGAGAACTCTGTGACCGTATTCAACATCGACTCCGACGAGGTGAAAGGCCGCATCATTGGTCGTGAGGGCCGCAACATCCGCGCATTGGAGGCCGCAACGGGTGTGGAGATTATTGTGGATGACACCCCCGATGCAATCATCCTTTCGGGCTTCGACCCCGTGCGTAGGGAGATTGCACGCCTGGCTCTCCACCAGCTTGTGACCGACGGCCGTATCCACCCCGCACGCATCGAGGAGGTTGTGGCAAAGGTTAAGAAACAGATTGAGGACGAGATTGCCGAGGTGGGCAAACGCACCACCATCGACCTCGGTATCCACAATATGCACCCCGAACTCGTAAGGCTTATCGGTAAGATGAAATACCGCTCGTCGTATGGCCAGAACCTCTTGCAGCACGCACGCGAAACCGCCAACTTGTGTGGTATTATGGCTGCCGAGCTGGGCCTCAATGTGAAGAACGCACGCAGGGCTGGTCTGTTGCACGATATTGGCAAGGTGCCCGATGATGAGCCCGAATTGCCACACGCAATGATTGGTATGAAGCTCTGCGAGAAGTACAAAGAGAAAGCCGAGGTGTGCAACGCTGTTGGTGCCCACCACGAGGAGATGGAGATGTCGTCACTGATTGCCCCCATCGTGCAGGTGTGCGACGCTATTTCGGGTGCACGCCCTGGTGCGCGTAGCGAGATTGTGGAGAGCTACATCAAACGCCTCAAGGAGATGGAGAACATCGCACTCTCCTACCCCGGTGTTATGAAGACCTACGCCATTCAGGCAGGTCGTGAGTTGAGGGTGATTGTTGGTGCCGACAAGATTTCCGATGCCGACAGCGAGCAGCTCAGCCACGATATTGCCAAGAAGATTCAGGACGAGATGACCTATCCCGGTCAGGTGAAGATTACAGTGATTCGTGAGACCCGAGCTGTGGCTTACGCAAAGTAGGACACACCACACCAAGAGAGAGGCAACCTTCAAAAGGTTGCCTCTTTTTTTTGCACCGAGAGGAGTAGGCATACGAGAAAACCACCTCCGCAGTTTTATTACGATAATCTAAATAGTGCATATCGTGGTGGGATTTTTGTGCCAAAAGAAGGAGCGAGTCCGCAGTTTGCTTGACGCAAATGAGGAACTCGCTCTCTGAATTTTGGTGCAAAAAGCACCCACGAGATGTGCTATTTTTTGGGTTTGGGCGCCAACATCATCGTCATACGCTTACCCTCCAACTTGGGCATCATCTCAACCTTGCCATACTCTTCGAGGTCGGTGGCAAAGCGCAGAAGAAGAATCTGGCCCTGCTCGCTGAACACGATGGAACGACCGCGGAAGAAGACATAGGCCTTAACCTTTGCGCCCTCCTGCAAGAAGTTCTGGGCGTGACGGAGCTTGAAGTTGTAGTCGTGGTCGTCGGTCTGGGGGCCGAAACGAATCTCCTTGATTACAACCTTGGTCTGTTTTGCCTTAATCTCCTTTGCCTTTTTCTTCTGCTGGTAGAGGAATTTCTGGTAGTCGGCAATGCGGCATACGGGGGGCTCGGCCTTGGGCGAAATCTCAATCAAATCGAGTTCCATCTGGTCGGCAAGAGCCAGCGCGTCACGGATTGACATAACCTGTGCACCCTCCAACTCGTCGCTCACAACCCTCACTTGGGGAGCGGTAATCTGCGAATTGATGCGGTGTTCACCCTGCTGTTGTTTACCCTGGGGGCCCTGCTGTGGGCGGGGCTTGGGTGGATAGGTTGGTTTTGGTCTGTAAGGTACTGCCATTAGTTTTTAATATGTGTTAGATTTATTGATTGTCAATCTCTGCTGCCACAAGGCCCTTAATCATCTCGGCAAAGGCATCGGTAGTCATCTGGCCCTTATCACCTACGCCCTGCTGACGTACCGATACGAGGCCCTCGCTCTCCTCTTTCTCGCCAACGATGAGCAAGAAGGGAACACGTTTGAGCTCGTTGTCGCGAATCTTGCGGCCAATCTTCTCGTTACGCAGGTCAATCTCACTGCGAATATCGCAATTATTTAGATATTTAGAAACTTTTTCTGCGTAATCGTTGAATTTTTCACTAATTGGCAACACTACACACTGTGCGGGCGAGAGCCACAAGGGGAATTTACCACCGGTGTGCTCCAACAATACTGCCACAAACCTCTCCATCGAGCCGAAGGGGGCGCGGTGAATCATAATGGGGCGGTGGGGTTTGTCATCGGCACCTGTGTAGGTCAAATCGAACCTCTCGGGGAGGTTGTAGTCCACCTGAATGGTACCGAGCTGCCACTTACGACCAATGGCATCCTTGACCATAAAGTCCAACTTGGGACCATAGAAGGCTGCCTCACCATACTCAACAACGGTTTTGAGGCCCTTCTCCTCGGAGGCCTTGATGATGGCCTGCTCGGCACGCTCCCAATTCTCATCGGAGCCGATATATTTCTCCTTATTGTTGGGATCGCGGAGCGAAATCTGGGCTGTAAACTCGTCGAACTTCAAGGTCTTGAAGATGTAGAGCACAATGTCGATAACATTCTCGAACTCCTCCAACAGCTGGTCGGGGCGCACAAAGAGGTGAGCATCATCCTGGGTGAAGCCCCTCACACGAGTAAGGCCGTGCAACTCACCACTCTGCTCATAGCGATAGACGGTACCAAACTCCGCAAAGCGCAAGGGAAGATCCTTATAGGAGCGGGGTTTGAACTTGAAAATCTCGCAGTGGTGGGGGCAGTTCATAGGTTTCAAGAGGAACTCCTCACCCTCATAGGGAGTGTGGATGGGCTGGAACGAGTCCTTACCATATTTTGCATAGTGGCCCGAGGTTACATAGAGCTCCTTCTGACCAATGTGGGGAGTGATAACCTGCTCATAGCCATATTTCTTCTGCACAGCGCGGAGGAAGTTCTCCAACCTACCCCTCAACTCTGCACCCTTGGGCAACCACAAAGGCAAGCCCTGACCTACCCTCTGTGAGAAGGTGAAGAGTTCGAGCTCCTTGCCGAGTTTGCGGTGGTCGCGTTTCTTGGCCTCCTCAATCATTGCCAAGTGCTCATCGAGCATCGACTTCTTGGGGAACGACACACCGTAGATACGGGTAAGCATCTTATTCTTCTCATCGCCACGCCAGTAGGCACCTGCAATGCTGGTGAGTTTGATGGCCTTGATGTAGCCTGTGTTGGGCAAGTGAGGACCACGGCAGAGGTCGGTGAAAGCACCATTGGAGTAGAAACTGATAGTGCCATCCTCCAAAGCCTCAATGAGCTCTACTTTATATTGGTCGCCCTTGGCCTTGAAGGTTGCAAGAGCCTCCTCCTTGGGCACCTCGCGGCGAACAACGGGCTCCTTGGTGCGAGCGAGCTCCTCCATCTTCTTCTCAATCTTCACCAAGTCGGCCTCGGTGATGGGGGTGGGCGAATCTACGTCATAGTAAAAACCATTCTCAATGCTGGGACCGATACCGAACTTAATGCCGGGGTAGAGGTTCTCCAAAGCCTCCGCCAAGAGGTGCGAAGAGGTGTGCCAGAAGGTGCGGCGACCTTCCTCGTCATCCCATTTGTTGAGTTTGATGTTTGCATCGGCATCAATGGGGGCCAAAAGGTCTACAACCACATCATTGACCGTTGCGGACAATACATCGGCCGCCAAACGGGGGCTGATGCTCTCGGCAATCTGCATCGCCGAGGTTCCCTTGGCATACTCACGAACGCTGCCATCAGGGAAAGTAATTTTGATTTGTTCCATAATTTTTAGTTAATGTTTGTGAGGCACCGCAATACGACCTGCGGCCTACCGCCCCTGTTATCTTTTTATTATCGTATTTTTCCTTCTTTTTGAAGCTTTTTGTAAAAAGCTTCACCAAAAACTTTTATGCGATACTTCGTATCGCTATACCTTTGCTACGCCTTACATTAGCAATCCCAGCACAAATGTGCCGTTACGGCACCGGCACCTTTTAGTGTAGCCTATGCTCTACCCCAATTAGGGAGGTTAGGGAGGTTAGGGAATTTAGGGAGTTTAGGGGTAATTAAAAACTTGTGCCGGAGGCACACCTTAATTCTTAATTTTCAATTTTCCATTTTCAATTCTTTAATGTCTTTCGCATCCCTATCGCGGCCACCCCTCTCACGCACAATGTGAGGCAGAGGATTGGCGGCATACTCCTCCTCCCTCTCGCGCGAGCGGTAGATATCCATAGCCATATAGATAGCGTTGCGCATAGAGCTCTCATCGGCCACTCCCTTACCTGCAATATCGTAGCCCACACCGTGGTCGGGCGAGGTGCGCACAATATCCAGCGAAGTGGTGACATTCACGCCATAGGGGGTAAGGGTTTTGAAGGGTGCCAATCCCTGGTCGTGGTACATTGCCAACACTGCGTCGTACTTCTTGAAGGTACCCGCAGCGAAGAAACCATCTGCTGCAAAGGGGCCAAAGGCCAGCACACCACCATCGTAGGCCTCCTTAATGGCAGGAGCGATAATCTCCTGCTCCTCCTTGCCCAACAGGCCACCATCTCCCGCGTGGGGATTGAGCGCCAGCACTGCAATCTTCGGAGCTCTCACACCAAAGTCACTCTTCAATGAGCCATTGAGCTGTCCGATTCGTTTTACGATAAGCTCCTTCGAGAGCGCACCCGCAACCTCCGAAACGGGTAGGTGGATGGTTGCCAAGCCCACCTTCATAACCTCGCTACACATCAGCATCAGGGGCTCGCCTTCGAACTCCCTTGCGAGAAATTCGGTGTGTCCCACAGCGCCGAAGCCTGCCAAGTCCATAGTATTTTTATTCACAGGGGCGGTGACCAAAACGTCGATATCGCCCTCCTTCATATCCTCCACAGCCCTACGCAGCGACTCCACAGCCACAGCGCCAGCCTCTGCCGAGGGCTCACCAGGGGTGATACGCATATCCCCCTTGCCACACTCCACAAGATTCAACTTGCCCTCGTGTGCCTCCGCAGCCGAACCCACAAGGGTGTAGTTCACACCCTCGGCATCCTCCACCTTTGAGCGATAGAAACCCAAAGCCTTCGAGGAGCCATAGAGCACAAAGGTTGCCATCTCGTGCATCCTCTGGTCGCGGAAAATCTTTATGATAGTCTCGGTACCCACACCCGATGGGTCACCAAGCGTCACGCCAATTCGTATATTCATAGTTCTCTTTTTTTCGGTTTAATTATCGGCCCTATCGGGGCGAAGCTCTTGGAGTTTGTTCTCCACATCCTCTGTTATGTCGCAGAACTCCCTCTTGCCACCCAGCCAGAAGCACAAGTAGGTGATGGGCATACCCTGTGCCAAAAATTTGCTCTCATAGGCGGTCTTCACCGAGAGTGTCTCATCGGCATAGCCCGTGCCATAGATGTCGTTGTTGGCAACCTCTACGGGGAGAGCGTTCTGTGCGATGACCTCCTTGGTGTATTCGTGCAGGAACTGCGAGTCGGTTTTGAGGTTAATCATTCCACCATCCTTCAAAATCTTCGCATAGCGAGCCAAGAAGAGTGGGCCCGTAAGGCGATGTTTGGCCCTCTGTTTGGGCATCTGGGGGTCGGGGAAGGTAATCCAAATCTCGCTCACCTCGCCCTCGGCAAAGAGCGACGAGATAAACTCAATCCTTGTGCGCAAGAAGCCCGCATTGGGGATACCACGCTCGGTGACGGTCTTGGCTCCACGCCACATCCTTGCACCCTTAATATCCACACCAATGAAGTTTTTGTCGGGATTCCTCTCGGCAAGAGCCACAGTATATTCACCCCTACCGCATCCGAGTTCCAACACAATGGGGTTATCATTGCCGAAAAACTCGCCCCACTTGCCCTTCATTGGGTGTTCCACCTCAAAGACCTCCTCAAATGCAGGCTGCACCATACACTTGAAGGTCAAATTCTCACTAAATCTTCTTATCTTATCTTTTCCCATTTTCTTTGCGACTTTTTGTAAAAAGGCGCCCAAAAACTTTTATACGATACCCTGTATCGCCATATCTAATCTCTGCTCAAATTCAATTTTGAATTTTCATCCCAACGCTCCACACGCCCGCAAGGTCACGCTCGGGGGTGAAGGCAAAGCGATATTCGCCCATTTCGGCCAGCCGAGCATCCCAAATCCACGCCCCCTCACTCTCGGCAAAGGAGCCTCCTCCGTGGCGCTCTTCGGGGAGGATTACCACCCCACTCTCGAAGGCTACACCCGAGGGGCTTATGCACCTGACACGCAGTGGCATCGCCTCCTGTGCGGCACTTGCCTGCCCACGAACAACCACTGCCAAATCGTAGAGCGAAAGGGTATCGCGGTTGTCGTAGCCAACCTCGATGCTCTCGCCCGAGTGCCATCTGCCACGCGGAGTGTCGGCCACCACTGCACCAACAGGGCGTTCCGTGCACGAACCAACCAGCACCGCCAAAGCTACTATCGCCAACCACCTACGCATCCCTACGTCTTGCCGCTACTCGCCCTTATTTTCACTCTTCTGCTCGGGGCGTGGGCCATTGTGATTGCGGCCACGATTGTTCCTTCCGCGGTTGTTGCGACCACGGTTATTACCCCTCTGCTCGCCATCCTTACGCTCTCCCTCTTTGCGCTCGCCCTCGGGCTTGGATTGACTGTGTCCCTCTTTGGGTTGAGCACTCTCCTTCTTGCTCTCCTTGGGCTGTACAGCCTCCCTCTTGCTCTCCTTGGGCTGCTGTTCTTTGGGTTTATTGTTATTTTGGCCACCACCTTGTGCGCCACCCTGTCCGCCTTTGGATTTCTTGCGTTTTTTCTTCTTCGACTTATCGAAGCGGGTGATACTATCCTCACCAATAACGTTGATATATGTGGGCTCCTCGGCAGTCATATCCACAACCGTATCGGAGGTAATCTTCTCGGGCTTCTTACCCTCGGCATTGAGCTTCATAATCTCCTTCACCCTACCCACCGACAAGGTTACAAGACCAGCCATAGAGTTGGGCGCAGTGCTGAAACTCATCGTGCGAGCCAAAATATCGCTCTTGATATGGAAGTAGTCGGCATCCAAGGCCTGCAAGGGGCCATTCAGGCGGGGGAACTCCTTGCGAGCATCGGCATAGCAGTCGAGCTCATAGGAGAGGCAACATTTGAGTTTGCTACACTGTCCTGCCAACTTCTGGGGGTTGAGCGAGAGCTCCTGTGTGCGAGCAGCACCCGTCGTCACGGAGTTGAAAGAGCTAATCCACGATGCGCAGCAGAGCTGACGACCACAAGCACCCAATCCTCCAATTCGGCCCGCCTCCTGACGCGCACCAATCTGCTTCATCTCGATGCGGATGCGGAATTGGTCGGCAAAGACCTTGATGAGTTCGCGGAAATCCACCCTCTCGTCGGCAATGTAGTAGAAGATGGCCTTGATGCCATCGCCCTGAAACTCTACATCGCCAATCTTCATATCGAGCTTCATATCGGCAGCAATCTGGCGCGAGCGAATCATAACCTCGTGCTCCCTTGCCACAGCCTCGTGCCACTTCTCAATGTCGTAGGGGCGTGCCTTACGATAGACCTTGCGGAACTCGCCATTGTGGGGATTGAAACCCACGCGGCGCATCTGGCGTGCCACCATATCGCCCGTGAGCGACACAATACCGATGTCGTGACCAGGTGACGCCTCCACCGCCACAATATCACCAATGGCAAGTGGTAAGTTATTTACGTTGGCATAGTAGCCACGGTGGGTGTTTTTGAACCTCACCTCCACAATCTCATCGGAGAGGTTATTGGGGTACTCTGCAAGCCAATCCGTCTCGTGGAGCTTGTAGCATCCAGGGCGTGCCTCGGCGGTCAGTTCATCCTCCTTGGGGCAGAACTCACAACCGTGTCCGAGCGAGAGTTCACACCTGCGACTCTCGGGCACACTCTCGGGATTGGTCTGTGCATTTGCGTTATAATCTATGATATTTCGGTTTTCCATACTATTACGTTCTATTTAACCTACAAAAATACAACGTAGAATTGAGAATTGAAAATTGAGAATTGACAATTATTAAAAAAGTCACCCTTCAAGGCGACTTTTTTTCAAATTGAGCGTTATTTCCCTGGAAATAATGAAACCTATAAGTCCTACAAGACTTATACGAAATTATCGGCCACCCATCCTGCGAGTAGTTTTTGCAGTGCCAAAAAGCACCCTCTCTCAATTTCTACCCGTTACGCTCTTCACCCTGCGGAATACATCTTCGGGGGAGATTGAATTCATACACTGATAGTCCCCCATCAGGCAACGATGGCGACCGTCCGTAGAGCAGGGACGGCAGGGTAGCTCCTTTTGGAGAGCATTGCGTGGGTCCTGACCATAACCACTCGATTCGAGATAGGGGTGAGTTGCACCCCAAATGGAGATTACGGGTGTGCCAACAAGTGAGGCCAAGCGCAAGACATCGCTATCGACACTCACCACCGCATCGAGCACCGAAAGCACATCCATCTGCTCGGCAAGCGACAGTCGGCCAGCAACCGAAATAACATTCCCGTAGAGGCTCTGCATACCCTCGCAAAATTGCCTTTGATAGAGCCCCTCGCCAAAGAGAAAAACCCTCTGATAGCGCCCCGCCAAAAGGCCCACCAACTCCGCCGCCTTGGGCAGAGGATAGCAGGTACCATTATGGTTCGAAAGGGGGGCTATTCCAACCCAATTAGCGCTCTTCTCGCCCGCCAAAATATCCACAATATTAGGCAGTTGCACACCTTTTGCCTGTCTAACGGGAGCAGGCATACAAAATGGCAATCCGAGAGAGCCAAAGACCTCCCGCGAGCGACTCGCAAGGGTGGGAAGTTGCACCATAACTTTGCGATATTTTCGCGTCAGAGCCCTACCTTCGAGGCGTTGCCCTTGGAGCCTTACAACCCTTCTCCTCCACGGTGTAAAACTGAACGAAAGGGCACGCGAAAGTGGGCTATTTGTGAGGTCGGCGATGGCATCGACTCCGAGCCTCTGAATGGCACACCAAAGCCTAAAATTCCCCCCACACCCCCTATATTGCGCCTCGTCGGCAAAGAGAAATTCGAGCCCCTTGACACCTCGAAACAGAGGTTTGTATTGGGCAAGGGTGAGAACCGTGATTTTCACCTGCGAAAAGTCGCGCACAAGTCCGCGCAAGGCGTGAACACACATCGCCACACTCGACAGCGAGCCGAGACGAATGACAAGAATATGGCGTATGTTGGTCGCGAGCATCTGTGCACAAAGTGAATAATTCTGCCACAAAGGTACGAAAATTAACCGCTATTGGAACGAGTATTCAAAAAATATCTATCTTTGTACTTTGATTATACCTAATAGAGGGAGATGAAGATGTTGAAACCAATAGTTTTGATGGTGGCTCTGGCGATGGTGTCGGTAGGTGCACAGGCACAACAGACAACAACTCGCAAAGAGTACATCGAGCGCTATGCACCACTCGCTGTGGAGCAGCAAACCCTCTATGGCATCCCCGCAAGTATCACCCTCGCACAAGGACTCTTGGAGTCGGGCAATGGCAACAGCCGTCTGGCGCGTGAGGCCAACAACCACTTCGGCATAAAGTGCGGCTCGGGATGGGAGGGCCCCTCGGTGCGCCACGACGATGACGCTTTGCAGGAGTGTTTCCGCGCCTACTCCTCACCCGAGGAGAGCTACATCGACCACTCGCTGATTCTCTTGGAGCGCAAGTGGTACCGCCCACTCTTCGACCTCGACCCCAAAGATTACAAGGCTTGGGCCCACGGACTCAAAAAGGCGGGATATGCAACCAACCCCCTCTATGCCGAGCTACTCATCAAGATAATTGAGGACTACGAACTCTACCGCTATGACAACACTCTGGTGGCCGATTGGCAACCTACAACTCCTCAACAAGAGATTGTAAAAGAGGAGGTTAAGCCAGAAGTTGTGGAGGAGGTAAAGGTGGAGAAGGAGGCCCCTATTGAGGAGCCCAAAAAGCCCCTTATGGTGGATGTAGACAGCTACCGCGTGGCACTCACAACCATCGGTGAGTATGGCATCTATGCCGAGGGTGGCAAGCGTTACATCATAGCAACCGAGGGTGACAACCTCTCGCGCGTGGCTAAAACTTTGGGTATCTCGGTGCGCCGCCTACGCAAAATCAACCACTTCGAGCCCTCGCACACCGTGATAGCCGGTGAGCGCATCTTTATCGAATAAGAGAAAACTATATACAATAATAATATACTATGGAATCACAATCGGATTTACGCACACACATCAAACAACTCCTTGTTAGCAAATCGGGACTCAAACAACAGATTTTCGACAACACCAATGCGCTCTTCAATGAGCTCAAAGAGGCCATCCACGAGTTCTCCACCGAACTCGATGAGGAGATGGATGAGAAAATCGACAAACGCATCCGTATTGAGTATAGCGATAGGGGCAAATTCGAGGCGCAAATCCAAATCGCAGGCGACTTGCTGGTATTTGTGATGCACACCAACGTCTTCAACTTCGAGCGTGAGCACCGCATTTGGCAAAACCCCTACGTTCAGGCCGACCACAACAATAGCTACTGTGGCGTCATCAACATCTACAACTTCCTGGCCGACTCTATGAAGTTCAAACGCGAGGAGGATGAGGGCTACCTGATTGGTCGCATCTTCGTAAACCGCGAAAATAAATTCTTCGTGGAGGGTAAACGTCAGGAGCGCTGGCGTGTAGAGGAGTTTGGTGGCGAGAGTGTTAGCCGCGAAGCCATCCTCGAAATTCTCGAAAGGGCTATCCTCTACTCACTCGGCTTCGACCTGCTGGTACCCGCCTACGACACCGTTAAGCAGGTGAGCGCTGAGCAGTTCCTCTCGCGCCAGGAGAATACCAAACTCCAAACCGGCAAACGCCTCGGCTACGAGTTCCGCTCGGATGATATTTAATATAGTCTAACGTCGAAGGTCGCAAATGCGAGTAAGGGAGGGCAGAGACTGCTTGCAGACTATGCCGAGCGAGAGCATTTTAGAACAGACGTAGTCTGGTCAAACGTCGCGGGGGCTCCATTTTTGGGAGCCCCCGAAGATTTATTAGGGAGGTTAGGGAATTTAGAGAAGTTAGGGAAAGTAAGGAGAGTTCCCTAAACTCACTAGACTCACTAAACTCCCTAGTTCTCATAGTAGCCCTATAACTCCTAGAAAAAAACGCCGTTTTGCGATTTTTTCTTCACTTTTTTTTGGTGGTTTGAAAATTATATGTACTTTTGTGGGCTTTTCCGCGGGGAGAGTGGGGAGGATTGTTAATTAATTGTAAAATTTGCATCGCAGATTTGGCAAAACAAAAACTCCGACTTACCTTTGCGGCGAAGTTTTAAGGTTCATTTAGGTTAGTAGTTTTAGGTTAGTGAAGGAAAGAGGGGCGAAACCCTGATTTCCTTATTTTAAGCCCAGGTGGTGGAATTGGTAGACACGCTACTTTGAGGGGGTAGTGGCCGTTTTGGCCGTGCAAGTTCGACTCTTGTCCTGGGCACAGAAAACCGCGCTGAACAATGTTCGGCGCGGTTTTTTTATTCCGAGTAGCTTTTATTACGCGAAGCCACCCCCCATAGGATGTTTGTGCCAAAAGAAGGAGTGGCTCCGCAGTTTGCTGAACGCAAATGAGGAAGCCACTCTCTGAATTTTGGTGCAAAAAGCACCCGTTATATGTGTTTTTTATGCAAAACCGTTGCCGGACATATGGGGCACATTACTATTGGTGCTGATGGGACCAAAGTTGCGCTCGTAACGATTGACATTCTCCTGCAAGGAGAGAAGAAGCCTCTTGGCGTGCTCGGGGGTGAGCACAAGACGGCTCTTAACCTTCGCCTTCTGCATACCAGGTAGCATAGACGCAAAGTCGAGGATGAACTCCGAAGTGGAGTGTGCAATAATCGCAAGATTTACATACTGGCCCTGCGCCACCTCGGGCGAGAGCTCAAATTCAAGTTTGTGGGTGTTGTTCTGTTCGTTTGCCATAGCTGTATCTGTTTTTTAATTGTTATTATTTGTCTAACAATGCAATAGCCTCGTCGCGGTCGTGGCGGATTTGTTCCACGAGAGCATCGCGTGAGGCAAATTTACGCTCCTCGCGCAGGTGGTGAAGGAGGGTGAGGGTGACCATTTTGCCATAGATGTCGCCCTCGAAGCCTACGATGTGGGCCTCTATGCGCCTTTCGCCACACTCCACAACCGAGGGGCTGTAACCAATGTTTATCACACTCTTATATTGTGCTCCCTCCACCTCGGCAATGCCCGCCCACACGCCATCGGCCACCTCGGGCATTGGCTCCGAAGGCTCCACGTTGGCTGTTGGGAAGCCGAGCTTCTGACCTAAACCATTGCCATAGGTCACACGACCTACTATTTTTATACTCTGATGGTTGGTTTTCGTCATTTGTTGTTGTCCTTGTGGTAAAAAATTTGTAACTTGCGCCAAATATACGCATTTTTTATGGAAGAGATTGTTCATCCCAAAGGTAAAATTTACTACTCTATGGGTGAGGTGTGTGACATCTTCGGTGTCAATGCCTCGCTTTTGAGGTTCTGGGAGGCGGAGTTTCCCTCTCTCAAAATCGCCAAAAACAGCCGAGGACACCGCATCTACACACCCGCCGATGTGGATACCCTGCGAATCATCTATCATCTTGTGAAAGAGAAAGGTATGACTCTCGAAGGGGCCCGCAAACGCCTACGCCAAAACCCCGAAGGTATCGACCGCGAAGCGGAGATTATTGAGCGCCTACGCTCGGTACGCAATATGCTTGCCGCACTGCGTGCAGAGTTGGGCGACGAGGTGGAGGTTATCGAAATCGAAGAGGAGAGCACAGAGGAGGAGGTAATCACCACCCCCACACCTAAAATGGCAGAGGTGGAGGTTGTGCCCGAAGTTGAACCCACACCCGCAGTGGAGGTGAAACCCGAGCCCGCAAAAGAGCAACTTGCCGACTTCAAGATGGAGATGCCCACAAGTGAACCCCAGCAGGTGGAGGAGGTCAAAAAAGTCCGCACACCCAAGATGGGAACACTCATCGGTGGCGACCTCTTCTCGCCCGAGGATATACGTCTGGCTGTGGCAAAGAAGAACTCCAAAGAGGCCAAAAAGCAGGTCATCGAACAAACCCTCTTCTAAACACATACAACGATGAAAGTCAGAGAGATTGTAGAGATATTGGAGCAGAGCGTGCCCCTTGCGTGGCAGGAGTCTTACGACAATGCCGGCCTTACGGTGGGCAACCCCGAGGCGGAGGTTAGCAAAGTGCTCGTAGCCCTCGATGCAACAGAGGAGGTCGTGGATGAGGCGATAGAGCTGGGTGCGCAGATGGTCGTAACCCACCACCCTATCATCTTCCGCCCTATCAAGCGACTTGCCCACGCAAACCGCCAACAGCGCACCATCGCCAAGGCCATTGCCCACGGCATAGCCCTCTACGCCGCACACACCAACCTCGATGGCGCACCCGACAGGGGTATCAGCCACCACCTGGCGGAGGTGCTCGGATTGCAGGAGGAGAGGCTCTTGGAGCCCTCAAATACCGAAGGGGTGGGTATTGGTATTGTCGGCAAATTGCCCAAGCCGGTGGATAGCGAGGAGTTTCTCGCCACAATCAAGGAGCGCCTAGGTGTGAAGGCGCTGCGTCATAGCCCCATAAGAATCGACAAGGTGGAGAGGGTGGCAATATGTAGCGGCTCGGGAGGCTCCCTGATTGAGAGCGCCGAAGCAGCGGGCGCCGATGTGTACCTCTCGGCCGACTTCAAATACCACGATTTTGTCGATGCCGACCGTATGATTTTGGTCGATGCGGGCCATTTTGAGACGGAAATTTGCGCAATTGATATTTTGTTTGATATATTATCAAAAAAATTATCTAATTTTGCACCCCACAAGAGCGCACGTTGCGAAAACCCTGTGCGTTATATGATTTAAGAGCAATAATTCAACAGAGATATAAGATGGCAACAAACAACAAAAAAGTAGCAGAGAGCAACGACTACACTATGCAGGAGCGTATCAAAGCGCTCTATGAGTTGCAGAAAATCGACTCCAAAATCGACGAAATCAACAAAGTAAAAGGCGAACTCCCTATGGAGGTTGCCGACCTCGAAGATGAAGTTGCAGGTCTGCAAACACGCATCGATCGCATTCAGAGCGACATCGATGAATTGAACGCTCTCCTCCGTCAGGCAAAAGAGGATATTGAGCAGGGTAAGGCTATGATTGCTAAATATACCGAGCAGCAGAACAATGTGCGCAACAACCGCGAGTTCGACGCTATCGGCAAGGAGATTGAGTACCAGGATTTGCAGAACCAGCTCTCCGAAAAGCACATCAAAAACTACAACAACGACCTCAAAGCTAAAAAACAGCTCCTCGAAGAGGCCCTCGCTACCAAGAATGAGCGCACCATCGACCTCGACGCAAAACGCGAAGAACTCAACAGCATCGACGCCGAGACCGCAAAGGATGTTGAGGCTTTGAAGGCAGAGGCCACCAAGGCTCGTGAGGTTATCGACGAGAGGCTCCGCACCGCATATAGCCGCATCCGCGCAAATGTTCGCAACGGCTTGGCTGTGGTACCCATCAAACGCGACGCTTGTGGTGGTTGCTTCAACCGCATCCCTCCCCAGCGTCAGAGCGAGATTCGTCTGGGCAAGAAGATTATCATCTGCGAGTATTGCGGACGTATTCTCGTATCTTTCCCCGAAGAGTAAAAAAGAGCATATAATCGGCGATTTCGTCGTTTCACATCGACAAACCACCTCCTTGTTTGCGTCGAGCAAATTTCGGAGGTGGTTTTCTTGTGCGCCTTGAACTCATCCGATTATCCGCTCTTTTTGGAGGGTTGATGCAAACTGCGGACTCACCTTCTTCTTTTGACGCAAATTTCCTATGCTCTATGCGTTTTTTCTAATATTCCGGCCATTTTCCCCTACCCAGATGGTGTTTAGAGGGAGGCGTTTGAGAAAAATGCAGAATTTTTGCATTTTTTTTGATAAAAGTTTTGGAGGTTTGAATTTTTGCTCTATCTTTGCACCACCAAAACGGAACAATGCTCGGTTCGTCTAGCTGGTCCAGGACGCAAGATTCTCATTCTTGAAATCATGGGTTCGAATCCCATACCGAGTACAACAAATCAATTCAGCCTCCACTCGAAAGAGTGGAGGTTTTGTTTTAGGGGGGGGATAGAGCCGTGAGTTTACTCATATAGTTCTATCCCCCTAAAACACATAATCCTGCTCCGCAGTGGCTTAATTGATTTGTTGTGCAACCGCCCCGCGGCGAGCGCAAGGGATGGACAAGCGAAGCGCAGTCAATCCTATCTCCCACGCATACAGACCCCTCCGTCGCTTTGCGACACCTCCCCTAACTTCGGGGAGGTGCCGTAACGGCACTTTTGTGAGGGTGGTTCTTCCCTCAAAAAACGCATAGAATTAGGCGAGTTATAGGCGCACAAGAAAGCGGAGTCCGCAGTTTACTAAACGTAAATGAGGTGCCGTAACGGCACTTTTGTGCTGGTGGTGCGACCGAAAGTTTCAGCAGAAATCAAAAAAACGCAGAGAACGGAGGGATTTTTGTGCCAAAAGAGGGAGCGAGTCCGCAGCCTACTTATCGTAGGTGAGGAACTCGCTCTCTGAATTTTGGTGCAAAAAGCACCCGTTATATGCGTTTTTTTTACTTTGTGATCACCCCTCGTGGAGTATTATCGGGGGTGTAGGCTCCCTGTGAAAGTCGCTCTATGAGGTAGGTGGTCACAAGCGGGGTGCGGTGCTTCTCCGCGCGGCGCGTGTAATTATAGGTCTTATTCTCATAGACGTAGTTGGACATTGCAACCGTATAGACCTCTTTCCTCACCTCGGGGAATAGTCGAACATCCACAGCGTCACCACTCCTATTGGTCACAATCTCATACTTCAAGCCCGAGGGTATCAAATCCACACGATGGGACTCTTTGTAATTGGTCGTATCGTTGAATTTGTTGATAATAACCTCCTTTATCTCCGCAAGCGACATCTCCGTAACCACCATTGTACTACTGAACGGCTCCAACTCGAAGATATCGGCACGGGTAACATCGCCTGCTTCAAGCGAGCCGATGCGAGTGCCACCAATGTGGTAGAAGGCCAACTCTGCGCCTGCCACCCTACGTCCCTCGTCGGCCATAAAGTGGGCAAGGCCCATCTTTGTGGCGTCGGTGGTGAAGGAACCGATACATTCATTAATATAGGGGTCCTCAAAGTAGGTCTGAATCTCGGCCTTGGTACTCTCCTTCTCCTCCTCGGGGAGTTCGATGTATTGCGATTGGAGGTCGGCAATCTCGCCATCCACAACCTTGATAGTTGTCACGCCCACAGCGCGCAACTTGCTATTTCCCTGGATAATCTGCACATCCCCCACCCTCATATCGCTCTTCTCGTGGGTGTGGCCACTGATAATTAGGTCGGCATAGGGCATAGCGGTCGCAAGGTTGGTACTATCGCGGTCGAGGCCACAGTGGGAGATAACCACCATCACATCGCACCTATCTCTCAACTCCTCGCCATAGCGCTCCGCAACCCACTCGGGCGAGTAGAACTCGGTGCCCACAAAGATTGCATCCCTACCATCGGGGTGTCCATTGGCATAGTTGGTGACTATGCCGAGGAAGCCCACCTTGGTACCACCCACTCGCTTTACAACGTAGGGCTTGGGCTGACGCAGAGGGGTGTCGCCCGTATTGATGTTGGCCAAAACGATGTCAAATTCGGCATCCTCCACACGCTTTTGGAGCGTATCGAGCCCCATATCGAACTCGTGGTTACCAAAGGTTGCCACATCGTAGCCGAGGCGGTTCATCTGCTCAATGATGGGACGTCCCGCGTGGGGTGCCATATCCACAAAGGGGTTACCCGTCCATCTGTCACCCGCATCCACAAGGAATACGCGGGCACTATCCTGCGCCCTGGCCTCATCCACAAGGGTGGCAAGACGGGGAATCATATCCAACTTGGCGTGAATATCGCTGGTGGAGATGATGATAATATTCTCCTCGCGAGGGCCACAAGCAACCATCGTTGCCATTGCAACAATGGCCAAAAGTATCTGTTTCAAACTTTTCATACTCTAATTTATTTGTTCCGTATTACAAATATAGGAATATTTTTTGCAATGGGGTGCCGTAACGGCAACTTTGTGCTGGTGGTACTCCCGAGAGTTTCAATAGAAATCAAAAAAACGCATAGAACGAGATGAATGCAAGGCATACAAGAAAGCGGAGTCCGCAGGTGCCGTATAACGGCACTTTTGTGCTGGTGGTGCTCCCCACCCTAAAAACGCATATTACGGAGGGATTTTTGTGCCAAAAGAAGGAGCGAGTCCGCAGCCTACTTATCGTAGGTGAGGAACTCGCTCTCTGAATTTTGGTGCAAAAAGCACCCGTAAGATTCGTTTTTAGAATAAGACGTCGCCGTCATCCAGTATCTGCGTCATACAATGCGCCGCACCATAACCCTTGGTAAGATTCGAAAGGGGTACCCAGGTAACATCCACAAAGTTGGCCTTGAAGGCGTCCTGCAACTCAACCGACTGACCTGCTACGGCCATAATCTTGCGAGGTGCAACATTGAGGAAGTTGTTGGCATAGGTGAGCTCATCGGAGCGCTGAATGGGAATAACCTTCATCTTCAACTCGTCCTCAATGAAGTCCACAAAGGAGATGTCGCTGAATGCCTTATGGTAGGGTTCACCAGGTGCCTCGCGCTCCCAGATGTCGATTTTCAGGTATTGTGAGTCACCCTTGGCAGCCAAATAGCGAGCCTCGGAGAGGGTGCACAAGTCGCGGTCGATGATGTTGAAGTAGGTGTCGAGGTGCATCTGCTCCTGCTCGTCCCAAATATCCTTCACAACCACAACCTTATTGCAGCCCAACAAGTCGTGCTCCATCAGTTGGTCAATGGCGGCCTGTGTGGTGCGCAGACCTCGGCCAATAAAGGCGTAGTCGCCAAAGGGCAAAAAGTCACCACCTTCGAGATAGGCATCTTCGCCCTCAATGTGGTAGATTGGTGGGAAGCCAATCTTATTGAGGCAGAACTCGGCGATGTCACACTCCAACTGTCTTTGCGCGGAGTTCATACGTCCGATGACAATACCTTTGGCGGTAGAAATCATCTGGTCGCGCATAAAGAAGATATTCATAATGGGACGCTGGATGTAGGTTGCCGCAAAGCCCGTATTGCTCTCGGTGTAGGAGAGGACAATCTCGGGTTGGAGCATAATCATCTTCACAAGGTCTTTGGGGTGGGCCCTATCGACAATCATCTTCTTGTACCTCTCCTGTGCCTTTGCCTCATCGGGGATATTGGAGGTGTTGTAGGTGAGGAACTTGGAGGCGAAAGCCCTCAACTCGTTGAGTTCCTTACCCTCCACAGGGCGTCCCTCTTTGTCGAGAGTACCTTCGAGGAGGATTTGCCTCACGGTGAGTACTTTGGCGCCCACTTTTTCGAGTGCCTTACGATAGGCTGCGTGCTCCTTGGCTGCGAGTTCGATGTCGAAGTAGTCCGAGAAGAGCGCTGCGTCGGGGTGCATCACACCGAGAAAAAGTTCATCGGTGGGTTCGTGCATTAAGATTATCATAGTCTTATAGTTTAGTGTCAATTCTCAAAGGTATAAATTTTTCTCGAAATGAAAAAATTTTCTACCTCGGAGCATACATTTTGAGCTTTTTTTGCAACTCTTTTTCCCTACCACCCGTATGGAGGTTCACCAATGCGTGGAACTCCACCGAGTGGTTGTGGTGTATGGTGTGGCATAGTTCGTGGATGCAGACAAACTCTATGAGTTCATCGGGCAAGGCTGCCAAATAGAGCGAGAGCGAGATGTTGCCCTCCCTCGTGCAACTACCCCATCGTGAGTGACTTTTGCGGATTGTGAGCCTCTGGTATCGTAGTCCTGTGCGCTCACTTGCCGCCTTCAAAATTGGGGGTAGCTTCACCTTCGCCACCCTACGCAACTCCTCCACTTGGGCTACGGTGAGGGGCGGATTTTGCTCCTTGCGTTTTTCGACCTTTTCGAGGGCCGCCACTATCCACTCGTGGCGCGTTGTGGCCCATTCGAGAGCCCTTCTTTTGGAGCCCCACCAAGGTATCGAAAGTCTCACCCTACCCTCCCTCGTCACGCGGAGCGAGGCACGGCGGGCCTTGCGACTACGGATAACCTCAATGGTGTACTCCATCGCCTACTCCTATCTATTTGCAGTAGCGCTGACGCACCGTCTCAAAGAGCATAATGGCCGCAGCAGCCGACACATTGAGGCTCTCAATGGCTCCCACCATAGGGATTGCAGCCTTACAGTCGCAGAGTTTGAGCACCTCCTTGCTAATGCCCGTCTCCTCGTTACCCATAACGATAACAGTGGGCTTCGAAAGGTCGGCATCGAAGAGCAGAGTATCGGCCTTCTCGGTGGCAGCCACAATCTGCATACC
Organism: Tidjanibacter sp.; assembly: GCA_045656405.1. Taxonomy (GTDB): domain Bacteria; phylum Bacteroidota; class Bacteroidia; order Bacteroidales; family Rikenellaceae; genus Tidjanibacter. The sequence continues at coordinate 35,744 of JAZORC010000003.1, forward strand.
CTGCTGTGCGAGGGTTTTGAGCGTATTGCGGATGCTACCCGCACGATGTACGGGGATGCGTGTGAGGGCACCAGCCGAGGAGCGAATAGCGTCGGCATTGACAGGCGCAGAGTTCTTCAAGGGGCAGATAAGACCGTGGGCACCTGCGCACTCTGCCGTGCGAGCAATAGCACCGAAGTTTCTCACATCGGTAACACCATCAAAGACCACAATCAGAGCCTTCTCATCCTCGGGAATCCTATCCAGAATATCCTCCAACTCAACGTATGCAATGGGGGCTATGAGTGCCACCACACCCTGATGGTTACCCCTGGTGAGGCGGTTGAGCTTCTCCACAGGCACCTCCTGATAGCGGATGCGGGAGCGATAGCAGAGGTCTTTGAGGTCGGCCATAAGTTGTCCCTCGGCACCCTTACGGACGTAGAGTTTCTCGATTTGCTTATCGGTCTCAATGGCCTCAATTACGGGGCGCAAGCCATAGACAATATTCTCCTCACCTGCCGCGGGCTCCCTACGAGGGCGCTCCTCACGTTGGGGCTTACCCTCCCTACGAGGTGCACTCTTTGCGGGGCGTGTGCGCTCCTCCCAATTCAAATCCCTTGCCTCCACATATTCGGGCTCTCTCTGTGCGGGGCTCTCCACCTGCTTGGTTCTCACCCTCTTGTCCTTCAAAAATTCGCTATTCATATATTTCTATCTTTGTCTAACGTCTAACGTCAAAAGTCTAACGACCTTTTTTGAAGCTTTTTGTAAAAAGCTTCACCATTTGCGACTTTTTATAAAAAGTCGCTCCTTTTTGTCGCTTTTTTGTAAAAAAGCGACGCAAAAAACTTTTATGCGATACTTTGTATCGCTTTTACCTTTGCTCTACCCCAATTAGGGAGGTTAAGGAGGTTAAGGAGGTTAGGGACATTAAAGCCCTTTATAAACCTCTGCGCCGAAGGCGCACCTTAATTTTCCATTCTCCATTTTCAATTTTCAATTCCCTGCGAGTGCATATCGTGAGGCAGATGCAAGGCTTGCGATGGGCAAGGATGCGCAGTTTACTCTGCGTAAATGAGCAATCCGAGCCCGAGCGTAACGCAGCAGATGCCCACGAGATGTGCTCGCCTATGGATTGGAAAGCAACTCCAACTCGTAGGACAACTTCTCCCACTCGTGCTCCTCAAATGCAAGTTTCTGTTTCAGAGCATTATACTCCGCAAAAACCTTACTATCCGAGAGGTCTATGCCGTGCTCTTCGGGGGCACCGAGTTTTCTATCCCACTCGGCCACCTGCTCCTCCAACGCCATAATTGCCATCTCCTTCTCCTCGATGGCGCGCTGGGTTTTGCGTATGAGTTTTTCGTTCTCCTTCTTTGCGAGGTAGTCCTCCTTACCGCTGGTGTTTTTCTGCTCCTTTTGGGCAACCTCTCGCACCTCAATCTGGCGCATATCCTCCAAGCGTCGCTTTTCGAGGAAGTAGCGGATACCTCCGAGGTACTCCTTCACGCCACCATCGCGGAACTCGTAGATTTTATCTACCACACCATCCAAAAACTCCCTATCGTGCGATACGACCACGAGTGTGCCATCGTACTTCTGGATTGCCTCCTTCAAGATATCCTTCGAGCGCATATCCATATGGTTGGTGGGCTCATCGAGCACCAGCAGGTTGTGGGGCGAGAGCATCATACGCGCCATAGCCAGACGCGAGCGCTCGCCACCCGAGAGCACCTTCACTTTCTTATCCACATCCTCACCCCTAAACAGGAAGGCACCGAGGATGTCGCGCAAGCGGGTACGGATGTCGCCCACTGCCACCTTATCGAGGGTGTCATAGACGGTGAAATCGCCATCCATCAGGTCGTCTTGGTTCTGGGCATAGTAGCCGATGCTCACATTGGCACCCCTCTTTACGCTACCCTCCGAGGGTTCCAACTCACCGATGAGGATTCGTGCGAGGGTGGTCTTACCCTCACCATTTCGGCCCACGAGCGCGATTTTATCGCCCTTCTCGATTGTGAAGTTGGCACCCGAGAAGACTCTCTTGGAGCCAAAGCTCTTGCCCACCTCCTTAATCTCGGCCACAATCTGACCACTTCGGGGTGCGGGAGGGAATTTGAGGTTGAGTGCGCTCAAATCCTCCTCATCAATCTCAATCCTATCGAGCCTTTCGAGCTGTTTCACACGGCTCTGCACCTGGTTACTCTTGGTGGGTTTATAGCGGAATTTTTCAATAAACTCCTCGGTCTTTTCGATGAGTCGCTGTTGGTTGTTATAGGCGGCCACCTGCGCCTCTCGGCGCTCCTTGCGAAGTTGCACATACTGCGTGTAGGGCACCTTGTAGTCATAGACTTTGCCGAGCAGCAACTCCACAGTGCGATTGGTCACATTGTCCAGAAAATCCCTATCGTGAGAGATAAGCAATACCGCACCTGGGTAATCTTTCAGATAGCCTTCGAGCCACTGGATACTCTCAATATCGAGGTGGTTGGTGGGCTCATCGAGAAGGAATACCGAGGGACGACGCAGCAGCAACTTTGCGAGTTCAATGCGCATTCTCCATCCGCCACTAAATGTACTCGTGGGCTTTGTCAAATCCTCCCTCTTGAAACCCAGTCCAAGGAGTGTGCGTTCAATTTGCGCCTCGCGGCTCTCGCCACCCAGCAGATTGTGACGCTCGGTAGCCTCACTCAATCGGTGAACCAACTCTCCATACTCCTCACTCTCATAGTCCTCCCTTTGGGCAATCTCGGCGGTGAGCCTCTCCATCTCCCTCTCCAAGTGCAAGACCTCCTCGAAGGCCTTGGCTGTCTCCTCCACGAGGGTTGTGGTGTCGTGCACCTTCATCTGCTGTGGCAGGTAGCCGAGTGTGGTGTCGCCACTCATCGTCACGACACCCGAGGTGGGGGGCTGCATACCCATAATAACCTTCAAAAGCGTGGTCTTACCCGCACCATTCTTACCCACAAGACCAATTCTGTCGCGTGGGTTAATCAGCAGGGATATCTCCTTGAAAAGGTCCCAGCCACCAAAACTTACCGTTACGTTATCTATCGAAACCATCTATTTTCCTGTCTAACGTCGAACGACCAACGTCTAACGTCTTAAACTTTCTCTTCCTCCTATGCATTGAGGATTGCCAGGATCTCCGCCTCGGGGTCCGCAGCCTTGAAGACCGCACTGCCTGCCACCAATGCATCGCAGCCCGCCTCATAGAGTTCGGCCGCGTTGTGGCGACTCACACCGCCATCAATCTCTATCATCACATCAAGCCCCCTGCTATCAATCATCTCCCTGATGGCTGCCACCTTCTCGGTACTACCCTCAATGAAGCTCTGGCCACCAAAACCGGGCTCCACACTCATCACGAGCACCAAATCAATCTTATCCAAGATGGGCTCCAACACCTCAATGGGGGTCTTGGGCTTAATCGAAACACCCACCTTTGCACCCGCATTGCGGATGAGGTCGATGCACTCCTCCACCCTCTCGGTTGCCTCAATGTGGAAGGTCACAAGGTCGGCACCCGCCTCCGCAAACCTCACCACATACTTCTCGGGCTCGACAATCATCAGATGGACATCCATAAACTTCTTGGTTGCCGAGGTGATAGCCTTCAATACGGGAAAGCCAAAAGAGATATTGGGGACAAAGACGCCATCCATAACGTCGATATGCACCCACTCCGCAGCACTGCGGTCAATCATCTTGGTATCCCTCTCCAAATGCCCGAAATCTGCCGAGAGCATCGAGGGCGAAACAATACGAGTTTTCATATTCTTTATTTTTTGTCAACCGTCGACCGACAACCGTCGACCGACTTTTTTTATATTGAGCTTATATGGCTTATGAGGCCTATTAGAAAATTTGTTCTTCCCCCCCCCCGTGAGTGCATATCGTGCCGCAGATGCAAGGCTTGCGATGGGCGAGGATGCGCAGTTTACTCGAAGTAAATGAGCAATCCGAGCACGAGCGTAACGCAGCAGATGCAGTACGAGATGTGCTCGCTAGCTACTTTTTTCGCTTATTGTGAAAGTTCATAGTCCTTTCGACACCAATAGTGGCAAAATCCTTAATCGCAGCCACCGCAGCATCGACCATCTTATCGAACTCCACACGCTCCTCTGACGAAAGTTTGCCCAACACGAAATCCACCTGATGTCCCTGGGGAAAGTCACCACCCACACCCATACGAATGCGTGCGTAGTTGTTGCCACCACAAAGGGCATCAATATTTTTCAGACCATTATGTCCGCCATCGCTACCTTTGGCACGGATGCGGAGCGTACCCACAGGGATGGCAATATCATCCACAATGACGATAAGGTTCTCACGCGCGATATTCTCCTTATCCATCCAATACCTCACAGCCTTACCGCTGAGGTTCATATAGGTCGAGGGCTTGATGACCACAAGGGTGCGCCCCTTCCAACGCACCTCCGCCTTGGAGGCATACCTATCGGGGGCAAAGGTGCCACCTGCACCCTCCACCAATTTATCCACCACATCAAATCCCGCATTATGGCGTGTGCCCTCATACTCGGCACCAATATTTCCAAGTCCTACAACGAGATATTTCATAACATCTGGCTCTTTGCTCTTCGTGTTGAAAAGTTTACTAAATAGTGCGCTAAACATCGGACAAAGATACCTATTACAAATGCAAAATTCAAAATTCAGAATTCAAAATTGAGAAAAAAGGTGCTGTGTGGCGAGTAGAATATCGCGAGGTCAGTACAAGGCGCACAAGAAAACCTCCTCCGCAGTTTACTCAATCGTAAATGAGGAGGAGGTTTATCGCTGTGCAACGCGGTAATTACTCGCGAGATTCGCTCGGGGTGTGTTTATACTTGAAGATAAGTGCAAACAAAACAGCAACAACGAGTGCGTAGGCTGCGAAGATGAGCCAAGCCTGGCTCCAACCTGCAACCTGGGCAGCACCTGCGGGCTGGCTATTCACGCAAGCATTCACAACAGCCTGTGCCGAGAGAGTACCGATGGTTGCACCAAAACCGTTGGTCATCATCATAAACAAGCCCTGTGCGCTGGAACGAATCTCGGGTTTGGTCTCCTGATCAACATAGAGCGAGCCGCTCACATTGAAGAAGTCGAAAGCCACGCCATAGACAATCATCGAGAGGATAAACATCCACACACCAGCACCTGGGTTACCCACACCAAACAAACCAAAGCGGAGCACCCAAGCGAGCATCGACATAAGCATAACCTTCTTGATACCAAACTTACGCAAGCATACGGGAATCAGCAGGATGCAGAGAGTTTCACTCACCTGCGAGAGTGAAATCAACATATTGGAGTGCTGAACGCCGAAAGTTTGTGCATACTCCTCAATAGCCTCGAAGCTACCCAAGAATGGGTTGGCAAAGCCATTGGTAATCTGCAACGACACACCAAGAAGCATCGAGAAGATGAAGAAGATAGCCATCTTCTTCTCCTTGAAGAGTTTGAAGGCATCCAAACCCAACTTCTGTGCAAACGACTGATTGTCACCACCCTTATTAACAGGACACTTGGGCAAGGTGAGTGCATAGATGCAGAACACAAAACCGATAGCGCCCGAGAACACAAGCTGTTTGGCATTGGTCTGGAATCCGAGAGCATCGGTGAGAAGCATTGCGCAGATGAAACCGATGGTGCCGAATACACGGATTGGGGGGAAGTGTTTAACGGTATCCAAACCTGCATTATTCAGCGCGGTGTAGGCCACCGAGTTGGTGAGTGCGATGGTGGGCATAAAGAAAGCTACGCTCACGGAGTAGAGGGTAAAGAGTGTACCAAACTCGGGAGTTGCAGCCGAAAGACCATACATACCCGCAGCGAGCATTGCCGCACCAGCCAAGCCGTGACAGAGGCTCAACACCTTCTGTGCGGGAATCCAACGGTCGGCAACAATACCCACAAGTGCGGGCATAAAAATCGAAACCACTCCCTGCATTGCGTAGAACCAACCAATGTTCTCCGCCATACCTGCGCCTGCAAGGTAGCGTCCCATACTTGTAAGGTAGGCACCCCAGACTGCAAATTGCAGGAAGTTCATAACAATCAACCTGATTTTCAAATTCATAGTAGTGAAGTTTTATAAAGTTTATATTAAATTTCGGCTTTGCACATTCGCAAATATACAAAATTTCGTATATTTGTGTTGCAACCGTAACAAGTTTTTTTTGAACGATGAAGAAGATTTTTGTAATACTTGCGGCTCTCTTGGGGGTGATAATTCTCTCCGCGGAGGGTGCCGTTGCAAAAAATTATACCCCCAAAACTGTACCCAATGTACAGGTGGATGACTATCGCCGTTTTGTGAGCAACCCCGATGGGATTCTCTCCAAAGAGGCTCTCTATCGTATCGACACCACCCTCTTGCGACTCAAACAGGAGCGCATTGCCGAGGTGGCGGTTGTGGCGGTGGAGTCCATTGGCTTTGCCGAGCCGAGGGAGTTTGCCACCGAATTGTTCCGCCATTGGGGTATTGGTGAGAAGGGGCGCGACAACGGCCTTTTGGTCTTGCTCGTACTTGGTCAGGGAGCCATTGAGATTGAGACGGGCTATGGTATGGAGGGCGACTTGCCCGATGCCTTGTGCAAACGCATCATCGAGAGGGTGATGATTCCCCACTTCAAGGAGGGGCGATTCGACGAGGGTATGATTGAGGGCGTAGGTGCCATTGCGAGTGTGCTATCGACCTCCGAGGTACCCGAAAACCTTGCTGGCGAGGATGATAGTAGCGACCTTATAGGCCTTGCTATCTTCATTGGTACGGCTGTTCTCTTTGTTGTTCTCATCGTAGTATTGCTCCACCTATACAGTCGCTGTCCCAAGTGCAAGAAGGGAACCCTCACCCGCACTGCCGACCGCATAGAGATTAGCAAAAACTCCTTCCAGAGGGTATATAAGGTGGCCCACAAGTGCTCCAAGTGTGGCCACGTCGTCTGGCGCAATGAGGCTGAAAATATCTCGAATGGTTCGGGTGGTGGCCCCATCATTATGGGAGGCGGAGGTTTTGGCCGAGGAGGAGGTGGCTTTGGCGGAGGCTTCGGTGGCGGTTTCAGCGGTGGCGGAGGCGCAGGTGGAAGATTTTAGAGCAGTCAGCAATCAGCTATCAGCCTCCCCTCTTTCCTCTCGGGTATAAAAAAAGATACCCGTGAGGCGAATTGAAAATTGAGAATTGAAAAATAACAAAAAGACGTTTGACGTTAGACGTTGGACATTGGACTAAAAAAATAAAGGTATGAAAAACAAAGGATTATGGATTACATTGGCTGTGATTGCAGTCATCTTGGTGTGGGGAATTTCGACCTACAACGGACTCATTAGCCGCAACGAGAGGGTGGAGAGTTCGTGGAGTCAGGTGGAGAATCAGTACCAGCGTCGCTTGGACTTGATTCCCAACCTTGTGAACACCGTTAAGGGCTACGCTGCCCACGAGAGCCAGACCTTCGAGGCTGTGGTAGCCGCAAGAGCACAGGCCACACAAGTTGTGGTGAGTGCCGACAATCTCACCCCCGAGAAGTTGGCCGCCTACAACAAGGCACAAGGCGAGGTGGGTGCAGCTCTGGGCCGCCTGATGGCCATTGGCGAGGCCTACCCCGAGCTCAAAGCGAGCAACAACTTTATGGAGTTGCAGGCACAATTGGAGGGCACCGAGAACCGCATTGCTGTTGCACGCAAGGATTTCAATGAGGGTGTGAGGGCTTTCAACGTGAAGGTCAGCCGCTTCCCCTCCAACCTCATCGCCTCGATGTTCGGCTTCGAGAAGAAGGCATACTTCGAGGCCAGCGAGAGGGCTGCCGAGGTTCCCGCTGTGGAGTTCTAAACCACTCCCTATCAGCAAAGAAGGCGCACCAAAGTATGGTGCGCCTTCTTTGCATATTTACCCTAATCTCAAATCTCCATTTCACCCTTGAAGACCAAACATGCAGGCCCCGTCAGGTGGATGTTGGTATAGTGGTCATCGGTGCGAGAGAACTCCACACGGAGGACACCTCCGAGGGCTTGGAGCGTAACATCCCTCACCTCGGGTTGGAGTGTGTGGCAGAGTGCTATGGCCGAGGCGGTTGCGCCCGTACCACAAGCAAGAGTTTCATCCTCCACACCACGCTCATAGGTGCGTAGGGCCACATTGCCCTCACCCATAACCTTCACAAAGTTGATATTTGCGCCATTGGTAGGTGCGGTCTTGGCATCATAACGCAAGGCTCGGCCCACGCCCACAACATCCATATCGAGCCCCTCCACAAACCTCACAAGGTGGGGTGAGCCGGTATCGAGTAGCACATCACCATCGGGGCAGAACTCAACACTCTCCACATCGACCATTCCAAGCCTTATGGTTGCCGTATCGCCCTCGCGCGAGAGCACCTCGGCAGTGTGGAGCCCATCAATCGCGCGAAAGGTCTTACGGTTGCCACCAATGCCCAGCATATCGGCAAACCACACGATACACCTTCCTCCATTGCCACACATTGTGGCCTCGGGCCCATCGGCATTGAAATAGCGCATCGCAAAATCGGCCCCCTCGCAGTGGGAGAGCATCATAAGTCCATCGGCACCAACGCCTGTGCGGCGATTGCAGATTTTGTTGATCTGCTCTACGGTAGGCTCAAAATTTGCACCTCTCTGGTCGAGGAGTACAAAGTCATTACCCGCCCCTTCGTATTTCCAAAACTCAATTTTCATCCAAAAATGGTGTTTGTTCCCACAAATATAGATAATTTATTGTATATTTGAGAAATTTTTTGCCAACACAAACGAAACGATGCGCCACCACCGCCCAAAATACCGAATCATTTTGGCCATTGCCACACTCTTTGTCGTGGCGACCTCGTGCAATATTCGAGCACTACTGCCCGAGGGACAGTATGTCCTCACCCTAAACCGAGTGGAGGAGGACCTCTCCACCCCAAAGGAGGAACGCATCTCGGCAGAGGAGATATCCAAATACATCAAACAACGCCCCGCATTGGACATCCTAAATGTTCGCGCGTGGCTGTGGCTCCACTCCGACCCCAACCAAGACAACGTGTGGCACAAACTTATGCGCTGGGCTGGAACTCCCCCTACCCTGCTCGACACCACACTCACACGTCGTAGCGCTCAAAACATTGAGGCCTACGTCGCCTCGCGTGGATTCTTCGGCGCAGAGGAGGAGTACTCCTTCCAACTCAACCCCGACAAACAGACCGCGCAGGTTACCTATACAACAATTCAAGGTGCCCCCTATCGTATCGCCGAGGTGGAATACAATATCGAGGATGACTACATTGCCAAGTTGATTCAAACCGACACCCTCTCGGGCATCCGCGTGGGCAACATCCTCGACATCAACGCTCTGGGCGAAGAGCGCACACGCATCACCGACATTCTGCGTGGTGAGGGATACTACAATTTTGCCGAAAACAAGATTGAGTTTCAGGTGGATACCACCCTCGGCCATCACAAAGCGAGTGTGGAGATGATACTCAAACGTGCCACCGTTGGCTACACCCCCGAGGGCACCCCTATCACCGAGAACAACCCCCTCTACCGCCTGGGCAAAATCCGTATCTTGCCCGACTACAACGCCACGGAGGCAGCCACCAATCCCGACTATTTCCTCTCGCTCGATACCATATCCTATCGTGGTTTGGAGGTCCTCTATTCGGGTAGTCACCCCAACATTCGCCCCTCGGTGCTGCGCCGTCTTGTGAGGCTGCGTAGTGGCTCGATGTACAACGACAAGAGGGTAACCACCACCTACGACAACCTTATGAGTGTGGATTACATCCACAGCGCCAACATAATCTTCACCCCCAACAGTAGGGACAATATGCGCAAAATCACCTACGTTGGCGACCATTGGAGCGATACGGCCGAAGCCACCGAAGGTGTCCTCGACTGCGAGATTCGACTCGCCCCAGCCCTCCGACAGAGTTTCAAAACCAACTTGGAGCTCACCACCACCTCCACCTTCTATGGTGCCTCAACAACGGTGGGTTATCAGAACCGAAATCTCTTCCGAGGTGCGGAATTGATTGATATGAGCTTCACCTTCGGATATGAATACTTGAAGGTCGATGACCCCAATGTCAATCGCAACTCCACCGAGTTTGGAGGTATGATGGGTATCACCTTCCCGCAATTCCTCTTCCCTGTGGAGATAAGCCCCAGAGGACGAATCTATAAGCCTCAAACCCGATTGGAGTTCTCCATCAATCGCCAGAATCGTCGCTACTACGACCGTGTGCTGTCCAACATTAGCTTTGGCTACAATTGGAGCGATGGCCGCCAGAGCCACTTCTCGGTACGCCCCTTTGACGTGAGCCTTGTGAAGATGAACTATGTGAGTCCCACCTTCCTCGAAAAGCTCCAAAACCCCTACCTGCGAAATAGTTACACCACGCAGATGATGGCCGGAATTTCGGGCACTTATGCCTATGGAGCACAAAACGTCACCAACCTTAAACACTACACCTCCCTGCGTGTGGGTGTTGCCACGAGTGGCAACCTTCTGTCGGGAGCTATGAATATTTTGGGCAAGAGCAAGACCGATGGCCACTACACCATCTTCGGCATCCCCTATGCCCAATACCTTCGTGGCGACATCACTTGGGCACAAGCCTTCTCTCTGGGCGACGATATATCCTTTGCCTACCGCCTCTATGGAGGTCTAATCTTCCCCTATGGCAACTCGCGCAACGAATCCCTACCCGTAGACCGCCTATTCTATGCGGGTGGTATCAATAGTATGCGTGGATGGACAGTGCGCACGCTGGGACCTGGTGGCTCAGCAATAGTCAAGAGTGGCTACCCCAGCCAGTTTGGTAACCTCCGTTTGGAGGCCAATGCCGAGTTGCGCTTCCCGCTGGTGAGCGTCTTCAAAGGAGCAATCTTTTTGGATGCTGGTAATGTGTGGTACACCCCCAATATACAGGGTATTCCCGAGGGTGCCGCCTTTAAGTTTGGCACAGCACTTTCACAAGTGGCCCTCAACACAGGTATGGGTTTGCGCCTGAATGCAGGAGTGCTAATCCTTCGCCTCGATTGGGGCATACAGCTCTATAACCCTGGTATGCCCGAGGGTGAACGCTGGGTTATAAATAAACCAAGCTTCCGCCACACCGCACTCAACTTCGGTATCGGATATCCCTTCTAAAAGGTCGAACGTCGCAAATGCGAGTAAGCGAGGGCAGAGGCTGCTTGCAGACTATGCCGAGCGTGAGCATTTTAGAGCAGACGCAGTCTGGTTAAACGTCGCGGGCGATGAATCGCCCGAAAAATAAACGGGGCCCCTTCACTTTTGGGGACTTTCCCTAACCGATGGGAAGACTTGGCGGTAATCCTCCCCGAAGTTAGGGGAGGTGGTCGAAGACCGGAGGGGTCTGTCGTGCT
>JAZORC010000004.1:0-40640 GCA_045656405.1 Tidjanibacter sp.
ACGTCGCGGGCGATGAATCGCCCGAAAAATAAACGGGGCCCCTTCACTTTTGGGGACTTTCCCTAACCGATGGGAAGACTTGGCGGTAATCCTCCCCGAAGTTAGGGGAGGTGGTCGAAGACCGGAGGGGTCTGTCGTGCTGCCATAGGGTGGGTTGTGTGTCGCGGGCGCGGTGCGACCGAGGAGTGGTTAGGGAGGTTAGGGAGTTTAAGGAATTTAGGGAAAGAGTCTTAAACTCATTAACGACCTTAATTCTCAATTCCCAAAATGGCGTTGTATTGGGTGGGATTGAGCAGCAGGCCAAGAGCCTCTGCAAAGAAGCGGTCGTCGTGGGTGTTGGTCACGCGGTAGAAAGCCGCCTCGCCCCAGAGTCGGCGGGCAAGGGAGGCTTTGATGGCCACACCGAGTGCTTCGAGGCTTTCGGTCATACCCTTTTCGGTGGGTTCTATGCCCTCCCTCTGCATTCTATCCACGAGCCTATTGAGCACCTCTTGGGGGGTGATGTAGTTCTCGTTGAAACTCTCAAAGGTGGGGTATGTGGCGAGCAGTTCGTGGCGCTCATCGAGGAATAGTTCTGCTGTGAAGTCGCTGAAAGCCACCCCTGTCATCGTAACCTTATTGGCATAGGAGTAGTCTTTACCCTCCTCAATATCGATGTAGATATCGGGGGTGATACCTCCGCCACCCGTCACTGTACGACCATTGTTGATGGTTTTGTACTTTGGTGCCACAGCCAACAGCGAGTCACGATAGGTGCGCGAGAGCATCCTCTCGGCGTGGTCGAAGTAGTACTCTTTGCTCTTGCCCTTCTCGTAGGGGCGTTGTATGCATCTACCGCTTGGTGTGTAGTAGTGCGAGGTCGTGATTCTCACAGCCGACCCGTCATCGAGGACTATCTGCTTCTGCACCAGTCCTTTGCCAAAGGTTTGTCGGCCTACGATTACAGCCCTATCGTAGTCCTGCAAGGCGCCGCTGACAAGCTCGCTTGCCGATGCGGAGCCCTCATCCACCAGCACCACAAGGGGCTTGGAGGTGTATTCACCTTTGGTCTTGGAGTAGTGGTTGTAGGGCTTTTCTTTGCGGCCCGAAGTGGTGGTAATGAGCGTATTGCGGGGGAGGAAAAATCCTGCCAACTTTATAGCCTCCGTTAGTAGTCCGCCACCATTGCCACGCAGGTCGAGGATTAGCCCATCGATTATCCCAAACGAGGAGTAGGCCTCGCGGAACTCCTCCATAGTCTGTTCGGCAAAGCGATTGAGTCGGATGTACCCTATATTATATAAGGTATAGGCGGCATCGACGGTCTTGATGGGGATGGCGGCACGTTGGAATGTGATGGGAGTGGGGGAGTCGGCACCCTCTTTTTGCACACCGAGGGTTATCTTTTCGCCAACCTTGCCCCTGATGATTTCGCTGATGCGGGTGTGGGATATGCCCACAGCGGTGGTGTCGCCAATGGATAGTATTGCATCGCCAGCCACCAATCCCCCCTTGTGTGCGGGTGAGCCCTCCATTGTGGAGATAACCCTCACCGTATCTCTCACGATGGCAAACTCCACACCAATACCTCCAAAGGAGCCCTCGGTCATCTCCATCTCCTTGCGTAGTTGCTCGGGGCTGACATAGGCCGAGTGGGGGTCGAGGCTTTCGAGTACGGCACTAATGGCCTCACCCACAAGTGCTTTGTTGTTGGGCTCTTCGACATAGAGTGAGTTGAGATAGTAATAGAACGAGCCGAATTTCTCCAACTCGTTCTGAAAACCTTGCCCTGCTGCGGAGGTTATGCCCCACAGCAGAACAACTATCGCAACCAAAATTTTTCTCATCTATTTCAAATACTCGGCGAGTTTTTCGAAGGCGACTTTCTCTTGTGTGCCTTCCGCCATATTCTTCACAGTGGCCACACCCTCCAAGCGCTCGTTCTCGCCTACGATAATAACGTAGGGAATAGCCCTTTTATTGGCATACTCCATCTGTTTTTTCATCTTTGCGCTATCGGGGTAGATGTCGCTGGGGATGCCCGCTGCGCGAACACCCTTCAAGAGGCGGAGTGAAGCGGTGCGCTCCTCGCCACCGAAGTTGATGAAGAGTGCTTTGGTGGTCATCTGTGCCTCCTCGGGGAACAAGCCCAGGCCCAACATTACGTCGTAGATACGGTCGGCACCAAAGGAGATACCCACACCACTCGTGTCGGGCAGTCCAAAGATACCCGTAAGGTCATCGTAGCGACCACCACCGCAGATGCTACCAATCTGGTAATCCTTCGCCTTAACCTCAAAAATAGCACCCGTGTAGTAGTTCAAACCGCGTGCCAACGAGAGGTCGAGTTCCACTTCGAGGTCGGTCTGGTTGTCGGCAATGAGTCCGAAGAGTTCCTCCATCTCATCCACACCTTTCAGGCCTGTTGCACTCTCGGCAAGGGTTGTGCGCAGGGTTGCGAGCTTCTCCTCGGTAGTGCCCGAGAGGGTGAGGATGGGTTTAAGACGCTCAATGGCCTCCTGCTCAATGCCCCTTTCGAGGAGCTCTTTCTCCACGTTCTCTAACCCGATTTTGTCGAGTTTGTCAATCGCTACGGTGATGTCTATCATCTTGTCGGCGTGGCCAATAGCCTCGGCAATGCCGAAGAGAATCTTGCGGTTGTTGAGTTTCAACACCACATTGATGCCCAACTTTTTGAAGACTGTTTCGACAATCTGCACCAACTCTGCCTCATAGAGGAGCGAGCGGCTACCGATGGCATCCACGTCACACTGGTAGAACTCGCGGTAGCGGCCCTTCTGCGGCCTATCGGCCCTCCATACGGGCTGCACCTGATAGCGTTTGAAGGGGAAGGCAATCTCGGCCTGGTGCTGAACGACAAAGCGTGCAAAGGGCACGGTGAGGTCGTAGCGGAGTCCCTTCTCGCAAATCTTTGTGGCGAGGGCTGCTGCAGAACCAGCAATCTGTTCGGGGGTTACTTTGTCCATAAAGTCGCCCGAGTTGAGAATCTTGAATAGGAGTTTGTCGCCCTCCTCGCCATATTTACCCATCAGCGTCGAGAGGTTCTCCATTGCGGGAGTTTCGAGCGGTGCGTAGCCGTAGGTGCGGAATACGCTCTTGATGGTGTCGAACATATAGTTACGCCTTGTCATCTCAACAGGCGAAAAGTCCCTTGTTCCCTTTGGTATTGAAGGTTTCTGTGCCATTGTGTTCTATTGTTTCGTTGTAATTCCATTGATTGTCGGCTGCGCTCTGTGGGCAACTTCTGCGTTATGCTCGTGCTCGAAATCCTCATTTGCGCCAGCAAACTCCGGTTTCTCGCACCTCGCAAGCCTTGAATTTGCCTCACATATCGCACCCGTTATTCTATCGAAAACTAATCGAGAATTGAGAATTTTGGTATGCCTTCGGTATGTTTTTATATGCTACGCCAAAGGCGTACCTTAATTTTCCATTTTCAATTTTCCATTTTTAATTTTCTATCAATTTTCTGTACTTCACGCGGTGGGGTGTGGTGTCGATACCTTGTGCCTTCTTGTGCTCCTCGTACTCGGAGTAGGTACCCTCGAAGAATACCACCTTGCCCTCATCCTCAAAGGAGAGAATGTGGGTGGCAACCCTATCGAGGAACCACCTATCGTGCGAGATGACCACTGCACAACCTGCGAAGTTCTCCAAACCCTCCTCCAACGCACGAAGAGTATTTACGTCGATGTCGTTGGTAGGCTCGTCGAGAAGGAGTACGTTGCCCTCCTCTTTGAGTGCAAGTGCGAGGTGGAGGCGGTTACGCTCACCACCCGAGAGCACGCCACACTTCTTCTCTTGGTCGGCACCGCTGAAATTGAACCTGCCAACGTAGGCACGGGCATTAATCTGGCGGTTGCCGAGCGAGATGAGCTCGCTATTCTGCGAGATAACCTCAAAGACGGTCTTCTCGGGGTCGATGCTCTTGTGCTGTTGGTCTACATAGGCGAGTTTCACTGTTTCACCAACCTTGAACGAGCCACTTGTGGGCTGCTCCAACCCCATAATCATACGGAATAGGGTGGTCTTACCCGTACCATTGGGGCCAATAACACCCACAATACCTGCGGGGGGCAGAACAAAGTTCAAATCCTCATAGAGCACCCTGTCGCCAAAGGCCTTCGATACACCTTGTGCCTCGATAACCACATTGCCCAAGCGGGGACCGTTGGGGATGTAGATTTCGAGCTTCTCCTCCTTCTGTTTGGTGTCCTCGTTGAGCATCTTGTCGTAGGCACCCAGACGGGCTTTGCTCTTTGCGTGGCGGGCCTTGGGGCTCATACGCACCCACTCCAACTCACGCTCCAATGCTTTGCGACGCTTGCTCTCCTGCTTCTCCTCCATAGCAAGGCGGGTGGTCTTCTGGTCGAGCCAGCTCGAATAGTTGCCCTTCCAAGGAATACCCTCACCACGGTCGAGTTCGAGAATCCAACCTGCCACGTTGTCGAGGAAATAACGGTCGTGGGTTACGGCAATTACCGTACCCTTGTATTGGTTCAGGTGCTGTTCGAGCCAGTCGATACTCTCGGCATCGAGGTGGTTGGTGGGCTCATCCAAGAGGAGCACATCGGGCTCCTGCAACAGCAGGCGGCAGAGTGCCACACGCCTACGCTCACCACCCGAAAGGGTGCTCACGAGCCTGTCCGACTCGGGACAACGCAGAGCGTCCATAGCCCTCTCCAATGTGCTGTCAATCTCCCAACCATTGACGTGGTCG
This sequence comes from Tidjanibacter sp., assembly GCA_045656405.1. Classification (GTDB taxonomy): domain Bacteria; phylum Bacteroidota; class Bacteroidia; order Bacteroidales; family Rikenellaceae; genus Tidjanibacter. Next base: position 4,721 of record JAZORC010000004.1, read on the forward strand.
ATGGCCTCGGTCAATTCACCCTGACGCTCAATGAGTTTTGCCATCTCCTCGTCGCTCATAGGCTCGCAGAATTTGAGGTTTATCTCCTCATACTCTTTCAGCAGAGCTACGGTGTGGGCGCAACCCTCCTCCACAATCTCGCGCACAGTCTTCGAATCATCGAGCTGTGGCTCCTGCTCCAAGTAGCCCACCGAATAACCGGGGGAGAAAACCACCTCGCCCTGGAAACTCTTGTCGATACCGGCGATGATTTTCATCAGCGTTGATTTACCCGAGCCGTTGAGACCTACGATGCCGATTTTGGCACCATAGAAGAACGAGAGGTAGATGTTGTTGAGGATTTTACGGTTGTTGGTGAGCACCTTACTCACCCCCACCATTGAGAAGATAATCTTTTCGTCTGCCATTATGGTATATTCTTTTTTTATTTTAACATTTGCGCATTTGGCACAAAGATACCTATTATAATTGAAAATGGAAAATTGAAAGTTGAAAATTATGGTGCATCTTCGATGTGGGTTTTAATTTTTCCACACCCACTCCTCCCTTGTGTCAGGGAATGTATCCATAGGGCAGCGTGGTTCGTCTTTCTGAATTGAAAATGGAGAATGGAAAATTAAGGTGCGCCCTGCGGGCGCGATATAAAATACAGTGCCAAAGGCACACCAAAATTTTCCATTTTCAACCCTCCATTTTCAATTAATTAAGTTTTCGGGCCCGTATTTGCGACGGTGCCGTAACGGCACTTTTGTGCTGGTGGTTCTTTGAAAGGTAAAAACGCATAGAACGGAGGGATTTTTGTGCTAAACAAGAGGGCGACCCCCGCAGTTTGCAAACGCAAATGAGGAAGGTCGCCACTCGAAGTGCAGTGCAAAAAGCACCCGCTATATGTGTTTTTTACCAGGCGTAGAGAGGATAATCAGCCATCAAAGCATTAACATCGCGACGAACAGCTGCAATGTTCTCCTCGTTCTCGTGGTCGGAGAGTACGCGGTCAATGAGTTCTACGATGTAGTCCATCTTGTCCTCTTTGAGGCCACGAGTGGTAATGGCGGGGGTACCGAAGCGCAAGCCCGAAGTCTGGAAGGGCGAGCGGCTATCGAAGGGTACCATATTTTTGTTGGTGGTGATATCGGCAGCCACCAAAACCTTCTCTGCAACCTTACCGGTCAGCTCGGGGAATTTGGTGCGGAGGTCGATGAGCATAAGGTGGTTTTCGGTCTTGCCCGAAACGACCTTGTAGCCCCTCTTGGCAAAGGCCTCGGCCATTGCTGCGGCGTTCTTCACCACCTGTTTCTGGTACTCAATGTACGAGGGGTCGAGAGCCTCACCAAAGGCAACAGCCTTGGCTGCGATGACGTGTTCCAGAGGGCCACCCTGAATACCAGGGAATACTGCCGAGTTGAGCACTGCGGACATCTTCTTAACCACGCCTTTGGGAGTGGTCAAGCCCCAAGGATTGTCGAAGTCCTGACCCATAAGGATGATACCGCCACGAGGGCCACGGAGGGTTTTGTGGGTGGTGGAGGTTACGATGTGTGCATATTTCACGGGGTTGTCCAAAAGACCTGCGGCGATAAGACCTGCGGTGTGGGCCATATCCACGAGGAGGATGGCACCAACCTTGTCGGCAATCTCGCGCATACGTTTGTAGTCCCACTCACGCGAGTAGGCCGAAGCGCCACCGATGATGAGTTTGGGTTTGTGCTCCAATGCCAATGCCTCCATCTGGTCGTAATCTACGGTACCGGTTTCGGGGTTGAGCTGATAGCCAACGGCCTTGTAGTTCACACCCGACATATTCACAGGCGAACCGTGCGAGAGGTGGCCACCGTGTGCGAGGTCCAAGCCCATAAAGGTGTCGCCCACTTTCAGGCAAGCGAAGAATACAGCCATATTGGCCTGTGCGCCACTGTGGGGCTGAACGTTGGCATACTCTGCGCCGTAGAGTTTTTTGAGCCTCTCTTGTGCGAGAAGTTCCACCTTGTCGACAACCTCACAACCGCCATAGTAACGTGCTGCGGGGTAGCCCTCGGCATATTTGTTGGTGAGAATTGAGCCCATAGCCTGCATCACCTGGTCGCTGACGTAGTTCTCCGAAGCGATAAGCTCCAATCCGTTGGTTTGACGGGCACGCTCCTCGCCAATCAACTCAAAAATTTCATTGTCGTGTTTCATTGTCTTACGTTGTAGTGTTTTATAGTTTTAAGTAGTGTGCTTCATATCTCTACCGATTCCACAAAATTAACGATTTTTTTTGTTCTGCCTCTTTTTTCCATAAGAAATTTCGTATCTTTGGAAAACTTTTAACCAAAATAGACAATTTGCAATATGGGACTTTTAGCAGGAAAAGTGGCTCTCGTGACGGGTGCAACACGCGGAATTGGTAGGGCCATAGCACTCAAATATGCCTCCGAAGGGGCCAGTGTGGCCTTTACCTACCTCTCCTCGGCCACCGCTGCCGACGAACTCGTTAAAGAGATGGAGGCTCTCGGAGTTAAGGCTGTGGGCTACCGCTCCGATGCATCCTCCTATGAGGAGGCACACACCCTCGCCACCGAGGTGCAGAAAACTTTTGGCAGGATGGATATCCTTGTGCACAATGCAGGTATCACTCGTGATACTCTCCTGATGCGTATGAGCGAGGAGATGTGGGACGCGGTAATTGATACCAATCTCAAATCGGCCTTCAATATCACCCACGCCGTAGCCCCCATTATGGCACGCCAGAGGGGTGGTTCTATTATTTATATGAGTTCGGTGGTTGGTATAGGTGGCAATGCCGGTCAGGCCAACTATGCAGCCTCCAAGGCGGGACTCATAGCCCTCTCGAAGAGTGTGGCCAAAGAGTTTGGCGCAAGGGGTGTTAGGGCCAATTGTATAGCCCCCGGATTCATCCAGACCGATATGACCGCTGTACTTTCAGAAGAGATACGAGCATCCTTTGTCGAAAACATCTCTCTGCGTAGGGCTGGAACTCCCGAGGATGTGGCAGGTGTGGCACTATTCTTGGGTAGTGACCTTGCTGGCTACGTCACAGGACAGACCATTGCCTGCTGTGGCGGTATGAAAGGATAGAAGATAATTCAAAATTCAAAATTCATAATTCAAAATTTGGAGTTAATATGGCAAGTATTAAAGGAACATTGACCGAGCAGAATTTGCTCAAAGCATTTGCTGGTGAGAGCCAGGCAAGAAGTCGTTACACATTCTTCGCATCGCAGGCCAAGAAAGAGGGCTTCGAACAGATTGCGGCAATCTTTATGGAGACTGCCGAGCAGGAGAAAGAGCACGCAAAGAGGTTCTTCAAATTCCTCGAAGGTGGTATGGTGGAGATTACCGCTGCCTATCCCGCAGGTGTTATTGGTGACACCGCAGCCAACCTCGAAGCGGCTGCCAATGGTGAGCACGAGGAGTGGGCAGACCTCTACCCCGAGTTTGCGGCTGTGGCCGACGAAGAGGGCTTCCCCGCAGTGGCTGCCGCTTTCCGCAACATTGCAAAAGTTGAGGCCTACCACGAGCAACGCTACCGTGCGCTCTACGCTCGCGTAGCCGATGGCGAGGTATTCCTCCGTAAGGACGAGATTACTTGGCAGTGTCGCAACTGTGGCTTTATCTATGTTGGCAAAGAGGCCCCCAAGGCTTGCCCCGCTTGCCTACATCCCCAGGCTTACTTCGAGCCTTTGAAGGATAACTTCTAAAAAAACTTTTGTCGTTCCCACGGTGTGGTGGTGCTAATCACCACGCCTGGGTCCGTAATGGGAGCTTTTACATTCCCCCTAAATCCCCCTTTGACAAAGGGGGACTTGGTCGGTCAAGACCGAAGAGCTTATTTCGAGCCCCTTAAAGATAATTTTTAGCGAGCACATCTCGCGGGTGCTTTTTGCACTGCACTTCGAAGAGCGAGTTCCTCATTTACGTTCAGTAAACTGCGGACTCGCTCTCTCGTTTAGTATAAAAATCCCTCCGCGATATGCACTCGAAGGGGTGGGGCAATCCACCAGCACAAAGGTGCCGTTACGGCACCGCCTAAAATCCGCTCGCTTATTTGCGTTTTTGTTGTCCAAAGAACCACCATCATAAAAGAGGCGCTACGCCTCTGTGTTTTTGTGTTGAGGACTGACACGAGTGGCTGACAAAATGTCAGTCACGACTGCGTGGCACATAGTTTGCTCCGTAAAGAGCCGTAAATGCGATACTAAATACCAAAAAATAATAGAACTATGAAAAACGGAACAATTGGAGTAACTACGGAGAATATCTTTCCCGTAATCAAAAAATTCCTCTACTCGGATCACGAGATTTTCCTGCGCGAGATTGTAGCCAATGCTGTGGATGCCTCGCAGAAGATGCGTACCATTGCTGCCAGCGGTGCCTACGATGGTGAGTTGGGCGAGTTGAAGGTGAGTGTGAAGGTCGATAAGGAAGCCAAGACTATCACCGTGAGTGACAACGGTATCGGTATGACAGCCGAGGAGGTCGATAGGTACATCAACCAGATTGCCTTCTCTTCGGCCGAGGAGTTTATGGAGAAATACAAAGACCAGGCTATCATCGGTCACTTCGGTCTTGGTTTCTACTCGGCATTTATGGTGAGCCGCAGGGTGGAGATTCGCACCCAGAGTTACCACGCCGAGGCTCCCACGATGATTTGGTCGTGCGACGGCACACCCGAATACACCCTCACCGAGAGCGACACCAAGCGCGAGAGGGGTACCGACATTGTTATGTACTTGGCGGACGATGCAGAGGAGTTTGCCGACGAGAGTCGCATCCGCGAGATGCTCCGCAAGTATTGTCGTTTCCTCCCCATCGAGATTGTTTGTGGCAAGCGTCAGGAGTGGAAGGATGGTAAGTATGTCGATACCGATGAGGACTACACCATCAATGACACCGACCCCCTCTGGACCCGCAAACCCACCGAGATTACCGAGGAACAGTACAAGGAGTTCTACTCCGAGTTGTATCCCACAGCCGAGGAGCCTCTGTTCAGCATCCACCTGAACATCGACTACCCCTTCAACCTGACGGGTATTCTCTATTTCCCCAAGATTCGCAACAACTTCGAGGTGCAGAAAAACCGCATCCAGCTCTACTGCAATCAGGTCTTTGTGACCGACTCGGTGGAGGGTATCGTGCCCGAGTATCTCACTCTTCTGCACGGTGTTATCGACTCGCCCGACATCCCTCTGAACGTATCGAGGAGCTACTTGCAGAGCGATAGCAATGTGAAGAAAATTTCGGGCTACATCACTCGTAAGGTGGGCGATAGGTTGCAGGAGTTGTTTAATACTATGCGTCCCGAGTTTGAGAGCAAGTGGGACGATTTGAGAATCTTCATTGAGTATGGCATCGTCACCGACGAGAAGTTTGCCGAGAAGGCCAAAGGTTTCACCCTGCTCAAAAATAGTGAGAACAAATACTTCACCCCCGAGGAGTACCGCACCCTTACTACCGAGAACCAGACCGACAAAAATGGCAATCTTGTGTGGCTCTACACCGACTCGGTGGAGGACAAATACTCCTTTGTGGAGGCTGCCAAGGCGAAGGGCTACGATGTGCTTATTATGGACGGGCCACTCGACAACCACTTCATCAACTACTTCGAGAGTAAGAACGAGAAGTGTAGGTTTGTGAGGGTTGATTCCAATGTGGTCGAAAAGCTCATCGAGAAGGAAAACAACCTTACGCTTGCCCTTTCGACCGCACAACAGGAGATGTTGCGCCCCGTGTTTGAGAGCCAGCTTCCCGTGGAGGAAAAGATTCACTACAACATCTCGTTTGAGGCTATGGGTGCCGACGAGGACCCTGTGACCATCACCCGCGATGAGTTTATGCGCCGTATGAAGGAGATGGCACAGATTAGCGGTGGCGGTATGAGCCAATTCTACGCCCAGATGCCCGACAGCTACACCATTGCCATCAATGGCAACCACCCCCTCGTTGCGGAGATTCTGGGTGATGTGGAGAAGGAGTGTGGCGAGAAAGTGGCCTCGGCCGACAAGAAGATTGAGAGCCTTCGCAACCAACTCTCCTCGCTCGAAACCCTCATCAAGGATAAAAAAGCCGAGGAGCTCACCGACGAGGAGCGCAACCAGAAGGGCGAGTTGGAGCGCAAGATTGGCGACCTTTCGGCCCAGCGCACCGACACACTCAAAGAGGAGGGCCGACGCAATGTGCTTGTCAAACAGCTCATCGACCTCGCCCTACTCTCCAACGGAATGCTCAAAGGCGAAAATCTCACAGCATTCATACGTCGAAGTGTGAAGCTCATCCATAAGTAAAAAAATGGGGCACCTGAATTGGTGCCCCAAATTTTTTGTCGACCGTCGACCGTCTGTGCTTTCGCTATCTGCCAATTTTATTGAACATCTCCCACAGCACCACGCCTCCCGTAACTGCCACATTTAGGGAGTGTTTGGTGCCCACTTGGGGGATTTCGAGTGCCATATCGCACACATCCACAACCTCCTGTGCAACACCCTCCACCTCGTTGCCAAACACAAGGGCATATCTTACACCCCTCTCGGGTACAAAGTCGTTCAGCATAACCGACTCGGCTATCTGCTCCACAGCCACAATCTTGTAGCCCTCCTCTCGGAGTGTCGTCACAGCCTGCAAGGTGCTCTCAAAGCCCCTCCACGCAACCGTTAGTTCAGCACCAAGGGCTGTCTTGTGAATCTCCTTTTGGGGTGGCCTGGCGGTGATGCCACACAGCGCCAACTCGCCGATGCCGAAAGCATCCGCAGTGCGGAAAAAGGCCCCGACATTGCCTGCCGAGCGCACATTGTCCAAAACGGCCACAACGGGCACCTTCTCCATCGCGCGGAACTCCTCAACCGAGAGTCGCCCCATCTGCTCTTGCGTCAGTTTTTTCATAGTCGTAGGAGGAAAACTAATCTTGAATTTTCTTCTCGTCGAGCCTCTTAACCACCCTCTGGTAGATTACCAACGCAACAGCCGCAATGGCGGCAATGGCTGCAAAGTAGTACCAGATGTAGTGGGCGTTTGCCGAGGCGGCGAGCCACTCTTCGTGGGTGGCAAACTTCGCAGGGTCGGGACAGTATTTGTCCAAAAGCCAACCCGACATTGCAAAGCCTATCAAGGTCGATACAAACGACTCCAACTGTGCGAATCCCAGATACATACCCTCCTCACCCTTGGGTGCTTGAAGCGAAAAATACTCCAAGTAGCGAGGCGAAATGAGAGCCTCCGCAAGTGCTTGTACGCAGATGCCACAAAGCATCATAAAGACCACGGGGTGGAGTCCCAAGATGGGGGCCGAGAAGAGGTGGCCCGACGACATAATGAGTGCCGAAATGGGAATAATGCACATACCGCACATCATCGAAAAGAGTGCCGTGCGTTTGCTCAAAAGGCGCGTGAGTCCATTGACCGTAAGTATCACAATCAGGGGGTTGAGCATCGTGTACCAACCAATGGTGCTCGCCTCACCAGCAAGGCGGATAACATACTTGGGCATAGTGGCATAGAGCTGGTAATATACCGTCCAAAAGCCGCTGGCAATCAGAATCAAGGCCACCAATCGACCATTGCAACACAGCTTTCCAAAGGAGCGGAAAATGCCACCCATAGTCTTCGATTTATCGGGTTGTGCGTTGCCACTACGGTAGAAGATGTAGATGGCCACAAGTGCCAGCAGAGTCATAACCACCGAGAACCAGTTGAGGTAAATCAGGCCACTGTCACCCATCGAGCGACGCAGGGGATCCACGATGAACTTGCCCGAGAAGGAGCCGATGTTGATCATCGCATAGAAGATTGCAAAGCCTTGTGCGCGGTTCTTCTCGTCGGTCTCCTTGGCCACGCTACCGCTAATGATACCCTTGATAAACGAGCCTCCCACCACAAGAATCACCAATACGGGGACAATCAGGAAGCGATAACCACTCGTTGCAAGGCCCGTGAAGATGGTCTTCTCGCCATACTCCACCAAGCCTGCCGCCTCCAAACCCGTAGGTAGGAGTGCCAAACCCGCATAGCCAACCGTCAGTAGGCTGAATGCCAGAAGCATAGCCTTGCGGAAGCCGATGCGGTCGGCATAGGCACCCGTAAATGGGGGCAGGAAGTACAACAACGAGGCATAAAGACCGCTGATGATACCCGCCTCAATATCCGAAAATCCGAGGATGTTGCTCAAATAGAGCGTGATGACCACAAAGACACCATAGTAGGCAGCCCTCTCGAACATCTCTGCCATATTGGCCACCCAGAACGCTTTGCTAAATTTGGTTTTCTCCTTTGCCATTTGGTGTTAGTTATTGTTATCTGGTGGTGTAAGAAATTCTACTTCACGATTCGTGTGCCACACGCAGGGTCACCCAAGCACGCGGCATCGGTGATGATACACTCGCCACCGCAGTTCTCCACAAAGTGGACAGCTGCGCGAATCTTGGGGGCCATCGAACCCTCCGCAAAGTGTCCTTCGGCAAGGTACTGCTTGGCCTCTGCAACGGTAATCCTATCGAGTCTGCGTTCCTCGGGGGTGTTGAAATTCAGGCACACCTTCTCGATGTCGGTGAGGATGTAGAACTCATCGGCACCCACAGCCACAGCCGTTGTCGCCAATGCCAAATCCTTGTCAATCACAGCCTCCAAGCCAATCCATTTACCCTGCTTATTTACCACAGCAACACCGCCACCACCAACGGCAATAACAATATTACCCGCATCGGCCAACATCTTCACCAACTCCACATTGTGGATGGCGAGTGGGGTGGGAGAGGCTACAACCTTGCGCCAGCCACGACCTTTGGGGTCACGGTGATAGGTCTCACCCTTGGTTGCGGTGAGCTCCTTTGCCTCCTCTTCGGTGAAGTAGGGGCCAATGGGCTTTGTGGGGTTGGCAAAAGCCTTGTCGTTCTCATCAACAACAACCTGCGAGAGGAGGGTTACGACGCCACGCTCAATGCCCCTCTCGGCCATCATATTGCGCATACCGCACTCAATCATATAGCCGAGCGAACCCTGTGTTTCGGCAACGCAGAAGTCCAGGGGCATAGCCTCTACGCCCGAGAGTTTCCTGCCGGCCTCGTGTTGCAGGAGCACATTGCCCACCTGGGGGCCGTTGCCGTGACCTATAATCATACGGGCACCATCGCGCACCATACCTTCGAGGGTTGCGCAAATCTGTGCCACATTCTCTTTCTGTGCAGCGTAATCCACACCTCCGCCCTTACGCAGGAGCGCGTTTCCGCCAAAAGCAATAACTACAAGTTTTTCCATAGTGATAATTCGTGGTTTTAGGTATATTTTTCAATCAATTTCTCAACCAAAAGTGGCGTGCCCTCTGCCGAGCGTAGGGGAATATACTCCGCCAAATTGCGTATTCCGTGCCCCGCGGGAAGGTGTGGATCCACAAGATATACGGGCACCTCGGGGCGCACATACCTCACGAGTGAGGCCGCAGGATAGACCGCGAGCGAGGAGCCAACGACTACCATCACATCGGCAGTTGCCGCAATCCTTGTTGCCTCATCGAAGTTGGGCACCGACTCGCCAAAAAAGACGATGTGTGGGCGCAGAAGAGCCCCATCGGGAGCCACGGCATCCAACTTTTGCTCCCACCCCTCAATGGGGACAATGAGTTTGGGGTTGCGCTCACTGCGCAACTTTGTCACCTCACCGTGTAGGTGCAGAACGTCGGTGGAACCAGCCCTCTCGTGGAGATTGTCGATATTCTGTGTGATGACCTTCACATCGAAGTGCTTTTCGAGCTCGGCAATGGCGTAGTGCCCTGCGTTGGGCTCCTTGGAGAGCACCTCTCGACGACGCATATTGTAGAACTCCACCACCTGTGCCCTGTTGCGCACGAGTGCCTCGGGAGTGCAGACATCCTCAATTCGATAGGAAGCCCACAACCCGTCGCTATCGCGGAAGGTCGCAATACCACTGTCGGCACTCACCCCCGCACCCGTAAATACTACAATGCGCTTTTTCGTCATCTCTGCATTAGATTGTTATAGTCAAACTACAAATGTAGGGATATTTTTTGGGATTTGAAAATTGCAATGGACATATTTCACCCACTCGCACTATCTTCTACCTCTTTTCTTACGCGCGTTTGCGCGAGGCCAAATGTGTGCCTAAAACGCGGTAATAAAATCACCATTTTTTGAAATAAAATTGAACGTAAGCCTTGACAAGGTGTGCTATCTTTGCAACTGATGAAACCTGCGACAAAACTACAATAAACAAAATATTATTCATTACTAAATTAAATCAACAAACTTATGCAAACCAAACTTCTACTTGTTAAAAGGTTCTTGGTAGGGCTCTTGTTTGTCTTGCTTTGCACAACCACTGTTCAGGCACAGGGTGTGATTTCCGGTAGGGTGGTTTCCGCCACTGACGGAGCTCCTGTTATCGGTGCCACTATTGTGGAGGTTGGCAACCTGACCAACGGAACCATTACCAACTCCGAAGGTACCTTCACCATTGCGGTTAAGGTCGGTTCAAACCTTGAAATTTCCAGTATGGGCTTCACCTCTCTCATTGTGAAGGCTGCCAAAGGTATGGTTGTCACAATGCAAGAGAGTGCCGAGGTGCTCGAAGAACTTGTGGTAACGGGTTATACTACCGAGCGTAAAGCCGACATTACGGGCTCTATTTCGGTGGTTAAGATGGCCGATATTGAGGATGTACCCACCGCCAACGTGGTGACAGCTCTTCAAGGTCGCATTCCCGGTGTGAATATCTCGACCAATGGTGCCCCCGGTGGCGTGGCCTATGGTGTATTGGTGCGCGGTATCACAACAATCAACGACTCCTCGCCCCTCTATGTTATTGATGGCGTGCAGACTCGTGAGCACCTCTCAACAATCCTTAACCCCAACGATGTGGAGTCTATTCAGGTGTTGAAGGATGCGGCTTCGGCAGCAATCTATGGTACCAAAGCGTCCAATGGTGTGATTATCATCACCACAAAGCACGGTAGGAAAGATAGGATGAACATCGAGTTCTCCACCCAGCTCTCCGCGCAGACCGTAGCCAACCGACTCGAAATGCTCAACGCACAAGAGTGGGGTGAGGTCTATTGGGAGGCCTCAAAGAATGATGGTATTGTGCCCTCTCACCCCGTATATGGTAGTGGCGAGACCCCTGTGATTCCCGACTACATCGACACGAGTTTCAAACAGAGGGCTTCCGATACCGATTGGCAGAGCCTCGGCTATCAGACCTCGTTTATGCAGAACTACAACCTCTCGATTTCGAGTGGTACAGATCGTACAACATCTTTCTTGGGTGTAAACTACGTTGATGACAAGGGTATGTTGAAATATACCGAGTTTAAGCGTTTTAACATCAAGGTGAATAACACTTGGAGCTTCCTGAATAACCGCCTGCGCGTGGGTGAGAATATCAACCTTGCACGCTATACCGAGCACTTGGCTCCCGGTGGTATCCACGAACTTCTGCTCAACCAGCACCCTCTGATTCCCGTCTATACCGAGGATGGTAATTGGGGTGGCTATGTCTCCTCTCTGAGCGATATGAGTAATCCTATGCGCCTTTTGGAGCAGGCAAAAGATAACGAGAGTGGCAACTGGCGAGCATTCGGTAATGCCTTTGTTGAGTTGGAGCCCATCAAAAATCTGGTTTTGCGTTCCAATGCAAGTATTGACTATCGCAACGGTTTCTCGAAGACCTTTGCTCCATCTTGGAGTGAGGGCGATAGGGTGATCTACGACAACTCGCTTGATGTCAATAATAACTATATGTATGAGTGGATTTGGTCGAATACTGCCAACTATAACTTCTCGATAGACGACCACCACTTCTCGCTCTTGGCAGGTATCGAGGCAAAACTCTATCGCACCGAGTACCTGACCGGCAAACGTACCGATTTCCTGCTCCAAACCGAGGAGTTCAAATATCTCAATGCTGGTACGGGTGCGCAGAACAACACACACGGTGCAACCGAGTACTCGACCTATTCGCAGTTCGGTAAGTTGAACTACAACTACGCAGACCGCTACCTCTTGGCAGCCTCGGTGCGTAGGGATGCATCCTCGCGCTTTGGTAAGGACAATGCAGCGGCAATCTTCCCCGCAGTTTCGGTGGGTTGGCGTGTTGCCAATGAGGAGTTTATGAGCGATGTAGAGTGGCTCAACGAGTTGAAAATCAGGGCCAGCTGGGGTAAGAACGGTAACGATATGATTGATAATGCTGCTTCGTATAGTAAGTTCTCCATCAACAATACAGCAGGTGCCTACGATATGGCTGGTACCGACAACTCTGTTCTCGCAGCCGTTATTAAAGACCGCTCGGCCAACACTTCGCTCCGTTGGGAGGTTACAACCCAGACCAACGTGGGTTTCGATGCAGAGTTCTTCGACAACCGTTTGGCAATTTCGTTTGATTGGTACAACAAAGATACCGATGATATGCTTATCGACCGTCCCTATATCGGTGTGATTGGCGAGGGTGGTACCTATGCCTACAACGGTGCTTCGCTCAACAACCAAGGTGTTGAGGGTATCGTAACTTGGCGCGACAACCTCGGTGATTTCCGCTATGAGATTTCGGTGAACGCTTCGCACTACAAAAATATCATCACCTCGCTTCCCGATGATATCTACTACACTTGGGGTGGCGGTAATGGTGTCGATAAGAGTATTGTTGGTCAGCCCTATGGCTCGTGGTTCGGTTATGTTGCCGACGGTCTTTTCAAGACCGAGGGTAGCCTTATTAACGGTATTGAGCAGAGCGGTAAAGGCTTGGGCCGTATCCGCTACAAAGATTTGAGCGAAGATTTCATCATCAACGATGAGGACCGCGACTGGCTCGGCTCGGACAATCCACGACTCACCGCAGGTGTGAACATTGCGCTGGCCTACAAGTCGTTCGATATGTCGATGTTCTTTATGGGTATCGTGAGGGATGCTTGGAACAACTCGAAGTTCTACACCGACTTCTTCCACCTCTGGCTCGGTAACCACGGTAAGAACCTATTGAACGCTTGGAATCCCGATGAGAACTTCGACTCGGAGATACCCGCTCTTACTCTCCAAGACCTCAATAATGAGGGCCGTGGCTCGACCTACTTCATTGAGGATGGCTCTTTCTTGCGCCTGAAAAATCTCCAAGTGGGCTACACTCTGCCCAAGAAGATTGGTGCCAAGATGATGATTCAGAATGCACGAATCTATTTGCAGGTGCAGAATGTATTTACCCTGACAAACTACACAGGTGTTGACCCCGAGGCTTTGGGCTACAACTATCCCATCCCCCGTACCTACACCCTCGGTTTGAACGTGTCGTTCTAATGTTCACAGAGAAGCAAAACAGTTAAAAACTAAAAGAAGATGAAAATTTCACACAAAATATTAGGTTGTCTTTTCGCGATGAGCATCGGAATGGTGGCTTGTAGCGAAGATTTCTTGGAGCGTCCCCCTTTGGGCACGCTTAACGAGGGTACTCTCGCAACCGTGGATGGTGTAGAGTTGCTCTGCACCTCGGCTTACGGTGCCCTTCACTCTCCCAACGCGAGTGCTTGGTTTGAAACCTTCCTCGGTGGTGGTTGCAATGGTTGGCTTTACAGCGATGTTCGTTCCGATGTTGCATATAAAGGCGGTGGTGGTATTGCCGACTGCGCAAACTTCCACGCAATGGAGGTGTTCAATGGTGTATATCCCCAGCATAGTCACATAGATGGCAAGTGGTTCAATCTCTACTCTTCGGTACAGAGGGCACAGTCGGCAATCCGCGTGCTCAATGGCCTCACCAAAGAGGAGTATCCCGAGCGCGATTCGCGTCTTGGTGAGATGAAATTCCTCCGCTCGCTCTACTTCTTCGATTTGCAGAGGCTCTTCAACCGTATCCCCTATTTCGATGAGAAGGTGCCCATCGGAGAGTATGAGAAAATCTCCAATGTGGAGTTTACCCGCGAGGAGTTGTTGGACAAGATTGCCAAAGACCTCGAAGAGGCTGTCACTCTTCTGCCCGAGTTCCAAAAGGAGATAGGTCGCGTCAATAAGTACGCTGCCAAAGCTCTCCAAGCCAAGGTGTTGCTCTATCGTGCCTATGAACACGATGACTCATACAGCGTTAAGAATATCAATAAGAAGATTCTCGAAAAGGTTGTTTCGTTGTGCGACGAACTCGAAGGTAAATATCAGTTGCTTGCCGACTTCCAGCACCTCGACCTTATTGCCTATGACAATGGAGCAGAGAGTGTCTTTGAGATTCAGTTCTCCCACAACGATGGCACTACACTCCACCGCACTTCGTGGATGTATGCACTCTGCTCGCCCACCGCGGCAAAATATGCAGGTTGTGGCTTCTTCCAGCCCAGCCAGACTCTGGCAAACTCCTATCGTACCGATGCCAACGGCCTTCCTCTGTTGGATGACTATAACAGTGTGAGCATCATCACTCGTGAGGATGGTCTTGCCAATAATGTGGATCCCCGCTTGGACTTTGTGATTGGTCGCCCAGGTATTCGTTGGAAAACCTACACTACGGAGCCTTATGGCGATAATTGGGTGAGGGATGCAGGCACCTATGGTAAGTTTGGCTGCAAACGTCACCTCATCTCGCCCGAAGATCCTGCAATGTGGGAGCTCGGTATGTGTGACCTCAACTGGGATATCATCCGCTATGCCGATGTGCTGCTCTGGAAGGCGGAGGCTCTCATTGAACTTGGTCGTGAGGATGAGGCTCTGCCTATTATCAACAAAATCCGTCAGAGGGCAAAGAATAGTGCCTACGTTAAGGATTGGAACGATAATACAAAGGATGCTGCCAAGTATGTAATCGGCCTCTATGAGGATGGTGTAAACTGTGATTGGACACAAGATTATGCCCGCAAGGCTCTGCGCCACGAGCGTAAACTTGAATTTGCAATGGAGGGCGACCGCTTCTTTGACCTTGTACGTTGGGGCGTTGCTGCGGAGGTTATGAACGAATACTTCAAGGCGGAGCGTGCTCATCGTCCCTATATGGGCGAGGCTCTCTTTACCCACGGTAAGGATGAGTATCTTCCCATCCCCAGCGCACAGATTGAACTCTCGCGCGGAAGCTACAAGCAGAATCCATACTACAATAATTAGCAAATAGAATAGTGTTGATTTTGACCACTTTGTGGATTGTCCCCAAGCGGGACAATCCACAAAGTGGTTGCAATGTTAAATAAAATGAGTTGTATGAGAAGAAAATTTAGGATAGTACCAATGGTGGCTATGCTGGTAGGTTGGGCATTATCTCTTTCTGCGTGCGAAACCCCAGAGGAAGATCCAACGGTCAATCAGAAGCCATCGCGTATCTTGATAGAGAACTTCGAGTCCAACACCCATCGTCAGTGGAGTATCGAGGGCAACGCCTTCGGTTGGACACTTGCAACTACGGAGCAACTCAAAGAGTGGGGCAACTACGGCTATGAGGGTGGACACATTCTCACAGGTTGGCTCTATGGCGATGCGGGCATTGGTACGATGACCTCACAGAGTTTCACCATCGAGCGCGACTACATCAATTTTCTTGTCAGTGGTGGCGGTCACGAGGATAACCTCTATGCGGCACTCGTGGTCGATGGCGTGGAGGTGCTCAAAGCTATGGGTGACGGCTCGCGTAAGATGCAACAGGTCGTGTGGGATGTGAAGGAGTGGGTTGGTAAGCAGGCCTGCATCCGTCTTGTGGATAGGGTTACCCGCCCTTGGGGATTTATAGAAGTGGACTACTTCTATCAGGGCCCCGATCCCGCGACGGCCAGCAAAACCCGCACAATCACCATCGAAAAGGATTACCTCAACTTCCCCATTGATCCGGATTCGCCCCTCGGTGAGATGAGAATTTTGGTGGATGGTAAGGTTGAGTTGTGTGCCGACTTGCGATTGACGGATGGTGTGCCCGACCATTGGGTGCATATGAATTGCAGCCAATGGAAGGGTAAGAATGTGGAGATTCTCATCCCCTTCAACCAATTCATCCACAGCGAGAGCCCCATCGCTTGCGGCAACGCTTTGGAGAGCATTTATCAATCCGATGAGCCGGGCGAGAGTGCCACTTTCTATGGCGAGAGTCTGCGTCCCGTGGCTCACTTTACATCCATTAGGGGTTGGCTCAACGACCCTTGCGGTTTGGTTTATATGGATGGTGTTTGGCACCTCTCATACCAGCACAACCGCTTTGGCAGGGATTGGGGTAACATCAGCTGGGGCCACGTTGTTAGCCGCGATTTGGCTCATTGGGAGGAGCTGGACGATGTGCTTCTTCCCGATGATATGGGTGCAATGTTTAGTGGATACTCCATTGTAGATAAGAATAATACGCTTGGCGTAACGTGGGGTTCCCACGATACTATTGTGGCATACTACACTGCTGCGGGACTATATAACTACGCATCCAGCGGTGAGCCATTTACCACTTGTCTGGCATATAGCACCGATGGCGGTTTTACCTACCAAAAATGGGAGAACAATCCGGTCATCGGTGAGTTGGCGGTTGAGAATCGTGACCCCCACGTTGTGTGGTCACCCGAGGATAACTGCTGGGTTATGGTGCTATTCTATGCGGGTAATACGTTTGGTCTGCTCACCTCCACCGACCTTGTGAATTGGCAGGAGCGTTCACGCATAGATATACCCAATAGCTGGGAGTGTCCCGACTTGATGCGAATGCAGGTGAAGGAGACAGGTGAGTGGCTTTGGGTGCTGATGGGTGTGCATAATACCTATTATGTCGGCCGACTCTCTGGTGGCGTATTTACCCCCATCACGGAGCTCCAAAAGCAGGACTACGGCGAATTACTCTACGCTTCCCACACCTTTGCAAATGCGCCGGGTGGTCGCTTCGTGCAGATTGGATGTCAGGGTGGTAGTGTATTCCCAATGCTTGCCTTCGATCAGATGATGGCCTTCCCAAAAGAGCTATCGCTCCACACCTCGGCAAAGGGTTACAGCCTCCACGCAGAGCCCGTAGAAGAGATTGTGAATCTCTATGGCTCGAATGTGCAGACCTTTACCGACAAACAGATTTCCGCCGAGGAGAAGGTTACCTCTTCGGGTGTGGCTTTCCACGTCAAGGCATCCATCAACCTTGCCGAGACAACGGCTTCGAAGTTTGGCTTTGTGATAGATGGCGTGAATATCACCTATATGCCGGCCAATGGCTACATAGGCGTTACGGGTAGCAATATGCGCCACGCTGTCAATGCCAACAATATTGTACCCAAAGATGGTATTCTCGACCTCGAAATTATTCTTGATACGGGTATGGTTGAGGTCTTTGCCAACGATGGCGAGTTTAGCTCCACGGTCTTCTGCCTCTCGCCCAACCGCGACAAGTCGCTCACCACGACTGCCGATGGTGGTGTGGTGAAGTATGAGTCGCTTACGGTTGCGGAGCTCACTCCCTATTGGAACTAAATAGTAAGAATAATACTGAAAAACGATAACCACGATGAAAAAATTAACCCAAATAATAGGCCTCGTTGCTCTAATGATGAGCGCGGCCTCTTGTGGGTGTTGCGAGAGGGTAACACTCGGCTCTTTGCTCGAAGAGATGAGCTCCCGAGAGGGCCTCACACGCCACCCCGAATATGTTATTAAGATGGTGAGTAGCCACGATAGACGCTCTGTTTCACCCGATCTGGATGGATGGTTTGCCAATGATGATTACAGTGGTTTTGAGCGCTACGACACCCTGCCTTCCGGTAGAGTGGAGAGGGTGCTCTTCGATGAGCAGGGCGCAGGTGCCGTTGTGCGACTGTGGACAACTGCTCTGGATAAACGTGGAACCCTGCGCTTCTATTTTGATGGCGAGAGCGAGGCCCGCTGGGAGGTGCCTGCCTACGATATGATGCGTAGCGAACTCAAACTGTCGAAGGAGTTGCTATTTAGCCACACAAGCTATCAGGAGCCCATAGAGCAGATTGGCGGTAGCTCGTGTTATTTGCCAATACCCTTTGCCAAAGGGCTGAAAATCACCCTCGAAGAGGTGGTGTCGTTCAATAAGAATTACTACCAGATTGAGTATCGTCGCTACCCCAAAGGTACCAAGGTGGAGAGTTTCCACCCCGAGAAGTTGGATGACTACGCAGAGGAGATTGCAGCTGCCGAGAAGGCTCTTGCCGAGAAGGAGATCCATACTGCCAACCACACAAAAAAGATGCTGATTGCCGGTGGTCAAGAGGAAACTTTGGTTCTTCCCGAGGGTGAGAATGTTGTGAACTACCTCACAATCAAGACCTCCCGCTTCGATGGAGAGAGTATGCGCAAACTCGTTGTTGTGGGCTCTTTCGATGGCAAGCAGACCATTTGGTGTCCTCTCTCGGACTTCGCAGCCGCAGGTATGGGAGCTCCCCGCTCGAAGTGCCACTATGTGGAGTGGGATGCAGAGGGTAGTCTGCAACTTTGGTGGCAGATGCCATACAGTAGATGCGCACAAATCGGAATCCTAAACCTCGGCAATGAGGCTGTGGAAATTGATATGGAGGCCTCGGTGGGTGATTACCGTTGGGATGACAACTCACTCTACTTCCACGCATCGTGGCAGAGCCGTACAGATGTTCACCTTTGTGGCAAGTGTGGCAATCCCGTGACCGCCAAAAACGATGAGTGTCTTGATGAGAGAACTTTCGAGGCAAAAGGCGGTAGGGGTGTGCTCGTGGGCAACCTCTTGTCGGTATTCAATCACGCCGATAAATGGTATGGCGAGGGCGATGCCAAAATCTGGGTGGATGACGACACCTTCCCCTCAATCCTCGGAACAGGCTTGGAGGACTACTACAACGCATCGTGGGCACCTCTGATTCTCTATCATACCCCCTATGGAGGAGCCATAAGGGCCGATCTGTCATCTTCGCACGGCTACAATGCCTTCCTGCGCACACGTCTTTTGGATGCAATTCCCTTTGAGAACAACATCTGCTTCGATGTGGAAATTATGGGTTGGGAGGATGGAAGAATCGACTACGAGGCGACAACATTCTGGTATGGCGATATGGGTGTTGAGCCCGTCGGCACTTCGGGTAAGGAGGCTGTTTTGCGCCCACTTCTTCCCGCACCCACCAAGTAAAATAAACTGTGAAATATGATATAAAACGATAAGAGTATGAAAAGATTAGCAATTGTTTCTCTTGTGGCAATGATGCTCTTGGCAGCTTGTAAGCCCGAAATCAAACCCGCACCACAAAAACCCAACAACGATCCGGATTGCGTTATGATGGGTAACTCTATTACGGAGCTTTGGCACAAAGGACGAGAGGCCTTTTTTGTGGATAACAATATTGTAAGTGCCGGCATTGGTGGCCACACGAGTAGTGATATGCGCGAAAGGTTTGTCAGCGATGTGATAAGCAAAAACGGTAAGGTTGTCAGCATTATGGCCGGTATTAACGATATTGCCCAGAACGATGGCTACATCTCCAATGCCGACATTATGAATAATATTGCGGAGATGGCAGAGATGGCAAAGAGGGCTGGTAGTAAGGTGATTCTCTGCTCGGTGCTGCCCGCCGACAAGATAGGTTGGAATATGGCAATCCGTCCGGCGGAGCTTGTCATTGACCTCAATAGCCGCATCAAAGAGTATGCTGCAACACACTCGTGCGAGTATCTGGACTATTGGACTGCGCTGGTGAATAAGAATACCAACGGCCTGCCGGCACACCTGACGACAGATGGTGTACACGTTACCGATGAGTGCTACGAAATAATGGAGGAGATGTTCCTCGCCAAACTGAAACCAATGTTGGAGTAGGGTAGCCCTGCAATATATTAAAAACAAGTGAACCATGAAACGTCTTATAAGAACTATTCTACTTGTGTGGAGCGTAACCTTCGCTCTTACCTCGTGCGACTGTGGCAGGGTATGTTTCGAGGCTTTGGAGCAGGGTGGCTACCGTGCGGAGATCTCTACCGCCCGCCACTATCTGCTACTTCCCATCGAGGATGAGGCCCCCGAAGTTGAGTTTGATGTTGTGTCGGAGGAGTACCCCGTACAGCACATTCTCATTCGTGCTGCCCGCCAAAAGGTGGATTACTATATGCCTCTTGTGCTTGATAAATTCACCGAGAGCACGGTTGAGGTAATCTACCGCGGAGAGCCCACAGAACTATTCAAGGAGAGCATCTCTCTCTCCAATAAGTTCGACTATGTGTACAACGAGCCCTTCCGTCCCATCTATCACCACACAGCACCCTACGGCTGGATAAATGACCCCAATGGTTTGATTTATGCCAATGGCCAATACCACCTCTACTACCAGCACAACCCCTATGGCTCTGCTTGGGGCAATATGACTTGGGGCCACTCGGTGAGTAGTGATTTGATTCATTGGGAGGATATGGGCGATGCCATCTTCCCCGATGAGAATGGAACTGTCTTTTCGGGTTGCTGCGTTATTGATGAGCGCAACGATACGGGTTTGGGTGCCGGCACTCAACTCGCATTCTACACTGCCAATGCCCCCGATAGGCAGACGCAGTGCCTTGCATACAGCCACGATGGAGGTAAGACATACAAAAAATATGAGGGCAATCCTATCCTTACCTCCGATGTGGAGCGCGATTTCCGCGACCCCAAAGTCTTCTGGCACGCACCAACCCACAGATGGATTATGGCTTTGGGTGCGGGTAAGAAGATAAATTTCTACTCCTCGAACAATATGTTGGAGTGGGAGTTTGAGAGCTCTTTCAACGATGCGGGCCGCCCCGACAATGCCTTTGTGTGGGAGTGCCCCGACCTATTCCTTCTCAATGTCGATGGCAGCGAGCAGAGTCGTTGGGTGTTGATGGTGTCGGTGTTGGCTCCCGGAGGCAGCGAGTCCTATGTTCGCTATTGGATTGGTTGGTTTGATGGCCATAAATTCATTCCGGATGATACGGAGCCCCGCTATCGCCTGATGGACTATGGTACCGATTTCTACGCCCCCTCCACTTGGGAGAACGAGCCCTCTGGCAGAAGGGTGCTGATTGGTTGGCTCAACGGTGTGGGTTATGGTGCAAAACAACCGACCACCTACTATCGCGGTATGCACACCGTACCACGCGAGATTGCCCTGAAAGAGTCGGCAAAGGGGGATGTTGTACTCACAGCCACCCCTTGTATTGAACTGAATACAATGCAAAATCTCGCCGCATCGTTCCGAAATGTGATTGTTTCAGATAGTTACGATTTTAGGAGACTTTGCGAGGAGAATAACGGTGCTTTTGTTGTGGATATGAACACATCGAACAACTCCGATTACTACACCGTCACCCTCTTCAATGAGGTGGGAGAGAGTGTCGAGTTGCTCTTCGACTGTGTGCAGAAGACTATGAGCGTCAATAGGGGTAAGAGTGGCAAGGTGGATCTCAATGAGAAGTTTATCCACACTTGGAGCCTGCCATTGAGGAATATCTCCTCTTTGGAGTTGAGTATGTTTGTCGATCGCAGCTCCATTGAGTGTTTCATTAATGGTGGCGAGGAGGTTGTCTCGTTCCAAGTCTATCCCACTCAACCCTACAATAGTATAACGGTGTGCTCCCACGGCGGCAGTACAACCATCAATCGTCTTGAAGTATACAAAATAACTAAATAAGAAACTACTATGAAGAACAGAAAAATTACCTTCTATGCTGTTGTTGCAGCTTTCGGTGCATTGGTGGTAGGTCTTAATATGGGCGGCATATCCGGTGCTATCGACATTATCGAAAAAGAGTTTGCACTTAGTGCTCTTGCAAAGGGTTTTGTTGCAAGTGCTCTTATGGTTGGATGCCTTGTGGGTGCGCTTGTTGGTGGCGGTATGAGTGACCGCTATGGCCGCAAGCCTATGCTCTATGTTTCGGCTCTGTTGTTGGCTCTCTCGGCAACAGGCTGCGCAATGCTCTCCAATGGTGCTACTGCACTTGTTGTTTTCCGCTTTATTGGTGGCTTGGGCGTTGGAGTCCTCTCGGCAGTGATTCCCACCTACATCACCGAGATTTCGCCCGCCAAGTTGCGCGGTACATTTGTGTCGTTCTATCAGCTCTTTGTGGTTGTGGGTATCCTTGTTGCCTATTCCGCAAACTATCTCTTTGCACCTATGGAGTTGTCGTGGCACCTGATGCTCGGTCTGCCCCTTGTGTTTGCAATTGTGGATATTCTCTTGTTGCTGACTCTCCCCGAGAGCCCCCGTTGGCTTGTGCAGAGGGGCCGTACAGAGGAGGCCGAAAGGGCAATTTCGCGCTACGGTTTCGACAACGAGGAGCGTGAGGCCATTATGGCCTCGGCAGGCGAGAAGAAGGAGAAGGGGGCAAAGTTCTCCGAACTCTTCAAAGGCAAAATCGGCAAGGTCGTATTCCTCGGTTCAATGTTGGCATTCTTCCAGCAGATTACCGGTATCAACGTGGTGATTAACTATGCTCCCGGTATCTTGGGTAGCCTCGGAATTGCGGGTAGTGACCCTCTGTTGCAGACTATCTACATCGGTGCTGCGAACCTTCTCTTCACCATTATCGCTCTCTGGCTCTGTGATAAGTTTGGCCGCAAGACACTCCTTTTGTGGGGTTGTGCAGGTTTGGTGCTTTCGCTTGGCTACATCACTTGGGCATTCTCTATTCCCAACCCCAGCGAGATAGGTATCCTCATCGCCATTGTGGCCTACATTGCATTCTTTGCGCTCTCCCTTTCGCCCTTGATGTTTGTGGTGACCTCGGAGATGTATCCTTCGTACATTCGCGGTACGGCAATGGCTCTTTCGACAGGCATTAGTTGGGCTTGTGCCTTCTTGTGCGTACAGTTCTATCCTTGGTTGGAGAGCACCCTCGGTACCAATGTTGCCTTCGGTATCTTTGCGGCATTGAGTCTTGCTGCGGGCCTATTCATTAAGTTCTGCATCCCTGAAACCAAGGGTAAATCTTTGGAGGAGATTGAGAAAGAGTTGAAACTTAAATAACAAGGCATAGCACTATGAAACGTATTTGCATATTGGTGGCTTTGCCACTACTCCTTCTTGCCACATCGTGTTGTGGAGGTAAGGGGTCGTTGCCTCGCGCCTCGGAGCAGGTGCAGGCCCACTATGAGATGGCCGGAGATCAGGTGTTCGACGATGTGTGGGGTGTGGCGTGCGATGAGTTGCATAGCCTGATGATTCTCCACCACGGAGAGGTTGTCTATGAGCGTTGGTCTACGGGCCACACTCCCGAAGAACTCCACATCCTTTGGTCGGCAAGCAAGACTTTTACGGCCCTTGCTGTTGGGTTTGCTGCCCAAGACGGACTTTTGACCGTGGAGGATAAGGTGGTGGATTTCTTCACTCCCGAGGAACTCCCCGCCGAGAGGAGCGAGTGGCTCGAAGAGATGACTCTGTGGGATTTGTTGGTGATGTCCTCCGGCATCGGCTCGGACTACATCAGCAGTGCTCAGTGCCGCCACGGTTTTGATGAATGGGCACAGAAAACTCTCGCCTCCAAGATGGTCTTTGAGCCGGGAACGCGCTATGCCTACAATAGTATGAATACCTACCTTCTCTCGGTTGTTGTTTCGAGGGTTACGGGCGAGAAGATGGTCGATTACCTCGACAGAAAACTCTTCACCCCCCTCGGTATAGAGGATTTTGTTTGGGAAGAGTCGCCCGAGGGTTACAACTCGGGTGGTTGGGGGTTGTTCCTCTCCACCGAGTCGCTCGCAAAGGCCGGCCAATTTATGCTCCAAAAGGGTGTGTGGAATGGCAAACAGCTCCTCAATGAGGAGTGGATTGCCGATGCAACCTCGGCCCAGATTATGCAGTCCATCGGTCTGAATCGTAGCGAGGAGGAGCTTGCACGCCTGAAAGCCGAGAATGATTGGGAACAGGGCTATGGCTACCAGATGTGGCTTTGCCGCCACGGGGCAGTGAGGTTCGATGGTGCTTGGGGACAATTTTGCATCATCTTCCCCGAGAAGGATGCTGTTGTGGTTGCTCTGTCGCATTCGGGCAACACTCCCCGTATTCTCAATTCTATTTGGAAAAATATCTATCCATTGTTTTAATGAGTATGAAAAAACAGCTTGTAGTCGGTATGGGAGAGTTGCTGTTTGATGTCTTTCCCACCGGTAAGAAAATAGGTGGTGCCCCTGTGAATTTTGCCTATCACGTTGGGCAACTGGGTGTTGATAGTCTTGCAATCAGTGCTCTTGGCGAGGATGAATTGGGCGATGAGATTGTCGCCATCCTCGAAGAGAGGGGTGTGAACTACATCGCCCCACGAGTTGGTGAGCCCACCGGCACTGTGCAGGTAACTCTTGATGCTGCAGGCGTTCCCTCGTATGAGATTTGCGAGGGTGTGGCGTGGGATAATATTCCTTGCAGCAAGCAACTCACATTGGCAGCAAAGGAGGCTACTGCTTTCTGCTTTGGCTCACTTGGTCAGCGTGCCGAACAGTCGCGTAATGCTATTCACCTCTTCTTGGATTCAATGCCAAAGAAGGGAACCTTGAGAATCTTCGATATCAACCTGCGTCAGCATTTCTATTCGCGCGAAACGATTGAGGTGTCGCTTGCGAAGAGCAATGTCTTGAAAATCAACGACGAGGAATTTGTGACCGTGGCAGAGATGTTGGGATATGATGGTGGCGATTTCGAGAGTGGTAGTCGCTTCTTGATGGATAAATATGGGCTGGATATGGTGATTCTCACCTGCGGTGCAGCCGGCAGCTACATCTTTTGGGGCAAGGGTGAGAGCTCCTTCCTTGCGACACCAAAAGTTGATGTTGTGGATACGGTTGGTGCCGGTGACTCCTTTACGGCAGCCTTTGTGGCATCGCTCTTGAAGGGAGAAACGATTGTGGAGGCCCATCGCAAGGCGGTTGAGGTGTCGGCGTATGTATGTACCCAGAGTGGTGCAATGCCCATCCTCCCCGAGGAGTTGAAATAGTAAAACAAGGAAGTAGGTTTTAAGTAAAAACCATTTTTATGAAAATAGGGAAGTTACTCACTTATTTGTGGATTTTGTCTGCGGTGATTCTGTTGGGCTCGTGCAGCGGTGGAGGTTCGGAGACCTCTCGTTTGCACATAGGCTTTTCGCAGTGTTCGATGGACGATTGGAGGGATAAGATGAATAACGATATATTGCGCGAGGCGATGCTCTACGACAATATGGAGATAGAGATTCTCACCTCGGACAGCAATACCGAAAAGCAGATTGCCGACATTAGAGAACTTATCAATAAAGGTGTCGATCTTCTGATTATCTGCCCCAATGAGGCTGTGGCTATTACTCCCATCGTGGAGGAGGCCTACAAGAAGGGAATTCCTGTGATTGTGGCCGACCGAAAGGTTCAGACCGACTGCTATTCGGCCTTTGTGGGAGCCAACAACTACCACATTGGTCAGGCTGTGGGCCAATATGTCCATTCGCTGTTGCCCGATGGTGGCCGCGTTGTGGAGATTACGGGTTTGATGGCTTCGACTCCCGCAACGGAGCGTCATCAGGGCTTCCAGAACACAATAAGACTCAATGAGGATATTGAGGTTGTGGAGATGATTGATGCGAAATGGGAGCAGGAGTCCTCCTACACCCAGATGCTCCAAATCCTCGCCGCCACAAAGAGTGTGGATGTGGTCTTTGCCCACAACGACCAGATGGCCTATGGTGCCTATTGCGCAGCAAAGGAACTGGGGCTTGAAAAGCAGATAAAATTCATCGGTATTGATGCCTTGCCGGGCCGTACCAACGGCTTGGGAATGGTGGCCGACGGGATACTCGATGCAACCTTCATCTACCCATCTGGTGTGGATAAGATTCTCAAAATCGCATCCGACATCCTCGCAGGGCGCAAGGTGACGCGAAGAACAACCCTTTCGACTGCCATTGTGACGGCCTCCAATGTGAAGGTTATGGAGTTGCAGGAGGTGCACATCAAGGAGCAGGAGAGGAAAATCGAGTTGCTCAACGAGAAGAATACCTCCTACTCCAAGAGCGTGGAGATTCAACGTCAGGCACTCACATTCTCTTTGGTGGCCTTTGTTGTTGTGGTGATGTTCGCAGTGCTTATGGTCTTTATGTTCCGCCGTCAGCATCGACTTAACGATAAGCTTTCGGTGCAGAATGAGCAGATTAGAAGGCAGAAGCAGTTCCAAGAGGAGCAGAATAGTCGCCTTGTGGAGCTTTCCCGCCAACTCGAAGATGCAACGCAGGCAAAACTGCAATTCTTCACCAATGTGTCACACGACCTACGCACCCCATTGTCGCTCATTATGGGGCCCTTGGAGCAGCTTACATCCGATGATAGCCTTACCGAGGAACAACGCACATCCTTCCTGCAATTGGCCAAGAAGAATGTGGACTCTCTCTCGCGTCTTGTGAATCAGATTCTCGATTTTCGAAAGTACGAGAACGGCAAACTTAAACTCAACATTCGCACCGTCAATCTGCTCTCCGCTGTGGAGAGTTGGAACGCCTCGTTTGTGAGTCTTTTGAGGAGTAAGTTCATCAAGTTCTCCTTCTCTTCGATGACCAACGCCGACTATGCAATAGCTCTGGATGTGGATAAGTATGAGCAGGTCTATTACAATCTGCTCTCCAATGCCTTTAAGTTCACCCCCGAGAATGGGGTGATTAAGGTTGAACTTTTCCCTGCCACTCTCCGAGGTAAGCCCAGCATAAGGCTCAAAGTCTACAATAGCGGTTCCTACATCTCCGAGGAGAATCAGAAACTCATCTTCGATCGTTTCTATCAGGTGAGCGATGGTAATGTGGGGCAGGGTAGCGGTATCGGTTTGGCAGTGACTCAGATTATTGTCAATATGCACGATGGCGACATTAGGGTTGAGAGCGGAGAGGATTGTGGCACAACCTTCTATGTTGATATTCCTTTGACGAGGAGTGCAGATGAGGCCGTGTCGTCGGAGTCTGCACTTGGGGAGCCCACTATGATTGAGGGCTCCGAGGCGGATATTTTCGATACGGAGGAGTTGGAGATTGTGAAGTTCTACGACGAGAACAGTGGCGGGGAGAAGATGCAGGTACTTGTTATTGATGATAACCCCGACATACTCTCCTATGTGAGTCACATTTTGGGTGATGCCTACACCATCCATACTGCATCCAATGGTAAGGAGGGTGTCGAAAAGGCCGTTTCGGTTGTCCCCGACCTGATTATCTCCGATGTTATGATGCCTGTGATGGACGGACTCTCCTGCACACAGAAGCTCAAAGGTATGGTGCAGACGAGCCACATACCAATCATTCTGCTTACCGCCTACACCTCTGATGAACAACGACTTGCGGGTGTAAATAGTGGTGCCGATGCCTACATCGCAAAGCCTTTCAACGCCAAGTTGCTCAAAGCAATGGTGCACAACCTCATAGATAACCGCACCAACCTGCGTCGATACTTCTCCGATAACAACATCTCGATGCGTATGAACGATGTGAACGATACGGATAGGGAGTTTGTGGAGAATTTCAAGCGGATTGTTGAGCAGAATATCGAGAATACCGAGTTCAACATCGAAGAGATGGGCAAGGAGGTTGGAATGAGTAGTGTTCAGCTCTACCGCAAGGTGAAGGCAATGATGGGACTTGCACCCAAAGAGTATCTGCGCATCTCGCGTTTGAAGTTCGCCGACCACTTGCTGGCAACCACAAAGTTGAACATCAACGAGATTGCCTACAAGAGCGGCTTCTCCTCTCCCAACTACTTCTCCAAGTGCTATAAGGACTACTTTGGCCGAACACCCAAGAGCAACCGATAGCCGCGGAGGAGGGTGTCGGGATGCATAAGATGTGGCAAAAAATGACTATGTAATAAAATTAGCCTTTTTTGAAATATTCCTCGCATCCCGTCTGGATGGTATGAAATAAATTTGCAACAACACAGCGGTGATAGGTTGTGTGAGGAACCGCAAAAAGAGAAACCAAAATAGAGATAACAAATCAAACCAAACACTAACTAAAAACAAAAAAGCTATGAAAAAATTATTCCAGATTTTAGCACTTGCCGGTGCCCTTGTGGCAGTGGCTTGTACACCCGAAGACGAGGTGGATCCCAATGTGGCTATCACCACCGCGGAGGTTACAGAGATTGAGGGTACCACCGCAAAATCGGGTGGTAATATTACCCACGATGGTGGCGCAGCGATCACTTCGCGTGGTGTGTGCTGGGGCACCGAGGCTAACCCCACTATTGAGAACTTTTGCACCAAAGATGGTAGCGGCAGTGGCGAGTATGTTTCGACTCTCACCGACCTTGTTCCCGGTACCGCATACTATGTTCGTGCATATTGCACCAATGTAAATGGTATTACCTATGGTAACGAAGTTACCTTCTCGGTAGGCGCAATTCTTCCCGTTGTTACCACCAAATCGGTTACCGATGTAACCACCACCTCTGCTGTTGTTAGCGGTAATGTTGGTTATGATGGCGGTAGCGCTATCAGCGAGTACGGTATCTGCTATGCAACAACCGAGAATCCTACCGTAGATAACACAAAAGTTGCTGCTACTGCTGATGCAAACGGTAACTACTCCGTAACCTTGGAGAATCTTGCATCGGGTACCACCTACTACGCTCGTGCATACGCAACCAATGGCGTAGGTACTGCATACGGCGAGCAGATGAGCTTCACTCCCGAAGCTGATCCCGTAATCGCTATTGCTGACCCCGTTCTCAAAGCACACCTCTTGACCCTTTGCGATGCTAACGCCGATGGCGAAATCGTAAGGAGCGAGGCTCTCACCGTAACAGCTCTCAATGTAGGCGAGATGGGTATTGCTTCTTTTGCCGGCTTGGAGAACTTCACAAACCTCGTTGAGTTTGTGGCTATCAACGCCAACCCCAACACCGAGAACTCCAACAAAGTTGCTTCGATTGACTTCTCGAACCACAAAGCCCTGAAAGTATTTAAGGTGAACTTTATGCCTACCCTCACTTCGCTCAACCTTGCAGGTTGCGAGGCTTTGGAGGTTGTTGAGGCATACTGGAATGCACTTCCTACCGTAAACCTCGATGGTTGCGCAAACCTCATCCACTTCCACGCATTTGTAAATGGTATGACCAGCATCGATTTGAGCGACTGCGTAAACTTGCAGTTCTGCAACATCAGCGAGAACCCCATCGCAGAGTTGGATGTTACCAACAATACCAAACTCATTGAGTTCTATGCAAACAGCGGTAAATACCTCTCGCTCGATGTTAGCAACCACAAAGACCTCGTGAAACTTGATATCGCTTTGGGTGCTATTGAGAGCCTCAATGTTCAGGGCTGCGACAACTTGCAGTTTATTTATGCTGCACAGTCCAATGTTAAGAATTGGGATTTGAGCAACCTTGCCAACCTTGCAGAGGTATGGGCTCACGACATCAAACAGCCCATCGAGAGCGTTAAATACGACAACTGTGGCGCAAGGCTTCTCCACTGGGGTAACTGCGATTTCACCTTCTCGGAGTGGACTTTCGAGAACCTTCCCAACCTCACAGAGGCTGTTGTATGGAATGGTGAGGTTACCAAGGCTGTCTACAAAAACTGCCCCAATCTCAGGATTATCAACCTCGACATTTCGCCCCTTTTGACCGAGCTCGTTATCGAGAACTGTCCCGAGATTACCAACCTGAACATCTGTATGCTCGGTTTGACCAAACTCGATGTTTCCGGTCTTTTGAAACTCCAACACATTCAGGTGCAGAACTCGGTGAATATGACCGAACTCGTATTGGGTAACAACCCTGCTTGTGTTTCGGTATTCTGCCACGAGAACACACCTCTCACCACACTCGATTTGAGCCACTGTGCATCTGTGATGAATGAGGTTAATGCAAACACCGTTGCCGGTACGCTTACTTCGATTGTTCTCAAAGAGGGTCAGGTTGTAAATAACCTCATCAAACCCGAGAATACTGTTGTGACCTACGTTCAGTAGTCACTTGGAGCGAAGATAGTTAATAGAATGGATTAGTTAGGATGGCGGGGTCTCCACACTGTGGGGATCCCCGCTATTTAATCAAACGCAATATGAAAAAGTACAGACTTATAGCATTACTCCTTGCTGCGCTTTCATTTGTCGGTTGCGCACCAAAGGTGGATATAAAGATTATCTCCTACAATATCCGTTTTAGTGGTGGCCCCGATGGGGATAATAGTTGGCAATACCGCAAGCAGGCATCGGTGAATATGATGCACGAGGAGGTTCCGACGGTTATGGGCTGTCAGGAGATGTTGCCCGACCAGATTGCCTTCCTGCTCGATGCAATGCCCAACTATCAGGCGATAGGCGTTGGTCGTGACGATGGTGTTTCGGCTGGCGAGCATATGGCAATTCTCTACAATACCGACCAGGTTGAACTCTTGGAGTGGGACACCTTTTGGCTCTCGGAGAGCCCCGAGGTTCCCTCGTATGGTTGGGATGCGGCTTGCAAGCGCACCTGTACATATGCCAGATTTAGGGATTTGAAGTACGAAAAGGAGTTTGTGATGCTCAACACCCACCTTGACCACATTGGCAAAGAGGCAAAGCGTGAGGGAGCTGCACTCGTTGCTCGCCGTTCGTTGGAACTTATTCCAGAGGGTGTGCCCGTATTCCTCACAGGCGATATGAATATGCTCCCCGACAACGAGTCGCTCGGCTCATTGAGGGAGGCTCTCAACGATGCACGCGAGGTTGCTCCCAAGAGCGATCACCGCACAACCTTCAACGGCTGGGGTAATGACCACCGCATACTCGATTACATCTTCCTGCGCAATGCGAAGGCTACGGAGTTCCGAGTGCTACGCGATACCGATTATGGTGCGCCCTACATCTCTGACCACTACCCCGTAGCTCTCACCGCTACGTATTAAGCAAAAGAGAGGGTGTCCAACAAGTCGTTGGACACCCTCTTCAATTTTGAATTTTAATCCACCTTGGGTGTCTTTTAATTGCTCACGCTCGGCAAAGTCTGCAAGCAGCCTCTGCCCTCGCTTACTCGCATTTGCCTCAATTCAATTAGAAGCCTTTGCCGATACCGATGAAGTCCTCGGCTTTGAGGGCTGCGCCACCAATCAAGCCACCATCAACGTTCTCCTTTGCGAAGATCTCCTGTGCGTTGCTGGGTTTGCACGAACCACCATAGAGAATTGCAGTCTGCTCGGCAGCAGCACCAAATTTCTCCGCCAAGACGCTACGAATGTAGGCGTGAATCTCCTCTGCCTGCTCTGCGGTAGCGGTCTTACCAGTACCGATAGCCCACACGGGCTCATAAGCAATCACGAGTTTTGCGAACTGCTCTGCGGTAAGGTTGAAAACAACCTCCTCCAACTGTGCCTTCACAACCTCGAAGTGGCGCTCTGCCTCCCTCTCCTCCAAACGCTCACCTACGCAGTAGATGGGGATAAGGTTGTTGGCATAAGCTTGCTCCATTTTCTTGTTCAAAGTCTCGCTGGTCTCACCGTAGTACTCCCTGCGCTCGCTGTGGCCGAGGATAACATACTCGATGCCAAGCGAAGCGAGCATAGCAGCGCTCACCTCACCGGTGTAGGCACCTTATGCCTCTGCTGCGCAGTTCTGTGCGCCCACTGCTACACGGCTACCTTTGGCAGCCTCTGCCACCTGCGAAAGGTGGGTAAAGGGAGGGCAAACGATGAAGTTTACGCACTCGCAAACCTCTGCGCTCTGTGCAATTACATTCTTAACTAACTCCAAACCTTCTGCGGGAACTGTATTCATCTTCCAGTTACCTGCTACAATTTTTTTCCTCATAACTTTTTATCAATTTTGAATTTTGAATTCTGAATTTTGAATTTTGAATTTTGAATTACTCACTAACCCACTGCTTAACCTCATCCATTGTGGGGTTCTTTAAGCCGAGTTTGTTCTTCTTGTTGAAGCCACAGAGGTCGTTGAAGAGTTTGCCTGCGGAGAGTTTTTGGAGCATCTCCACCTTCACAAAGCTCATCTTCTGCAATACGGGAATCCACTCTGTGGGAATACCTTTTTCGATATATTTCTCATCCGAGTCCTTCTGCGAGCCCTTCTCGGGTTTCATCTGGGGGAAGAGGAGCACATCCTGAATAGTCTGCTGACCGGTCATAAACATCGTAAGGCGGTCGATACCGATACCC
Organism: Tidjanibacter sp.; assembly: GCA_045656405.1. GTDB lineage: Bacteria > Bacteroidota > Bacteroidia > Bacteroidales > Rikenellaceae > Tidjanibacter. The sequence goes on from JAZORC010000004.1 coordinate 36,723, forward strand.
ATACCCGAGCAGGTAGGCATACCATACTCCAACGCCCTCACAAAGTCCATATCGATGAACATCGCCTCGTCGTCACCCTTCTCCGAGAGGCGCAACTGCTCCTGGAAACGCTCATATTGGTCGATGGGGTCGTTGAGCTCCGAGTAGGCGTTACAAAGCTCCTTGCCATTCACGAAGAGCTCAAAACGCTCCGTGAGGTCGGGGTTGCTGCGGTGACGTTTGCACAAGGGGGACATCTCAATGGGATAGTCGGTGATAAAGGTGGGCTGAATGAGGTGCTCCTCGCAGTAGGTGCCGAAGATAGCATCAATCAACTTACCCTTACCCATTGTGTCATCAATCTCCACATTGAGCCTTACGCAAGCCTCGCGGAGTTGCTCCTCGCTCTGGCCAGTGATATCGTATCCGGTCTTCTCCTTGATGGCATCGGTCATCGAAAGACGGCGGAAGGGAGCCTTAAAGGAGATTTGGTTGCCAGCAATATTAACCTCATTGGTGCCATTGACTGCCACGCATACCTTCTCCAACATCTTCTCCGTGAACTCCATCATCCAGAAGTAGTCCTTGTAGGGAACGTAGATTTCCATACAGGTAAATTCGGGGTTGTGGGTACGGTCCATACCCTCATTGCGGAAGTTACGCGAGAACTCATAGACACCATTGAAACCACCCACGATGAGCCTTTTGAGGTACAACTCGTTGGCGATACGCAGATAGAGGTCTGTGTCGAGGGAGTTGTGGTGGGTGATGAAGGGGCGAGCCGCTGCACCACCAGGGATGGGCTGCAATACGGGGGTATCGACCTCCAAGCAACCTGCCTCGTTGAAGTACTCCCTCATAGTGTTCATAATCTTTGCCCTCTTTACGAATACCTCCTTGACGTGGGGATTCACAATAAGGTCAACATACCTCTGACGATACCTCTGCTCGGGGTCGGTGAAAGCGTCGAACACCTGTCCATCTTTCTCCTTCACGATGGGCAGGGGACGGATGCTCTTCGAAAGAATTGTGAACTCCTTGCAGTGGATGGACAATTCGCCCGTCTGGGTTATGAATGCAAAACCCCTCACGCCAATGATGTCGCCAATGTCGAGGAGTTTTTTGAATACGGTGTTGTAGAGAGTGGGGTCGCCCTCGGGGCACACATCGTCACGACGGATGTAGACCTGAATACGACCTGTGTGGTCCTGCAACTCGAAGAACGATGCGCTACCCATAATACGGCGGCTCATAAGTCGTCCTGCGATGGTGATGTCGGCAAAGTTGCCCAACTCGGGGTTGAACTCTGCGGCAATCTGACCAGCAGTGGCGGTTACATCGTAGCGTGCTGCGGGGTAGGGGTCGATGCCCAAATCACGCAATGCCTGCAAAGATGCCCTGCGCTGGATCTCCTGTTCGGATAGATTGAGATTACTCATAGTGCTATAATATTAATTTTCTTGTTGTTTCCTAACTAACCCACAAAGATACGGTGGAGAATTGAGAAAATGAAAATTGAGAATTGAAAATTACGAAAATTTTTACTTCTCGGGGTGTGATGTGTGCGATACAGGAGCGATTTTTGCAATTTGCAATCACTTTGACTACCTTTGTGGCTGCTATATGAAGGGTTTTCACGATAGAGAAATTGTGGGCAGATGGGGCATCGTTGTGCTCTATTTGTTGCTGTGTGTGCTCTACTTCCTACCCCCAAATATGCCCTATAAAGTCGCCTATCCGCTATTGCTCCTCACCCTTGTGTCACTCTGGGGGCACACGCCAATGCTTTCGCCAGCTCTCGGGTTCTCGGCCCTGGGCGATGTGTGCGGTGCCGAGGGGGCTCTGCTGTTCCAAATCGGAGCCTTTGCGGTGGCCCAAATCTGCTACTCCGTATTACTATTCGGCAGGTTGCCCAAACAACCATTCAGAAGGGTTGCGCTGGCATCCATAATGCCCATTGTTTTGTGTGCGATAGCCCTTGCTGTCATAATTCCCGCCATAGAACTTGTGGTGGTGAGGGTGGCCGTTGTGGCCTATGCACTGCTGATTGGCTCTATGGCAACACTTGCCACACTCTCCAACTCTTGGTGTGTGCGAATCGGAGCCTATCTATTTGTCCTTTCGGATTTTATGCTTGCCTATCTGATATTTCTATCCCCCAATGGGGTGCTGATGAAGGTATCACTTGCACTCTACTTTGCAGGCCAACTCCTCTTGTGGTTGGGGTTGCAAAGCAGGGCATAAAAAAGTGCGCCACCTTTGTGGCGCACTTCTCTTAACTTTCAATTCTCCTCTCTATTCGAGTTTCAGTCTTCCGAGTCCGCCCTCGGAGGTCTCCTTGTAGAGAGAGGGCAGGTCGTGGCCGGTGCGTTTCATCACACTCACAACATCGTCGAAGGGTACCCTGTGGGAGCCATCGGTGTAGAAGGAGTAGATTTGTGCGTCGATGGCGCGTGCGGCAGCCATAGCGTTGCGCTCAATGCAGGGAATTTGTACCAGACCACACATAGGGTCACAAGTCATACCGAGGTGGTGTTCGAGAGCCATCTCGGCGGCATATTCAATCTGTGCGGGGGAGCCACCCATCAGTTGGCTTGCAGCGGCAGCGGCCATAGCACACGCCACACCAACCTCGCCCTGGCAACCCACCTCGGCACCCGATACAGAGGCGTTGGCCTTAACAATGGCGCCCACCAAACCTGCAACTGCGAGTGCGCGAACCATTTGAGAATCACTAAATTCGTACTCTTGCTGCAAGTGGTAGAGTACGGCGGGTATCACACCGCTCGAACCACACGTTGGAGCTGTGACAACCGTACCACCCGAGGCGTTCTCCTCGCTCACTGCGAGTGCATAGGCAAATAGCAGACCGCGCGTGCGGAGGTTATCTTTGTAGCCACGCGAGCGCACATAGTAACTTGCGGCCTTGCGACGCAGATTCAAGGGGCCAGGGAGTGCACCCTCATTGGAGATACCATTCTCCACCGCCATACACATATGTCGCCATACGTTTATGAGGAAGTATTTGATATCTTCGCCCTCGTGCTCAAAGACATACTCCCAATAGGAGCGACCTGTGCGGTTGCACCAATTCATCACCTCACTCATTGTGGTCATTGGATAGATGTCGTCGGAGGTGCTATTCTCCTCACCCTCGCACACGATACTGCCGCCACCAATGCTGTAAATCACCTGACTGTCGGTTGTGTTGCCATCCTTGTCGAGCGCCTCAAAACGCATAGCGTTGGGGTGGAATGGGAGGAACTCTTGGGGGCGCCATACGATTTCCAATGGAGCCACACCCTCGAACACCTCCTCGATAGCCACATCGGTAAGGTGGCCTTTGCCCGTGGCGGCGAGCGAGCCGTAGAGGGTTACGCGGAAGGATGCGGTGTCGGGGTGTGCATCGCGGAATTTGAGCGACGCTTTTTTGGGGCCCATTGTGTGACTGCTCGACGGGCCCTTGCCGATTACGAAAATATCTCTGATGGATTTCATTGTTGCGTTGTTTTGTATTTTTACCTAACCGAGTTGCAAAGATAGTGCAATAAAATTGAAAATGGAGAATTGAAAATTGAAAATTAAGGTGCGCCTATGGCGCGGGTGAGGTCTGTTAATTCAAAATTCAAAATTATTCCCTCTCATAAGTTAGGAGAGGGTGCCCGCAGGGCGGGTGAGGTCTGTACTCCTCCCCTACGATAGGGGAGGTTGGGAGGGGTGGTCGTAATTGTGCTCGGTGTTCTCGCCGAGCAGGGTCCGCGTAGCGGGGGTGAGGTCTGTAAAATCCGTCTTGCCACAACTCATTGCAGATGAGTCGGTTGGCATCTACCACGCTTTATTGCGGGCAACGTGGTTGCCCGCTTTTCTTTGCCACTTTTGGTGGCAAAAGTGGCGCAAAAGCCACGCACGACATCTCTGGCGGGAGGGCGGAGCGCAAAG
>JAZORC010000005.1:0-120435 GCA_045656405.1 Tidjanibacter sp.
CACCATTGAGGCCGAGAAAGAGATGTCGCAGATTGTGGTTAACACCACTGGTGGCTCGAAATACTACCTCACCTTGAATAGTGGCGAGGGTTACACTGTGGAGGGTTCCGCAACCGCAAACACCACTATCACTTTGACTACCCCTGCTACTTCGTTCACCATCACCGGCTTGGCAAACCAGGTTCGTTGCGCAAGCATTGAGGTGACTTTTGCAGAGTAATCTCCCAATTTACACACCAAAAAAGGCTCCCGAATTTCGGGGGCCTTTTTGTGTTGTGTCGACAAAAAATGAGAGGTTTTTGACCTCTCATTTTTCTATACTATCTATCCATATTGTTACAGGGCCATCGTTGAGAAGTTCTACCTTCATATCGGCCCCAAAGCGACCACAAGGGATGGCTTTCCCGATAGCCGCCGAGAGTTTCGCCTTGAAGGATTCGTAGAGAGGCACAGCCACCGCCTCGCCCGCCGCGTGGATGTAACTCGGGCGATTGCCCTTGCGTGTGGCGGCTTGGAGTGTAAATTGGCTCACCACCAACACCTCGCCATCCACCTGGCGCACATCCAGATTCATAACCCCATTCTCGTCGTCGAAGATTCGCAGTTGGGAGGTCTTACGCACCAAATAATCCACATCGGCCTCGGTGTCGTCCGTAGCCACACCAACAAAGACCAGCAAACCCTTGCCAATCTCCGCAACCCTCTCACCCTCAATCGTCACGCTTGCGTGCGCAACTCGTTGTATAAGCACTCTCATAGATTATTCTGTTTTTAGTGGGCTTCGAGCCAATTTTCGCCCTCGCCAATATCGACCGTAAGGGGTATGCGAAGGTTGGCGACGGTGGCCGCCGACTCCATCTCTTTGCGCAAAATCTCCTTCACCCTCTCCTTTTCGCTCTTTACGGCATCAACAATAAGCTCATCGTGCACCTGCAAAATCAGTCGCGAACGAAGCCCCTCGCTCTCCAAGGCCTTTGCCACCGACGACATTGCAATCTTTATCACATCGGCAGCCGAGCCCTGCAAGGGGGCATTTATGGCGTTGCGTTCCGCGAGCGAGCGCACAGTGGCATTGGCCGAATTAATATCGGGCAGGTATCTACGGCGACCGAAGATGGTCTGCACATAGCCATTGTTCTTTGCCTCGGCAATGGTGCGGTCGATATACTCCTTAACCCCAGGGTAGGAACGGAAGTAGCCATCAATTATCTCCTTCGCCTCGCCCATCGAAATCTCATTGCCCATCCTCTGGCGCAGACCAAAGGCGGAAATTCCATAGATGATACCAAAATTGGCGGTCTTTGCCTTGCGCCTCTGGTCGGAGGTGACCTCCTCGGGGCTAACGTGGAACAGGCGCGATGCGGTGTCGCGGTGGATATCCTCGCCTTTATTAAAGGCCTCAACCATCGCCCTGTCGCCACTCATATGGGCCATCAGCCTCAACTCCACCTGCGAATAGTCTGCGGCCACCAAAATGTGCTCTTCATCCGATGCCACAAAGGCCTCGCGGATGGGCTTACCCAACTCATCACGAATGGGGATATTTTGGAGGTTGGGGTTGGTCGAAGAGAGCCTACCCGTAGCCGCCACCGCCTGATTGTAGGAGGTGTGGATGTGTCCCGAAACAGGATTCACCAACTTGGGGAGCGCCTCAACATAGGTCGAAAGCAACTTTTTGATTCCTCGGTACTCCAAAATTAGTGGTACTATCGGGTGACGGTCGGCAAGGAACACAAGGTACTCCTCGTCGGTGCTATACTGTTTGGTCTTTGTTTTCTTTGGTTTGGAGTCGATTTTGAGCCTCTCGAACAAGACCACACCCAACTGACGCGAGGAGTTGATATTGAGGTCCACAACACCCGCGAGGGTGCGAATCTCCTCCTCAATAGCCACCATTCTCCCATTGAGCCTCTCGGCATACTTTGCCAAAAGGTCACAATCAACCCTCACACCCTCGCGCTCCATATTCATAAGGGTGGAGATGAGGGGGTATTCTATGGTTCGGTACAACTCCAAAGCCCCCACCGACTCTAATTGTGGGAGGAGTTTTTCGAACAATTGGAGCGTCACGTCGGCATCCTCGGCACAATAGGGGGCAACAAGCTCCACCGCCACCCTATCCATTGTGAGTTGCTTGGCACCCCTACCAATGAGGGTTTCAATCTCTATGGGGGTGTAGTTTATGAGTGTCTGCGAGAGGTGGTTTAGGCCGTGGCGACCATCGGGGTCGAGAAGGTAGTGCATAATCATCGTATCCCAATAGAAGCCATCCACCAACAGCCCCTCGTGGCGTAACATTTGAAGGTCAAACTTGATGTTGTGTCCAACCTTTTCGATCTCCACATTGGAGAGCAGTGGGCGCACCAACTCCTTTGCACCCTCAACCGCAAAGGGGATGTAGTAGGCCTTGTGGGGCTCGCCACAAACACCCAACCCCACCACGCGGTCGCTAAAATAGTCAAACCCCGTGGTTTCGGTGTCGATTGCCACCCTGCGATATTGGTTCAAATCGGCAACCGCCTCGGCCACCCTCTCGGGGGTGTCACAGAGGATGTATTGGTGAGTTGTGCTCTCTATTGTATTATATAAAGGTGTGGCAACCGAAAATAAATCTTGCACCCCCTCGGGTGTTGTTTGTGTGCTTTGGGGGGCTCTCTTTGGCTCGGGAATGGGGTTGCCAAAAAGGTCGAGCGATTGTGCCGCCTGCTGTTGCTGACACCTCTCTGCCTCCTTGTATCCCTCCGCCTCGGGGCACACTTGTGTGTTGAAGGGCGAAAATGTATCACCCTCCATTTCGCGGAGGAACATATTGAAGTCCAACTTTTTGTAGATGGCTCGTAGGGCCTCGCAATCGGGTGCACACATAGCCAACTCCTCGGGCACAAAATCAACGGGGGCATCGAGCGAGATTGTGGCCAAAACCTTCGAGAGGCGCAACTGCTCGGCACCAGCCTCCACATTTTCGCGTTGTTTGCCCTTCAACTTATCGAGGTTGTTGAGAATATCCTCAACAGTTCCTATCTCATTGACAAGTTTTATTGCCCCCTTTTCGCCAACACCCTTCACACCAGGGATATTGTCAGCCGCATCACCCCAAAGGGCCAAAATATCTATCACCTTGCGGGGATCGTCAAAGCCATAGTGCTCTTTGATTTGCTCGGGGCCAACAATCTCCACTCCCTCGCCACCCTTGCGCTGTTTGTAGATGCGCGCATTGGGCAAGACGAGTTGTCCGAAGTCTTTGTCGGGGGTGACCATATAGACATCGTAGCCCGCCGAGGCCGCCTTGTGTGAGAGGGTGCCTATGACATCGTCGGCTTCATAGCCCGCAACCTCCAAAATGGGGATGCGCATCGCTGCCAACACCTCTTTGATGTAGGGGATTGCCGCAATGATATCCTCGGGGGTTTCGGAGCGATTGGCTTTGTACTCGGGGAAGAGCTCGTTGCGGAAGTTTCCACCCTTGGGGTCAAATGCCACACCCAAGTAGTGGGGGCGCTCATTGATAATGATATCCCTCAAAAACTTCACAAAGCCGAAGATGGGCGAAGTGTTCAACCCCTCGCGGTTGCGCATTGGGCGCCCCGCAAAAGCGTAGTAGGCACGGAAAATCTGCGCATAAGCATCTATCAAAAAGAGTTTTTCCACCGCAAAGCAAGTTTTCTATCGGTTAGTAAATTGTTATGTCGTAGGGCATACGAGCCTGAACAGAGCTACCACCCTTCAAGGCATTGTAAAGCGTTTCGAGAGAGCGACCTGCGGTGCCCATCTCGCCCATAATACGGGGGGCTTTGACCGAGAGAAGAGAGTTCATAAGTGCGGTGAACTCATCCTCCTCTTCGAGAATCTCCACGGTGCGCCAGTCGTCACCTAACTCCGCCTTCTCGGCAGCCACCACGAGAGCCTTTTTGAGTCCGCCAAACTCATCGACCAAACCGATGCGCTCGGCATCCACACCACACCATACTCTACCTTCGCCAATGGCATCGACAGCCTCAACTGTCATATCCCTACCCTCGGCAACGTGGCCCAAGAAGGTGCCATAGACATCCTCAACGGAGCGCTGCATAAAGCCCATTTCGGCAGGGGTGAGTCGACGGAACATAGAGCCCATATCGGCGTGGGGTGCGGTCTTGGCAACATCTACATTGACACCGAGTTTGTCCTCCAAAACATCTCCCGCAGTAACAATCACACCAAAGACACCAATGGAGCCTGTGAGTGTTGTGCGGTTGGCAATGATATGGTCGGCAGGTGAGGAGATGTAGTAACCACCCGAAGCGGCATAGTTGGCCATCGAAACAACAATGGGTTTCTCCTCTCCCAAGAGTTTCAACTCTCGCCACATAACCTCCGAAGCAAGGGCGCTGCCACCAGGAGAATTAACCCTCAAAACAACAGCCTTCACACCCTCGTCCTCACGGGCACGACGAATCTGGTCGGCAGTGGTTGCTCCGCCAACAATACCCTCGCCACCTTCGCCGTCGATAATCTCGCCATCGGCATAGATGATGGCAACCTTATTGGGGCTAATCTTGGTGGAAACAACGGTTGTGCTATACTCGCCAAGGGTAATCTCTTTTACCTCTGCAACACCAGCAATGTTTTTTAGCTCATCCAAAACCTCGTCTTGATATTTCAGGCCATCCACAAAGCCCAGCTCCACCGCTTTGGCAGGCGAACTCACCGCAAGGGTTGCAGCATAGGCCTTCAACATTGCGGGAGAGATGTTTCGCGAAAGAGCAACATCATTCACAAGGGCCTCCCAAAGAGCATTGACCATTGCCTCGGTCTGCTGGCGGTTGGCGGGGCTCATCTCGGTGAGCATATAGGGCTCAACGGCCGATTTGTAGGTGCCGTGGCGCACAATCTGCACATCAACACCAAGTTTGTCGATAGCCCTCTTGAAGAAGAGCGACTGCGAAGCAAGGCCACGCCAATCGAGCCCACCCTGGGGGTTCATATAGACCTTGTCGGCAATCGACGCAAGCCAATAGGTGCCCTGCGAGTAGGTCTCGTTGTAGGCGACGATGGGTTTGCCCGAAAGAGCCTTAAAACCAGCCAAAAGGGTGCGCAACTCCTCAATTTGAGCAGTGCCCTCAATGGCTCCCGCGCCGGTAAAATTCAGGTAGAGTGCTTTGATGTGGTCATCCTTTGCCGCAGCTTCGAGCGCCTCCATAACGTCGAGCATAGAGAGCGTCTTCACAACATCCATCGAAGAGAGTGATGAGGAGGAGATGGTAGGCATACGAGGAGAATCTGCAATGTTCTCATCGAGGTTCAACACCAACACCGAACCATCCTCAACAACAACGGACTCGCTCTCCAACGAGGAGCCAACAACTCCCGCCAATACAAAAAAGAGAATGAGCGGAAGGGTAATCATAGCCAACAAAACGGCCAAAAAAGTCTTGAAAAATCCTTTCATCGGGGTAAAATTTATTATTTATAATACAAAGGTATGTTTTTTACTCCAAAGAAAGAGTATCTTTGTAGAGTTAATTTCCGAAAAACTCTCCCAAAGGGAGAGAATTTTCGCCAAAGAGAGAACAAATCAAAGAAAGAACTATGATAACAAGAGAAGAAATTGTAGAGATTCTGAAAGGAATCAACCACCCCGAAACGGGACAAAATGTCGTTGAGGGGGGAATTTTGCAGGAGGTAACCGTTGGTGAAGGTGGTAAAATTCACCTCACGTTGGTTTTCCGTCGTCGTCGCGACCCCTTTGCAAAGAGTGTTGCTATGCGCTCCAAACTCGCCATTGAGGCCGCTGCCGAAGGTGCCGAGGTGGAGATTCTCATCCGCGAGGGTGAGGAGGCACCCAAGCCCCGCCAACACGAGGGAATGAAGAGTGTTAAAAATATTGTTGCTGTCGCCTCGGGTAAGGGAGGTGTTGGCAAATCGACCGTAACCGCCAACCTTGCCGTATCGCTCCACAAGCTCGGCTACAAGGTTGGTGTGCTCGATGCCGACATCTATGGTCCCTCGCAGCCCAAGCTCTTTGGTGTAGAGGACTACGCCCCCTGGGCGGAGCAGGTTGATGGCCTGGACTACATCGTCCCTGCCGAGAGTAACGGTGTGAAGGTGAACTCCATTGGCTTCTATATTGGTGCCGAAGATGCCTTGATTTGGAGGGGCCCTATGGCAACCAATGCTCTTAAACAACTTATTAACCAAACTCTTTGGGGAGAGTTAGACTTTTTGCTCATTGATATGCCTCCCGGAACGGGTGATGTGCAGATTTCGGTGGCCGAAAACCTCCCCCTCACGGGCGCTGTTATTGTGAGCACCCCACAAAGGGTTGCAACAGCCGATGTGATTAGGGGTATGAAGATGTTTGAGGCAGAGGGAATTGGCGTTCCCGTGTTGGGTGTTGTGGAGAATATGGCCTACTTCTCGCCCGCCGAACTTCCCGACCATCGCTACTACATCTTTGGCCGAGGTGGTGCCCGCGAGATGGCAGAGAAAGAGGGTGTTGATTTCTTGGGTGAAATACCTCTTATTCAGTCAATTGCAGAAAATTCCGACAATGGTACCCCCGTAGCTCTCGGAAGTTCCGAGGAGGAAAAATTCTATGCCGAGATTTGTCGAAGAGTTGTTAGTAAGGTTGTAAAATAGTGTTGAAAAGTCTGTGGAAAGGTGTTGAAATAAATTAACCTCTTTCGGAATAAAAAATTTGCTTTTTCGCCTTGGGCGTATATACCACAGCCCATCCGAAAAATGCAAGAAAAAAGAGTGAAATTTTCTCGGCAAAAAATGAACAACTGCCCAAAGAGAGATGTTTATTTTTTAAGGCTGTTAATATGTTAATAGAGTTATCAACCGAGTGTTCATAAACAACTCCAAAATGCTAATAATCTACCACTAAAAAGATGCAAGAGATGGGGATATTTTTTAGCCTTTTATGGGTTGAGGAAAAAGAGAAAATTTACCAACACAACTAACAGCGTTTAATATTATTATTCTTCTATTTTTATTTAATTATTAAAGAAAGAAATTATAAATAATATAAAATTTGTGTCGATGGAGCTGCGTGAAAAAATCGAATCCCTCAAACGGGAGAAACGAGCCGTCATACTGGCTCACTACTATACCAACGCCGAAGTTCAACAGGTGGCCGACTTTGTGGGCGATAGCTTGGCTCTCTCGCAGAGGGCGGCAGAGGTGGATTGCGATATTATCCTCTTTGCGGGTGTGAGGTTTATGGCGGAGACGGCCAAGGTGCTCTCTCCTTCGAAAAAAGTTCTCTTGCCCGTGGTGGAGGCTGGGTGCTCGCTTGCCGACTCTTGCGACGCGGATGAACTTGCGAGGGTAAAGAGTGAGAATCCCGACCATATCGTAGTGTCGTATGTCAATACATCGGTTGAGGTGAAGGCCCTGACGGATATTTGCTGCACCTCTTCCAATGCTCTTGATATTATTAAGGCTCTGCCCGAGGAGCAGAAGATTCTCTTTGTGCCCGATAGAAATCTCGGCTCTTATATTAATAGGTGTACGGGGAGGGGGATGAAACTCTGGAATGGAGCCTGCCTTGTGCACGAGGAGTTCTCGGCCGAGAAGATTCTTGCCTTGAAGGCGGCGCACCCCGAGGCTGTTGTGCTTGTTCACCCCGAGTGTAAGGCGGAGGTTGTGGCGTTGGCCGACTATGCGGGCTCTACGGCGGGAATTTTGGCCTATTGTGCCCGCCCCGAGGTAAAGGAGGTGATTGTGGTTACCGAGAGTGGAATTCTTTACGAAATGGAGAGTCGCTACCCCGATAAAAAATTCTACCTTGTGGAGCCCGAAAAGGGGTACGAGAAATGCATTTCGTGTAGGGATATGAAACTCGTGACATTGGAGAATATCTACCAGACACTTCTCAATGAGAGCCCCGAGATTGAGATTGAGGAGAGTGTTCGTGTGGCAGCCGAAGGCTCCATCCGCAGGATGTTGGAGATGAGTAAGTAGCCAAATGCGCATACGCTAAAAGAAAAACCCCACTCTTCGGAGCGGGGTTTTTTGTGTGGGTTATGTGGAAGGCTATTTGATGTTCATCTCGTCGAGGAGCCAGCCAGCACCACCGAGGGTGTCGATGCACCAGAGAACATAGCGAACATCCACATTGATGGTCCTCTGTACGTTGGGCTCAAAGGCGATGTCGCCACTCATTGCCTCCCAGTTGCCGTCGAATGCAAGGCCAATAAGTTCACCTTTGGCATTCATAATGGGGCTACCCGAGTTACCACCCGTAATGTCGTTGGTCGAGAGGAAACAGGTGTGGAGGGTGCCGTCTTTGTCGGCATAGCCACCCCAATTCTTCTCGGCATAGAGTTTTTTGAGTCCCTCATCAACGGTGAAATCGACGGGGTTTGCGGGGTCCTCTTTGGCAACCACGCCATCAATGGTTGTGTAGTATTTATAGAGCACACCATCGGCAGGCGAATAGGGAAGAATTGTACCGTAGGTCAGACGCAAGGTGAAGTTTGCGTCGGGGTAGAACGACCTCTCGGGCTGCATCTCCATAAGACCTGCAATGTAGAGGCGGTGACCTGTGTTGTAGTCATTTTTGAGGGGTTTTACCTTTGCAAGAAGCTCTTTGTAGAGTTCCGAAGCATCCTTCATAATAATAAGTGCGGGGTCGTTGTCGAATACCTCCAAAGAGCCAGCTGCTACTGCGCCCAAGAATTTTTGTTCGTTGGCAAATACCGACTTGGCAAACAAATCCTCGGTGAAGGCCTTAACGTCGCCACCCCACTCGCTGTCAATAACTGCAAGGCTCTGGGGACGACGCTCGGCGGGAATCATCTCCCTCAAAACCTCAATCATACGGCAAGTTACAAGCCTGTCGGTTGCCTCATCGTAGTCTTTGTAGAAGGCGAGGGTGCGCTGGGTGGCACTCTCCATATCCTCGCTTCGCTTGTAGGCGTTGTAGAAGGTGGTCGAAGCGTTGAGAATCTCCGCAGCGCGGAAGAGGGTTTCGCTCAAAATCTGCGCGTCGCTCTCATAGGGGGTTGCTTCGGTCACATATTTTTCGATAAGAGGAAGGGCGTTGCCATACTTTTCAATGCGTTTTTTGTCCATATTCTCCCATACCCACGCGGTAAAAGCCTCCTCCTCGGCAGCCTTTTGTGCCTTTACACCGAGTTTTTCAACACCTCTCGACTTGCCAATGGAGTTCTTCCAATAGTTCGACGAGGATGCATATTTGGATGCATATTTGATGCGGATGGCATCGTCGGCAGCCATACGAACTTTCAGGATAGCCTGCCTCTCGCCACGAATGTAGATGCGATTGGGGTTATCAACGGTGAGCATCTTGTCAATCTCATAGGAGGTCATATAGCGGGTGGTGGTGCCGGGGAAGCCCATAATCATTGCATAGTCGTCCTCTTTGTAACCTTCGGTCGAGATGGTGAGGTATTTGTCGGCCTGGTAGGGCACGTTCTCGGGAGCATACTCGGCAGGGGTCTTGCCATCGGGCGCAGCATACACGCGGAATACAGAGAAGTCACCTGTGTGACGGGGCCACATCCAGTTGTCGGTCTCGCCACCAAACTTACCGATTGCATAGGGAGGAGTACCCACAAGGCGCACATCTTTGTAAATTTCGGTTACGAACATAAAGTATTGGTTGCCACCAAAGAAGGGTTTGATAACCACGGTTTTACCCTCATACTTTTTGTCCATCTTCTTTTGCAGAGCGTCGGTGTTTTTGGAGATTTTGTTCTCCCTCTCCTCGTAGGACATATTGTCCTTTGTGCCTTTGAGAACACTCTTGGTCACGTCCTCAATGTGGCGGATGAAGGTTACACGCAGACCAGGTGCGGGCAACTCCTCGCTGGTGTTCATTGCCCAGAAACCGTTTTTGAGGTAGTCGTGCTCAACACTGCTCAACGCCTGAATGGAGCCGAATCCGCAGTGGTGGTTGGTGAACAAAAGACCGTTGGGCGAAACAATCTCACCGGTACAGCCACCGCCAAAAATAACAATAGCATCTTTGAGCGAGGAGTTATTTACGCTGTAAATATCCTCGGCGGTGAGTTTGAGTCCTTTGGCCTCCATATCTTTCAGGTTGAGTTTCTTCAACAAGGGAAGAAGCCACATACCCTCATCTGCAAAGGTGTTGAGGGTGAAAAGTGCTACGAGCGCACTGATAAGAAATTTTTTCATCGGAAATCTATTTTAGGTTAATAAATCTATACCACTTCAAAAATCTTGATTGTTATGTAGATGGCGGCAATGAGTTTGATACCCGTACCACAAATAAAGGCCACAAAAGAGCCAAAGGCAACCTTGAAGGCGCGGGCACTATCGGAGCCGTTGTGGGTAAGTTCGCCAATGAGAGCGCCAAAGAAGGGACCAAGAATGAGCCCAAGAGGCCCAGCAAAAAAGCCCACAATGATACCAATCATTGAGCCTCGGGTTGCAGCCTTGGACCCTCCAAACTTATCGGTCATAACGGCCGGAAGGAAGTTGTCGAGTAGGGTTACGGCCACAGCCACCACAGCCCACAGAACGAGTTGGGAGGTTGTAAATGGAGCCCCAGCCCAATAGCAAAGGAGCATACCAACATAGCAGATGGGCACGCCAGGTAGAATAGGTACAACACATCCGATAACACCAATGATGGTGCAAATGATAGCCAAAATTTCTAAAACATCCATAGTCAAAAAATTTTTTTGTTGGGGTTGGTTAATTGTTACAAAGATAACAAATTGCGCCGAGGTTGCAAGCACAAGAGAGAACAAAGAGGTAAAAAAATGATAAAAAAGGGTGGAACTTTCCACAAAATTTATACCTTTGTGGAGTTGTTCGGCAAACTTGGACATCGGAGCAAAACTGCGTAAAAAAGAGGGTTTTGTATTGAGGGTGTGGGGTTTATGGGGTAGAACACTCCTTGTCGGACAGCGTAGCAAAAAGGGAGAAAATAGCCGAGAATCACAAAATGCAAAAGAGAAACGAGAAGAGAGAGGGGGTTTTTGACCTTGTGAAGTTGATGAGCAAGGCTGAAAAACGCAATTTTAAGCTCTACTCCACAAGGCTCGGGTGCAATGAAGGGGCAAAATTCTTGCTCCTATTCGATTGTTTCGATGCGATGGAGCAGTACGACGAGGCGAAAGTGCTCGCGCTCTGTCCCTCTATCTCCAAACAGCAACTCCCCAATCTGAAAGCGCACCTCTACAAACAGATTCTCATTTCGCTCCGTATGTTGAGCGTGCAACACTCCCCTCTGCTCGAAATCCGCGAACAGATAGATTTTGTGAGAATCCTCTTCGACAAGGGACTCTACGGTGAGGCGCAAAAGGCTCTCGAAAAGATAGAGAAAAAGGCTGTTGAGTATGAAATACTCCCTGCAATTTTGGATATCGTGGAGCTCAAACGACAGTTGAAGGTGTTGAGCTATTCGAGCGAGATGACCACTGCGGCGGATGTTACGGCAAAGGCGGCAGATGTTATCTCCGAGAAACTCTCCCGCATTGCCAACCTCTCGCGTTTGGCGGTGCAGTGCTATGCGCTCCACCAAAACCTCGGCTTTGCCCGCTCGCAAAAAGACCTCGATAGGCTCAACAACTATTTCAAGCCCCGAATCGACGCCTTCGAGGGGGTGGAATTGGGCTTTACTGAGCGATTCTATCTCTATCAGGCAAAGGCGTGGTACTACTACATCTGCCACAAAACAGCCCACTCCTACCGCTATGCTCTCAAATGGGTTGCCCACTTCAACTCGAAACCCGAGATGAAGGAGATTATGTATGACGGCTATATGCGTGGCTATGCACACGTCTTGGACGGAATGTTCCTTATGCATAAGTATTCGGCCTTTGTGCGCACCCTCGAAGAGTTTGAGGCGGAGAGCAAAACCATCGGTATGCTCAACGATAATGCCGCAATGATTTCGCAGGGTATCCTCTTTACGGGCCAGCTCAATAAGTGTCTTATGTCGGGCACCTACAAGGATGGTTTGTGGATTGCAAAGAACATTGACTCCTACCTCAAAAAGTATGGCGATAGGCTTACCATCCACGAGAAAATGCCCCTCTACTACAAGGTGGCAACGCTCTACTTTGGCGACGGCAACTACACAAAATGTATCGAATACCTCTCCTATATAATATCCGTAAAGGACCGCAACATCCGTCGTGACTTGCAGTGTTATGCGAGGATGTTGAACCTTATGGCCCTCTATGATGCAGGGTTGGACTTCAATATCGACTACCAGATTCGCTCCGTCTATACCTTTATTGTCAAAATGAAGGATATGACCGAAATGAAAGACGAACTGCTCTCTTTCTTCAAGAGCTTTGGTAATGTCAATGCCCTCGACCTGAAAAAAGAGTTGAGAGTGCTCCACGAGAGGCTCAAACCCTACGAAAACCACCCCTACGAAAGACGCACGTTCTACTACATCGACCTGCTGTCGTGGTTGGAGAGCAAGATTTCCGACAAGAGTATGGGTGAGATTGTTAGGGCAAAATTCGAGGCTTCACAAGCACAAGAAACCAATAAAACCGAGAATAAAAAATGGCTTCATCGATTATTCGGAATATAGAGAGCGACGCCGATTTTGAGAGCAAAATCCGCCCACAGGAGCTCGACTCTTTCCACGGACAGCAGAAGATTGTGGACAACCTCCGCATCTTCATCAAGGCCGCCCTTATGAGGGGAGAGTCGCTCGACCACGTTCTCTTTCACGGCCCCCCAGGATTGGGCAAGACAACCCTCGCCAACATTGTGGCCAACGAGATGGGAACCACTTTGAAGGTTACAAGCGGTCCCGTTTTGGACAAGCCAGGTGATTTGGCGGGCCTGCTGACCAACCTTTCGGAGGGCGACGTGTTGTTTATTGATGAGATTCACCGATTGAGTCCCATTGTGGAGGAGTATTTGTACTCCGCGATGGAGGACTACAAAATAGATATTGTGTTGGATAAGGGCCCCTCGGCTCGCTCCATACAGATAGAACTTGCACCCTTCACACTCATTGGTGCAACAACCCGCAGCGGTCTGCTTACCTCGCCATTGAGGGCAAGGTTTGGTATCACCTGCCACCTCGAATACTACGACTCGGAGGTTTTGAGTGGCATCGTGAAGCGCTCGGCAGGAATTTTGGGGGTGGATATCGACGACCAAGCAGCACACGAAGTGGCGCTGCGTAGCCGCGGAACTCCTCGTATTGCCAACTCACTCTTGCGTAGGGTGAGGGATTTTGCGATGGTGGAGGGCAATGGTGCCATCAACCTTGCAATTACTCGTCGCGCGTTGGAGGCTCTCAATATTGATGCGCGAGGCTTGGACGAGATGGATAACAAGATTTTGCGCACCATTATAGAGAAGTTTGGTGGAGGCCCTGTGGGTGTAAACACAATCGCAACCTCTGTTAGCGAAGAGGCGGGCACCATTGAGGAGGTTTACGAGCCATTCCTCATTAAAGAGGGATTCCTCAAACGCACACCCCGAGGTAGGGAGGCAACCGACTTGGCCTATTCCCACCTTGGCTATACCCGCAACCCCGAAGAGGGGGTGTTGTTTTAGAGAAACAAACAGATAACCAAATACATTAATTCCAAAAAACAAAAGACTATGAATCAGAAAAAACAGAACTTTGCATTGCCTATCTTGGTGATGATTTTGCTCTTTGGTATGATTTCATTCGTTACCAACTTGGCTTCGCCTATGGGTGACGTTTTGAAAAACCAGTTCAGCATTCCCAACTGGATGGGTACGCTCGGCGTGTTCGCCAACTTCATTGCATACGCTTGTATGGGTATTCCCGCAGGTAATATGCTCCAAAAGTTTGGTTACAAGAAGACCGCATTGGCTGCTGTTGCAGTAGGTTTTGTGGGTGTAGCAATTCAAACCCTCTCGGGTGTGGCAGAGAGTTTTGGCATCTACCTCCTCGGTGCATTTGTTGCAGGTTTCTCGATGTGTATGCTCAACATCGTTGTGAACCCTATGCTTAACAAACTTGGTGGTGGTGGTAACAAAGGTAACCAGCTCATTCAGATTGGTGGTTCGTTCAACTCGTTGATGGGTACCGCAGTGATTTTCCTCACCGGTGTGTTTGTTCCCAGCATTGTTGATGCAAAGATTAGCCAGGTATTCCCCTTGATGTACATTGCGTTGGCAATCTTCGCAGTTGCATTTGTGGTTATCGCACTCACCAAAATCCCCGAGAACGAGAAACAGGAGGTTGCCCAGGGTGAGAAATCGAAATATGGCCCTATGTCGTTCCGCCACTTCGTTTTGGGCGCAATCGCTATCTTCATCTATGTGGGTGTTGAGGTTGGTGTTCCCAACGTATTGCAGAAATGGTTGCAGAATGGTGGTTTGAATGTTGCCACCGGCGCAGAGGCTATCGCAGGTACCGTAACCGCAACCTATTGGTTGTTGATGCTCGTTGGTCGTTTGATTGGCGCAGCTGTTGGTAGCAAAGTTTCGGCCAAGGCGATGCTTACCTTTGTTTCGGTTTTGGGCATCATCTTGATTGGTGGCGCAATGTTCCTCAACCCCGAGACTACCGTAAATCTCCCCGTGTTCAAAGGCACCGAGGGCTTCGGTATGGCACTTGTGCCCATCAATGCAGCACTCTTGGTTCTATGTGGTCTTTGCACCTCGGTTATGTGGGGTGGCATCTTCAACCTTGCTGTTGAGGGCCTTGGTAAATACACCGAGAAGGCTTCGGGTATCTTTATGGCACTCGTTTGCGGTGGTGGTATCCTCCCCTTGTTGATGAATGCTGTTGTTGATATCACCGGTGGCAACTACCTCGTAAGCTACTGGGTACTCCTCATCGGCCTTGTATACTTGCTCTACTACGCACTCGTTGGTAGCAAAAATGTAAATAAAGATATCCCCACCGAGTAAATCTCGGAGGGGATCTCCCCAAAAATAAACAACACCAATAATGTATATAGCACAACAAAAACGCAAGGAGAATATTGCTGAATACATTCTCTACCTCTGGCAGTTGGAAGATTTATTGAGGGCACTTAAATTCAGTCCCGAGGCAATTTACACCTCGCTCGTTGAGCCCAATGGGTGTGATGAGGCGGAGAAGCAGCAGATTTTTATGTGGTATATGAGTCTTGCGGGACTGATTCGTGAGGAGGGAAAGAGCGAGCAGGGACACCTGTCGCACACCCTTCACCTTGTTGCCGATATGGAGAATCTCCACCTGCAACTCCTCGAACTCCCCGTCGGAGCAAACTACCGCACACTGTGGGCACCTCTCAAAGAGGAGCTTTCGCGTTTGCGTATTGTGCTTGCGCGTGATGGTGTGGGCGACATTGAACTCTGCTTCCGCGCTCTCTACGCGACGATGCTCTACCGCATCAAGGGCGATGAGAGTAAGGCAGGAGCCATTGAGGATGTTGTCACCCTTATCTCACCCGTCATAGCAACGCTTGCCGATATGTATGGTAAAGTGGAGCGAGGAGAGGTGGATTTGTTTGGAACGACAAACGTCTGACGGTTGAGGTCCAACGTCCAACGTCTAACGTCGAAAGTCGCGGGGCGCACCAAAAAAGGTGCGCCCCGAGGTTTTATAAAGGGGTGGGGTGTTGCGGGGGCTCTGGGAGTTTCTAGGAGTTCTGGGAATTTAGGGAGTGTAGGGAGTGTAGGGATTCTCCTAGTCCTCTCTTGCCCACTCTCCCGCCCTCCCCTCCCTCTCTTACGCCATCCTGCCTATCCTCCTCGATTCCCCCCTCTTCTGCTCGAAAAATTTTTGGGTACAAAGTACCCAAACTACAAAAGATTGAAAAAATATAGTTCTATGTATTGCATAGTACTAAAATGTTTTTATATCTTTGTAGTACAAAACAATCAAACTTTCAGGAAAAGTGAACAAAAGATTAAGTGTAAAGATTGGTACGACAGCATTTTCCATTGAGGATGAGGCGTACCGTGCGCTGGCAGGCTACCTCGACGACATACGAGATAGGTTGGAAGAGGAGTCTGTGACCGAAACAATGAACGATTTGGAGATGAGGGTGGCAGACCTTTTGAGTAGTTGGCTTGGCAACCCCGAGAATGTGGTGGATATCTACCACATCCGAAAGGTGCAGGAGGTGATTGGTCGCCCCGAAGAGTTTGGTGAGTTGCGCCGCCCCCAAAATGGGCATCTCGGCAAGGAGGAGGCCGTCAAAAGATTGTCCCGAACCTCGGGTGACAAGGTGATTGGTGGTGTGTGTGGCGGTGTGGCCAAGTTCACCAACATCGACCCCACCCTATTGAGGATTGCAACCCTTTTGTTGGTGTTGTTTGGTGGATTGAGCCTCTGGATCTACATCATCCTCTGGATTTTCCTCCCCCTCGACTCAAAGCAGAAATAACCAATTAAACCCCAATTAATTATGACTTTTTGGCAAGTTGTTTTGGCAATAATCTTTCCCCCTTTGGCGGTGATTAGTCGTGGTTGTGGCTCATTCCTTATTGTGCTACTCCTCACCATCGCGGGTTGGGTGCCT
The DNA here is from genome assembly GCA_045656405.1 of Tidjanibacter sp. GTDB lineage: Bacteria > Bacteroidota > Bacteroidia > Bacteroidales > Rikenellaceae > Tidjanibacter. The sequence goes on from JAZORC010000005.1 coordinate 16,446, forward strand.
GGTGTTATTGCCGCACTCATCATCCTCAATAAACCCGAAACAAGATAACCCCAACACTATTATATTTTTTTACGACTATGGAGATAATGAACGAACCCCGAAAGCTCTATCGTAGCACCACAAATCGTATGCTTGGTGGTGTCTGCGCAGGATTGGCAGAGTATTTTAATGTAGACCCCACATTGGTGAGGGTGATTGCAGTATTGCTCTTTTTCTTCCCCGCAATGCCAGCCTTTTTTTGCTACCTTGTTGCCTGGGCGTTGATTCCCGAAAGAAAGTAATTCTATGGCTATCAATGTAGAGAACACCAAGGCGCAGATGCGTAAGGGAATTTTGGAGTATTGCATACTCTCGATTCTCTCGCGTGGGGACTCCTATGCACCACAAATCATAGCCGAGCTGAAAGCTGCGGAGATGATTGTGGTGGAGGGAACCCTCTACCCTATCCTCACGCGCCAGAAGAATCAGGGCTTGCTGACCTACCGCTGGGAAGAGTCGCCCCAAGGTCCCCCTCGCAAGTACTACTCCCTGACCGACGAGGGACGAGAGGCTCTCGCCCAGCTCGATGAGTCGTGGGATGCTCTCGTGGCACAAATTGCAAACATTCGCAACAACCGCTCATAAAACTTAAATCACTATGAAAGAACTAATTAGAATAAGGCTTTCGGGCACCGAATTTGCCCTTACCGAAGAGGCTTTCAACACTCTGCATGGCTACCTCGAAGAGTATGAGTCCGCACTCCCCAAAGAGCAAAATAGGGCGCAGAAGATGTCTGAATTGGAGAGTAATATTGTCGAAAAATTCCTCAATCACCAACCTCGTGAATCGGCCGTTGAGCTTCCCCTTGTGGAGACAACTATTGCAGCTCTTGGCTACCCCGAGGGATACACCCCAAATGCTACAACCAAGAGGGCACAAACTCAACCTACAACCCCACAATCCGAAGTGGGTGTGTTGGGGCGAATTGTAATTGTGGGTGGTAAAATCATCCTTGGTGTTATGCTTGCGGTGTGGATTCTTGCAGCCATTGGCTTGCTCGTTGGTTTTGTGACACTTATGGCTATTGGCGATATCTGGGCCGACTACTTGGCGCTCCCAATGGATGGTATCTCACCTGTGGTTTTTGCGGGCCTTGTGTGCGCCGTTATTGTGCTTTTTATGGGTGTTGTGGCCGACCTTGGTTTCAGGCTTATTTCGGGACGCAGGGTCAATCTTCGCAAGTTGGCTGTGGCTGGTGTTATCTGGCTCATCTTCCTCCTGTGGCTCATCTTTGCTTCGGTGCGCAACGCCGATAATTGGGTTGTTTGGGCCCACCTGTCGGAGGCCAAGATTGAACAATGGGAGCAAGAGTTCGACCAGTGGGAGGACAACCTTGAAGAGCAGTTGGAGAGTGCAATATTCAACCCCACATTGGTCGATGGTGCCGAAACAAACCTGACATTCTATTTGTATGATTTGGGCGATAGCCTTAAACTCGATAAACTCTGTGAGGAGTTCGATGAGCTCTACCGCTATGACGACCACATCTTGGGCTACCTTATAGACGGTAAAGATGTTGTTATAGAGGTTGTTATCTCACAAGAGAACAATATCGTTACCCGCAAAACAACAATCACCACACCCGATGGGGTGACAATACTCAATGTGAGTGTGGACAAGGGCTCGGGTAGGCTCTTGGAGTACAACACAGAGATCAATAACGTTATAAACAATTAAAAAACCCTTACAACTATGGAAGTACTGAATGATGAAAAAGTGGGTGTGACAACCCCTAAAAACACCCTCCCAAGCTCCCTCTACCTCTTTGCAGGTATTCTGATGATTGTATGTGGCCTTGTGTGGCTTATGAACAACTACAACATTGTGGGCCCTGTGTTTATGGATGCCTTCTTTTCGTGGCAGATGTTTGTTGTGGCTGTTGGTGGTTGGTTGCTCTGCGCGCGCCAATGGACCTTTGGTGGTGTGGTTACGGGAATGGGTGTGATGCTCCTTCTGCTCGATGTGCTCCACATCTCCATCTCTTTCGAAAGATTTGTTTTGCCCCTCTTGATTGTGGTGGCAGGTACGGCTTGTGTGATGAAAGCACTCCAAAAATAGGCACCCAAGAGGGTAAAATGTGAAAAGTGGCGGTTTTTCGTGAGAAAAATCGCCACTTTTGTGCTCTGCTCGTTATTTATTTTTAACTTTGTAAGTTAAAAAATCAGAAACACAACTATGGCACTTATTGACAAAATCAACGACCTGCTCGGCAGGATAGAGAATTTTTCGGCAACCTCGGCGGCAGAGATTGAGGATTTCCGCGTGAGAATCCTTGGTCGCAAGGGCGAACTTAACGATATTTTGGAGGAGTTCAAGAGCGTACCCTCGGAGGAGAAGAGGGTGCTTGGTCAGCAGATAAACGCTGTGAAGACCAAAGCAAACGAGCGCATTGCGGCCCTCAAAGAGGCTCTCGACAACGCACCTGTTGCAAGCGCTTCGAGTGGTGACCTTTCGCGCCCCGCAATGACCGAAAACCTCGGCTCGCGTCACCCAATCTCGCTTGTGAGAAACGAGATTTGCGAAATCTTCTCGCGCTTGGGTTACACCGTTGCCGATGGTCCCGAGATTGAGGATGATTGGCACGTTTTCTCGGCGCTCAACTTCGCACCCGAGCACCCCGCACGCGATATGCAGGACACATTTTTCATTGAGAAACACCCCGATGTACTTCTGCGTACCCACACAAGCTCGATTCAGGTGCGCACTATGGAGCACCAGAGGCCCCCTATTCGTGTGATTTGCCCAGGTAGGGTGTTCCGCAATGAGGCTATCTCGGCTCGCGCACACTGTATCTTCCACCAGATTGAGGGCCTCTATATCGACGAGAAGGTGTCGTTTGCCGATATGAAGCAGTCGTTGCTCTACTTTGCAAAAGAGTTCTTTGGTGAGCAGACACAGATTCGTATGCGTCCCTCCTACTTCCCCTTCACCGAGCCTTCGGCAGAGGTGGATGTGTCGTGTAACCTCTGCGGTGGCAAGGGTTGCAATGTTTGTAAGGGTACAGGTTGGCTCGAAATCCTCGGCTGCGGTATGGTAGATCCCAATGTCTTGGAGGCAAGTGGTATCGACAGCACCAAATATAGTGGCTTTGCCTTTGGTATGGGTATTGAGCGTATCGCTATGTTGAAATTTGGTGTGAAGGATTTGAGGCTCTACTTTGAGAACGATTTGAGGTTCCTCGGTCAGTTCGACTCGGTGCTCTAATCTTTCTACTCACTCCCCCACCCTGCAAGTATGTTTAGACGAATCACCCTCTGTTTGTTGCTTGCACTCTCTTTTGTGGCCTGTGTTCGCACTCCGCAGAAAGGGGGTGAGGGGTTTGTTGTGGATGTGCCAGAGTGGTACAAGGGTGACACTCTCCGCGCGGCATACATCTACACCGAGGGTGTGAAGAGGCTTGCTTTGGCGGATGATGAGTTGGAGGTTGTGCCCTACTTCAAAAAAGTGCTCGAAATAGACTCGCTTCACGCCCCCAGCCACCACCGATTGGCGGATATCTACTATGCCTACAATGTGGAGTTGGCACGCCCTCATAGTGAGATTGCCTATCGTAGCGATAGTACCAATTTGGACTACGCGAGCCTCTATGGTTACATTCTCGCCTCGCAGGGTGAGTTGGCCAAAGCGAGGAGTGTCTATGAGCGAATCATTGCCGAGAAACCCGCGGCGGAATCGTACCGTTTCTTGGCAATGCTCTATATGAGGAGCGAAATGCCCCATATGGCACTGACGGTGCTCGACTCGGCGGAGTATAAACTCGGGCGAATAGAGGTGCTCACAAAGTATAAGCGCGACTTGTTGATACGAATGGGGCTCTACGACCGTGCCATTAGTGAGGCTATTTCGGCAATAGAGGCCAATCCTCGCGATATGGATAGCCGAATGGTACTCGCCATCCTCTATGACAAGACCGCAAAGCCTGACCTCGCAGAAGAGGAGTTCAAAAAGGCGGTGGAGATTAGCCCCAATGATGTGGGGGCGCTCTACTATTTGGGCGATTTCTACAAAAATCAAGGACGAGAGGAGGAGTTTTTGGGGATAATAAAAACCCTCTTTCTTGGCGACGAACTCCCAATGGACCAAAAGGTGGAGATATACGATTCACAGATTGTGGAGGATGAGGGTTTGTATCGTCGCAACTATTTTACGGTCAATTCGTTAATCTCAATACTAAACGTAAAATACCCTCACGACTATGAGGTCGGTTCTCGTTATGCAACCCACCTGATTCGTGGTGGAGAGTTGGAGAGGGCGCTGGAAATATACAAAGAGTTTGTGGCCGATGCCACCAAACCCAAGGATGCTATCCATACGGTAATAGAGATTGAGGAGTACTTGGGCCACAGAGATTCGGTGATGCACTATATAGACCTCGGCATTGAGCGATTCCCCACCGATGAGGATTTCTACTACCGCAAGGGGTATGAACTCCTTAAAGAGGGGCGCACGAGTGAGGCAAAAGAGGTTTTCCTAAAAGTGGTAAAGATTGCCGAAAATGACGAGGTTAGAAGCCTTGCCTACACCACTCTGGGTGACAACGAGCTCAACCCCAAAAAGTCGGCAAAATACTACCGTAAGGCGCTGAAATATAACCCCGAAAATGCACAAGCACTCAATAATTGGGCATACTTCTCTTGTGAGGGTGGTGGTGATTTGGAGGAGGCTTTGGAGTTGAGTGTGGCGGCGTGTGAGTTGGAACCACAGAATGCCACCTATCTCGATACCAAGGCGTGGATTCTATTTAAGCTCGGCAGACTATCGGAGGCAAAGAGTATTATGCGTCAGGCAATTTCGCTCGACAGATCGGGAGATAGCACTCTCCTACTCCACTATGGCGACATTTTGGCTGCCGAAGGCGAGGTGTTTATGGCGGAGCTGTACTATAAGCGTGCGCTGGATGCAGGTGAGGAACCGGCGGTTATAGAGGAGCGCATAAAGAGTATTAAAAAGTAGAAGGGTGAAGAGGATGAGGAGGCTTTGTTTGTTGATGGTGGCTTTTTTGCTGGCGGTGGGTGCTGCCAGTGGACAGACTATTGACGAACTCAATGCTCAAATCAAACGCGCAGAGCAGGAGATTGCCAAGAATGAAAAACTCCTCAAAGAGGTGACTGCCTCCAAAAAGAGTAACCAAACGGAGATAAAACTTCTCCAATCGAAGATTACAAGTCGTGAGAAGGTTGTCTCCTCGCTCGGTAAGCAGATAAACCTTATTTCCAAAGATATTGCCACCAAACAGGGAAACATCGCTTCGATGCGTAGTAACCTCGATAGGTTAAAAGAGGAGTATGCAGAGATGGTGAGGGTGGCCTATAAAATTCAGCTTTTGGGCGCCCCACTCCACTTTATCTTCTCCTCGGAGGATGTGGGGGTGGCAACCCATCGTTTGGGGCTTTTGGCGCGCTATAATAGGGCTTTGGAGCGAAGGGCAGAGGAGATTGTGACTCGCACACAAGAGGTGGAGGGCGAGGTCGCTTCGCTTGCAGAGCAACAGAGTGCCCTCGATAAGACCCGAGGAGAGCACCAAAAGAGACTCAAAACCCTCGATGAAGAGAAAAAACAACTCTCCGATGCGGGTAAAAAACTCGCCGCCAATGAGAAGAAAATATCCAAGGAGTTGAAGAAGAAGCGCGAGGCAAAGCGCAAGGCCCAGCAGACGCTCCAAAAAATCATCGACGAGGAGACTCGTAAGACCAAACGTAAGATGACCGATGTCGAGCGTAGGGCTGTGACGGCCCTCAATGGCAGGTTTGACCAGAATAAGGGAAAAATGCTGATGCCTGTCAATGGTGGCGTTATAATTGAGCGCTTTGGTAAGCACCAACACCCCACACAGAAGCATATTACGGTTGTAAATAAGGGTGTGAATATCGCAGCCCCCAAAGGGTCGGAGGTCTTCGCTGTGTTTGAGGGTGAGGTTGCAAGGGTGATGTTCATCAGCGGACTCAACAACTGTGTGATGTTGCGCCACGGTGACTACTTTACCATCTATTCCAACCTGGCAACCGTATGTGTAAAGGCGGGGGATAAGGTGGGGACAAATTCCAAACTTGGTACCATCTCGGCGGGTGACAATCCTGACGACTATCAGCTCCACTTCGAGGTGTGGTTCCATACCATCAATCAAGACCCCGAGATTTGGTTGGCTGATTAGTGTTAAGTTTTTGAAATTCAATAAAATAAATGGCTGTTCATTTCTATAATCAAGAGACCGACTACCTACCCAAAGGAAGGGTGAAAATCAACCGATGGGTGAGGGATACCATCCATAATGAAGGATTTAGGGTGGGGGAGGTGAGTTATATCTTCTGCTCCTCGGAAAACCACATTGGCATCAATCGTCAATACCTTGGTCACGACTACTATACCGATGTTATCACCTTCGATTACAGTGATTTAGAGGGAAGAAGGGTTGTTAGTGGTGACATCTTTATCGACCCCTTCACGGTGGAAGACAATGCCCGTTTGTTGGGGACAAATCCCAATGAGGAGCAGTTGAGGGTGATTATTCACGGCGTGTTGCATCTTTGTGGCTACAAGGATAAGAGCCCCGAAGAGGCGGCCGTAATGCGTAGCAAAGAGGATTTCTATTTGGCACGATTGGGAGAGTTGTAGAATGAGATTCGACTACGATATAATTGTTGTGGGAGGTGGTCACGCAGGGTGCGAGGCAGCCTCGGCTGCTGCGCGTTTGGGTGCACAAACCCTCCTGCTGACAATGGATATGACCAAGTATGCAAGTATGTCGTGCAACCCTGCGGTGGGTGGCGTGGCAAAGGGGCAGATTGTTAGGGAGATTGATGCGCTGGGTGGTCAGATGGGTGTTATTACCGACCGCAGCACCATTCAATTCCGTATGCTCAATCGCTCCAAAGGGGCGGCAATGTGGAGCCCAAGGGCACAGTGTGACAAGGCTAAATTCTCCGCTTTGTGGCGCTATACATTGGAGAATACCCCCAATTTGAAACTTTGGCAAGATACAGTAAATCAATTACTTATAGAGGAACAAGAGGGTAGGAGAGTGGTTGCAGGAGTGGTCACACAAATGGGTGTGATATTCCGTGCAAAGGCCGTAATTCTTACCGCAGGTACCTTCCTTGGTGGTTTGATGCATATTGGTCGCAATAGTGCCGCAGGGGGTAGGGCAGGGGATAGCGCCTCGTATGGCCTTACTGAGCAACTTGTGGGGTTCGGCTTTGAGGCTGGTAGGATGAAGACCGGCACTCCCGTGAGGATTGATGTACGCTCCCTTGCACTCGATAGGTTTGAGCGTCAGGATGGTGACGAGAAACCCCAGAAATTCTCCTTCCTAAAAAGAGTACAACCCGTTGAGAATCAGAAACCTTGCTACCTTGTATATACCTCTTCCGAGGTGCACGATACACTCCGTGAGGGATTTGGCGATTCCCCTCTATTTCAGGGACTTATCAAGGGTATAGGCCCTCGATATTGTCCAAGTATTGAGGATAAATTGAGGACCTTTGCCGATAAGGATTTCCATCAACTCTTCCTCGAACCCGAGGGGGCAGATACCAACGAATACTACCTCAATGGTTTCTCTTCGAGTCTGCCTTGGCAGGTGCAGTGTGCGGCATTGCAGAAGATTGAGGGATTTGAGAATGTGGAGATCTACCGCCCAGGTTACGCTATCGAGTATGACTATTTCCCTCCCACGCAGCTCAACCACACACTCGAAACCAAACTTGTCGAAAACCTCTATTTTGCAGGTCAGGTGAATGGTACAACGGGCTACGAGGAGGCGGCAGCACAAGGTTTGGTGGCGGGTGTTAATGCAGTTCTCAAACTGCGTGGTGAGGAGCCGTTTGTGCTTTCGCGCGATGAGGCATATATCGGAGTGCTTGTTGATGACCTGGTGACCAAGGGTGTTGATGAACCCTATCGTATGTTTACCAGCCGTGCCGAGTATCGTATCCTCCTTCGCCAAGACAATGCCGATAGAAGACTCACCCCCATAGGTCGCAAATTGGGACTTGTGGACGATGAAAGATGGGCAGATTTTGAGCAAAAAAAATCGCTCGGAGAATTGCTTAAAAATTTCGTGCAAAGGCAGGGTGTCGCACCGAGCGAAATTTCGGACTATTTGGAAAGTGTCGGTTCTGCACAACTTTCGCAGAAAAAGAAGATTGCCGACGTGTTAGTTCGCAACAATATTTCACTTTTTGACCTAATTGAGATAATCCCATCGCTCAAAAAGTTTGTGACTGCCCACAATATCGACCAAGAGGTTATAGAGCAGGTTGAAATAGAGGTGAAGTATAGTGGATATATTGAGCGCGAAAGAGCCATTGCGGATAAGCTTCAAAGGCTCGAAGAGATTCGAATTCCCGAGGATTTTGATTTTATGAAGGTGACCTCAATCACCATTGAGGCTCGCCAAAAGCTCTCGCGCATCCGCCCCAAAACCATTGGTCAAGCTTCGCGCATCCCCGGTGTGTCACCCGCAGATATCAATGTGTTACTAATTTTCTTTGGTCGCTAAAATTGTTCCACGAGGAACATCTGGTGTAAATGAGGCATAATAAAAGAGAGTGTTCCACGTGGAACACTCTCTTTTTGCGTTTGGTGAAGTGGTGACTATTTCTTCTGCAACTTCGCCCAGGTGTCTTTGAGGGTGACGGTGCGGTTGAATACCATCTTCTCGGGGGTGGAATCTTTGTCCACACAGAAGTAGCCAACCCTCTCAAATTGGAACCTGTCGCCAATCTTTGCCTCGCCAAGCGAGCGCTCGCAATAGGCGGTCTTAACAACGAGCGATGTGGGGTTGAGATAGTCGGTGAAGACCTTGCCTTCCTCAACATCATCAGGACTCTCCTTTGCAAAGAGATTGTCGTACAACCTCACCTCGGCCTCAACAGCGTCGGCTGCCGATACCCAGTGGATTACACCCTTAACCTTGCGGCCATCCGACGAACCACCGCCTGCCGACTCGGGATCATAGGTGCAGTGTAACTCAACAATGTTGCCCTCGGCATCTTTGATAACCTCCTCACATTTAATGAGATAACCATAGCGCAAGCGCACCTCGCCATCGGGGCGGAGGCGGTAGTAGCCTTTGGGGGGCTCTTCCATAAAGTCGGCACGCTCAATATAAATCTCCCTGCCGAAAGGTACCTCGCGCCTGCCAGCACTCTCATCCTCGGGGTTGTTTACACAGCTGAAACTCTCGCTCTTGCCCTCGGGGTAGTTGGTGATGATAACCTTCAAGGGGTCAATAACTGCCATCCTACGCTCGGCAACCTTGTTCAAATCCTCCCTCACGCAGTACTCCAAAAGTGAGAGGTCAATCACGTTGTCCCTCTTCGCAACACCAACCTTCTCGGCAAATGCGCGGATGGATGCAGGGGTGTAGCCTTTACGACGGAGTGCACAAATGGTGGGCATACGGGGGTCATCCCAACCTGTAACAACTTGGTCTTTAACAAGTTGGAGGAGTTTGCGTTTGCTCATAACCGTATAGGTTAGGTTGAGCCTTGCGAACTCGTATTGGTGGCTTGGGAAGATACCCAACTCCTCAATGAACCAGTCGTACAAGGGGCGGTGAACATCGAACTCCAAGGTACAAATCGAGTGTGTGATGCGCTCGATGGAGTCGCTCTGTCCGTGTGCATAGTCATACATAGGGTAGATGCACCACTTATTGCCTGTGCGGTGGTGTTCGGTATGGAGAATGCGATAGAGGATGGGGTCGCGGAAGAGCATATTGGGGTGAGCCATATCAATCTTCGCGCGCAACACCTTCTCGCCATCGGCATACTTACCCTCCTTCATCTCCTCAAAGAGGCGCAAGTTTTCCTCCACCGAACGGTTGCGATAGGGGCTCTCGGTACCTGCCTGCTGTACGGTGCCACGACCGAGGCGAATCTCCTCCTGTGTTTGGTCGTCAACGTAGGCTTTACCCTTCTTAATCAAGAGGATAGCCCATTCGTAGAGTTGGTCGAAATAGTCCGAGGCGTAACGCTCCACAGCCCAGTTGAAGCCGAGCCACTTGATGTCCTCTTTGATGGAGTCCACATACTCGGTATCCTCTTTCACGGGGTTGGTGTCATCGAAACGGAGGTTGCACTTGCCACCGTAGCGCTCTGCCAGACCGAAGTTCAGGCAGATACTCTTGGCGTGACCGATGTGCAGATAGCCGTTGGGCTCTGGCGGGAAGCGCGTTTGGATGGCGCCTCCGGTCTCGGCGATATAATTTTCGATAATCTCCTCTACAAAGTTGAGCGACCTCTCTTTGGGTGCTTCATTGGTTTTTACTTCCATAACGAACCTAATTAGTCTATATTAGTGCAAAGATACCGAGAGGAATTCAAAATTCAAAATTCAAAATTCAAAATCGAGGTGTGCCGATGGCGCGAGGGCTGAAATTTCCCCTATATTCCTTGAATTCGATAATAGGGTAGAGTAAAGGTATCTCGATACGGAGCATCGGTGCCGTAACGACACATTTGTGCTGGGATTCCGAAGCGCGGCTGTGGGTAGGAATTGTAGCAGTTGGTTGCACTAAAAGTTTTGTGTCGTAACGACACTTTTGTGCAGGGATTCCGAAGCAGGGCTGTGGGTAGGAATTGTAGCAGTTGGTTGCACTAAAAGTTTTTGGTAGCACCTTTTTACAAAAAGCTTCGAAGAAAAAGCACAAAAAAAGGCCCGCAGATTATCTCTGTGGGCCTTTTACTTTTAGAATGGAAGGTCGTCGAGGGTGTCCTCCATTGCGGGCTGAATGGCGGGCTGGTAGGGTACAGCTTGTGGCTCCGCAAGGTGGGGTGTTGCCACGGGTTGTGGGGTGGGGGTGTAGGTCTGACCTGCACCATAGCTTTGGGGTGCGCCAGCACTTGGAGCCACGCCACCCTCACGCCTACCGAGGAGTTTCATATCGTCGGCCTGAATCTCTGTTGAGTAGCGTTTGTTGCCACTCTGGTCGGTCCATTCGCGGGTGCGGAGGCGGCCCTCAATGTAGATTTGTGAGCCTTTGCGTACAAAGCGGTCCACAACATCGGCGAGGTTGCGCCAGAGGGTGATGGTGTGCCACTCGGTGTGCTCGGTGGCCTGCTGTGTTTCGCGGTTGAAGTACCTCTCGGAGGTTGCGAGCCTAACACGCGCGGTCTTAACACCACTTTCGAGGGTGCGGACTTCGGGGTCGGCGCCCACATTGCCCACAAGTATAACTTTGTTAATCATAGTCGATGTTTTGGGTTTTTTATTAAAGTGTTTTGAGTAGTTCGGTAAAGAGTTTGGTCATATTCTTCTCGGCGAGTTTGCCGTTCTCCTGCACCTCTTCGTGGGAAATCGAAGTGTTCTCCATTGTGTCGGTGATAATCGACACGCCAAAGACAGGAATATCCATATGCCTTGCAGCGATAACCTCGGGGGCGGTGGACATACCCACAGCGTCGCCACCGATGAGTTTCACCCACATATACTCCTTGGGGGTCTCGAAGGTGGGACCCGTAAGCGCCACATAGCAACCATACTGCAACTTGATGCCCTCCCTCTCGGCGATGGCTGTTGCACGCTCAATAAGCTCGGGGTTGTAGGCATCGTTCATTGCGGGGAAACGGGGGCCAAGTTCGTCAATATTACGACCAATCAGGGGGTTGGGAATGAGATTGATGTGGTCGTTGATGACCATCACGTCGCCCACGCGGAAGGTGGAGTTCATCGAGCCCGCAGCGTTGGAGACGAAGAGGGTCTTAATGCCGAGGAACTTCATAACCCTCACGGGGAATACCACCTGCTGTGCGGTGTAGCCTTCGTAGTAGTGGAACCTACCTTGCATAGCCACAACCTTTTTGCCACCGAGCGTACCGAGGATAAGCCTACCACTGTGGCCCTCAACGGTCGAAACGGGGAATCCGGGAATCTCCGAATAGGGAATCGAGTGTTCGATATTGATTTTCTCCACCAAGCCACCCAAGCCCGTACCAAGAATAATACCCACCTCGGGAGTGAAGCCTGTGCGCTCGCTGATATAATGAGTAGCCTCTTTTATTGCGTTAATCATAGTGTTTCGTAGTGTTGGTTAATTTACATCCTTTCGAGCATACCCATAATGAGTGCGCTCATTCGTTTCTCGGCCTTTGCACCCTCCTCTTGTACCTCTTCGTGGGTCGATTTTTGACCACTGAACGCAGCGTTGGTGATAATCGAAATGCCGAATACAGGCAGGCCCATATGTCGTGCGGCAATCACCTCGGGGGTTGTCGACATACCCGCAGCGTCGCCACCAATAGCCTTGAAGTAGCCGTACTCCTTTGGGGTCTCGAAGGTGGGACCTGTGGTGCCCACATAGCAACCATACTGCAACTTAATCCCCTTCTCGGCAGCCACCTCGGTTGCGAGTGCGCCCAGGGCTTTGCTGTAAGGTTCGCTCATATCGGGGAAGCGGGGGCCGAGTTCGTTGTAGTTTTTACCAATAAGCACATTGGGGATGAGGTTGATGTGGTCGGTGATCACCATCAGGTCGCCCACACGGAACGACGAGTTGATACCGCCACTCGCGTTGGAGACAAAGAGGTTCTGGATGCCCAACATCTTCATAACCCTCACAGGGAATACCACCTGCTCGGGCGCATAGCCCTCATAGTAGTGGAACCTACCCTGCATAGCCACCACCTTCTTACCTCCGAGAGTGCCGAAGATAAGTCTTCCTGCGTGGCCCTCAACGGTCGAAACGGGGAAGTTGGGAATCTCGTTGTAGGGGAGCGAGTGGGCAATATCGATGTGGTTTACAAGGCCACCCAAGCCGGTGCCGAGAATGATACCAACCTCGGGCTCGAAGTTCACCTTCTCCCTGATAAATTCTGCTGTCGATTTAATAGTGTTTATCATAATTTCTTGTTTTTGAGTTCATATTTGAGTTTCTCCATAAACACATCCGCATCTCCATCGCGGAAGTTTAGCTCTATGGGTAGGACAAACAATCGTTTCTGCAACACCTCGGGGATGTGTTTGCGGGAGGTTAGTTTCACACCATCTTTCTCGGTGGTCACCACCACAACATTCTCTCCCAGCGAGGCCACCTTCTCGGCCAGAGCCCTAATCTCTTTCACCTTGTAGATGTGGTGGTCGCTGAAAGTCATCCTCTCCACAACGTTGTATTGCTTCTCCAAAGAGCCGTAGAATCTCTCGGGATTGGCTATACCCGCCAAGGCTACAACTTTACTGCCAGAGGGTATTGTTGCGGGGGCCATATCCGAAAATATTGGTCGGGGAGCCAGCTGTCGGGTGTCCGTAAAGAAGATTTTTTGGTAGGGCGAGGGTTTGAGCTCCTTTTGGGCAATATTGCGCTCAATGGGTGACATACCCTTGGGTGTCTTGGTTATGAGTAGAAATTCCGCACGGTAGAGTTGCGAGGGGCTGTCGCGCAGTGTTCCCGCGGGGAGCATACGGTTCTTATAGGGGGGCAACGAGTAGTCCGAAAGCAAGATACTTACCTTCGGCGCGAGCGAGCGGTGCTGGAATCCGTCATCCATAACGATGAGATTTACCTCGGGGTGCTCGGCCATAATGCGCCTAACACCCTCGGTGCGCTTCTCACACACCACAACTACCACATCGGGGAATTTGCGCTTAATCTGTTTGGGCTCATCCCCAACTCGCAGGAACGAGTCATTCACCCCCACTTCGATATAACCCTTTGTGCGTCTGCGATACCCCCTCGACAGCACCGCAATGCGGTACTCGCCAGAGAGCCTTCGCACCAAAAACTCCACAGCGGGGGTCTTGCCCGTACCCCCAACTGCGATGTTGCCCACACACACAATCGGCACATCGAAGTGTTCACTACGCAGCACCTTCATATCGAAGAGCCAGTTGCGAAAACCAACTCCTGCGCCATAAAGAACTGCCGCAATGCTTTTCAATACACCCATAACTTATATTGTTTTTGTTCGTTTCACTCCTCTCTATCGCTCCCTCGAACTGCGAGCCTTATTTCTCTGAATCAGGACTCGCAACATCTGGGGGGTGCGACAACTCACCAAGTAGCGTTTCTTGGTCGTGTGTATGGCCACACAACCACTCCTACGCGAGGCATACACCTTGTAAATCCTCCACCTTCGAAGGTCCAAGTATCGCCCATAGTAGCCCCCAAAGCCATAGATACCCAACAGCGGCACCTTGCCTCCGAAACCCTCCGAACCCAGCACCTCCACATCCACAATCGCGTGCAGAGGTATGTAGGTAGTCTCAACCAAGCAACGCAACTCCAACACATCCTCGGTGAGGATTATGCGTCTTGGTACCGATAGTAAGAACAACGCCATCAGCACCACGGCCGTCGTCGTTGCCCACGCTGCGATATAGTAGGCACCCGAGGCTATGTACCACAAATAGGCACACACCCCACCCAACAAAAGGATGGTCACTACCGATAGCCACCAAGCCCTCCTATCAAGCCCTCCATATCTGAATTTTATCTTCATTCCCTTTTTTCGCACCTTTTTGTAAAAAGGTGCTACCAAAAACTTTTAGTGTAGCCTTCCGTTGCGATTTCTTTCCACCGCCTTGCTTCGGAATCCTAACACTATTGAAAACTCTCGCGCCACAGGCGCACCACAATTCTCAATTTTCAATTCTCAATTCTCAATTTCAGATTTAATTATTGCCTCCGCGATAATTAAATCAATGGGCGTGGTAATCTTCAAATTAGCCCTCTCTCCCTCATAGTAGTGGAGTTCAACACCAGCGCCCTCCACAACTGTGGCATCATCGGTGAAACTCTCCTGCCACTCGCGCTCGTAGGCTTTGGTTAGCACTCCGCGCTCGAAGATTTGGGGTGTCTGTATGGCGCGCAACTTACTGCGATCCACAACCTGCAACTCGCCCTCAATCTCCATTCTGAACGAATCTACCGCTGCGGTGGTTGGTATGGCCGAGCCGTGTTCCATTGCGCACTCCAAGCCGCGCTCAATCATAGCCCCCGAGAGTAGCGGGCGCACACCATCGTGTATGGCCACAATGTCGCACTCCTCCAACTCGTTAAGGCCATTTCTCACAGAGTCGTATCGTGTGGCGCCTCCCGAGCAGACCTTGTGTGTTCCCATCAAATCGCACTCCTTTGCGAGTCTGGCCCACAGTTCTTGTTGTTCGGCGGGTAGCACCACAACCATCTGGTCGGCATAGGGCATCCATTTGCGCACGGTGAGTGCCAAGATGGGCTCTCCCCACACGCGCAAAAATTGCTTGGGAACATCGGCCCCCATACGGCTACCGCTACCCCCAGCAACAATCACTACTCCTATTTTCTTATCCTTCCACACGGTATATTTCAATTAACCACGCTCTGTGTGTTCTAAAATGCTCCCGCTCGGCAGAGCCTACAATAGGCCCATCCACCCTTCGGCCCCCCCCCCACCAAAAAAACTTAGTGGAGGAGAATAAAATTTTCAATTTTCAATTTTCAATTCTCCCAAGTGCCTTATACATCACACCCCTCTCAACCTTCATTCTCACCGAGTCGGCTGCGGTGTAGACCACTGCGGGGCGAGTGGAGGGGTAGAGATCGTAGCTGTTGATTGCTCTCTCGGGTGCGATGTCGCCTTTCAGCTCTGCAATCACTCTCTCCTTGATATCCCTAAACCTCTCGCGGTTGGCCTCCTTGATGGGCTCCACGGGGGTGGAGGGAATCTTCAATGGGTCAATAGCCTTGCCATTCTTGTAGATTCGGAAGTCGAGGTGAGGGCCTGTTGATGCGCCAGAGTTGCCAACATAGCAGATGGTCTGTCCCTGCGACACGCGAGTTCCCACACTAATACCTTTGGCATACTTACTCAAATGGAGATAGGAGCTTGTGTAGCCATTGGCGTGTTTGAGTTTCAGTACATTACCACCACCGCTCTTATCCCAATACTTGGCAGTAACCGTACCGTCGGCAATGGCCACAACGGGGGTGCCGGTGGGGGCCGCATAGTCCACACCGAGGTGGGGGCGACGCACTTTATAGATGGGGTGGAGGCGGTTGGGGTTGAATTTGGAGCTGATGCGGGTGAATTTCAGAGGCGCTTTGAGGAACTGTTTGCGCATACTCTTGCCCTCTTCATCCCAATAGCTCAACTTGCCACCTTGCTCAAAGGGGATGGCATAGTAGTCTTTACCTGCGTGGGTGAACTTTGAGCCCCAAACGGTGCCCACGCCCACACTCTTGTCGTCGATATATCGCTCGTCGAAAACCACGGTGAAGGTGTCGCCCTCGTGGAGCGAGAAGAAATCGACACTCCAACCATAGATGTCCTCCATCTCAATGGCAAGGGCTCCGGGGATGTTCTCTGCTACAAGGCTATTCCAGAGTGAGCTCTCGATGGTGGCTGTCACCTTACGGCGCACCAACTTTTCCTCCTTCTGCTCGGAGTGGATGTTGAGGTTATTCTCGCCATCGAGCGACACAAAGAGAATGTCGCGGGTGCTGTACTCATAGACAAAGTGGCGCAGATGGTTGCCGAGCGAGTCGCTCTGGGTGAAGATTGTCCACTGCTCACCAACTTTCATCTTGCCAAAGTTGTAGGTTTTCTTCGACTCCTGATAGATGCGGTTGATATTCACTTGCGAGGTGTAGCCATCGAGCAGGTGGGAGAGTGTCTGTCCACTCTCCACCTTACCCTGCACAATGTCGTACTTACTCGTGTCGAAACCATAAAGCAACTCCACCTCGGGCTCTGCCACAACATCACTCCTTGTTCCGTCGCGCCCCGAGGAGCACTTGACGCAACACATTGTGGTGGTTACGATGAGCGAGATTATGATTGCGGGTATCTCCCAGCGGATAAATCTATTTCCAAGATAAAGTCCCTTCATAATTGTGTCTTTGTGTGTTTGTTTAAGCGGTGTGATTAGTTGATGGTGGGCAGATTGGAGTAGTTAGCCGAGTAGTAGAGCATCTGCTCAATGTAGTTGTCGGGGTACTCAATCTTCACATCCACAACTTTGCCATCTTCCTCCACGAGGGTATAGATGGGGTTGATGAAGCCCGAGTAGGGTTTGATACCGAGGGTTGCGTAGCGCTCCAAAACCTCTTTGTGCAAATCGCGGTCGATCTTCACTGCGTAGTTCTCAACAAGTGCCTTACCAGCCTCGAAGTCGCCCTCCGATTTGATGCGCTGAACCTCATAGAGCATCTCACCAAAGAGTTCGCGCAGGCGCTCAAAGTCGTTCACAACAACATAGGTTTTGCCATCCTGCTTAATCCACTCGATAACATTCTCCTCTTTGCCCCTCTCGTAGCACCACTCGGCAATGAGTTTGCGGTTCTGCATATGGCTCTCAACGACATCTTTACCAAGCTCGATACGCGAGAATTGGGTCATCATACCGTTCATAATGTACTCTGCATACTGTGCTTTTGCCACCTCAAACGAGGGTACAAGACCAAGCTCAACGAGTTTCTCGTCACCGAGGTAGTAAAGACCAAAGAGGTCGGCGCGAGCCTCTTCCAAAGTCGAGGAGTATTTGCCAAGTTCGCCACCTTTGGTGCCAGGTGCGAGCTGTCCCGAGCCGTGGCCGAGGCACTCGTGGATATCGGTGTGGAGGTTGTCGCCAATGGAGCCATATTTGTGGATGCGCTTGCGGTCCTCTTCGCGGAGCACAAACTCCTCGTCAAAGCCATTACCCTTTGCGCTCTCGGCATAAGCCTCGGTAATGTTGTCGATGGTTACCGACTTCGAACCGTGCTCCTTGCGAATCCAATCTGCATTGGGGAGGTTGATACCGATGGGGGTTGCGGGGGAGGCATCACCTGCGAGAGTTGCTGCGGTGATAACTTTTGCAGATACGCCCTTAACCTCGGGTTTGCGGAACGCGGGGTTGATGGGGGCGTGGTCCTCAAACCACTGTGCATTGTCGCTGATGAGCTCTGTGCGACGCGAGGCTTCGAGGCTCTTGAAATTTACAATGCTCTCCCAAGCACCCTTCCTGCCGAGGGGGTCACCATAGTCCTCGGTGAAGCCATTCACGAAGTCGACGTGGCTGGCGGTATCCTCGGTCCAAGCGATGTTGAACTCGTCGAAGAGGCGGAGGTTGCCACTCTTATAGTACTCCACAAGTTTGAGGATGGTCGATTTCTGGGGCTCCTCGGCAACACCAGCAGCCTTTTCGAGCCAATAGCAAATCTGCTCCAATGCGTTGCTATACATACCACCTACTTTGTAGGTCTGCTCATAGATTTTGCCATCCTTCTTCACGAGTTTGCTATTCAAACCGTAGGAGATGGGACGGGGGTCATTCTGTGCGGCCATACCTGCATAGAAGGCCTCTGCCTCCGCCTGTGTAAGCCCCTCATAGTAGTTCATTGAGGAAGCCTTCAACACGTCGCTAACACCTGCCTGCACAAGGCGCGAGGGGTAGAGCTCGGGGTTGAAGATGATGGGAACGATGGTATCCAACAGAGCCACCTTCGAGCCAAAGGGCTCAATGGGGAACTTGTCGGTGTTGCTGTTTGCCACCAACTCACCCATAAAGTAGTCGCGCGAGAACTCGGGTGTGAATTTATCGTTGCCATAGTGGTGGTGGATGCCATTAGCAAACCACACTTTTTTGAGGTATTTCTCAAATTTTGCCCACTCTTCGCACTCTTTGTCGCCTTTGTAGGTGGTGTAGATGGCTTCGAGGGTGCGGCGGATTGCCAAGTTGTACTTGAAATTCTGGTCAAACATAATATCCCTACCCCAGAGAGCAGCCTGGTTGAGATAGTAGATCAGCTCTTTCTGGTTGAGGGGCAACTCTTCGAATCCGTGTACCTGATAACGGAGTACTTTGATGTCATCGAAGGAGTCGATTTGCCATTGGAAATTGTCGGTTTTGCCCGACGAACACGATACTGCCATAGCCATAAGCGAAGCAAAAAGCGAGAAAATGGTTAATTTTTTCATTGAGTTTTGGTTTTGAAATTGTCTATTTGGGGCAAATATAGTAAATAGTTTCGGATTTTCTATATGAAATATAGAAGAGAAGTGAAAAACGCCCCCCAAGGGGTGGGAAATGAGAAAAAAATGAGCCTCCGAGCGCCAACTTTCAAATTTATTTGTACCTTTGTGAGTTGGAAAGGGTGCACAGATGTGTCCCGACCATCAAAAACAAGAAGTTGAACTAATGGCAAAAAAGGAAATGGATGATGTCCCTGTCAGTAAAATTTGCAGCCCCTGCGACATTAAGCGCAGTGCCATTGGTCTATGGCTTGCGCACCGCTAACACACTGGCGGTTGAGGTCGCACTACTCCCACAAAACGAAATCGCTTCTGCTCTTGCCGAAGGACGTGCCGATGTGGCGCTTCTTTCGTCTGATGTTGCGCGCACTCTTTCGGGTGTGAAAATCGTCACCGATTTCTGTGTGGCATCCGCCGAGAAGGGTGGCTCGTTGAGTCTTGCCGAGGAGTGGGATGTGTCGCCCGATACCCCTGTTTATGGTGTATTGCTTGCACGCGAGGATACCCCTCTGGATGTTCTCGATGAGATTGAAAAGGCGCTCACCACAGGCGTGGAGCGTATCTATGAAGCACTCCTCTCGCAGGCCGAGTGCCCCAAAATCGAGGACTATAACTACCTCACCACAACTGTTGACTATCTGTTTGACGCTAAAAAACATACGGCATTGGAGGCCCATTGGAAAAAGTGCAAAAAGGCGGCCTCCCACGCCAACCCGGGCTGACTGAAATAAGGAGCCGCAGGGGGTGTAAGACACTCGGCTGACGGCTGTCCATTCGGACAATTTAAGGAAAACACGTTCACCTCTAAATCCGAACAGCCCATACAATGATTACAATTTACCTCAAACAATACAACAAAATAGTGCGTGAAGCCGACATCAAGCTTTTTGATGAACTCGGCTATGACGATATTTTGTGGATTGACCTCCTCTCGCCCACGATTCAAGAGCGTAAGGCGGTGGAGAATTTTATGGAACTCAACCTTCTGACTCGTCAGCAGATAGAGGAGATTGAGTCTACCTCTAAATACTCCGAGACGGAGAATGCTATTTTCTCCAACACCAACTTCTTTGTTCCCACCTCTGACGGTTTTACTGTTGAGCCTGTGTCGTTCATTGTGAGCGAAGGTGTGTTGATTACCACCCGCAACGCCGAGTTCCGCACCTTCAATGAGGCGGCAAAGAGGTTGCAGATGAACACCCGAGCCTACAATACGGGTTACCATCTTCTTATCTCCATCTTGGAGGTGAGGATTGATGCCGACGCGGACTTGGTGGAGAATGTTGCAAAACAGATTGCCACTTTGAGCAAGGAGATCTCGGTGGATGGAGAGGTCGATAAGCGCGACATTACACGCATCAATAGCTTGCAGGAGCAGACGATGTTGATTCGTGAGAACATCTTTGACCGCCAGCGAATCCTCTCGGGTATTCAGCGAAGCGAGCGATTCCCCAACGATATCTACCCTCGATTGCAGTTGATGATGCGCGATGTGCAGTCCCTGATTTCACACGCCGATTTTAGTTTTGAGCGTCTGGACTACTTGCAGGATACGGCGCTTGGTCTGATTACCATTGAGCAGAACAACTCGTCGAAGATTTTGGCTCTCGCTTCGGTGGTCTTCCTCCCCGCAACTTTGGTGGCGAGTATCTATGGTATGAACTTCAAAAAGATGCCCTTCCTTGATTGGGACAATGGTTGGATTATTGCAATGCTTCTGATTGTCGCTTTGGCGGGTGGAACGTACCTTATTTTTAAGCGAATAAAGTAGCGAATTTTTTGAGCAATAAAAAAGGTCTAAACTTTTGTGGTTTAGACCTTTTGCTTTTAACAACGTACCTTATTTTTACCCCAAAAAATTAGAACAAAAATGAGGTGCCGATTTGGAATACCGAATTGCGATTATCGGGTACCGAAATGTAGTAATATCCGTCCAAAGTGTTGGAAATTCCGTTGTGGGTTTGGGTGATACCGAGGGTGTAGCGGGCCTCTATGGAGGTGGTTTCATCCAAGAGCCATTGTGCTCCCACAGTAGCGCCGAAATCGATGGGGTGGAAGGCCTTGCTGTCGAAGTATTCAACTCCGCTTACCACACCTTCGCCCGTAATAGATGGCGCCTCGTATTCGCACTTCGCTATCAAGAATACGCCCAACTGCACGCCAGCCACAAAGCGCAATCGTTGACCATCACCCAACTCCATCTGGTATTGTCCCAAAATGGGAATGTTGAGGTAGTCGTAACAATACTCCATATAGACTCCATCGCTATTCTCCATACAGGTAGTACCTTGTTCGGAGAGGGTGATGTCGGTGCCTACACCCCACTGGTTGTTGAAAAAATAGTTGCTAACAAAACCCGCATAGAAGCCAATCTGTGGAAGAGTGTTTTCGATACCAATTAGAGAAGAGAAGGTAAGACCATCTCTTACACCCCACTCAAACTCTTGTGCATTAGAGTTTTGTGTGTTGAGTGTGGTGAGCCCAAGCAATAATGCGAGGGTGATTAGAAGCTTGCGTTTCATTGTTTTGTGTTTTTATGTTGCACCAAAAGTATACAAAAACTCCGACATTCACAAGAGTGTGGGTGTCGGAGTTGGCAATCTTGTGGTTAGTTATAGCGAATTTTAGAATTGGTAGAATACGCCAATCTGCAATACGCCCTGTTTGCCGAAGCCCTCGCGGGTAACCTCACCCTCGTCGTTTTTGAGAGTGGGGAAAACATTGGTAAGACCAATGTTGTAGCGAGCATCTACACCGATATTTGCGGTGAGTTTGTACTGTGCGCCAACAACCAACGAGAAGTCGAAACCACTGTAATCCTCAACAGCCTCGGGCTCATACTCGGTAGCCTTATCGTCGGTAGTCACGGTCGAAGTGTAGTTGAAGCCAGTTGCGAAGCCCAGCTGGGGACCTACATAAGCTGCAATGTTTGCAAAGTGTGCTTTGGCCAAGATGGGCACATTTACATAGCCAGCACCATACGAGGTGTCGGTAGTCGATGCGGCACCCAAAAGGCTGCTACTTGTTTCAACCTTGGTGTTAACACCCTGCATCGAGTAGTTCAACTCTACCTGCACACCCAACATAGGCATTACCATATACTCTGCCCAAGCGCCAACATTGAAACCAACTTTCATCGACTGGCTGGGGGTAACTTTTGCGAGGTCGCCGAAGTCCAAACCGTTATCCTCCGAGGTCATACCGCTAATTGTGGCGAGGTTGCCACCTACTTTCACACCAAAGTTAAGTTGTGCAAATGCGCCGGTTGCTACAACCAACGCCATCATAGTAATCAGAATTTTTTTCATGGTTTTGTTTGTGTTTTAATTTGTGGTTAATTAGTTGTTACGAAGATAGCAATTATTTTCCAAACCGATACTCTCTTTTCGTCTTTTTCTTTGCTATCATCCTCTGTTAGAGTGATTTTTGTTATAATCTAAACACCCACCACCCGTTTTATAACTCTCTGCCCAAATAAAAAACCCCACACCAACGTGCGGGGTTTTGCTCTATACCATATTAAGTAGTTGGACCTATTTCAGAGGTTTGATATCCTTCACCCTCAACTGTGGTGTGGTGGTTCCACGATAGTGGTTCTCCACAATTGAGTAGCAGACATCAATGGGCCTACCGTTGCGAATCCACTCGTAGTGGGTGGGTTGCTGAAAGGCAATAGCGCCAATTGTTGTATTGGGTTTCTGCCTCTGGGTAAGATCCATTTTCAGGTGTTCCAACTCTGCTCCCACAAGTTTCGCATCACCCCTATTGCTCACGCCACGAGTGGCAAACACGGGGGCTGTATTTCCGGGGCCGAAGGGTTGGAAGCGCGACAATACTGCCCTAAACGATGGGGTAATATCGCTAAACAGCAACTCCGAGTCGATATCCACCTGGGGCACAAGCAGTGCGGGGTCAATATGCTCCTCTACATAGGCGTGGAAGCGGCGCGTGAACTCCTCAATATTTTCGGGTTTCATAGTGAGGCCCGCAGCGTACATATGTCCGCCAAAGTTCTCCAACAAATCCGAGCACGACTCCACAGCCTGATAGAGGTCGAAGCCCGCAACCGAACGAGCCGAACCTGTTGCAAAGTTGTTGCTCATTGTGAGCACAACCGTGGGTTTATAGTAGGTCTCAATAAGCCTCGAAGCGACAATTCCTACAATGCCCTTCATCCATTTGGGGTTGTAGATGACGATACTCTTGTGCGACTTCATCTCCTCGCTACCCTCAATAATGTCGTGCGCCTCCTGGGTGACGTTCCTGTCGATGCTCTTGCGGCTCTGATTGAACTCGTCGATGATATCGCCACACCTCTTTGCTTCCATCTCATCTCTCTCAATGAGCATCTCCACCGCCTTGTGGCCACCCGAAGGTGCTGCGTCGGGGTCTGCGGGATCCACCCTCATCCTGCCTGCGGCGTTGATGCGGGGTCCAATCTTGAAGACGATGTCGTCGATGGTAATCTGGTGTTTGTCGAGTCCGCAGATGCGGATGATGGAGCTCAAACCCTTGCGGGGCGACTCGTTGAGGCGTTTAAGACCATAGTAGGCCAAAATGCGGTTCTCGCCCGTGAGGGGTACGATATCCGCAGCGGTGCTCACCACAACCAAGTCGAGGAGTTTCTCCACCTCGCTGAACGGAATACCCTTCTTCTGGGCATAGCCCTGCATCAACTTGAAGCCCACGCCACAGCCCGAAAGCTCATCGAAGGGGTAGTGGCAATCCTCCCTCTTGGGGTCCAAAACTGCTACTGCCTCCGGAATAGAGTCACCCGGTAGGTGGTGGTCACAAATGATGAAATCAATCCCTTTTGTCTTGGCATAGGCGACCTTTTCAACAGCCTTGATACCGCAGTCGAGTGCGATGACCAGGCTCACACCTTTCCTCTCGGCATAGTCAATACTTGATATTGACACACCGTACCCTTCCGTATAGCGGTCGGGGATGTAGAATGTGAGGTTTTGATGTCCTCTGCTGCGCAGGAATGTATAGACCAGCGCAACCGCCGTACAACCATCCACATCGTAGTCGCCATAGACCATAATCTTCTCACCAGTCTTGACGGCCTTGTCGATGCGCTCCACGGCCTTGTCCATATCCTTCATCAGGAATGGGTCGTGGAGGTCGGAGAGTTTCGGGTTGAAGAACCTCGTTGCCTCGTTGTAAGTCTCTATGCCTCGTTGTACAAGTAAGTTGGCAAGCACAGGGGGGATATTGAGTTGCGAAGAGAGGTTTGCCACCTTCTCGCTCTCGCCCTGTGGCTTGATTACCCAACGTTTGTCAATTGGCATAATCTTTTAGTATTTATTTTATTAACGTCTAATTTCTGCGCCAAGTGGTTGAGTAGTCGCTTTTTGACCACCTCCACATCTATCCTCTCGCCCAACTCCTTCTCCATTGAGGTTGCTGTGCGGTCGGTAAAACCACAAGGGTTGATGTAGTCGAAGTACCTCAACTCTGTGTTTACATTCAGGGCGAAGCCGTGCATTGTCACCCAACGCGAAGATTTTACACCAATGGCACAAATCTTCCTCATCGGTCGGTGGGGCTCCACAATCCACACCCCCGAGGCACCCTCCACTCTCTGGCAGGTGATGCCCCACTCGGCCATTGTCGCAATCACCGCACCCTCTATGGCGTCGATGTAGGCCTTCAAGCCTATACCCAGCTGGCTCAAATCCAAAATTGGGTAGCCGACAATTTGACCAGGACCGTGGTAGGTAATATCACCCCCGCGGTCGATGTGGAAAAACTCCGCTCCAATACTTTTCAAGAACTCTTCGGCAACCAGCAAGTTGCTCTCCTTGCCACTCTTGCCGAGCGTATAGACGGGGTTGTGCTCCACCAGCAGAATTGTCTGCTCGGGCCTCTCTCCCGCAACTTTTTGTGCAATGGCCCCCTCAAAGAGTCTTTGTTGCAACTCCCAGCACTCGCCGTAGCCCATTGTGCCCAAATCTACAACGTTCAACTCCATAGCCAACTTCTGTTTTTACTCTCTTTTGCACGCATCCACCGCGCGATCTGCCAAGTAGGACGACCTCACAAGGGGTGCGCTTGCAACATACTTAAAGCCCATTGCCAACGCCTCCTCTTTGAGGGTGTCGAACTCCTCGGGCGTTACATACCTATCCACAGGATAGTGTTTTGCCGTTGGGCGGAGGTATTGTCCGAGCGTTACAATCTCTACGCCAACCTCTCTCAAATCGCGCAGGGCCTGCAAAATCTCCTCGTGCGTTTCGCCCAAACCGAGCATTATGCCACTTTTGGTGGGGATGCCACTCTCGGCCATAATCCTCAACGCTTCGAGCGAGGTGCGATACTTCGCCCTCGACCTCACAAGGGGGGTAATTCGCTCCACGGTTTCGAGGTTGTGTCCCACAATGTGGGGACGGGTGGCAAGAGCCACCTCAATGAGCTCCCTCTTGCCGTCGAAATCGGGCAGAAGAACCTCAACAGTTGTGTTTGGATTGATAGTTTTGATAGCACCTACAACCTTTTGCCAGTGCTCGGCACCAGCATCAGCAAGGTCGTCGCGGTCTACGGATGTGACGACAGCGTGACGAAGTCCCATCAGTCGGATGGACTCGGCAACCCTTTCGGGCTCATTTGGTTCGATAGGTAGCGGCTTGCCCGTGGGCGTTGCGCAGAACTTGCAACCTCTGGTGCAGATGTTGCCCAGAATCATAAATGTTGCCGTCTTGCGACTCCAACACTCGGCTTTGTTGGGGCACTTTCCACTGCTGCAAATAGTGTGCAGTCCGTGTCTTTCGACTATGTGTGCAACCTCTGCAAAGCCCTCTCCGTCGTGGAGCTTGATTTTCAACCACTCGGGTTTAATTCGTCGCGTTACCTTGTCATTAAGGGTAGGCATTAAAGTTTACTATTTTTCCAATTAGCGCAAAAGTACGCATAAGATTTGAGATTTCAAAATCCCGACACACCATTTTATGGTGTTGTCCATATTTTTGGCAAAAAGAGTAAGTATTTGACACAAAAAAGTGGCAGACGCAACCCGAAGTCTGCATCTGCCACCTTTGTGAGGGGGCTGTGGTCTTATCTCGGGGTGAGAATGTTTCCCGCCCAATCGTAGTAGCCCGCAATGGTGCCACCTCCGCTGTGTTTGTATTCGAGATAGATTGTATTATAGTGGCTCAAAATCACGCGCACGCTCTCCAATGTGACTGTATTTTTCATCGTGACCACTCCCACGCCAATGGTTCCTTTGGCCATATTCCCATCGGTGCCAAAGTACATTTCTATGGGTTCGTCGATGGTGATTTGCAAGCCATATTCCGAGCGATTGTGGATGCGAGCCTCGCCCGAGATGGAGAATTTCAACATATCCTCCTCGCCACTACGGAATGCTTGATTATTGGTTCTTATGGTGAGGTTCGCATCAACCTCCTCCTCTGTATAACCGCTCCAATTGGTCAGATAACCAGCCAGTCCCAAAGTTGCATTTGAGGAGAAATTTATGCTGGTATTATCGAAGGTAACATCGTAGCAATCATCTCCCACACAGGATATTGTGGGGTTGATTTCGGAAGGGTTGAAGAACGGGGAACTGCGATGTACAACCCACTCTGCTCCAATCTGATTCAGTATAAGGCCCTCGTTCAAGAAGTAGGATTCGGTGTATTTTTCGTTATAGATTTTCCATAGATTTTCCTCCACCTCGCGGATTTTGAGGTAGGGGTAGTACTTATCCTCTATCGCCAATTTTGCCTCTTCGCCCTCGGCGGTGAGCCACTCGTTGAGGTTTGTTGCGCGAACAAGGGTGCCCGACGCGGCCGCCAACACCTTCATACCGTGTGACATCATTACATAGGCAGGCCCCGTGTGGTCGAAGTTATCAATCAAATGCTGGTCGGACTCAATGGGATCTTCACACCCTACCAACAGCACCACGCAAGCAAGAAGTATATATTGTAACCTTTTCATAATATGCACGTTTTAGAATCTATAACCAACACCCATACATCCATACCAATCGGAACCAAAATCGCCCTCGGAGAAGAAGAAAAGTCGCTTGCCAAAAGTGTAGCCGTAGCCGAAGAATGCTGTGGCATCATTACCCCACCCCTCTTTGGTGTCGTTGGTTAGAAATAGGTTGCACCCAGCTCGAAGGTAGGCGCGAAACCACTCGTGGCGGAGAACATCCCATTGTACGGTGGGGCGGAAGGCGAAAATATCCAACTTTTTGGTGTAGGAAACCTCCGATGTTACGGTATTATAGACGTTTCTTTTCTGGTTGGCATAGAAAAACTCCATACCCACCCAAAAACGCTCGGTACGACGTACCATAAAACCGAGCTGTGGAGAGGCGAATGTTACAACAATTCCCTGTTGATACATTGCGTCATAATAGTTGCCGGACAATCCGTAATATTTGAGGTTAATATCTTGATTTATAGAGCCAAGATAGCGAGGAAAATCCGGCATTGCCCAACCGAAACGTACCATATTTTCGGTGTCAAGGTCGTCGTTTTTTGGGTTGAGGAATCGCTCCTTGAAAGATTGTGCATCATAGGGTTTTTGGGGCTCATCTGGCTCGGAAAAATAAGGTACGTTTGCACTCAAAAACGCACACCCAAAGAGCGAGAAAACAAGTAGTAGAAAAACTCTCTTCATAGGCATCAGGTTTTAGGGTGTTTGGACACCACTTTTGGGGTATCCTTACAATATAGACGCACAAGTGAGGCAAAACGTTGCATCGCCCCCTCACTTTTTTCTGAAAAACTTTCGGGTAGGATTAAATATTATTCTCCTTGAAGAACTCCTCAACAGCCTTTTTGTAAAGCTCGACGGTCTCCTCGATGGATACGAAAGACTTGCCACCAGCGGCATTTTTGTGTCCGCCACCACCAAAATAGCGCCTTGCAAAGATATTTACATCCACCTCATCCCCGCGCGAGCGCAACGACACGCGAATAAATTTGCGTGTCTCGGTGAAGAGTGCCGACATCTTCATTCCTGCAATTGTAAGCGGATAGTTTACAAATCCTTCGCTGTCGCCAAGCTGGAAATTGTGGCGACGCATCTCCTTCTCCGTTAGCGAGATATAGGCAGCCTTGCCTTTTGCCAAAACCTCCATTTTGCGCCCCAGAGAGTAACCCAATAATTTCACACGCGAGGCGGAGTAGGAGTTATAGACCGCGTTATAGACCTTGGGAATCTCCAAGCCACGCTCCAAGAGCACCGCTACGGCACGCATCAGGTCGGGGGTGAGGTAGCTGAAAGCAAAGTTTCCCGTATCGGTCATAATTCCAGCGTAGAGATTTTCCGCCATCTGAACGGTGATGGAGTCGGTGCCACACATGGCCTCAATGAGTTTGTAGGTCACAAACGAGGTGGCGCAAATCTCGGGGTAGGAGAATTGCAGAGTGTAGTCGTCGGGTGGCATTAGGTGGTGGTCGATGAGGATTCGGGGTGCCGAGCTTGCCATCAAAGGTTCGCTCAACGAGTCAAGGCGGTCAATCTTGTTGAGGTCCATAACAAAAACCAACTCTGCCGAAGCAATCGTCTGTTCGGCAACCTCGGGTTGCTCTTTGGCAATGATGACCTCCTCCACACCATTCATCCAATCCAAAAACGAAGGATATCTGTTGGGTACAAGCACCCTAACCTCGTGCCCCAAAGAGCGCAAGGTCTCTGCCCAAGCGAGCGATGAGCCGATGGCGTCACCGTCGGGGTTGGTGTGTGTAACAATGGCGATGGCTCTTTTTCCGCCACCCAAATAGCCTTTAAGGCTCTCTATTTTTTCGAAAAATTCACTCATCTCGGTAACAAAGATAAGAAAAACATTTGGAAAACATCAAATTGGTGTAGGAGATTGAAAAAAAATATCTACCTTTAAGGGCTCAAAATGGAGCAAACCTGCAACTAACATAACTAACAATACAAAAAAATGAAAACTTATCAAACTCAAAACCTCCGCAACGTGGCTATCGTTGGCGGCACGGGTAGCGGCAAGACCACTCTTGCCGAAGCATTCGCATTCGAGAGCAAACTCATCGACCGTAAAGGTACCGTAGAGGCTGGCAACACCCTCTCCGACAGCACCGACTTGGAGCAGGCACAGGGCCGTAGCCTCTATCCTGCTGTAATCTACACCGAGTTCGCTGGTCACAAATTCAACTTCATCGACACCCCCGGTGTGGATGACTTGTGTGGTGGCGTATTCTCGGCCTACAAAGTTTGCGACCTTGCAGCCCTTGTAATCAATGGCAACCAGGGCTTCGATGTTGGTAGCGAGATTCAGAGCCGCTATGCAGCACAGGCCAAAATGCCCGTGGTTGGTATCGTAAACCAGCTCGACAAAGAGAATGCAACTTGGGATAAGGCTATCGACTCCATCAAGAGCGGTTCGCCCATCAACCCCGTAGTTGTTCAGTACCCCGTTAATCCTGGCTTGGGCTTCGACGCTATCATCGACGTTTTGACGATGAAGATGTACAAAGCAAAAGACGAGAACGGCAATCAGGAGGAGTTGGAGATTCCCGCTTCGGAGGCTGACCGCGCAGAGGAGTACCACAACGAGCTTTTGGAGGCTGCCGCTATCAACGATGAGGCGCTGATGGAGAAATTCTTTGAGACCAACGACCTCTCGCCAGACGAGATCCGCCAGGGCTTGCGCGATGGTGTTGCAAACCGCGACTTTATGCCCGTCTTCTGCTGCTCGGCAAAGAAGAGCTTCGGCTTGAAGCGTGTGATGGAGTTCATCATCAACGTACTTCCCGACCCCGCAGCTGCTAATGCAATGACCGACGTTGAGGGTAACGAGGTTAAATGTGACGCAAACGCCCCCACCTCTATCTTCGTATTCCGCAATGCTGTTGAGCAGCACGTTGGTGAGGTTAGCTACTTCCGCGTAGTTACCGGTAAGCTCACCGAGGGTATGGAGTTGGTTAACCCCCGCAACGGCAACAAAGAGAAGATTTCGCAGCTCTTCGCAGTGGCAGGCAAGAAACGCGAGAAGGTTACCGAGCTTGTAGCCGGTGAGATTGGTTGCACCGTGAAACTCAAAGGCACCAAAGCAAACGACACCCTCGGTGTTGGTGATGTTGCCGAGATTTCGCACATCAACTTCCCCGCACCTCGCTACCGTGCAGCCATCCGCGCTCTCGACCAGAACAATGAGGAGAAACTCGGTGAGATGCTCAACCGCATCAAACAGGAGGATTTGACCTACAAGGTAGAGTACTCGAAAGAGCTCAAACAGACTATCGTTCAGTGCCAGGGTGAGATGCACATCAACCTCTTGAAGACCATCATCCAGAACAATAAGATTGAGGTTGAGTTCTTGGCTCCCAAGATTCCCTACCGTGAGACTATTACCAAAGTGGCTGCTGCTAACTACCGTCACCGCAAACAGTCGGGTGGTTCGGGCCAGTTCGGTGAGGTTCATATGGTTGTTGAGCCCTACTATGAGGGTATGCCCGAACCTAAACAGTATAAGGTTGATGGCCGCGAGCTCTTGGTGAACATCAAAGGTAAAGAGGAGTTCGACCTCGATTGGGGTGGCAAGCTCATCTACTACAACGCAATCGTTGGTGGTGCTATTGACGCACGCTTTATGCCCGCAATCTTGAAGGGTATCAAGGATAAACTCAACGAGGGTCCCTTGACTGGTTCGTATGCGCGCGACATCCGCGTAGTTATCTACGATGGTAAGATGCACCCCGTAGATTCGAATGAGATTTCGTTCGTATTGGCTGCTCGTAATGCCTTCAAAGAGGCTTTCCGCAATGCAGGTCCCAAGATTTTGGAGCCTATCTACAATGTAGAGATTTTGGTTCCCAGCGAGAATATGGGTGATATTATGAGTGACCTCAATGGTCGTCGTGCCCAGATTATGGGTATGAACGCCGAGGGTGCTTATAGCCGCCTCAACGCAAGGGTGCCTCTGGCAGAGTTGTACCGCTACTCGACCACTTTGAGTGCTTTGACCCTCGGTCGCGCATCCTACACTATGGAGTTCGCTTCGTATGAGCAGGTTCCCGCCGATGTTCAGGACAAACTTCTCAAGGCTTACCAAGAGGAAGAGAAAGACGAGTAATCCAAGTACATCTTGTTGGTGCTTTTTGCACCAAAATTCAGAGAGCGAGTTCCTCACCTACGTCAAAGTAGGCTGCGGACTCGCTCCTTTTTTTGGCACAAAACCCCCTCAACAATCTGTGCGTGGTAAACTGCGGAGGTGGTTTTCTTGTGCGCCTATGACTCGCCCGATTGTTCGTGTTTTTAGCCATTGGCTTCTGATTTTTGGTAGAGAAAGGCTCTTCTAGCCATCCTAATTCACCCTCACTCTCACCCCTTTGGGGTGAGTTGTTTGCTTTCTTGAAAGAAATTTTCTACCTTTGTTGCGGATAACTATATTTTGGAAAATCCTAAACCAAAAACAATAAATTATTATGAAAAAGTTTTCTACCATTTTGACCGCCCTTGCAATGTTGCTCGTTGTAAGTTGCGGAAAGAACTATGAGCCCATCCGTGTAGAGGTGCCCGAGCGCCCCGCAGGACAGGAGCACGTTGTGGGTCTTACTGCACCCAAACTCGATGTTGTTCGCATCGGTTTCATCGGCCTTGGTATGCGTGGTGATGACGCAGTTAGGCGTATGATTAACATCCCTGGTGTTGAGGTTGTTGCACTTTGCGACCTCGAACCCGACAGGGTTGAGGAGGGTCAGGAGATTTTGCGCAAGGCAGGTCTTCCCGAGGCTGTTGCTTACCACACCGACGAGAACGCTTGGAAGCAGCTCTGCGAGCGCGATGACATCGACCTCGTTTACATCGTTACCAACTGGCAGACCCACGCAATGATGGGTGTTTATGCTATGGAGCACGGCAAACACGTTGCTATCGAGGTGCCCGCAGCGATGACTCTCGACGAGATCTGGGCGCTTATTAACACCTCCGAGCGCACCCGCAAACACTGTATGCAGCTCGAAAACTGTGTTTATGACTTCTTTGAGATGACCGCACTCAATATGGCACAGCAGGGTTTGTTTGGTGATATTATCCACGTTGAGGGTGCCTACATCCACAACTTGGAGGAGTACTGGGGTGAGTATTATCAGAACTGGCGACTCAACTACAACAACGAGAACCGCGGTGATGTATATCCCACTCACGGTATCGGCCCCGTTACACAGGCCCTCAATATCCACCGCGGTGATAGGATGACACACCTTGTTTCGATGGATACCAAACCCTTCAATGGTAAGAAGATTGCCGAGAAGGTTGGTGTAGCCAACAAGGATATCGAATTCCAGAATGGCGACCACACCCTCACCCTCATCCAGACCGAGAAGGGTAAGACCATCCACATCCAGCACAATGTGATGACTCCTCGCCCCTACAACCGACTCTACTCGCTCACCGGTACCGATGGTTATGCATGCAAATATCCTATTGAGCAGATTTGCTTGCGCCCCACCCAGATTGAGGAGAATAAGGTTATCAACCACGAGGACCTCGACGCTCACGGTGCAGTGCCCGAGAAGGTTCACAACGCACTCATCGAGCAGTACAAACACCCCATCCACCGCGAGCTCGAAAAGAGGGCAAAAGAGGTCGGTGGCCACGGTGGTATGGACTTCATTATGGATTGGAGGCTTATCTACTGCTTGCAGAATGGTCTGCCCCTCGATATGGACGTTTATGACTTGGCAGAGTGGTGCTGCTTGGCAGAGCTCACCCGCATCTCGATTGAGAACGGCAATGCTCCTGTTGAGATTCCCGACTTCACTCGCGGTCACTGGAACGATGTTCAGGGCTACCGCCACGCATTTGTGGAGTAAGGTTTGACCATCTAAAATAGAGCGGGACTACTCTTTTGAGTGGTCCCGCTTTTGTTTTGGCAATAGCAGAAGAGGCAACCCAAGTGGTTGCCTCTTCTGTTTCGAGTTATTTGATTCGCTCTTTGAAGAATTTGTTGATGTCGCTCGACCACGAGGAGGGATATGCGTGCTGCATCTCGGGGTAGATGTTCATCTTCTTGTCGCTACCAATCAGGTTGTTGAAGGGGGCAAGGTTGGTGTGGGGTGGGCAGGTGCCATCCTGCAAACCACTTGTTGCCCACACAGCGGTGTTCTCGCCGATGCGGGTTGCGAGGTTCTTGGTGTCGAAGTAGGAGAGGAATCGGTACATCTCCTCGTCGCTCATAGTGCCCTGATTTGCTTTGGCGGTGTTGCCGGGCCACGACACAATCTGGAAGTAGTCGGGGAAGTCACCAAGGAATGCTACATTGGGGGCAATGGCGGTGAAGGGGTAGTCGCTCAATGCCGCGGTGGCGTAGCAGAGTGCGCCACCCTGCGAGGAACCCTCGGCAAAGAGGTTGTTCATATCGCTGGTGGGGCGGGACGCCATAAAGCGAACAGCCTGAACGCAATCCAAGAATGCACCACGGTAGTAGTAGCCATCCAAATCACCAAATTGGTATGCAAACCAGTCGCCATAGATATTCACGAAATCGCCTTGACCATCGGGTTCGCGCTGACTTGCCTTGCGGTTGTTGAGCATCTGGCCGCGAATCGAGAAGTAGAACTCTGCATAGTCGGCCTTTGAGCCACCCGAGGGGCAGGATGCTTTCGAGGTGGGGTTCTGGTCGTCGTAGCCATAGAAGTGGAAGATTACGGGGTGTTTCTCGCCATCTTGGGGCTCAACATAGTAGCCACGCACGGTCACAGGCTCGCCGTTGGGAGTGTCGGGAGTCGATTTGAGCTCCACGAGATAGACCTTCTCGGCTGCGGAACTCTTGGATTTAATCTCGGTGAGAATGGGCTCACACTCTTCGAGGTTGGGAAGGGTTGCCTTTGCGCTCTCCCAATACTCGTTGAAGTCGGGTTGCATATCGGGGGCCGAGATAATCTTCTCGGGTGCAATAGCAAAGAAGAATGAACGAGCAATTTTACCTTTCACAAAGCAGGTTGCCTTGTAAATGCCGGGGTCGAGATCCTCGGGAGTGGTCATTGCCACTTCGGTGGTTTTGTTTGCGGGGAACTCAACGTCTTTGGTTAGGGCATCAAGTTTCTTGCCAAGGTCGGTGTAGAGCTGCACTTTGGCAGTTGCAGTTACGGCCACACTGTTGGGGTTTTCTACCTTTATAATAATATTGGGCTTGGATTCCCACACCCAGTTGTCGGTTACGGGTACAGAGAGTTTGAAGTTTTGTAGCTCGACAGGCTCCTCTGTCTGGTTGTTCTCGTCGTCATTGCCAGGGGTTGGTGGCTCGGGCTCGTTGCACGCAATCAACATTGCGGCCGCCATCACTAAAATTGAAAAAATCTTTTTCATAATAGTTGTGTGTTATTTAGTTTATAGTAATTTTCAACACAATGCTTGCTTGTGGTTGCATAGATGCCACACACCACACGCAAATCCTCACAAAGTTATCGCTTTTTTCCGATTTTTGCCAACAGAATTGCTCCAAATAGGTTGTTTTGTTGGATTGGGGGCTGTGCCTTGCTATAAGCCCTTCTTTGATAAGGAGGGCTTGGGTGGATTGTATATATGGGTGAGGACTAACTGCGCTTCGCTTGTCTTAATTGTGGAAAGGCTAGGGCGCTCCACCAAGAAGTCCCCCTTTGCCAAAGGGGGATTTAGGAGGAATGTAAATATAGTCGGGGGGGCATCCCCCCGATACGAAAAAAGGAGAAACATTTTCGTTTCTCCTTTTGAGTAGCGGGGGGAGGACTCGAACCTCCGACCTCCGGGTTATGAGCCCGACGAGCTACCAACTGCTCTACCCCGCGGTACGTTTGCGAGTGCAAAGGTAGTGAGTTTTTCCAATTTTGCAAAATTTTTTGCAGTTTTGGAGCGAGCAATCAGTCATACACACTCGTAGTGGTCTAACACTCACGCTGTTGTGTGTGGCAAAAAAGTTTGGGCTCAATCCCGCCAATATCCTTTCTCTGCTCCGTTAGAAGTCGAAAGCGACATTCATACCCACCGCAGCGCCACGGCGACCAGATACACCAATCGCGGGGCGGAAGCTCATTCGGTTATAACCACCACCTTTGAAGCCGTGTTTTTTGTTCCACTTGTAGGCGTAGATGGGGGCGTCGAACAAGGAGTAGAGGTAGCAACCCACGGACAAGGCCGCGCTGCTATATCCCACAAGGTCAACGTATTGGGAACTTGCCATATTGGTACCAACGGTCACTCCCAAAACACCAACAACGGTGCCCGTAAAAAGTAGTAAGCCTTTAATCTCCTGCCCATTATTCATTTGGCCGAGTCCGGGGATTATGAGGGAGTTGAAGAATGCACCACTTGGGCTCAATGGGGTGATGAGGTTGCCATCCTCGTCGTACTTGTGTGGTATGTAGGGGCCGTAGGTGTGTATCTCATTTACAACCACGGTATTCGACGTGGGCTCTTTGGTGATTTTCCTAATGGAGAGGGCGTCAATGGTGTATTTACCATTGGCGGTTGCGATGACATAGGTGACGGCTGGCACCTGCTCTACGATTATGCCTCGCAACACGGTGTCATCGTTGAGGTAGATGACATCTTCGAGCATTTGTCCCTGTGTGGGCTGTTGTGCCGAGAGGGCTGCAATGCCTCCCAGAAGCACCGCAACCAAAACCAACAATCTCTTCATAGTTTTTCGTTTTAGGGGTTTGTTCTACCTATATAGACGCGCGAAGGGGGTAAAACGTTGCACGCGCGCAAGCCTTTTTTGCATTTTTTGTGGATTTTATGCACAACCTACCTGCGCTCGTAGTCCACAAAGGAGAAGGGGTGGTCGAACTCCTTGCCTCGGGCGAACTCCTCGCGGCTCACCTCGCGCCAAATTGTGGGGTCTATCTCCGGGAATCGGGTGTCGCCCTCTGCCGAGATTCCAACGTGGGTGATGTAGAGCTTGTGGGCAAGGGGCATAACTTGGCGGTAAATCTCGCCACCACCGATGATGAAAACCTCCTCCTCGCCCTCGCACATCGCAAGGGCACCCTCCAACGAGGTTGCTATTTCGCACCCCTCTATTTGGAGCTCGGCATTGCGTGTGATTACTATGTTGCGACGGCGTGGCAGGGGGCGACCGATGCTTTCGTAGGTCTTGCGCCCCATAACGACCGAGTGCCCGAGGGTCACAGCCTTGAAGTGTGCGAAATCCTCGGTTATGTGCCAAGGCATTGTACCTCCCGTGCCGATTATGCCGTTTTGTGCAACGGCCACGATGAGCGAAATTTTGGTTTTCATGCTTTGTGCGTAAGCTGTTGTTTATTTGATTATTACGACAGGGTTGTCGCATTTTTCACCATTGAGTAGGAAAGTCCTTGTGGCTTCGACGGTGATATGGTTTACCCTGTTTTTGTAGTGGATGACATCCTGTGAGCCGTCGGGCCAGTGAAGGGTCAGATTATCATCATACTCCTCATTGCCAGCCAACTCGCCCAATTTGAGGTAGTAGCGTCCTTTGTTGTTTCTCTGCAACGTGAGCCCGTTCCACATAGGCATATATGCCCTTGTCTGTGGGTGGGTGTAGGTGTAGCGTTTGTCCAGCCATTCTGCTTCGACTTTTGTGCCCAGAAAGTTTTCGTTGTCAGGGTTGAGTAGGTCGTTGCCGTCGGCATCCTGAACATAAATCATAATGTCCACAGGGTACCAGTCGACTTCCATATCGGCTCGGCAGCCACACATCACCACAATGGCTGCAAGCAATAGGGTTCTGAAAAGGTGTTTCATGGCGTTAGTGTTTTTTAGGGTTATTTGGGGGTGCATCGCTCGCTAATTAGAACGACATTGGGGCTTTGATGGTGGGGTGGGGGTTGTAATCCACAATCTCAATATCCTCAAAACGCAAGTCGGCAATGCTCTTGACCTCGGGATTGAGCTTCAAATGGGGCAGGGGGCGGGGCTTGCGAGAGAGTTGCTCCTCGACCTGCTCAAAATGGTTCAAATAGAGGTGGGTGTCGCCCAATGTGTGGATAAATTCTCCGACACCCAAATCGCATATTTGAGCTATAATGTGCGTTAGGAGTGCATAGGATGCAATGTTGAATGGAACACCCAAAAATGTGTCGGCACTACGCTGATAGAGCTGGCAAGAGAGCTTACCTTCGGCTACATAGAACTGAAAAAGAACGTGGCAGGGG
Organism: Tidjanibacter sp.; assembly: GCA_045656405.1. GTDB lineage: Bacteria > Bacteroidota > Bacteroidia > Bacteroidales > Rikenellaceae > Tidjanibacter. The sequence goes on from JAZORC010000005.1 coordinate 53,513, forward strand.
GGTAAAGCCATCCCCTCAACGTCCGAAACATTCCACGCCGAGACAATCATACGCCTTGAATTGGGGTTGGTCTTGATTGTGCGAATGACCTCCTCAATTTGGTCTATCACCCTACCGTCGGGAGTGCCCCAGCTACGCCACTGTGCGCCATAGACCGAGCCCAAGTCGCCATAGCGGTAACCCTCGATGGGCGACTCTTCGGCACCCTTGGCCCTCTCCAAGAACTCCTCGCGCGAGAGGGGAGTAATCCCCTCCGCAGCACACCTCTCGCCATAGAAGCGGTAGGCGTCATTATCCCAAATATGCACCTCATTTCTCACAAGGTAGCCGATGTTGGTCTCGCCGCGCAGGAACCACAAGAGTTCGTGAATAATTCCCTTTGTAAATACCTTTTTGGTGGTCAGCAGAGGGAATCCATCGGCAAGGTTGAAGCGCATTTGGTAGCCAAAAATGCTCTTTGTGCCCGTTCCTGTGCGGTCGCCCTTTACAACTCCGCAATCGCGGATGGCGCGTAGTAGGTCAAGGTATTGTTTCATAGGTATTTAGGTGCTTATATGGTTTCGAAAAATAAGGTACGTTTTAAGGTACGTTTGGCTCTATTTGTGCAACCTCATAGTGCCACTTTCGTCGAGCGACGCATACACCTCGCCCTCGAACCAATGGCCAAGGAAAAAGAGCTCTTCGCCACCCTCCAATTTTAGGGTTTCGGCGCAGTGGTTGTGTCCGAAAACGAAGTAATCCACCCTCTCCGAGAGTGAAATCTTCTGGGCCTCCTTTACCAATGGGTCCTCCTTGCCAAGGAAGGGCATAGCAACATCTTTGGATTTGCGACTACCCTTTGACCAGCCAAGTCCAAATCGCATCGCAAAGTCGGGATGAATGAGGCGTGAAAATAGCCAACGCGCTGTGCGCGAGCGGAATATGGTGTTCATAAGGCGAGTCCAACCACCCAAGTAGCGTGCATAAATATCGTCACCGTGACAGATGGAAACCCTCTTGCCGTAGAGCTCAACAACCTCTCTTTCGTAGTGAAGTTTCACACCACACTCCCTCTCCAAATACCCCCCTTGCCACATATCGTGGTTGCCCACAAAGAGGTGTACTTCCACCCCACGGTCGGTAAGGTTAGATAGTTTGCCCAAAAGGCGTGTAAAGCCTTGTGGTACAACTCGTTTGTACTCAAACCAGAAGTCAAACACATCGCCCACAAGGTAGATGGCTTTGGCGGTTGGGGCAATCCTGTCGAGCCACTCCACGACTGCACACTCCCTCTCGCGGGGGTTGCGGTGAGCTCCACTTCCAAGGTGCATATCCGAGGCGAAATAGTACATAGCGGGTTAGTTTTGGTTGTTTTTGGGGTTATTTCATCAATCGAGCGAGCTCGTTTTTGAGCCCTTCTCCGAAGCAGTCAATTGCGACAATATTGCCCTCTCTGTCGAAGAGGAAGTTGTGGGGAATGCTCTCAACTCCAAAGAGTTGTACGGCAACGGAAGAGCCTCCCTTGAAGTCGCAAACCGACACCCAGGGCAACTTTTGCATCTGTACAACCTCCACCCACGCGGGCTTGGAGGTATCTACCGACACCTGATATATCTCAAAACCCTTGCCGTGATATTTGTCATAGAGCTCTTTGAGTTCGGCATTGTGGAAAGACGAGTTCTCGTCGGCGATGCTCCAAAAGTCCAACAACAACACCTTGCCCTCTTGCAAAGCCGTGAGGCTCTGCTTCTTACCATACATATCAGGCAGTGCAATTTCGGGGAAATTGGCGGGTTTTGCGGTGAGAGCTTGGTTGATTTTATCGGCCAAATCCACCTGTTGGTCATAGCTATTGATGGCCGATTTCAGGCCAGCAAGGTAGGGCGATGTGGGGTAATTTTTGGCCACCTCCTCTGCGACAAGGCGGAAATAGACAATGTCGTTGTTGCCCCCAAAGAGCCCCTTATCGTTGGGAAGTCGCTGATTGAGAGCGTAGATTGCGGCCAGAGAGCCAGCATTCCTAACGATAAACTCAATTTGTTCGCGTTTGATTTTGATATATTCGTTTGCAAACTCCTTGCTCGTGCGTTGCTGGATATTTTTGACAGAGGTTTGGTTGTAGATGGCGGTCAGCGAGTCGAGCTTTGCGCTACCGAACCCCATAATGTTTTTCACCTCGCGCACCAACTCCGACTCCCTTGAACCCGAAATGGTGTAGCCGTCGATGAGTCCAGGTGCGGAGTTAATAACAGCCTTGTCGCCCTTCGCAAGAATTAGGGGCACAGTGCGCTCTGCGCAACGCAGATTGTAGAATGTTGCCTGGCCATCGGGTAGGGTGGTTTTGAGTTTGAAGGTGCCATTGCCATTGGTTCTCACCGAGTCGGTGACGATAGCGCCGGTGGTTGAGATTGTTTCCAAAATCACCACTTCGTTGGGGCAGGCGGCAAACTCGCCCTGAATGGTCACATTATTGTTGTTGCAGCCCACAAGAGCCACAAGAGAGAGGATTATTGCAAAACTCTGTTTCATTATTGTGTTTTTGTATCTTTGGTTTCTACTTATCACAAAGGTAGTGCGGATTGTTGGGTTGTCCAAGCGTCGGGGCTATTTTGTGTGGCCGTTTTTGCGTCCATTTTTGGCCACCTTTGTCGCTTTCTTGGCGTATGAGCCCTTTTTTTGATAGCCAAAATGGTTCATTCGATACTCACTTCGGATGAGTGTTATGGCCTCCTCATCGACGGAGATGTCGAAATCGGCCATTCGCTTGATATCTTTGATGATTACGGCATTGTCGGGGTGCTCCTGGTTGAACTCAAAACTCTTGGTTCGCATATAGCGCGCCAGGTTGTAGAGAACGGCATCGGTGGTCTCTTGGTCTTTCAGGCGCGAGAGCGAGCGGATGATATTTTTGACATTTTTGCCATAGTGTTTCATTGTGATACCTCCCGCGGGATACTCCATTTTGTTTGGTGGGGGCATAATGGTTGCCGCAGTGGGCTTGGGGTAGGGCGAATCTACATCCAACTGAAAATCAGACATAATGAAGAGGTGGTCCCAGAGTTTGCGTTCAAAATCGGGCATCTCCGAGGAGGATTGTTGGATGTTTGCCATAATAGCAACGAGCGCTTTTGCTCGGAGATTTCTCTCCTGGCGGTCTTCGATGGCGGTGAGCTCTATGACCATATCCTGAATGTGTCGGCCATACTCGGGCAGGTGGAGCTTTTCGCGCTCAATATTGTAATTTGTTTTCATCTTTTCGAAAAGTTGATTGTGGTCGAAAAATCTTGTTGTTTTATCTCGGATAAAAGAGCCTTTTGGAGGGTGGTGATTGTCAAAAAAGTCAAAAAAGTTGTCCAAAAGGTTGAAAATAGACACCATTTGAGGGGTTTGCTCTCGGTGCAAAAATTCCGATATAGAAGAACTTAATCTATCTTTGACACAAAGATAACTTATTTTTTTGAAATATATTACACCCCCACACCATTTTGGTAGCATATTTGCATAGTGTGGCTGGTTGGCAAAAGGGAGAGATGAGAATCATAATCTAAATATCTATTCAGTATGACAAAAATCGTTGTGGTTGACCCACAGAAAAGTGTGCGCAATATACTCAAAGAGCTGCTCGAACACGAGGGTTATAAGGTGTGTGTTGCCGAGAGCCTCGAAGAGGAGGGTGCCGTAAGAGAGATTCAAAACTCCTCGTTGGTGGTTTGTGGCCAGTGGGAGGGCCTAACCCGTGGTTCAATACCCGTTCCCTGGATTGCACTCTCGGCCGTGAGGGAGTGGGAGGTTGTTGTGGCAGCATTTCGTGCTGGGGCCTCCGATTTTATAGCCAAGCCCGTGGTTGTTGGTGCTTTGTTGCAGTCGGTGCGTACCATACTTTCGCAGTCGGAGTCTGAAACCAACTACACCCTTCGAACCACAAGGAAAAAACCGTGCCAAAACTATCAGATTGTGGGCGAGTCGCCCAAAACCTGCAACTTGCGTCACGTCATTTCGCAGGTTGCACCCACCGATGCAAGGGTGTTGATTCTGGGTGCCAATGGTACGGGGAAGGAGTTGGTGGCACGACAAATACACCTCCAAAGTCGTCGCTCGGAGGGGCCCTTTGTGGAGGTCAATTGTGCGGCTATCCCCTCGGAGTTGATTGAGAGTGAGCTTTTCGGTCACGAGAAGGGGGCTTTCACCTCGGCCATCAAACAGCGCAAGGGCAAGTTTGAACAAGCCATAGGTGGAACGCTCTTCTTGGACGAAATAGGTGATATGAGTATGGCAGCACAAGCAAAGGTGTTGAGGGCCCTTCAAGAGCGCAAAATCACCCGCGTGGGTAGCGACAAAGATATAGATGTCGATGTGAGGGTTGTGGCGGCCACAAACAAAGACCTTATGGCGGAGATTGCACGGGGCAATTTCCGCGAGGACCTTTTTCACCGATTGGGTGTGATTGTTGTTGGGGTGCCTCCACTCTCGGAGCGCAGGGAGGATATTCCTCTGCTTGTCAATCACTTTCTGAAAGTTTTGTGTGAGGAGTACCACGTTCCAACCAAGAGCATTGTGCCCGAGGCAATGAGGGAGCTGACAAATATGGAGTGGAAAGGCAACGTGCGAGAGGTGCACAATATGGTCGAGCGCCTTGTGGTGCTTGGTAGCGACAATATTACCCGCGATGAGGTCTTGGCAAATGTCTCCAACTACTATTGAGCCAACCACTTGGCGAGCTTTGTGACAGCCCTACCACGATGACTTATGGCATTTTTCTCCTCGGGTGCAAGCTCCGCAAAGGTGCGCTCATAACCCTCGGGCAGAAATAGACAGTCGTAGCCAAATCCCCCTTCGCCAATCTCGCGGGTGGTAATCTCTCCCTCCACAATGCCCTCAAAGCAACTCTCCTTGCCCCCCTCGATGAGTGCAACGACAGTGCGGAAGCGTGCTTTGCGGTCGGTTTTACCCTCCATTTCGCGGAGTAACTTCTCGCGATTGGCACCAAAGTCGTGCCCGTCGGTGGCGTAGCGTGCTGAATGAACGCCAGGGGCGCCACCCAGGGCATCCACCTCCAAACCTGTGTCGTCGGCAAAACAATCGCACCCCGTCTTCTCCCACACATAGCGAGCCTTGGCAAGGGCATTGCCCTCGATGGTGGGTTCGTTCTCGGGAATATCCTCTGTTATGCCCGCCTCGCGGAGGGTTACAAGTTCAAAGGCATCGCCAATAATGGCGCTAACCTCTTCGAGTTTGTGGGCATTGTTGGTGGCAAATATGAGTTTTTTCATAGTGGTCAATGGGTTGATTTATACCTCTTTGGCTAATTCTGCAATGCGGGCATCGGTGGCAATCTTATCGAGGATGGTGCGAACAATGGTGTCCATCCTGCCACCCTCGGTGTAGTCGGCGGGCGAAATCATCGAACAACGATTCTGCTCCAAGAGCAACTTGGTCTTTTGGTAGCCACTCTCCGACGAGGGGTCGTAGACACCAATGGAGTGTCCGTGGCGGTCGCTAACGAGCCTCATACAGGGGATGTCGGTTGTTCCGTCGCCAACGTAAATCATATGCTCGAAGGGTACGGGGCGCTCGGCATCGGGCACATAGGCATTCACAAGGTGGCTATCGCTCACACTATCCACACCCTTGTTTATCTTGTACATAAACTGTGTTTTGTTGGTGTAGTTAATTGCCACAGCAGGCCAATAGGCGTCGCCATTCTCGTTGTAGAGGAATTCGCAGGCGTAGATTTTCTTGAACTCGTGTGCGATGGGCGTACCCTCGATAATCTCCTTCAAGCCCGAGGAGTTGATGTAGTGGAGAATCTCGATTCCGCGCTCCTCACCATAGCGATTGATGCGACCAAACCACTCGCGCACACCCTTGTAGAGCTGGATGTTGCGTCCGGTTTCCTGAAACGCCTCGCGCTTGATGGGCACTTGGGTTTTGCCTGCGTGTTCGAGCATTTTGAGCATATAACTCAAAATGGGGTCGGCATCGTAGTCATCTGCGAGCACATTGCTCTCCCTCCAAAACTCCTCGTTGCTCTTGCCCACCGAGGCTATGAAGCCATATTCCTGCATATTTCCAGGGGCGAGGGTGCCGTCGAAGTCGTAGATGAGGGCTGCTTTTAGTCTTTTCTCCATAGGTTTTGCTGTTTTGTCTTGCCAAAGGTACGATATTTGCCCAAAATTACATAAATTTGTGACCAAACAAACGCATAAATATGGATTTTTTTGAACTTGCAAACCGTCGCCGCTCGCTCCGTAAGTTTTCTGATAGGAAAGTGGAGCGCGAAGTGGTGGAAAAAATTTTGGAGGCAGCGCTCACAGCCCCCTCGTCACGCAATAGTCACAGCACCCGTTTTCTGGTTGTGGAGGATAGGGCTTTGATTCGCCATATGTCCTATATGCGCGACTACGGCTCGGCCTTTATGGCCGAAGCACCTGTCGTGGTGTTGGTTATGGGCGATAGGGGTGCCACGGATTTGTGGATTGACAACTGCGCAATTTCGGCAACCTTTGTGCAGCTTGCCGCCGAGGCCGCAGGGCTGGGTAGTTGCTGGGTGCACGTCGCAGGCAGGGAGCACGCCAAGGGACACCCAGAGATGGGCAACGCGGAGGGTTACCTGCGAACATTCTTGCCAATCCCCGAGGAGTGTGGCGTGGAGTGTGTGATTGCTATGGGGTATTCGCCCTACGATGAACCCAAGCCCCGTCCCGCACAGGACAATAGTGGGAAGGTTGCGTGGCTCAAATAGTTGGAGTACAAATAGATAAAAAGAGGGGGCAACAATATTTGCCCCCTTTTTTGTGTGTAGCACCCTCTGGTTCCTACTCCTCTTTTTGGCTCTCGATGAGGTTGTCGTAGTCGTTCATTGAGCGACGGATGACCTCCTTTGCAACGTCGGGACCATAGATGCTCACAAACTTCATCCTCTGGTGATTTTCACCGGGAATATCCTTGTAGGTGGTGAAATAGTGAATCAGTCGCCTAACAATGCGGGTGGGCAACTGCTCAATGTCGGTCATATCGCCATAGATGGCGTCGTTTTTCAATACAGCAATAATTTTGTCATCGGCCTGATTGTGGTCCAAAAGGCGCAGACCACCAATGGGACGTGCCGAGACCAAAATATCTCCGTGAGTTACATCCTTCTCTGTGAGTACACAGATGTCCAGAGGGTCGCCATCGCCCTCCACGTCAAACCTCGCCAGAGCCTTGTTTGTGAGCTCCGCCATCTGCGTTGCGCAGTAGGTGCGGGGAATGAAACCATAGAGCGAGGGTACGATGTTGGAGAACTTCTGCGGACGGTCGAGCGAGAGGTAACCGCTCACCTTGTCCACCTCGTATTTCACGGTGTCGGTGGGCACAATTTCAATGAATGCGCGAATCTCCTCTGGCGTTCCTGGGTCTATGCCGTGCCAGGGATGGGCTTTGTGCAGTGTGCTGTAATCCATAGAGTTATCTGTTTTTTGGTTTTGTTCTTTGGCTCCGTCGCTGGGCGTTAAACCACACGCTACCCACAAAGATACAATTTTGAATTGAGAATTGACAACAAAAAGACTCTTTTTTGTCTAAAATGCCCCCACTCGACAGAGCGCACAAGTTCTCTCGACTCGCATTTGCGAAAATTGAGAATGGAGAATTAACACAAAATCGGGTGTTGCCGTTGGATAGCCAGGGAAGAGCATCCTTCCCACTATTCCATCGCATCAAAAAACACCCCACCGACCGAGTGGTTGGTGGGGTTGCGTTCTACTCAATAAATTCCTTGTATTCATTTTGCTCTCGATAGACAATCTCATACTCTATGATGTATTCTGGCACCATTGCATCTCCAACAAAACAAGTTTCCTCTACCACATTGCCTACCGTATCATATTTCCATACATATTTTATATCTAAGGGACCGTCTGGATAATACTTTGCTTTCTCTATTCGATTTCCTGCCGAATCATAGACATACGAATATCTGTTTTCTCCCCGCAGAGAGTTATCGTAGCCGTCGTACACAGAAAATCTAATCACATCTCCATTTGAGTTGTATTCATATTCATACCTACTCTCTACACGTCCAATCGTGTCATACGATTCTACTTCAATACGATTCCCCCAAGAGTCGTATTTATATTTGTAATTCGGAGCACTATATGCATCCAATTCTTCTATTATATTGCCATTGGTGTCGTATTTGAAGAATCTTCTACTCTTTGCGTATCCAGAAGACTTAAATTGTGATTCTTCTATTCCATTTCCGTTGGCATCGTACTTTACTATTGTTTTCCCCTCCAAAAGCCCATCATCATCGTATGTTGCCAATTCAATCAAGTTACCAGAAGAGTCGTATGTGTAAATATATTTTTTGTGCAACTTACTATTCTCACTGTCAGTATCCCTTTTATAAACAGAGATATCTTTTACCTTGCCTTCGGAATTGTATTTCCAAAACCAATCATAAACGTAATAAACATCCGAGGGATACATATACGAAACAACGTCGCCCTGCTGATTGAACTCATAACTCATTGTGTATTGACATCCACCTTTGACAAGTTCTCCAAATTTTTCATTAAGGTGGTATTTTGTTACGGCAACCATTTTTACATCACCATATATGGGTTGCAATGCATCTTCTTCATAATAATTTTTCCACCCCTCTCTCTTGGGTGCTGGTTGCTTTTTGGGCTGTGCAAATGCTGTGGCGACAAGCAAGGTTGCCACAAATAGAACACAAGTGCGTTTCATAGTCGTATTGTTTTTATTTGATTAAATCTTAACCCACAAACGATTGTGGCTTGTGTTATTATTGGTTGTTGTGTGGGATTTGGAACATAGTTCGCCCTTTCGGACACGGGGACACCTTGATAAATACCAGCGTGCAATCCACACATTAAGACTTCTCTCTTTGGCTGATTTGAGCAGAGCGTTGGCATACTCCTGCGGATAACACTTTGCAAACACCTTAACAAAGGAGTCCGAAATGAACTCTCTGCCCAATTTCTGCAAAATTTCCTCCAAATGCTCATCTAAGAACCGTTGTTCAAATTCATAAACACTCATAATTTTAAGATAATTGTGCTTGCCCATCAACCCCGAATGTGCGGTTATTATAAAAAAGAAAGTGTGGAGCTGATTTCGTTTATAGAATAGAGGCTCTGACAAAACCTTGCGATAATAAACGATACAATGCCCCACACTTGAATAGTATGGGGCAGGTATGCACAAAGTGTGCACAGCCACATAGCTACACAAGAAATGAGTGCTGTTCGTTGTCCTATCGCATTGAAAATTGTCAGATTTTCTATTCTGGACTGCGAAAACACTTTCAAATATGTCCATCCAACGAAAAATCGTTAGACTCCACAAATATAAAAAATAATTTCCGCAAAACGAACAACACTCAATAAATTGCATCGTCAATGTTCCACAAATTTCCTCCAAACTTTCCACAAAATCAAGATTGAAACAGAACTTTGTTGTTTATAGTTTGGGGCAGACTAGATTACGTCGCTACGAGCCACACAAGGTGGCTCTTCGCTCGGTGATCGTAGGTTGGGGGCTCCCAAACAAAGCAAAACCCTCTCCTTGCAAGCAAGGACTTTTGTGTCACAAAGCCCGTATTCGTACAAGCACGAATGGGCTTTATAACACAAAAGCCTCCAATCTTTCGATTGAAGGCTTTTGCTTTGTTTTGTCGGGGTGACTAGATTGGCTACTCGGCAGACGGGGTCTGCCTCGCTTACGCCTTTCACGTTTCCCCTTTATGGGTTGCACAAAGTTTATCCCAAAGCGGCAGAGCCGCTCCCTTTTGTTTTTGCCCCACCACCGCTCTGCTTGCAAGCAATCTTCGCTTGGGTGAGAACAAAAACAAAAGCCCGCAATCTCTTGCAGGCTTTTGGTCTAAACTTTGTCGGGGTGACTAGATTCGAACTAGCGACACCACGCCCCCCAGACGTGTACTCTAACCGCACCAATAATGCTGATTATCTACGAGTTATCTATCTGCCTTTTCTTGTGGTTGACTCTATGGTTGACTTTGCCCCCCTATTAGTAATTAGTTTTTCTTGTAAAAGCTTACTTGTTCCTAAACTTGTTGCAAGATACACAAAAACGGTGAAATATGCCATCTTTAACTGCAATTTTTCTACCTCCGAAATCAAACAATACACAAAGGTCTTATATACAGCCATCTTTACGGCAAACATTATAGATGGAGTTTCTGAATCTATCATTGTTCTTCCACCCCAAAACAAACCCCACCGACCGAGTGGTGACTAATGAAATTTCGGCAGAATCCTTGCGAGAGTCACCTCGGGTGGTTGTTGATAACTTTTGATGCCCAAATGCTTGCAGATGGGGGCGGAGATTTGCTAACTTTGAAGGAACGAAAACCTCAAAATGTATGAATAGCCTACCCCCTAAAAACGAAATATGGTACACCACCTCCGATGGCTGTATCGTAACGCCCTATGAGAATGCCAAATTCGGAGCAAACATAATCTCCAATACTTATGAAAACGGGAAGGGGGTTATCACATTTGATGCGCCTGTCGTTTTTATGGAACATTTGAATTTCCGTAGTTGCTCAAACCTTGTAAGTGTTATCCTCCCAGATGGTTTAACAGTGATTGGCATTAGTGCGTTCATTGGATGCAAGAGTCTTACGAATATAATCATTCCAGATAGTGTAGCCATAATTGGGACGCACGCATTTTATGGATGTTCAAATCTTGCGAACATCACAATCCCTAATAGTGTTACCAAAATCGAGTGGGCAGCGTTTGCTGGTTGTACAAGCCTCGAAAATATCACTCTACCCAATAGTATTAAGAGTATAGATTCGTCTTTATTCAAAAAATGTTCAAGTCTGAAAGAAATAGCGATTCCCGATAGCGTGGAAATAATAATGGGCTATGCTTTTGAGGGGTGTACAAGCCTTGCAAATGTAACTCTGGGTAGAGGTGTCAAAGATATTTGGCACAATGCATTCAAGGGTTGTACGAGCCTTACAAGCATCATTATTCCTGATAGTGTCTATGGAATAAGAGAAGAGACATTTGCTGATTGTGTTAACCTTACAAGTATAGTCATTCCAGACAGCGTTGATTCCATAATGGATGAAGCATTTGCCAACTGTGTTAGACTTGGGGATGTGTCTTTGGGTAGGGGTGTTACATATCTTGGTGATGGAGCATTCAAGGGCTGTACGAGCCTCACAAAAATCTTTATTCCCAAGAGCGTTAGGTATATTCACGAAGATGTCTTTGCTAAATGCACAAGCCTCAAAGAGGTATATTTAGAAGAGAGGCAATTTCTTCCGAAAAACTCTGGTGCATTTGTTGACAATGCTCCCGAATTCAAAATATATGCACCCAAAGGCAGCGTTGATGGCTGTTCCTTTGTCTGGCCAGACCAAGTTTGCTGGCGCAATTACAGAGATAAGGGTATAATCATTGAGTACGAGCCCGAAAACAAGTAACAATCCAATCTTTTCGTAAACAAAGCACCCCACCGACCGAGAGGCTAGTGGGGTGGTCTTTGTAATGCGAGAAGCCTACAAATATGTTCCGTTCTTGTAGGTTAGCCACATATAGTAGCCCAAAATCAGTCCGCACAAAACAATTAAGCCGATGAATACCCAAATGGCGATGCGTTTTGGGCGTTTCATATCTTTGAGGCTTGTGAGCAGGAACGCCAATGTTCCGATGATAAATAGCGGCTCAATGATGCAGAAAAGCCACACATTGAGCGAAAGGTATGTGATGCCAATATCCTTTGACATATCAACCAATACCTGTATGCAATACTCGCCGAAATTATCCAGCGCAGGGTTTGAGAAAAATGACATAATCTATCTCCTTTAAGGTTATTCTTCATAAGTTCTTCCCGTAAAGCGGTCGGCTTCTTCTTCCGAGATATGGATAGACGAACCAAATATGTCTTTATTGAGGGATATGACTATCAACTGAAAAGCCTCGTCATCCACGACATTGTAATGTTGTTTCATACGGCACATAACCCCATACTTCTCATTCTCGTAAACATCAAATTCGTAAAGACCTCCAAGCATTACCTCTTCGCCTCCTGCAACATCTTTGAACTTTGTCTTAATCGTGCCCTTGAAAATAAGTTTGTCGATATCTTGAATTGAGAAAACTCCATCAATCCATACATACTCGTCCTCGGTAGGTTCGGGACTCTCACAGAAGAGTTCGCCTGCACAAATATAGCAAATGCACTCATCGAACACTTGCCCAATTCTTGTGCTATCGGAGGGAATGTAAGCTGCTAATATCTCGTGCTTGCCAACAAAAAAATGCTTTAATGCCTCTTTGTTTTCCTCTGTAAGCAAGTAGCTATCCAACGCCTCATTGTACCATAGACTGTCGATGGGTATGCCCATATATGTTATCCCTGCGGTCTGCAATTCAGGGTCGTGCTTTCGATATATTTCGCCAATGTTGTGTGTATAGTTAGGCGTTGGTGTTGGCTCCTCTTTGCCAACCCAACCCAACCAATACGCCACAGCAAAACCACCCAGCACCATTGCAAGGGAAAGTAAAAGGAGTTTAACTTTTTTTGTCATAGCGTTTTTTTGATTTAGCTTTGCTTGTTGTGGTTACTTCGGGGTGATGTTTGCAATAGTAGGTATTACCTTGTTTTGTCATCAAAGCACCGCACTTATAGCAATAGAACTTACCCAACTCAAAATGCAGAGGACCTTTTGGAACACGAAGTCCTGCACTTTGTTTCTTTTTGAACATACCTTCGCCACAGCATACCCCACAAGATGGACATATATATTTCTTGTTGGGACATAACGAAGTCTCTCTGCTATCAATAATGCTTCGACACCCACTGTTCCAACAATGATTAATATAAATTTCCCCCTTATTTTCACACGCCTCGTTTTGGCACTCAAACATAGTAATGGTGTGAGCATTATATTTGGATTGGTTTTTGCTTGCTTCTAAAATATAACCACAAGAGTTGCAATAGAAATGTGATGCGGCAGAATTCAACCAATTCAAGCGGGAATGGAAATATTGGAACATTCGTTTGTTATTGTGATTGTTATCTGCAATAAGCCTTAAAACAATCGCAGCGGTATATATATTTACTTGCCATTCATTATTGCCGTTGTTTTGTGGACTCACAAAGGGCGATACATATATGTCCGTAAAGCAAGAGTTTCCTCCACACCAATTATATAGTAATCCTGCCTCTTTGTGTGGCTCGCTCACCTCTTGACCCTCGCAGAAAAAGGGATATTTAATCGATGCATTTCTGTTATACCACAATCTATATTTATTTACTTGGGGTGGGTTGTTATTTGTGCATTTATCTTTAAATTTTTGTGCCCATTTTTGCCTCCACCCAGGAACGGATATGAGCGGACAAGTATTAAAACTAATCTCTACTCTTTCCTCTCTCTTGTCTACAGATTGAATTTTATCGACTCTTTCTTTCTCTAAATCTTCTTTGCTGATGGCATCTACCATTTTAGTCATGATGGCGTCACGATACTTGTCATCATGTTCAATGGCTGTAAGCACAGGGCAACCAATGTCATCTTTCTTTATGGAATTAACATCCCATCCTTCTTGTGATAGTTGTTGCAACTTTGCCCTTATCTGCCTCTTGTCTTCTTCTGGGGTGTCATCTTTTTGTAGCATAGGTAGAAGTGTGGCAGAAAAACACTTGACATACATCTCCCTATCCGAACAACTTTCGCCACACTCTTGTATTTTCTCCTTTACACTAGTGCATTTTTGGATTGCTCGTATTATGCTGCTTTCTTGTTCTCTATCTGCGAAACATTTGTGGGCAGTATAATTATCGTCATCTCTAAAAAGGACAAATGCTCGACAGTCCCTTGCAGCCTCCATGGTTGGCTTTATTTCTTCATTCTTTTCTTTGTCATCCTTGCCATACCCTCTCTTATATACATCTATTTTCCCATTGTTAAAAATGTGAAAAACGGGTTTGTTATAGTCGTAAACATGAGGAAGCCACCAACTTTCTTCGCTAAAACCTATTGCTCCTTTGCATGTGTAAAATAGATTAGTACCCACATAGTCTTGTAGGGTCAAGCCGAAGGTGGTTTTTATTTTTTGAGGAAGATGCGATTTCCAAATAGAATACAACTCAAAATTGGATGGCAAGTCCGACTTTTGTTGTAATTTCAAAAGCGCATTAACAAATATCAACACATTGATATTGACATATTGCGGATACTGCACCAACTCTTTGAGTTTGGCTATATCTTGGATTTGTTGTTTTCCGTTTCTATGGAGCGTGATGATTTTTTTAATAAAACTAATTTGTTCCGACCAATGCAATAAGTGGAAGAATGAAAAATATTCATCTTTGTATGTTGCAAAATCGTCTTTATTAAGGAGCCAATCTACAAGGTCCTTAAATATATCCATATCGAGATGACTATGGGGAATCAACTCTTTATGAGGATTGTTTGAATAGTCCAGATACTTTGCAGGTGTGATATTTGGATATTTTTTATTAGTATGATACTTCCAGCGCACAATGCTCTTGCATTGTGAATCTTCTCGCCTTAAATACTGTAAGAGTCTATGAAATTCCACATTGCCAATTGGCACTTCTTCAATTTCTCGAATCGTCTTGTCCTGTTTCCTTTTGTAAAGGTCTATTCCAACGCCATTATTTGTTCCATTTGGGAGAATGTTCTTGATTACACTAATTACCTCCTGATATTTGGTGCCAAGTTGAAACGCAACCTCTTTCAATGTAAATTGATGCTGTGACTTGATGTATATTATTTGTCCACACCCCAAAGTGGTATTATAGTTTATAGGAGATGAAGCATCCCCATAGCGATAGTATGAGCCGCTACTATTTTTCAAAACAAGAAAACCTCGTTCAACACACCTCCAACCCTCTCGCAGAGTTTTTATGGATAATTTTTTTAGGTCTTCGTCCTTTATTGTGTGTCTTTGAGATGAGTTTAACTCGCAGAGCGTATAGTCGTGGATAGTGGTTTTTACATTATTTGGAATACTTTCAACACGATATAACTCCTTAAAAGGCAAATCATCAATATTCGTTTCAATGATGCTTCCTACTTTCAAGTCCTTTATATCATTAAGGTCACACAATGCCTCTTCGATTGGAAGAAGTGGTTCGCCTTGTTTTATTTCTGCAAAAATGAGAGAAGGAGAGGCAAGTGTGCAATATGGCAACGAAGCTCTTTCTGCCACTTGACACTCAAATTCATTTATGCGAACAATGTTTGCATAACGAATCTGCATTTTTCTTTTCGTACCATCATGAAGCCCCTCGACTTCATAGTTTCTACCCCCTAGATGTGAAATGATTTTGTAGTAACTCATAGTATTTATATTTTAGCCACACCTACTATTGAGGCTATTATTCCGTGGCGAAACAACCATAAATGGATTCCCAAACTTTTAAGATTGTCTCTTGGTTCGATTTATCTTCTTCTTTTGTCAACAATATGTTTAGAAGTTGTTCTCCTTTTGAGAATGAAACATCATTGAAAATATACTTACAATCTACCCCGCTTTCAATCAACTCCATCAGTTCTTCGGTTTCAAAATCATTAAAATCAAAAACAACATTAAGAAGTTCACTGCGATATTTTCTTTCTACATTGCAGATGTCCAACAAATTACCCTTTTCATACCTCTCAATAAAATATATACCTGTGGGTATTGCGTATTCCATAAAGGCTTTATATAATCTCACCACTAGTTTTGTATCTTCAAGCGTATGGTCCACATCTGTTCTGCGAATGTAACCACGAGTCCACAAGCATATGCTACGAAAAGAAACCCCTGGCGTTACATATTTGAATTTGTCAAGAATATTATATGGTATTTCCTTTTGTAATATATCAACAATACGCTCCACTTCGTATTTGTTGAAACGACAATACTGAATGCAATCAGCCCAACAAATTTCTGGTCGATGAATGTCTGGGACTAAATAAAACACCAAATAATCACCAACTTTTATAGTAACAGGAATGCGGATTTTACCAAATGTATATATTTGCCCATCGAGAACATCTTCCAAGTTTCCACATTTGCGCCGTTTGTCAAAAAACACCACTTTACCAATCCGCATTGTGTATAATCGTTTTTTGGGAAAGCGCCCAAGAGCTTTATTTACTCCGAATCGTAATATTTTTAGTTTTACCTCATTCTCCTTCATTTACCAATCAAGTGCAGAATTGTTTGTAATTTTTCAATGTTTGATGCATTGTCGTGTATGCATTGTTTTATCTGCGACAATGTTTTATAAGCATTGTAGTCCTCCCAATCTTCGCATTTTAAAACAGCGGCTTTATTCAAAAAGTGAGATATTGCAGACACAACAAGATTGTCACCACAATTCACAGCCGTTGCTTCTTTATCATCTCCAACAATAACTCTGGGCACATTCAGATTATAAAAATGTCTAATAAAATCTTTCTTCCCATTTTTGTCAGTTAGGAGAATCTCCACAAAGTTATCAAAACAATATTTATATTGACTTGTTTTTGGGCCCCCAACTTCCATTTCTTTTCTTACAGTCCAACCATTAATCTCAATATCTTGCGATAAAGTACAGATGCGTTTTTCGCCATCATAGTTGCATTCGAGCGAAAGAAGAGTGCCATCGGGCAGATTCACATTAATATACTCCATAGTAGTAATATGCACCCTCCTCAACTCCTCCTTGGGCGGTTAGTAGTTCTTATAAAAAAAGAAAGTGTGGAGTTGTTTTTCGTTTATTTATGTGAAGGTTGTGGAATACCCGAAGTAAAATAAACGATACAATGCCCCACACCTGTGTATGATACACGATTGGTGTGGGTACACCAATGGCATATATACAAGGAATGAGTGCCGTTCGTCCATCCTTTACTTCCGAAAACTTCCACATTTTCACATAAGGACAGTGCGAAAACACTTTCTAATATGTTTGTCTACGAGCATTCTGCCTTTCGACTCCACAAATATAAAAAATAATTTCCGCAAAACGAACAACACTCAATAAATTGCATCGTCAATGTTCCACAAATTTCCTCCAAACTTTCCCGAAAATCAACATTGAAACAAAACTTTGTTCTTTGCAGATTGGGGTGGTTTGTGGTGTGAGATAAGCCACTTTTGTGCAAAAAACAATCGGTGCACCTACCCATTTATAGGCAAGTACACCGATTCGTAAAAGTGAGTGTTTTGATGCCCAAATCACTCGATAAACCAACTGTATTCGTTGGGGTGGTCGAGGGCTTGGGCGATGCCGTGGATGAGGGTTGTGGCACCCAGCGAGCGGTCGAGGAAAGTGTCGATATAGCTCGACTTATTGGCTCCTGTAAAGAGGTTATAAACCCTCCAAAGGTCAATGCCTCCCTCGCCTCGTGCGAAGTTCTCATCCGAATAATAAGCCCTTGCAATGGCGTTCAAGTGGCTGTCGGTAAACTCCACCGTTGGCAGTTGTTTCTTCTCTGCCGAGGGTAGGAACTGATAGAGTCGCAATTTACCCACAAGTTGTGCAAACTGATGCTCTGTAAGAGTTCGACTTTCGAGTGCATTCATCTCTCGGATGTGCTCCTCCAAGTCGTACTGCTCAAAGAGCGAGAGCGAACTCTCAAATAGGTCTTGAAGACTCATTGCACGCAAATCCCCTTTGAGTCCATCGGTCGAAACGCAGAGATTGCAACACACCAGATTCTTGAAGCCAATGAAAACCTTGAACTTCTCCATCGTTTTGCGCGAGTAGAGGTTCTCGTTATTGTAGGCTCTCACGCCACCAATCGAGAGGTTGAGCCTATTGCCCGCAACATCACGATAGATGGTTGGAATCTCAAAGCAGAACGCCATACGTTCATAGTAGATTGTCTTGTCGCTCTCGGTGAGTTGGCTCACGGGCTTGTGAATAGCCTCTGGTATGCGCCCCTTGATGATGTGCGACACGACAATGTCTGGCGAGTCGATAACCTCATTGGGGAACATACGGTAGGCAGCCGAAAGGACTGTTTCGATGAACGCCTGATGTGAGATTGTAACCTCGTTGTCCTTGCTGAATACGGGTACCACGCAATCGTTCCGCAGATGGTCAATACTCACAGCCGTAGTGTTCGCCTCAATGAAGTGGCGTTGGTGAGTGTTTGTGAGTGGAACGATAGGAGTGGTCTCAATAACCTCCACCTCTTCAAATTTGCCAAAGAATGGCACGGGAAAATCTGCCACATTAGGCTGCATTGCTACCTGTCCCATAACGCTGTGAGTTTTGAGGTTGAACATTACACCAAGCCAAGATTGCCTCGCCCACTTTGGGTGTTATGACAAACTCCGGATGACCTGCAAACAGACCCGTGCGGTCTTTGGAGGTTGTGGCTTTATGATTCATCGCAACATCGAGTACGGCTGTGAACTCATAGTCGACATTATCTCGCTGAACGGATTTGAGTCCCACCTTTTCGGGCACCATCTTGCCATTCTTCTCCGAGAGTACATAATCCTGCTTGGAGCGCATCGTGCAGATGATGTGCGAGGAGGAGTTGAGAATACGCTGAATAAATGCGTTCTGTCTCGGAGTAACTTTCGACCAATTGGCAAAGGAGTTTCCCTGCATCGAGGCGTGAAAGTCGAGTAGGTAATCCCAACAGTGGGAGATGCTGTCGATGATGATAACCTCTGCACCAGCTCTCTCGCAAACACCAATTGCCTCAATGTAAGTTTCGGGCGAATAGTCTTCGAGGGTTAGCACATTGTAGGCTCCGAGGTGGGCGTAGAGGTCTGCCGAACAGTTCTCGGAGTCGATAACTGCGATTTTGGACCAGTCGCCCGTCATACCATAGGCGATAAGTAGTGCACCGTAGGTTTTACCTGAGCCACTTGCTCCCGAAAGTGCCAAGCGCATCTTGGCTGCCTTTCTCATAGATTGTCTTAACTGCATAATTACAAAAAACATTTAAGGGTTAATAAATACATACTAACCAAAGTTTTGTTGTTTTCGTCTCAATTAGGGGGAGGGGGCTTTTGTTGGGGGTATCTGTAAGGGTGGATGACAAAGAATGACAAAGGGGGCTATATTGTACCCCCTTTTTGAAAACTCTGTCATCCGTTGCATAGGTCTGCTCTGGTTGGCTCGCCTATTGCAATTCTTCGCTCGCACTCCGTGCGTGTATATGTAAAATAGAAGTAGCGTTTGAGCATAGTCGTTGTTATACGCTTGGTGTAGGGTATGGAGAGTGTTTTGACCATATCTGCAACAATACTGTTTGCTTTGCTTATAGAGATGGTATCCCCACTCTTTATGTGTTTATATATGTAGCCAAAGGCTTCTTCCGAGTCGAGCCGTTCCTTGCACTTTTTCTGCCTTGCGGTAGATTTGAGTTTGTCTAAGTTGTACCCATTCTCCTTTACATAGTCAGCACCGAAGGTGCGGAGTGTTTCCAACATCGTAGCAACGCTCTCTTCCGCCTCTTGTTGGGTGTGCTGCAAGTAGTATTCGGTAAGCACTCGGAGTACATCATCTGCGGTGGTCATCTTCTCTGCCTTTTTGAGGGGAGAGTTTGAGCCATATTTGTGCATCGAACTTGCCACCTTGACCTTGAAATGGTATTTGTACACCTCCTCGATTACGGATAACTGCCCGTAGTAACTCCTCACACTCTCCTCGTTGGTGGCATTGTCCCACATAAAGTGATTGCGGGAGCCATCGGACTCGACAAATCGGCTGTAATCCATTCTTTCGAGTGCCTGGGTTAGTGCGCTACTCTCGTAGAACGAGGAGGGGGTTATTTGGCTGATGGCGTTATAGACATTCTCGCCACCATTTAACCTCTCTTTGACATTTTTCACTCCCACACATTCGGGAGATTGGCTTGTGTTGATGATATGACAGATGTACTCCACTCCCGCCCTAAATCTGCCGACAATCTGCACCGCTTCGGTGGTGGGGTCAATGAGGGAGTGTCTGCCGAGCGAGATATCCGAAACCATTATTACGCTCACCTTGTCGGTTGGCTTCACATCGATATCCACAGCCGAGTAGAAACGGCTCGTAAAGAAGTTTATCGGAGCAAGTGGTGTGAGCGAGGAGAACGCATTACTGAAACCCTCTGCTTTGAGCGTTTTAACTCCATCTTCACCACAATAGATATTTGTGCGGTCTTTGATATTGTAGGTAAGAATCAGCCTGCCGATACTCTCCACTGCATTGAAGAAGATGCAGACCTTATCTCCCGCCTTCATCCTCCTCTCAATCTCTTGGCGTATGGCAATAGGGGTATTGTTTGTATGGATTAGGTGTAGAGTGTGCTTGTAGTCGTAGTTGGGCTTAAAGACAATCATCCTAAAACCCTGCTGCTCAAATCGAGGGTCGGAGGGTATGATTGGGGTTGCCGAAACCATCGCCTTGTTCCTATAACGGAAGAAGTGGTCTATGGGATTGATGATGGTGGAGCGAAAAGCAACATCTTGTATGGTGCGTTCACACTCATCGAAGAGCAAGAATCAATCTTTATATGGCGAGCCTATGGTGTGGGTTATTGCGCTATGGACTTTGCGATAGCCCTCAGGTGTGGTCATAATTTTGAAGTATCCACTCGTGGTGGGGGTGGAGAGATATGCCTTTATATCCTCCACCGAAACGCCCTCAAACACCCCAAGTAGTTCGGGGTGCTTGGAGGCTTTACCCTCTATTACGGGCACATTGGGCTCGATGATTATCGAGTGGCGAGTGGCCAAAATCTCCGATGTCGTAGCCCCACAGCCCGTTATGGTCTTGCAAACGATAGTGTTTGTGGGTATAGAGCCGAGAACATCCACCAGATGCTCGCCCTTACTTATTGTTAGATATTGTTTGTTCATATTTGAGAGCAGATTGATTGTGTGGAAAGAGCAGAAACTCTTTATCTCTTAACAATTTCGTGTAATTATTTATGCCTAAAACCATTTTAGCCTCCTTTCGATTAGCGAATCAGAGGTTTTTCTTTGGATAATATATCATCGTATTGGGAATTTGATTGTGATTGGCTGCGATGGAGCCAAATCTCTGAAAAAGGGATAGTTGTACCCTTTGCTTGTTTGAGGGATTCCTCTACCCAAAGATAGGAATTTTTGCCGAGAAAACCCAATTTTCTGCCCTCTATTTTTCCAAAAAACAACCGATTCGTAACCCCCTCATTCCCAAGTCCTAATTTTGACTAAACCCACATTTGGGTTGAAAACACGTATTCGCACTTATTTTTGACCTTTAAACAGTGTTTTTAGGTAGAATTTTACCCCGAAAACAATGATTTCACTTTGATTTTACACCTCGAAACAAGGATTCGAGTTGATTTTATAGGTCGCAAACACGCTTTTAGGTAGAAAATCGTACCTTTGTATATAACCTAAACCGATAGAACTATGAATTTGCAGTTTGATGACGAGGAGTTGGACTATGTGAGAGAACTTGCGTGGAGGATAAACACCGTAATTTTTGAGGATGTGGATGAAGATGGCAACATTTCTTACTGCGGACAGCTCGGAGATTGGATGAGGATGTTTATTCGTAGGTACAACAGCGATGAGATACAATGTAAAGTTACCCAAAATGCATTTGAGAGCAACGATGATATTATCGAAGTACTCGAAGCCTACGGACTTGACATCGAAAAATTCTGGTATCTACTCCTATTTATCTATGACCTCACTGTTATGCGCACAACTAATGTTGCGCTCGAAGATGATAGGTCGGACTATGAAAAGTTGCTTGCGGTCAGAGAGTATATAAAGAGGCATCCCAATTACAAAATCTATTTGTCGGATAGTGCCAAAGTTCCAAACAAGAACAGGGCAGAGTGCGATGACTTCTTTTTCTTCAAGGTTTTTGAGGAGGGACTCGATAAGGTAATCTGTCAAATGGAGGAGAGGGGAATGCAGTCGTGGAAAACGGTTGACATCTTGCACAAGGGCACAGATACACTCTCTGAAAATTACCAACTCTACACGATGTACTCACTCTTTCACGAGTTTTTTGACCTAATGGAGCTACCCGACCTGCGAGCCACCCAATCCGGCATATCGTATAGTAAGGTGTTGCTTGTGTCAAGAATTGCCTATCTCTGTCGCCTTACACGGGACAAGGATTTTTGCGATGATGCCGAAAAACTCAAAACCATAATCAAGGATAATAAGGGTAAAAAGGTGTCGGTAATCTCAACCGTATATATGTAGTTCGCACATAAAAGTAGTGATTTTGCAAAAGGGGGAAATTGGAGCAATCTGGTTTCCCCCTACTGTTCCTTTGAGGTAGCCCTACCTTTGCATTGTCAATTAAAAATTAGTTGACCTCGGCAAGGAGTGGCGAACCGAAACCGAGCCAAATATTAACCGCCTTAAAAATAAATAACAAAATGAAAAATATTTCAAATCTCGCACCCGTAGTAGAGGGTGCAAACACAGAAGCAAACCAGAAGTCGAACACTAACTCCGACAAGGCTCCCAAGCGTGCCACCAAGAGGAATGTATCTCCTCTGTGGAGTGTAATCACCAAGGCAAACCGAGTCTTTGCAGTACAGATTAACAAAGACAACAAATGCAAACTCGACTGCCTCAAAAACGCAATGGTGAGCAAATACTCCGACCACGACAAATTCTGGGTAGAGTATCACAAGCACACAAGTACCCTACTCGATAGTCGTCGCTTCTGCAAGGAGTGTGTTGATTATGGATGCACCCCCGCATATGTTGCCGAGCACATCGTATTCGAGGGTAGTGCAACGATGAAAGAAGTTCTCAAACGAGGAGTACGGGTTGTTCTCGGAGAGGGTATTAGACTTTACAAAGAACGCTTTACCGAAGATGCAACGGACAAATTCATCACCGAGGTAGAAGACTGTGTCGTTGCAGAGGTAAAAGAGAAACTGAAGTCTCAAAAGCAGACCTCTGGGCAAACAACCCAACAGCCCACAAAACAACAAACGGGTAACTCCGAAGTTCCCGAACAAACTCCCGAAGCAGAGGGACAACAAACTCCCGAGCAAACTCCCCAAGCGGCATAGCCGTTAGAGGAGGTATTATCTGTCCAAATCTTTTGCCAAATTGAGAAAGGGGGCAGGGTCTAAACAACCTTGCCCCTATTTTTTATCCCTATGCCAAGAGTTTCATCGCCTCGTCTATCTGCTCATTGTCGAAACTATCGAGATAGATTTGGGTGGTTTTGATGTCTTGATGACCTAACGCTTGCGAGATGATTCCGATATTCACCCCCGATTTCTTCAAAACCGTTGCAAAAGAGTGGCGAGCAACATAGGTCGTCACATCCGCAGATATGCCGAGTTCTTTCCCGAGGGCACGGAGTTCTTGGTTGACTTGATGACAAACTTTGCGTACACGATTCGTTTTTTGCATCGGAGTGATATGCCTTTTACAATGGAGGATTGGGAACAAATAATCTGCCCCTTGTTGGTAATCGGCATATTTGGCAATGAGCTTTTGGGCTTCGGGCGAGAGTGGCAAATTGATTCCTCCGTGAGTTTTCTGCCTTTGGTACACCAATCGATTGTCGACGATATTTCTCGGAGTAAGATTGGCAATATCCACAAACGAGATTCCGCCACACAGATAAGAAAACACGAATAAATCTTGCGCCAACTGCCTAATGGGTTTGCTGTTGGAACAATCGGTCCCGACTATCCTCAAAACATCTCTCTTGGATAGAGCACGCTTCATTGTCTTTGTATTGAGGTGACTCAACTTGTATTCCGCAAACGGACTTTTGTCCCTGCTTACCACCCTTGCGTCAATTGCTCGATTAAATGCAGCCCTCAAAGTTCGTAGTTGATAACTAATGGTGGTATCTTTATCCCCTTTTGTCCGCAACCAATCCTCAAATCTCTTACAAAAGTTTGCATCAATGTGACTAAAAGTAAAATTGAGCCTCCTGCCTCGGTTAAAGTTTTTGAGCATACGGTATGAACTCTGGTAGGCACAACTTGTACCTATCTGTCCCTTTTCTTTCAATTCGGCAATGAGGTTTAGATAAAACTCCTCCACGGTTTGAGCCTTGATAGAGTCTTTCTCCTCATTGACGAGTGTGGATGCCGTGAACTCCTCCTTGTTGGCTCTCTTCTCCAACAATCTCTCTTGAAACTCCAAGCGTGTCTTCAAGATGATTTTGTTGATTAGCTCTTTGTTTGGACAGTTTGACTTTGGCTCATTCCTATCAAAATCCCAATGGGATGGATTAACGGAAATGCCCAAACTTTTCAGTGTGCGCCTTCCATCTTTGGCTACTCGTAGCATCAAAGGCGACTCTCCATTTGCAAGTGGTTTCCACTTGTAGCAGACAACAGAAACGGTTGTACTCATAATTTTTGGTTGACTTCTTGGTTGACTTTTGTGCGTCAACCGTGGCGTCAACCGTGCAAATTGCGGATATGCACAAAAAGAAAAAAGCATCGACAATCGTTTGATTATCAATGCTTTTCTTTTGTCGGGGTGACTAGATTCGAACTAGCGACACCACGCCCCCCAGACGTGTACTCTAACCGGGCTGAGCTACACCCCGAACTATTCCGAAAGCGTTACTGGGGAATTAATTGTCCGCTTTCGGACTGCAAAGATAGCAATAATTTCTTAAAACAAAATTTTCAAGCAACTTTTTTTGATTTTTAGACGTTTTTTCTCCCACAACACATTTACCAAATCGTTAAATTTCATCCCAAATCCCAGCAAATGGCGTTTGGGCACGCAGATTTTTGTACCTTTGCGCTGTATATAATAGGTAAGATATGTCAAAGAAAGACAAAAAGCGTAGCACAAGGGGTGCTATCAAAGGCTCGCAAAGAGGTGACCGCGCAGCCGTAATTATGCAACTTTTCCGCTCGTTCCCATCGCGCAAATTCGCGCTCAAAACCCTCGCGGCCCAGAGTGGAGGCGCCGATCGTGAGGGCCGATATCAAACAAAAGCAATTGTTTATCAGATGGTTGAGGAGGGTGTTGTGGAGGCAACCTCCGCATCCACATTCCGTCTTGCCGCTCGCGCACTACCCACCGTTGAGGGTGTGGCACAGATGCTCGCCTCGGGCAGTATGTATGTGGTGGTTGAGGGTATAGACAAGGATATTTTCATTGATCGTCGCAACACTGCTCGTGCACTTGATGGTGACCGCGTGAGGGTTGCCATCACTCGTCGTCGCTCTTCTGGTGACCCCGAGGGCCAAGTTGTGGAGGTGGTTGAGAGGGCCGAGCGCAACTATGTGGGTGTTGTGGAGAAGACTCGCTCGCACGCATTCGTAAGGGTGGCACAGAAGAGTATGCCGGTGGATATTTTTCTCGACAAGGGGGTGGATAAGCTCGCCGATGGCGATAAGGTTGTTGTTCGCATTGCAAGCTGGGAGCCCGAGAGTAAGTGTCCAACGGGTAGAGTTGTGAAAATACTTGGTAAAGAGGGAGATAATAATGCCGAGATGCACGCCATTTTGGCCGAATTCAACCTTCCCTACGACTTCCCACGAGAGGTTGAGGAGGAGGCAGAGCGTATTCCCGACAAGATTTCAGCCAAGGAGTACGCCTCGCGTCGCGATATGCGTGGGGTGACAACATTCACCATAGATCCTGCCGATGCCAAGGACTTCGATGATGCGCTTTCGTTCCGAGTTCTCAACAATGGTAATTTTGAGGTGGGTGTTCATATCGCAGATGTAACCCACTATGTGAGAGAGGGTTCGCTTGTGGAGCAGGAGGCTCGCGAGAGGGCTACGAGCGTCTATCTGGTCGATAGAACAATCCCAATGCTCCCCGAAAGACTCTCCAATGGTTTGTGTTCCTTGCGTCCCAATGAGGAGAAACTCTGTTTTTCGGCGATTTTTGAGATGGATGCCGATGCGAGGGTTGTGGGGAGTTGGTTTGGTCGCACAGTGATTCTCTCTGACCGTCGTTACACCTACGAAGAGGCCCAGAGAATTATCGAGGGTGAAGAGGGGGATTTTCGTGAGGAGATTCTGAAACTCAATGAGTTGGCTCGCAAGATGCGTGCTCGAAGGTTTGGGGATGGCTCCATTGCTTTTGAGCGCGAGGAGGCCAAATTTCACCTCGATGAGAGTGGCAAACCCCTGGGCGTCTATTTCAAGGTGCAGAAGGAGGCAAACCAACTGATTGAGGAGTTTATGTTGCTTGCCAACCGCTCCGTTTCGGAGTTTATAGGTGCCAAGAAGGGTAAAAATGGCAAGGCGAAAACATTTGTCTATCGTGTGCACGAAAAGCCTGATGCAGAGAAACTTGCGAGGTTTGCAAATTTCATACTTCGCTTTGGTTACTACTTCGATGCCCGCAAGGGTAAGGCCGTGGCTCAACAGATGAATGCGCTGATGGGCGAGATTAAAGGCAAGAGTGAGGAGAATGTTGTGTCGATTCTTGCGGTGCGCACAATGCAGAAGGCATATTATTCCACCCAAAATATTGGACACTACGGACTTGCGTTCCCCTATTATTCCCACTTTACATCACCCATTCGTCGCTATCCCGATATGATGTTGCACCGCTTGTTGGCACATTACTTGGAGGGGGGCAACTCTGTTGATAATGAGGTTGTTGAGGAGTTGTGCGAACATTCGAGCGATATGGAGGCGAGGGCGGCCGAGGCGGAGCGTGCTTCGGTGAAATATAAGATGGTGGAGTTTATGAAGGAGCGCATTGGAGAGGAGTTTGAGGGCTCTATTAGTGGCGTTACCGAGTGGGGGCTCTATGTTGAGTTGGAGGATACCCACATTGAGGGTATGGTTGCAATGCGTGACCTTTCGGATGAGTTCTACGCCTTCGACGAAGAGGAGTATGCGGCTGTTGGAACACGCTCGGGTAGGAAGTTTGTGTTGGGCGATAGGGTGCGCATCAAGGTTAAGGGTGCCGACTTGCGCCTCAAACAACTCGACTTTGAGATGGTGGGCTCCTATGATACAAAGGGTGAATTCTGGCCCTTGAATACTCGCCTTGAAGAGGAGAGAAAAGTGTCGAAAAGGGAGTTTCGCAAGGGGCTACGTCGTCGCTAATGGATGATAAAATACGGTACAAAAAAGGCTCGCAATTTTTTGCGGGCCTTTTTGCATAAGAACGTACCTTATTTTTCGCCTCGAAGATAGGGGATAAAGTAGGGTTGGTTGTTTGCCTTGTGGCTGATGGTTGTAACCCAGAAAATTTGTGGTACCCCAGCCTCTTTGAGCTGTGTGTTAAGCTCCGATAGTTTGTTGTTTAGGAGCTTGGTTATGCCATCGGGATTGGCAAGTTGGGTTTTTAATTTTGCAACCTTAACTGTTGATTTTGTGATATTTCGATAGGTTTTCACCAACTCTTTCCTGTGGTCGTTTGCGAGAGATGCGAGTGGGAATCCCTCGGGATTTTGGATGAAGAGGGTGTAGAGTGTAGCACTCCAAGGACGCAGTGAAACCACAGTTCCATTGATGGAGATTTCTCCATTTTTGTTCACCCAAACACCACCATCGGAGTAGCCTAAATCGCGTTCAAAAAACAACCCCTTTTTTGACTCCGAATTTGTGCCAAAACGTACCTTAAAACGTACCATATTTTTCACCTCATCCGAGCCCCATACTTTTTGGTCCGCAGCAGGCGCTCCTCCACACAGCAAGCCACCATAAACCTCCCTATCAAAGGCGTGTTTTCGGCGACAAGTGATGTTGCAACCGCTCTGCTCGGGACAGACCGAACAGGGGTTCTCCCTCATCCACACCTCCGACAAAGACTCATTGCCCAGGAAACCTCCCACGAGCCACTCTTTGGCACAGTGGAGAGCCTCGATTACCTCTTTGTTGATGATTTGGAAATTGCAGATGTGTCCCTGCGAGTCAATATCCGCATAGCGCTCAATCAGATCGCAAGTGGGGTCCGAAAGGAGAACGAAAAATGTTTTGTTTTGTGGTGTAATCATCTGTTCTACAACTCTTTGTTGATGTTTGCGTCGCCCAATCCGCGTGAGATTTGATAGCGCATAATGATGAGATATTGTGCCTTGGAGAAGTGCAGGGCAAAGCAGTGGCATAGAGCAATGAGGAGTGTCGCGCCCCACTTGAAAACCTCGCTTCTAATGCGTCTGTGAAAAGCTTTTTGGCTCTCACCGAGAGTGCGGATTCGCTCGCTTTGACCAATGCGGTAGCATACGGCCTTGAAGTATGACTTGGTCAATCTACTCTCATCTATAACGTGGAAAATCTCAGCCTTGGGCAGGTAGTAGATATCTTCTCCCGAGGTGTAGTAACGCATATAGAGCTCTTTTTCCTCACCTCCAAGTAGCTTGCTACCACGACGTCCGAGATTGGTGTTGAATTTGCCGTAATATTCTATTGCCGAGCGCCTTAACGCCATATTGCCACCACCAAAATACTTGCCCTCGGGGAAGAAGCGTATTTGGTTTCCGAGGTTGAGCGTACCCGCAATGGGGCGCTCGGTTAGTCGCGAGAGCCACGCGGGGCGTTTGCCTGGGTAGTGTGGTGTAATCTTACCGCCAGCAGCCACAGCGTGGGGCTGGGTGTCGAGAAATTCGTAATACTCGGTGAGTAGGTCGGGTGAGGCAATCTCATCGTCGTCCATAAAAACAATATAGTCGCCCTCCGCCTCATCAATACCTCTATTGCGTGCAAAGGAGAGGCCTTGTTGTGGCTCATCTACGAGCTTTATGTTCAATTCGGGGTGTGCGTTTTTGAACTCCAAAACAACCTCTTTGGTGTTGTCCGAGGAGTTGTTATTCACAATTATCGCCTCCCAGAGCGCCTTGTCGAGAGTTTGGCTTATGAGCGAATTTAGCGCAATGGGGAGCTTTTTGGCACCATTGTATGTTGCAATTATGAGAGAAACAATAGCCATAGGTTGTCGGTTTTAAGGTTGTGGTTAGGTTGTCTTAACTGCCGGTGTTATTGGGTTTTACCCGCGAAAGGTCTATTTGAATAGCCCCTCAATATCCTCCCACACGCAGTCGTTGTTCTCGGCTGGTTCAATGCCGAGGATGTGTGCGATGATGAGGTGGTTGTTGAGGTTCTGGAAGGTTACATTGTGGGTGTATCCACTCTTGAAGGCAGGACCGCAAGCGAAGAAAACCATCTGCATATCGGGGTGGTTGGGGTCGAATCCGTGTGTGGAGGCTTTGGCCTTGGGTTTTCCTTTACCCTCCTCCTTGTTGTAGACTACCTTCCAGCCATTGTCTGCCAATAGGATAATGGGTTGGATGCGGTCGGTGTAGCTACCGTAGTGATACTCTTCGGGCATCTCCTCTCGCAACCATACGCGGTAGTGCCCCTCCTCCTCGTGTGCTTTGAGGGTTTGATAGACATACTCCACTCGGTCTGCATCGGGTTCGAGGGTTAGGGGGTTGGAGTTGTAGAAGTAGTTTGCCTCGCCTGGAATCAGGGGGTAGATGTTGTAGTATCTTTCGGGCGAGAGTTCGGCCATACCGTGGTCGGCAGTGAAGATGAAGTTGATTTTGTCATAGACGGGCGATTTGCGCACCTCGCGCATAAAGTAGGCCAACACTTGGTCGATATCCTCCACAACCTCTCGTGTTTGGTCGGATGTGGGGCTATATTTGTGTTCCACAGCATCGGGTTCATCGAAATACCACATTGTAAGATTGGGAATCTCCTCGATGTTGGGATTACACAAGGCTTCCAAAACGTGGTCTGCCAACTCTTTGCGCGTGCGATTCTCGTCGTAGATGAGATATTTGGTGGGGAATCCGCCCTCGTAGGGGGCCTCTACTCCCACCCAAGTATAAACGTGAGCAGTAAGTCCTTGACGCTCCACGGTGCTCCAAATGGGCTCGCCCTTGTAGAAGTCGGGGTTCACGCGAGCTTCATCACTCTTGATAGAGTAGGATAGCCCCAGGGACTTGTCATAGAAACTGTTGTTCACAATGCCGTGGTGGTCGGGGTGTAGTCCCGTAGCCATAGAGTAGTGGTTGGGGAAGGTGTTGCTGGGGAAGCAGGGTTTCACCTTCGAGAAGAGGCCGACATTGGCAATAGAGTCGAGAGTTGGGGTGTTGTAGAGGGTGTGTAGGTCGTGGCGGAAGGCGTCCATAGAGAGAATCACGACATACTTATCTTCGTTGTTGTCACCAGGGGTGCAGGCTGTGTTGCCACAAGCCACAACAAACATCAACATTGCCAAACAAGAGCCCAAAAACCATCTTTTCATACACACAATCCTTTAAGGGGTAAACTTTTTATATCTACAAAGATAATAAATTATGGTTATAAAACCCCAACAGATGAAAATTTATTCCCCTCTTTCCTTGTAAAATAGTGCAGTTGCCCCCGATTGCCTGTTAGGACTCTTGATTTTATGTTAAAAAAAGGTACCTTTGTGGAGAACAATTGTTGAGCGAGAGAATGGAAACTTCAAAACTTGTCATAAGAGAGCTTTGTGATGCCACCCCCGATGTGGCCTCTCAACTACAAGAGATAATGAACCATCTTACCACCTCACAGCGCCCTCCAATGGATACCCAGCGTCTTGCGACAATATTGCGTTCGCCCCACACAACAATCCTTGTGGCAGAGGTTGAGGGTAGGGTGGTTGGCTCGCTCACCGCAGTTCACTACCTAACCCCCGTGAGTGAGAAGTTGTGGATTGAGGATGTTGTGGTTGCTCCCTCGGTGAGGGGGATGGGGGTTGGCCGAGCATTGGTGCAGAGGGTTGTGGAGCTGGCTACTGACAACTATCCCCAAGCAACCATCTACCTAACGTCAAACCCTTCACGAGTGGCGGCGCGACAACTCTACCGCTCCGTGGGATTTGAGGAGTATGAAACAGGAGTGTTCCGAATGAAAGTTCGTAAATAATAGACCAAAATACTGCTAATAAGATGAAACGAGGATTTTTTATCTTGACGTTGGTAGCCTGCCTATGGCTCCCAAGCGTGGCACAACAGAAGGCTTGTGTGGAGTTTAGTGGCCCCGAGGAGTGTTGGTGGGGCTTGGCTACCGATTTGGGTAGGCTTATGCCCTTTGACACCCAGAGCAAGATTGGGATAGACCATCGCACACAGAACCTCAACAATCAGACTACTCCGCTGTTGCTGTCTAATACGGGTAGGTATGTTTGGAGTGAGGGCCCAATGGTTTGTAGTATAGAAGAGGGGGTAATGAACATCTCTTCGCGTGGGGAGATTGTGGTGGGTTGTGCCCCCCAGAAGAGCCTTAAAGGTGCCTACTTGGAGGCTTGCCGACTCTTCTTTCCCCCATCGGGAACCATTCCTCCCGAGGAGTTCTTCTCGCAACCACAATACAACACTTGGATTGAGCTAACATACAATCAGAATCAGCACGATGTTATGGCCTATGCCGAGGGCATTGTGGCCAATGGTTATCCAACGGGAGTGTTGATGATTGACGACAATTGGCAGAAGTATTATGGCAACTTTGAGTTTCGCCCCGACCGATTCCCCGACCCCAAGGGGATGATTGATAGGCTCCACGAGATGGGCTTTAAGGTTATGTTGTGGGTGTGCCCCTTTGTGTCGCCCGACAGTGCGGAGTTCCGCGAGTTGAGGGATAAAGGACTCTTGGTGAAGGACGCCCACCGCGACTCTCCCGCCATTGTGGAGTGGTGGAATGGCCATAGTGCGGTCTATGATTTGAGCAACCCCGAGGCTGTGGCACATTTGAGGGGCCTTCTGAAAGGGATGCAGGAGGAGTATGGCGTTGATGGCTTCAAGTTCGACGCTGGTGACCCCGAGCGCTATTTGGAGGGGAGGGTTGCACCCTACGATGGTCACTCCTACGACTGCGACCAAACGGAGTTGTGGGCAAAGCTGGGCCTCGAATTCCCCTACAATGAGTTCCGCGCTTGTTGGAAGATGGGCGGAGAGGCTCTTGTGCAACGCTTGGGCGATAAGGACTACTCATGGGGCGATGTTGCGAAGCTGGTACCTTCGATGGTGGCTGCGGGACTTATGGGACACCTCTACACCTGCCCCGATATGATTGGTGGCGGGCAGTGGGCCTCGTTTATTGGAGTGGGTGCCGAGAATATCGACCAACGACTTGTGGTGCGCTCTTGCCAGATTCACTCAATGATGCCAATGATGCAGTTTTCGGTGGCTCCTTGGCGCATCCTAACCCCCGAGAACAACGCCATTTGCCAACGATATGCCGAGTGGCACGCCACACTGGGTGACTACATCCTCACCCTTGCGAGGGAGGCCTCTGCGACGGGTGAGCCCATTGTGCGACATATGGCCTATGAATTCCCCGATGAGGGTTTTGAACACTGCACCGACCAATATATGTTGGGCTCGCGCTACCTTGTTGCCCCCATTGCGGGAGAGGAAGATGTGCGCACGGTGAAGCTACCCAAAGGAAAATGGCGTGACGATTTGGGTAAAATCCACAAAGGTGGCAAGACAATAACCATCGATGTTCCCCTCGAAAGACTGCCTTGGTTCGAGAGGGTTAAGTAGAGAAAAAGAGCGGTGCGACTTTTTGAGGTCGCACCGCTTCTTTGTTATTACAATCTTCGAGCACCGTCGGAGATGACCACAGGGATAATCTCGGGTGCGTGTCCATAACGAGCGGCAAATCGCTCGATAGCGGTGGCAATGAAGTTGTCGTAGAGCTCCTCGCGAACCAGATTTATGGTGCAGCCACCAAAGCCTCCACCCATAATCCTCGCACCGCTCACTCCACACTCGCGGGCAACCTCCACCAACATATCGAGCTCCTCGCAACTCACCTCATACTCCTCGGATAGCCCCTTGTGGGTGCCGTACATCATCTCACCCACTCGCTCCAAGTTGCTCTCTTCGAGAGCCTTGCACACCTCCATCACTCGCCACTCTTCGCCCACGACGTAGCACGCTCTCTTGTAGTCCTCTGCCGAGATACTCTCCTTTATGCCATTGAGTTCCTCCATAGTCACTCCGCGTAGGAATTTGCGCCCCAAGAGTCCCGCAACCCTCTCACACGAGGAGCGACGCTCGTTGTAGGGGGAGCCCACGAGTTCGTGTTTTACCTTGGAGTTGATAAGAGCAAGTCGGTAGCCAAATTTCTCGGCATCGAAGGGGAAGTAGGCATACTCCAAACTCTTGCAATCGAGCCTTACGAGGTGGCCCGCCTTGCCAAATAGGGATGCGAATTGGTCCATAATGCCACACATCACTCCGCAGTAGTTGTGCTCGGTGGCCTGCCCAATGAGTGCCAACTCAAAGCGGTCGATGTTGAGCCCCAGTTGGTCGTTGAGTGCGTAGGCAAAGACACTCTCCAAGGCTGCCGAGGAGCTCATTCCCGCGCCCAGAGGTACGTCACCACAAAACACAGCGTCAAAACCCTCCATTTTGTACCCTCTTTTTTGGATTTCGCGACACACGCCAAAGATGTAGCAGGCCCACGCCTTGTTTGGTTTGTCCTCTTCGCGGAGTCCAAACTCGCACTCCTCATCCATATTGAGTGCCCACACCCTCACGCGGGAGGTGCCATTGAGCTTTATGGCTGCCACCATAGCCTTGTCTACCGCACCAGGGAAGACAAAACCACCATTGTAGTCGGTGTGCTCACCGATGAGATTTATGCGTCCAGGGGATGTGTAGAGCGTTGGTTGCTCTCCAAAGATATCAACAAACTTTTGTGTTACTTGCTGAATGTTCATAGTTATAGGCTGTTTTCAGGTTTTGCAATTTGTGCAAATATAAGATATTTGGTCGGAAAAATCACGAAAAATAGAGATTAAACACCTGTTTGATAACAAAAGTGGGTGCTGTGCGATGTGAGGTTGCCAAAAATGTTGTATATTTGTGGGAGCCATTGGGCTAACATCTTTGGCAAAGAAGAACTAATACCCATTATAATATGACACTTATCAAATCCATTTCCGGCATCCGAGGTACAATCGGTGGTCCCATTGGTGACAACCTCACACCCCTCGACATTGTAAAATTCGTAACCGCCTATGTGCGCTTCTTGGGCACCCAGAACCCCGACAAAAAACTTAAAGTTGTGGTGGGTAGGGATGCGCGCCTCTCGGGTGAAATGGTCGAAAATATCGTAATCGGCACCCTTCTTGGATGTGGTGTTGATGTTGTTTCCATTGGCCTTTGCACCACTCCTGGTACGGAGATGGCCGTAACCTCGCGTAAGGCCGACGGAGGTATTATCCTCACAGCTTCCCACAACCCCAAACAGTGGAACGCACTCAAATTGCTCAACTCGTCGGGTGAGTTCCTCAACGACGCCGAGGGTAAACAGGTCCTTGCCTGGGCTGACGACACCACTTGGAACTATCCCGAAGTGGACCACATTGGCCACGTTGTGGAGCGTTGCTCGTTTGACGAGGAGCACATCGAGAGTGTGTTGGCACTCCCCGATGTGGATGTTGAGGCCATCAAAGCAAGCCACTTCAAGGTGGTTGTTGATGCTGTCAATTCGGTGGGTGGCACCGTTATTCCTGCACTCTTGGAGCGCCTTGGTGTGGAGGTTGTGAAGCTCAACTGCGAGCCTACGGGTAACTTCGCACACAACCCCGAGCCTATTCCAGAGAACCTCACCGAGATTTGCAGTGTTGTAGCTCGTGAGAAGGCCGACTTGGGCGTTGTTGTAGATCCCGATGTTGACCGCTTGGCACTCGTGTGTGAGGATGGTGAGATGTTTGGTGAGGAGTACACCCTTGTGGCTTGTGCCGACTATATCCTCTCGCGTCGTGGAGGTGGCAATACCGTTTCGAACCTCTCCTCCACTCGCGCATTGCGTGAGGTTACCGAGCGCTATGGTGGCTCCTATGCCGCCTCGGCAGTTGGTGAGGTCAATGTTGTGACCAAGATGAAAGAGGTGGGCGCTGTGATTGGTGGCGAGGGTAATGGTGGTGTCATCTTCCCCGAGCTTCACAGTGGTCGCGATGCACTCGTAGGTGTGGCTCTTTTCCTCTCGCATTTGGCACACAAAGGTTGCCGCGTGAGCGAGCTCAAAGCTACCTATCCCCAGTACCACATCTCCAAAAATAAGATTCAGCTCACCCCCGATATCGATGTAGATAAGGTTTTGGCTATTATGCTCAACCGCTACTCCGACTACAATGTCACCGATATTGATGGCGTGAAGATTGACTTCCCTACCGAGTGGGTACACCTCCGCAAGAGCAATACCGAGCCCATCATCCGCATCTATTCCGAGAGTCGCGATGAGGATTCGGCCGAGCGTTTGGCACGAGGGATTATGAATGAGATCTCCGAAATCGTAAAAAATCGAATCTAACGGGTGCTTTTTGCACCAAAATTCAGAGAGCGAGCTCCTCACCTACGATAAGTAGGCTGCGGACTCGCTCCTTCTTTTGGCACAAAAATCCCTCCGTTATATTCGATTTTTTGGGGGGGGTGGTTTGCGGAGCCCGCTTTTTCGCACGCCTAAAATTCGCTCAATTATATTCGATTTTTCTGGTTGTTACAGGTGGCTTTTCACAAAAAATGCGCCCTCGTAGGGGGCGCATCAGAACTTGCAAGGCTCAACTCCATCAGTGTAGCTTTGCTCCGATGAGTTCGAGGAACTCTTGGCGAGTCTCGTGGTGGTTGAGGAAGGCGCCACTAAACGCCGAGGTGGTAGTGATGGAGTTTTGTTTCTGCACACCTCTCATCTGCATACACATATGCGCGGCCTCAATAACAACTGCCACACCCAGGGGGTTGAGGGTCTCTTGGATGCAGTCGCGAATCTCCATCGTAAGCCTCTCTTGCACCTGCAAGCGACGGGCAAAACTCTCCACACAACGAGGAATCTTCGACAAGCCAACAATCTGTCCATTAGGGATATATGCAATGTGTGCTTTGCCATAGAAGGGGAGCATATGGTGTTCGCAGAGCGAGTAGAGTTCAATATCTTTCACGAGAACCATCTGTCGGTAGTCCTCCTTGAATATCGCGCTACGCAGAATCTCTGCGGGCTCTTCGGTGTAGCCTTTGGTGAGGAACTGCATACACTTGGCAACCCTCTCGGGGGTTTTGATGAGTCCCTCTCGCTCGGGGTTCTCGCCCAGCAGTCGGAGGATGGCATCGTAGTGCTCCATCAACTCGGCAGTCACCTCGGGGGTGTAAATCTCTTCGCGTTTGTACATCGTTATTTGGTTGTTAGTTTTTGGTTTCGGACTCTCTTTTCTCCACCACTTCGCCCCAGAGGACAATCTCGATGGAGTCGGAGGTGTTTTGTTTTGTAAGCACCTCATCAAGTAGGTGTTGGCTCGCCATTTTGAGGCTATCGGCCACAAGGGCAAGGCTGTCGGCTTGTGCTACATTTTTGAGGTGGGCGACATTGTGCAGGGAGTCGTTTCGGTACCACTTTTTAGCCGCTGCGGTGCGCAATTTTTCACCTCTTGCAATCAATTTTTCACCCTCTTTCACAAGTTTTTCGCTCTCTTTTGTGAGGGAGTCGGCGCTCTTATGCAGGCTCTCCATCTGTGCCAAATCGAGCGAGTCTATACGGAGCCAGATGGTGTCGTGGGGCAACTTCGGCGCGCGAGCATCGAGGAATCCGCGCACCCTAATGGAGTCATTGAAGTAGAGCAGGGGGCGGAAACGCAAGGTGGAGTCCATATGTGCCAGAGCCTCGTGGGTGGGTGGCAGATAGACAATCCTCACCGAGTCGAAGGTGACGTGTGGTTCATCCTCACGGTGGGCATAATCGGCAAGGTTGAGGCGATACTCCACATCTCCGCGCTTGGGTATGATTCTGGTGGTGAATTTCTTATGTTCTCCGCGTGTGAGCGTTGAACGATTGAGGAATGTGCGCGCTCCTGCGCCATCGTAGAGTGCGTTGTCGGTTTGCAGACGTAGGTTTTTGTCCAACGTATCCACCAAGTAACCGAAGCTCACAATATATTCACCCTCGTCGCGGATGGGGATTGTAAGCTGCAAGCGGGTGGTATCTTTCATCCTACGCACACTGATTTTCTCTCTCCACAAAATCTCTTGACTGCAACCCGCCTTGGCGAGAGAGTCGATATATTCGAGCTCTTTGAGTTTTCGGGTATAGCCATCGGCGAGTCCTTCGAGGTTGGCAATAGCCGCCTCAATAACATCGCCAATACGAGCACTCTTTCTCTTGGAGAAGTTGGCCAGGGTGTTGAAAAAGTCATCCTGGGTGTAACCGTAGCGCTCCAAAATGGGGGTGTAGATATCCAACGAATCGGTGCGAATCTTCTGGGCGTTGGCATAGGCATTCACCAGAAACATCTCGCGCGTGATGCGTTCCAGGTCGCTATCGGGGATAATGGTTCTCTTGGAACACCCTGTAAATAGGAGTGCTCCGAGCAACACAAGGGTTATATTTCTAACTGCGTGCTTCATCAGGTTTGGTAACTCTCGGCAACATCCGAGCGATTGTAAAGTTTGTTATAATCCAAGTGACAGCCATCACCGCCACTACAATTCCCACAATATCCACAACATTCATCCTCACAGGGTAGTTCTCCATCAAAAATGTGGTACCAGGCATCTTTATGACCCCGAAGATAATCTGCACTGCGCAGACTATCACACCCAACAGAATACCTCCTGCAACACCCCTGCCACCAATAAGCACTCCCGAGAGGGTAAATACACGGGCGACAAAATCCCTGCGCGCCCCCATTGCATAGAGGGTTGCAATGTCGTTTTGTTTCTCGGTGATGAGCATTACGAGTGAGCCGATGATTGTGGCCGCTGCGATGATGGTCACCAACAAGAGGATGAAAAATACACCCCACTTCTCCAACTGTGTGGCCTTATAGATGGCCTCATTCATCTCGTAGCGACTCTTGATGGTCCAATCTTCACCCAAGACCTTTTTGAGCGCCCCCTTTGTGCGGTTGAGATTCGCTTCGGGGGTTGTTTTCACAGCAATGTGTGAGGCTCTATTGGGGCTCGACAGCAACCCTTGCGCCCAATCGAGCGAGGTGAAAATATGGCTCGTTAGTGTTGTGGCGCTCTCGGAGAGTGTGCCTGCGTGGCGAATCCTCTTACTGTTGAGGGCCGCCATAGGCAGGAGTGACGAGATGTTCTCCTTGCGAGGGGTGTAGAGCGTCAAGGGGTCGTGGAGTGTGGTGTTCTTTGCCGAGTAGCCATCGCCAAAGAGGTTGTCGATATCTCTACCCACCACGGCGCGTCGGTAGTCACCAAAGGAGAGCCTCCACTCGCCATACCACATCATCCCCTCTTGGGTTACACCCACAACCCTGTTGTAGTTCTCATCGACACCCCGCAGGGTGGCCAACGATTGTCTTCCGCGGTACTCTGCCAAAACGCTCTCCTCAATGTAGAGCGACAGAGCCTCCACCCCCTCCACCGACTCGGCACCCGACTTGTTGAACGCCTCCACAGGGAATGTTTTGCCCATTGCAGGGGTAATCACAAGGTCGGCCTCGGAGGTGTCGTAGAGTCCTTTGAGCATCGTGTCGAATCCGTTATAGACCGACATCAGTATGACCATAGCAGCCACAGCCACACCAATGGCAATGGAGCTCACCGTCGCGGTCGTGTTGATGACCGAGAGTGACTTGGCCGAGCGCAGATAGCGACTCGCAAAGAGCAGGGTGAGCCTCTTCATTGGTTTGCCTTATGTTGCGAAGTGTTCAATCGGGGGTTACCGACTACTTTTTCAAGAGGTTGTCGATATTCTCGATATACTCCAACGAGTCGTCGAGGAAGAAGGTGATTTCGGGCACTACGCGCAGTTGGTTGCGCATCCTTGCACCCAGAAGTTTGCGAATCTTCCAGCTCTCGGCCTCAATCTTGGCCATAATCTCCTCGTGGCGGTCGAAGGGGAAGATGCTCAAATAGATGCGGGCATACTCCAAGTCGGGGCTAACCCTTACGGCTGTGACCGAAACAATCACACCCCTCACCAACTCCGCGCACTCTTTCAAGAAGAGTTCGCTTATGTCTTTCTGAATCTGGCGAGCAACCTTTTGCTGCCTTGTGGATTCTCCAAATGTATTCTCCATTTTTGCGTTGTGTTATTTTTTTTGATTCTACTCTATTGGTTGATTAAAAGCGTTGAGCCACCCTCGGTGGTTACTACCCCACTTGGGAGAATCTCTTGTTGTGCGCTACGCACTGCCTTGCGTTTTGCTGGGCTGAACGACCAACTTCCCGAGTGCTCCCAGCAGTAGGCCACACCAAGGCTGAAATTGATGTTATCAAGAGGGGAGCGCAGAAATTGGGTTCCGAGGTAGATGGTTTTGCGTTTCACAATGTCGGAGTAGCCGAAGTAGTAGCGGCCCTCAAACATCACCTCTATATTGCCCGAGCGCCAACCAGCACCGAGTCCCACCACCAGACCGTATGCCCAGCGGTTGTCCCTGACGGTTATCCACTCATAGTCGTACTCATCCACAATCTCTCCCGTTTCGTTCTCAATATAGAACTCCTTGGAGCCCCAATTGAGGTTGTAGGAGAGGGCGGTTCCCGCATTGAGGAAGATGCGCAACCTCTCGTCGAGTAGTAATGCGTGGGGTTGCCACATAATGGGTACCATTATGGAGTTTATCTCTCGACCATAGGTGTAGCGCTTTGTGCTCCTATCGAGTGCCGCATACTGAAATCCCCTCTGCAAGAGTTCCACCTCCACACAGATACCTCCCGTGTAGTCGTCTGCCAGGTAGGCACTATTCTTGCCACCACCATAGTACACCCAATAGAAGCCACCATTAAGTTTGCCCCATACGGGGGGTGATGTCCAATGGGGATAGAGCCTGATGTCGCCCTCGCCCCAGCCACCTTTGAAGCCGAAGTATTGGCGTTGTGCTTGTGTTCCATCTGTGCCAACAAGCAACAGTAGGAGCACCCCCAAAGCTATCTTTGTTATCTGTTTCATCCTTCTCCTCCTTAATTCATTAACGGTACATACCTCCGCCACTTCCGCCCACGGAGCTAACCGCGCCCCTCATTGAGCCCATACCCGAGGAGAAGCCACCCAAACCACCGCTCTTCTGTTGCTGTTCCTGTTTGAGTCGCTCTTGGCGCTTCTTCTCCCTCTCTTCGAGGACTTTTTTGAGCCTTACAGCCTCGGTCTTGCGCAACTGCTCATTGACGCTCTCGAAGGTTATGGGTTTGAATATGTCGTTCATATTGGCGGTAATCTCCACCTCCCAATTGGCCTTCACCTCCATAATCTCCTCGCCCCTATCATCAACATAGGGCTCGGTGCGCTCGGGCTGGCGACGCTCTATGAGGTTGCCGGTGTCCCACTTGCCATTGCCATTGGCATCTTCGAGCACACTCACCCT
Organism: Tidjanibacter sp.; assembly: GCA_045656405.1. Taxonomy (GTDB): domain Bacteria; phylum Bacteroidota; class Bacteroidia; order Bacteroidales; family Rikenellaceae; genus Tidjanibacter. The sequence continues at coordinate 93,700 of JAZORC010000005.1, forward strand.
CACCTTGCCTGGTTTGACAAAGTTGAAGAGGTGTTTGCCCGATGAGGCATCTTTAATTTCGGCAATCGTCTTACCCTTCTCGTCATTGAGATAGATAACATATTTGCTTGTTGGGGTTTTGCCCACAACGTTGATAATCACCGTGCCGAATTTCTCACCATCAAAGGTGGTATAGTCGCTACGCAGGGTGTCATTGGCCTCTCCCGCAACATTTTGGAAAGTGCCCGCGGGAATCATAAGTTTATACTTTTTCTTCTGGTCCCAATTGGCTCGCAGGTGCCAAATCTTCATATCGATACTATCGCGGAAGAACTCATAATCAACCTTTGGCAGTTCCGACACGTCCTCCACAATCTGTTCCACACCACGCTTTTGCGCCTCTTTCTTCTTCTCCTCGGCGAGTTTCTTCTCCTCCTCGGCGGAGAGGGCATTGCCAGCCAAACGCAGGTCGATAGCCGCAGTATCTACCGCCACAAGGGGCATTGTAAATTTGAAAGTTATGCTCTTTTCGGGGTTTAATTCACCCTTGAACATATCCACCGCAAAGGGGTTTTTCTTTACGGGAGGTACATACTCGACGCTATCTTTGAGCGCCTGCTCCATCTTTTTCTCCTCCTCTTCGCGGGCTTTTTTCTCCTCTTTGCTCTCAAAGTATTTCCAGAACAGAGAGAGTTTAGCGGTGTCGGGCACGAGGTTGTTTATGGAGTCGTGTTTGAGGTAGATGACGTGGCCTTTGAGGGTGTCGCCCAAGCGCTCCGAGGGTACATTGAGCCAATAGTTGATGGTATCCTTACCACGAGTCACATACTCTGTCACCACCTCATCGGGCTCTACGCCTGCAATGTAGAAGGCAAGAACCTCGGGGTTGGGGGCATTGAAGTAGAGTGTCACCTTGTGCTGCATATCCCTCTTTGAGTCTGCAAGATTCTGGCGTTTGAACCTACCATCGGTAAACATCTTGAAGTAGAGTTGTGGCTCGGCGGTCAGATAGTGGCGAGTGGTATCGTACCACACCCTGAAATCGGGGCTTGTGAGGGGGTTGTAGATGGTGTCCAAGAAGCCCACCATATCGGTCTCGGGGTCGTAGGAAAAGTTGTTGTTCTTGTCCCCGATGGCGTAGATTTTGTAGTCGATAGGTTTGAGGTTCTGGGCTATAAAGATGCCGTTGGAGGCGGCCTTTGCCACAGCTGCAGGCTTGTGTTTCAGAAGAATGGAGTCGTACTCGGGAATCGAATCGACCTCGGCAGGGTAGAAGAAGATGAGCGAACCACTCACACTATCACCCTTGCTGGCACTTACGGTGTAGCCACTCATAACCATCGAGTCAATTCTATCGCCCGTGGAGAACACATAGCGGAAGTCGCTCAATCGGTTGCCCTCGTTGTTATCCACAATCGAGTTGCCAAAGTTGAGTGCGTATGTTTGGTTCTCTTCGAGGGTGTCGAGGATGGTGATGCGGATACCCCTACCGCTTGTGGTGATGGTGGGGTTTTTCTTCATCATTGGCGAGGTGTAGAACTCCTTTTGCTGGTCCTTAATCTGCACATACTCGTTGAAGCCGATGTAGATCTCCTTGCCTGTGAAGTTTGTGGTGTTGAATCCAGGGTTGGCGCTCACAATGATGGGTGGGAGTGAGTCCTTGGGACCACCCTGTGGCGAAGAAATGTTGGCACAACGCCACAATAGGCTGCTACCAAACAACCCAATCATTGCTACCTGTAACACTCGTACAAAAGTTCTCTTCTGCATATCCAATCCGCTATCCTAACCCCAAATTTTGAATTTTGAATTTTGAATTTTGAATTTGCCTACGCCTCTCTTGCCTCCATCTCCTCAAAGAGGGTGTGGATGGTTTTGCGCAAAACAGGGTGAATCTTCTCTGGCATAATCTCGTTCAGTGGACGCAACACAAAATCCCTATCTTGAATCAGGGGGTGGGGGATTGTGAGTGTTGGGGTGTCAATCACCAAGTCGTCGTAGAAGAGGATGTCGATGTCAATTTTGCGGGGGGCAAACCTCTCACCGGTCATAGCCTTGATGCGGGCCTCTTCCTCACGGTCACGACCAAGCAGAACCTCGATTTCCAACACCTTCTCCAACAACTCCTCGGGGGAGTAGTCGGTGTCGAGAATGATGGCCTGATTGTAGAAGTTTTCCGACGAGGTGAATCCCCACGCCTTGCTCTCATAGCTGTGGGAGCAGCGCAAGATGATACCCAACTGTCGGTTGATTTCCTGTTGTGCGCGACGCAGTGTGTCCTTCACATCGCCCACGTTTCCACCTGTTATAATTATCGCTTTTGCCATAGTTTTTGTTGTGTTTTATTGTTGTAATTTTAGGTTTTCTATCCTCTTTGTGCAATAAGTTTGCTCACCGCGAGTGCAAAATGGGTAAAGACCATACGCGGGTTGCCATTCTGCCCAATATCTCGCAACGCCCTCTCCATCTCTGCCACCAGTGCCTCCACGTTGTGGTTGGCAACATAGGGGGCAAATTTTAGGCAAAACTCCCTCTCGGCACCCCATAGGTGGCTCACACTCTCCATTCCAGCGGTGAGCATATAGCTCTCGCGGATGAGCCCAAGGGCATACTCGAAGAAGTGTTTTTGGCTCTCCTTGCGTGCCGACGCCAGCTGCTCGGCCCACTCGAAGAGTTCCAGATGGCGATTGCTGAACGAGAGTCGCATAAGGCGTGTGAAGAGCTCGAAATTATCGACACTCACACCCTCGCCCTCGCCCAAAGCCTTGCGGAGAGTGAGTAGGGAGCCATCTGCCACCCTTGCTGCGGAGGCCGCAGCCTCGGGTGTGGCACCCAACTTATTCACGGCATACTCTGCCAACTCCTCGGGGGAGATTCGTCCCACGTTGATGCTCTGTGTGCGCGATGTGATGGTCGAAAGGAGCGACTCGGGGTGTTCGCTCACCAGCAGGAAGAGGGTTCCCTCCCAGGGCTCTTCGAGGATTTTCAGCAGAGAGTTCGCAGCCTCGCGCTTCATCCTCTCGGGGAGCCAGATGACCACACTCTTTCGCTCACCCTCAAAGGCCTTGAAGGAGAGCTTGCGGATGATGTTGTCCGCCTCCTTTTGTGGGATTATACCCTGTGCATTCTGCGCATCAATCTTCTCATACCAGGCGTGCTCGTCGAAAATGGCGTCATTTTCCTTCACAAACTCCCTCCACTCGCCAATGAAAGAGTCGCTGGTAGGGGTTTTAGAGGGATTTACAATGGGGAAAATGAAGTGAACATCGGGATGGGCGAGGGCCTCAATCTGCACACACGAGGGGCACCGGCCACACGCCTCGCCACCCTCACGATGGGGGCAATGGAGGTACTGAACGTATGCGAGCGCCACCTGCAAGGTACCCCAACCGCACTCACCAGCAATGAGTTGCGCGTGGCTCACCCTGCCGGCATCAATGTTTGCCCGCAACTGCCCAAGAAGCTCCTTGTGTCCTACAACGTCACCAAATTTCATTTTTCGCCTTATCTTAAATAGGTATGCAAACTACAAAGGTAAAAAATAAATCGACATTCTCACGAATTGTCGATTATTTTTTAGTCCACCACCACACCTCTTGGGCATAAGAGGAAAAAAGATGCGCCCCGAAAGGGGCGCACCAAAATGCTCAAATCTCAATCCTTTGAGCACATCTGTCCGCTTGGGCTTTATTTTCCGGTACTGCCAAATCCGCCAGCACCACGCGATGTGTCGGAGAGCTCGGAGGTGGGCTCCCACTCTACTTGTGAGTGTTGTGCCACAACGAGTTGCGCAATTCGCTCGCCATCCTGCACCGTAAATTCTTGGTCGGAGAGATTTGCCAGAATCACCTTCACTTCACCCCTATAATCGGCATCAATAGTCCCTGGGGCGTTCAAGACGGTCAGCCCGTATTTCGCAGCAAGACCACTGCGGGGGCGCACCTGCATCTCATAGCCAGCGGGCAACTCCACAAACAATCCCGTGGGGATGAGTGCGCGAGCGAGAGGTTTGAGAACAACGGGCTCATCGAGGTTGGCCCTAACATCCATACCAGCCGAGAGAGGTGTCTCGTAGCGGGGTAAATCGTGGCGTGAGCGATTTATAACTTTCACTTTCATAGTAGGTTCTATTTTTTTGAGTTATTTTCGATGTAAAACAGAGCGAATAAGCCCTCCAATATTGATGCCTTCGCGGCGGATGGCAAAGAGTACAAAAGCAACAACCATTACACTATTTGCCAAATATTTAAGCGCAGGCGTGAGTTGTGTGGTGAGTAGAGAACAGCCCCATAAAACGGCTGCAACGAACACATAGGAAAAGATGCGTTTCAAATTGTAAGGTGTGGGGTAGTGGCGCTGTCCAAGGCGGTAACTTAAAACCACCATCGCAATCTCGCACAGAAGTCGCGCAATGGCGGCTCCCATATAACCCAACGATGGCACGAGTAGGATGTTGAAAACAATGGTGAAAAGTAGTCCCGTTCCCGTAATCCAGATGGCGAATTTTGTCGCCCCAGTCTGTTTGTACCAAAACGAGAGATTGAGCACCACTCCGCTCATCGCATTGCTTATCAAGACGATGGGGAGAATGTACATACCCTCCCTAAAATCGGGGCCGACAATGAGTGCAAATAGGTCGCTGAAAAGAGTGATAAACAAGAAGATAGCGAGGCTTACTATCACAAAATATTTCATCACCTCGGCATTGGCATTCTTGAATTCATCCCTCTTGAATTCGGCAAGGAAGAAGGGCTCGGCAGCCAGGCGATACATCTGTGTAAAGAGCAACATTACCACCCCAATTTTGACCACCGCACCATAGATTCCGAGTGCCGCAAGGCTCTCTCCTGCGGGCATAAGGAACTTAATCATCTGGCGGTCGATGAACTCATTTGCGGTGCCTGCAATACCACTCACAAGCAGTGGTAGGGAGTAGAGAAATATGGTTTTAAGCCTTTTGCGTTCAATTGTGTGAAGTGTCCCTCGGCAAGAGAGTAGTAACAAAATGAAAGCAATAGCGCTCGAAACAAGGTTGCTAACGAATGCATAGCCAGGGTCTGTGGCGTTTTCAAAAAGCCTTAAATACTCTGGTTGAGCATTATAGAACCACAAGCACAGGCCAATATTTACGATTACAGATATTAATCTAATGGTTACATATCGTAGAGCCTTACCCTCTTGGCGTAGGCGAGCAAAGGGGATGGCTCCCGCCACATCGAGGAAGATTATCGCCCCAGTAATCCAAACGTATGGCCTTCCCGAATAGCCCAAAGCGGAAGAGATTCCGTCGTTGAAAACGAGCACAAGGGCCAAGAAGATTGTGGCGGCTGTTAGCACTGCGCCCCACGTTGTCGAATAGACCTTCCTGCGCTCCTCGGCGCTCTCGGCCTTTGCGGCAAAACGGAAATAGCCACTCTCCATTCCGAGTGTCAGAACCACCAGAGCAAAGGGTATTAAGGCGTATATGTCGGTGATTATGCCATACTCGGCGGGCGACATTATGCGGGTGTAGTAGGGCACAAGAAGGTAGTTCAGCAGTCGTGCCACGACGCTACTGATGCCATAGATTGCTACTTGCCCTGCAAGTTTCGAGAGGTTTGCTGCCATTGCGTAACTCTTTGATTATTTGCGCCCAGCCTCACCCGAGAGAAGTCCGCACGCGGCCTTTATATCCTCACCTCGTGAGGCGCGGATGGTAGTCATTATGCCTTTCTTTGTGAGGGTGTCGCGGAAGCGTATCATCTTCTCCGAATCGGGGCTCACATAGGGCGAATCGGGGATGGCGTGGAAGCGTATGAGGTTGATGCGGCATTTTAGGCCATCGAGCAGTCGGCATAGCTCTTTGATGTGCTCGGGGCTGTCGTTCATATCCTTCAAGACGATATACTCGAAGCTCACCCTGCGCTGGTGCGAAAAGTCGTACTCTTTCAGAAGGCTCACAACCTCGCGAATGGGGAAGGCTTTTTCGACGGGCATTATCTCCTTGCGCTGGTCGCCAAACGGGTTGTGGAGCGACACTGCAAGGTGAACCTGCGATTCGTTGAGGAATCGGCGCAGGTTGGGAATCACGCCCACGGTTGAGAGCGTCACCCTCGTTGGGCTCCACCCAAAACCCCACGCGGAGGTCATAACCTCCAAGGCGCGCATCACATTGTTGGGGTTATCAAGTGGCTCACCCATACCCATCAGCACCACATTGGTAATCCTCTCCCTTTCGGGTAGGGAGCAGATTTGGTTGAGAATCTCCGCAACGGTCAGGTCACCGTGGTAGCCACCTCGGCCCGTAAAGCAGAATTTGCAACCCATCTTGCACCCCGCTTGTGAGGAGATACAGAGTGTGGCCCTATCGCCATCGGGGATAAAGGCGCTCTCTATGCGTTGTCCGCCACCCACCACAAAGATATACTTCTTGGTGCCATCGGTGCTCTCCGACACACTCACAGGGGCGCTCAACCCGAGTTCGTAGCGCTCGGCAAGGGCCTTGCGCCCAGCCAGAGAGATGTTGGTCATCTGCTCAAAGGAGGTAGCCCCCTTTTTGTATATCCACTCGGCGAGCTGTCCGCCTGCGAACTTGGGCAAACCAGCCGCCAGCGCAACCTCTTTGAGTTCCTCTATATTTTTACCTAAAAGAGTATCCATATTTCTTGGGTCTAACCTCTAATTTCCAACGTCTAATGTCGATTTGGTTTTTCGGGCAGAGCCCCATTGTTGTTATACTTTTGACGCTGGATGCAAGACTAATATTTATATTTCATCCACTTGAAGAGTTCGGCAAAGGAGGGTTTCTTGCCATACATAAAGACACCCACGCGGTAGATTTTGCCTGCGAGCCACACCATAGCCACAAAGGTGACAACAAGCAGACCTATCGACAAACCCAGCTCCCAGCCTGGAACGCCATAGGGGAGTCGCACCATCATCACAATAGGTGAGGTGAAAGGTATCATACTGAACCAGAATGCCAGAGGGCCGTGGGGGTCTTGCATTGCACTCATCATCACAAAGAGTCCCAAGATAAGGGGGATGGTGATGGGCATTTGGAGATTGTTGGTATCTTTCTCGTTATCCACAGCGCTACCCACAGCTGCAAACATTGCTGCATAGAGTAGATAACCGCCAATGAAATAGATGAGGAATCCACCCAAGATGCGGAAGAGGTAGGCGGGGTCGGTTACGGTGCTGATAATGGCGAGGGTTTCGCTATCCAAAGTGGGCATCTCGGCACCCATCATTGCTGCGGGATCCATAGCTGCCGAGGCAGACGCTGCCGCCATCATCTCATTGACACCAAAGAGACTCATTGCTGCGCCACCAACCACAAGGATGAATACCACCCAGATGACAAACTGTGTGACGGCCACCGAGGCGATACCAAGAATTTTGCCCATCATTAGTTCAAAGGGGCGAACACTCGACACCATAACCTCCATCACCTTGTTGCTCTTCTCCTCAATGACACCCTGCATTACCATATTGCCATATAGGAATACGAACATATAGATAAGGAAGCCAAAGATGTATGCCAAAGCGATGTTGAGAATCGAAGAGCTCTCCTTTGTGTCGCCACTTGTGGCATCAAGCTGTTTCACTTTGAGCGAAACGGGGGTTTTGATGGCTTCGAGAATGGAGTCTATATCCTCAATGTTGTAGGCTTTGAGTTTCTCGCTCTCGATAATGGTGGAGATTTGCCCCGAGATGGCACTCTCGATGTTGATGGTCGAGGATTCGTAGGTGAGAAGCTGCACATTCGACGCATTGGTAAAGACATCGCTACCAATTATGAGGATACCAAAGGGGGTGTTCTCCCTCGCCCTAATCTGCTCCAACGACTCCTCTGTGGGGGTGAAGTCGATAGTGTCGGTATCGTGGAGCCTCTGCGCAATCATACCACTCTGGTCGACCACAACAATCTCATTGACCTCGTCGCTCTGGATATTCATCATCAGCGCGGGGATGAACATAATTGCCACAAATGCGAGGGGCATCAGGATTGTGGTGATGATAAAACTTTTCTTGCGCACGCGCTCATTGAATTCGCGTCCTGCTATAATTCCAATCTTTCCCATAGTCTTTTCTTCTTAAAATCGTTAAAGAGTTCCCGCCACAGCTTTAATGAAAATATCATTCATTGAGGGGATAACTTCGTGGAAGGAGCGAAGTGAGGCACTATTGTTGATAATGGTCACAACGTCTTTGATATCCTCATCGTTGGGGATGTGGATTTTCAAGGCCGAAGAGGTGCCTGCTGTCGCCTCGTCATCGCTCGCTGTGGTGTCGAGGATGGTGCAGGGAGCCCCCGAGAGGGAGCCAATGAGCTCATCGCGTGAGCCGCGGAAATCGACCTCAAAGATGTTGCCTCCGTGGCTACGGCGAATCTCGTTCAGCGGGCCAGAGAGGATGTTTTTGGATTTGTTGATGAGGGTTATGTGGTCACAAACCTCCTCTACCGAGGACATATTGTGGGTGGAGAAGATGACGGTTGCTCCTTTGTCGCGCAGGGCGAGAATCTCCTCTTTGAGGAGGTTGGCATTGATGGGGTCGAAGCCACTGAATGGCTCATCAAAGATGAGGAGCTTGGGCTCGTGGAGTACGGTGACGATAAATTGCACCTTTTGCGCCATACCCTTGGAGAGTTCGCTTACCTTCTTGTTCCACCAACTCTCAATGCCGAACTTGCCGAACCACGCTTTGAGCCTTTTGGTGGCCTCGGCACGCGAAAGACCTTTCAGGCGTGCGAAGTAGAGGGCCTGTTCGCCCACCTTCATTGTCTTGTAAAGACCACGCTCCTCGGGTAGATAGCCGATGTGGGCCACATCCTCTGGTGCCAAAAGGTGTCCATCGAACCACACCTGGCCACTGTCAGGTGCGGTGATGCGGTTGATGATTCGTATTAGGGTTGTTTTGCCCGCGCCATTGGGACCCAACAAGCCATAGACAGCACCCTGGGGGATGGTGAGTGAGACGTTGTCGAGTGCGGTGTGACCGGCAAATTTTTTGGTTACATTTTCGACTCTGATTAACTCTTTCATAGATTGTGATTGTGTTGATAAACTTTACAAATATACTAATTAATTCCTTTTTGTGGTATCAATTTTAGGATTTTTGACTAATTTTGACCACTGAAAAGAGAAAAAAGCAAGAAAAGAGATATGTTGCGTCCGCTGAAATTTGAGCCTGTACTACACGAAACAATGTGGGGTGGAGAACGCCTCGCAAAGGCTAATAAGCGAGTACCCAGGGGGTTGAGCCCCGAGCACATAGGCGAGAGCTGGGAACTCTCGGGCATTGAAGAGGGTGAATCGGTGGTGGCCTCGGGCGAACTTGCCGACAACACTCTCACCGAGCTGACAGAGGTCTATATGGGCGAGTTGGTGGGTGATGCTGTCTATGAAAAGTATGGGTTGGAGTTTCCTGTGTTGATGAAAATCATCGACACTCGCCAAATGCTATCCATACAGGTGCACCCCACCGATGAGTTTGCCAGCGAGATGCACTCCGCAAGGGGCAAAATGGAGATGTGGTATATTATTGATGCCGAGCCAGAGGGGGCTATCTATCTCGACTTTGCCCACTCAATGACGGAGGATGAGTATGATGAGGCGGTGGAGAATGGCACCATTGGCAACCATCTAAAAAAGCGCCTTGTGCATAAAGGTGAGGCCTTTTTGGTGCCCCCAGGAACCATCCACTCCATTGGTGCAGGTGTGCTCTTGGCGGAGATTCAAGAGCCTTCGAATATCACCTACCGCATCTATGATTGGAATCGCCTTGATAGGAGTGGTCACCCCCGCGAATTGCACACGGCTTTGGCTGCGGAGGTTGTAAGACTCACCCCTGCCAAAAATCTCAATATAACAAAACCCGCCACTCGAAATGGGGCTGTGGAGCTCTTCTCGTGTGAGAAATTCACCACCAATCTTATAGATGTGGATGGTGCTATTGAGCTGGACTACGCGCCATTGGATAGCTTTGTGGCCTATATGTGTGTTGAGGGGGAGGTGGAGATAAAGGCTCTGGGCGAAAGGGAGCAACTTGCAGCCCTCCAAACTATCCTAATTCCTGCCGAAGCAACCGATTTGGTTATCTCTGGTAAGGGTAAATTACTCGAAGTATTTGTGAAGTAGGGAAATATTGAACATTTTTAAGGGGGTTTTGCACATAAAAACCTCCTTTTTTGTTGTTTGGGGGTTGGAAATCTGAAAGAAAGCCGTTATATTTGTAAAATGGAAAGGTGGTTGTCCCCCTTTTTTTGGAACCGAAAACGCTAAAACCTAAAATATGACAGAGAGAGCTTCAAGGAGAATCTGTGGCAGGGTGGTGCAGGTCATTGGCCCCGTCATTGATGTCAGTTTTGAGAGCGCCGATGGGGAGAGGGTTGATTTGCCCGCCATCCACGATGCTGTGGAGGTTGTGCGCCCCGATGGCAAACGACTCATTGCCGAAATCCAACAACACATAGGCGAGAGTGCTGTACGCACTGTGGCAATGGACTCCACCGATGGTTTGTGTAGAGGTGTGGAGGCGGTGTCGTACTATGCCCCCATCTCTATGCCCGTTGGCGAGCAAATCAAAGGGCGATTGCTGAATGTTATAGGCAATGCCATTGATGGTATTGGCGACTTGCAGATGGAGGGTGCACTTCCCATCCATCGTGATGCGCCAAAGTTCGACGACCTGACAACCTCCCAAGAGGTGCTCTATACGGGTATCAAGGTGATAGACCTTTTGGAACCCTATGTTAAGGGCGGAAAGGTCGGCTTGTTTGGCGGTGCTGGTGTGGGTAAGACGGTGCTAATTATGGAGCTTATCCGCAATGTTGCCAAGAAACTTGGTGGCTACTCGGTCTTTGCCGGTGTGGGTGAGCGTACCCGCGAGGGTAACGACCTATTGAGGGAGATGATTGAATCGGGCGTTATCCGCTATGGTAAAGAGTTTGAGGAGGGGATGAAGCGTGGCGATTGGGACCTTTCGGTGGTGGATCCCGAGGAGGTGGCCAAGTCGCAGGCAACCCTTGTTTTTGGTCAGATGAACGAGCCCCCAGGTGCTCGCGCTTCGGTGGCGCTTTCGGGCTTGACGGTTGCCGAGTCGTTCCGCGACGGTGGTGCCAATAGGGATATTTTGTTCTTTATCGACAATATTTTCCGCTTTACCCAGGCGGGTTCGGAGGTGTCGGCTCTGTTGGGCCGTATGCCCTCGGCTGTGGGCTACCAACCAACCCTTGCCACCGAGATGGGTGCTATGCAGGAGCGTATTACCTCCACAAAGAGTGGCTCGATTACCTCCATTCAGGCGGTCTATGTCCCTGCCGACGACCTTACAGACCCTGCGCCCGCAACAACTTTCACCCACCTGGATGCCACCACGGTGTTGAGCCGTAAGATTGCCGAGATGGGTATCTACCCTGCGGTGGACCCTCTCGAATCTACTTCGCGCATCCTCGATCCCAATGTTGTGGGTGAGGAGCACTACACCACAGCACAAAGGGTTAAGCAGATTCTCCAACGCAACAAAGAGTTGCAGGATATCATCTCCATCCTCGGTATGGAGGAGCTTTCGGATGAGGATAAACTCACTGTCAATCGTGCGCGTCGCATCCAGCGCTTCCTCTCGCAACCATTCTCGGTGGCGGAACAATTTACGGGCGTGAAGGGTGTTATGGTGTCGATTGAGGATACCATCAAGGGCTTCAAGATGATTCTCGATGGCGAGGTTGACCACCTGCCCGAGGCCGCCTTCCTCAATGTGGGCACCATCGAAGAGGCTATTGCCAAGGGCGAGGAGATTCGCCGTCAAGTTGTAGAATAAAGCCCACGAAACTACTATGCATCTGCGAATTATATCTCCCATCAAACCACTCTTCGAAGGCGAGGTTGAGAGGGTGTTGCTCCCAGGCACAAAGGCCCCCTTTGTGGTGTTGAGAGGCCACGCTCCCCTTATTTCGTCGCTCACCGAGGGCAGGATTGTCTATACAACCCCTTCGGGAGAGGAGGGCTCGTTGATGATTTCGGGAGGTTTTGTAGAGGTTAAGGAGAATAATATCGTAGTTTGCACCGAATAAAAAACGAGGACCAATGAAGAGTAAAACCCTAAAAACCATATTGGAGGGCGCGACATTGCTTTATGGTGTTGCCATTGTAGCGGTTGCGCGCCTATGGGCCCCCGAGATGCTACCCCTCGGATGGATTGCGCCCGCATTTTTCTATCTCTATGAGGCGGTATTTGTGTGGCTGATGGGCCGCTACGATAGGATGGCTCCACAGAAGATTCTCTTCACCTCAATGATTATCAGGGGTGTGAAGTTTTTGGGTGTGGCGGTTATGATGCTTGTGTGGGTGGTGTGTGAGTTGCCCGCAAAGAACACCTTTTTGTTCTACACCCTCGGCTTCTATCTGCTCACCTCGCTCTTTGAGGGTTGGGCTGTGACGGCATATAACAAAGAAAAAGATAAATAGCACAAAATGAACCATTTGCGCCACATACTACTCACCTTGTCGGTACTCCTTGTGGGGGTGTCGTGGTGCGATGTGTGGGCAGGTGAGAAGCCCACTTTGCAGGAATCCGAGGAGGTCCAAGAGATGGCGGCCGAGGAGTTGGATGTTGTGGGGCTCATTTTCGACCACATAAGCGACTCCTACTCTTGGCACATTGCCACCTATAAGGGCCACCATATAGAGATACCGCTGCTCTGTATCGTGCGTAGCGATAGTGGCAAGTGGCACGCCTTTTCGTCTGCAAGGGTGGCGCACCACCATACCTACGAGGGGTTCTATATTGCCCCCAAGGGCGAAAAGTGGGAGGGTAAACTTGTGGCTGTGGGAGCCGATGGCGAGGTCTATCGCCCACTCGACCTCTCGCTTACAAAGAATGCCGCAGGTGTGATGATTAACTCCCTATTGGTGGTGGTGATAATTTTGGGATGCGCAAGGTGGTACCGTAGGCGTGATTACAGCATCTATGCGGTGCCCAAAGGGCTGGTGGGAGCGGTGGAGATGCTTATAATGAGCATTGAGGATGATGTTATTCGCCCCTCGGTGGGTAAGGACTACAAACGCTATTCACCCTACCTGCTGACGGCCTTTTTCTTCATCTTTGTCAATAACCTTATGGGCTTGGTGCCTGCTTTCCCGGGAGGTGCAAATACAACAGGCAATATCGCCGTAACACTCATTTTGGCTCTGGCAACGATGTTTGCGGTCAATGTCTTTGGCAATAAGGAGTATTGGAAGGAGATTCTCTGGCCCGATGTGCCTGTGTGGATGAAGTTCCCTATTCCCTTGATGCCCGTCATTGAGCTCTTTGGAATTATCTCGAAACCCTTTGCGCTGACCATTCGTCTTTTTGCCAACACTCTGGCGGGACATATGGTTATTCTTGCCCTCACAAGCCTTGTTTTTGTGTCGGTGAGCTTGGGTACAACAATGAATATCGTTATGACCATCTTCTCGGTCATACTATCGGTCTTTATGTTGGTGTTGGAGATATTGGTTGCCTACATTCAGGCCTATGTATTTACAATGCTTTCGTCGGTCTTTGTGGGACTCTCGCGCCCCGAACACCACGCGGCAAAAAAGGAGAAAATGAAACACAAATAATTATATTAACTTTTTAATACACACAAAATTATGATGGCTTTTATAACACTTTTGCAGACCGTGAGTTTGGGCTCGGTTGTCGCTCCTTTGGCTGCGGCATTAGCAGTATTTGGTGCAGCGTGGGGTATTGGTAAAATAGGCTCAAACGCTTTGGAGGCTATGGCTCGCCAACCCGAGGCGGCAGGTTCGTTGCAGTCGGCAATGATTATTGCTGGCGGTCTTATTGAGGGTGCAACCCTGTTTGCTTTGGTTGTCTGCTTGCTTGCAATCTAACAAAAGGGAGTAGAAACCTAAAACAGTTAAACAATGTCGCTACTTACTCCCGATTTGGGGCTTCTGTTCTGGATGCTCCTTTCGTTCCTCATCGTGTTTGGTGCGCTCGCCAAATTCGGCTTCCCGATAATTACGGGGATGGTCGATAAGCGTCGTACCCACATTGAGGAGTCGCTTGCCAATGCCGATGAGGCTCGCAAGCGGTTGGAAGGTGTGGAGCAGGAGGCCCATAGGATTATGGATGAGGCCACCCGCCGTTCGAGCGAGATGCTCTCGGCGGCCGTGGCGGATAGCCATCGCATAGTGGAGAGCGCTCGTGAGAGGGCCGAAGCGGATGCGGCGGCGCGTATGGAGGCGGCAAAAAACCAAATCGAAATCGAGAAACAAAAGGCTCTGGGTGAGATGCGCACAACGGTGGCACTCCTTTCGGTGGAGGTTGCCGAGAAAGTTCTGCGTGCGAAACTCGACAGCGAGAGGGAGGGCGGAGAGTATATCGACCGCCTGATTGACGAGGCGCAGAGTGGTGTAGATTCCACCCACGAGGCCTAAAACACAGCAAACCAGCATACTATGAACGAGAGCTTGCTTGCGGGACGCTATGCGAAAGCACTCCTTGCCTATGCCATTGAGGTGGGTGAGGAGGATGCTTTGTACCCCATACTTCGAGGGTTGGGGCGCACGTTGCGTTGTGACCAAAGAGTAAAGGGTGTGGTGGATAACCCCACCTTCTCGGAGGAGCTCCGTGAGCGGTTTGTGGTGGCACTATCGGGCGAGGAGCCTCCGCAGAGCCTTGTGCGGTTTGTCGATTTGGTATTCCGCCACGACAGGGAGATGTTGCTGGGTGAGATGGCTCGGGCCTATATGAGGCTCTATCGTCGCCACAAGGGGATAGTCTATGCCCGATTGGTGGCGGTGTCCACACCCGATGAGGCAACCCTCGAAAGGCTCCGAGAGATTATCCGTCAGAGATTTGGCGGAGAGGTGGAGTTGGATGTAATGATTGACAAGGAGCTGCTCGGAGGATTTGTGCTCCGCGTTGAGGGCAGGGTGCTCGATGCCTCTGCGAGAGGGGCTATCGAACGCATCCGCCAGCAGTTTATCAGTCGAAATAGAAGTATCGTATAGAGAAGAGATATGGCAGAGATAAAACCAAGTGAAGTGTCGCGCGTGCTTCGCGACCAACTCGCGGGGCTCGATACCTCGCTCAAATTTGAAGAGGTGGGCACCGTGCTCCAAGTGAGTGACGGTGTGGCTCGCATCTATGGACTCGAAGGTGCCGAGGCTGGCGAATTGTTGGAGTTCGAGGAGGGCGTGAGCGGCGTTGTTATGAACCTCGAAGAGGACAATGTGGGCGCTGTGTTGCTTGGCTCCACCGAGTTGGTGAAGGAGGGAGATAGTGTTAGGCGTACCCACCGCATTGCATCGGTGAGGGTGAGCGAGGAGATGGTTGGTAGGGTTATCAACCCGCTCGGTGAACCCATCGATGGCAGGGGTGAGATTGGTGGCCAGAAGTACGAGATGCCTTTGGAGCGCAAGGCCCCGGGTGTGGTATTCCGTCAGCCGGTATCGGAGCCCTTGCAGACGGGTTTGAAGGCTGTGGATGCGATGATTCCCATCGGTAGGGGACAGAGGGAACTTATCATTGGCGATAGACAGACGGGTAAGACCGCCATTGCCATTGACACTATCCTCAATCAGCGCGAAGGATACCTCCGTGGTGAGCCTGTTTATTGTATCTATGTGGCTGTCGGTCAGAAAGGTTCGACTGTGGCGACAATTGTGAACACCTTGCGCGAAAAGGGCGCAATGGAGTATACTATTGTGGTTGCAGCGACCGCTTCGGATACTGCGGCTTTGCAATATTTCGCTCCCTTTGCGGGTGCGGCCATTGGCGAGTACTTCCGCGATACGGGCCGCCACGCATTGGTGGTTTATGACGACCTCTCGAAGCAGGCTGTGGCCTACCGCGAGGTGTCGCTCATTTTGCGTCGCCCTTCGGGTAGGGAGGCCTACCCTGGTGATATTTTCTATCTTCACTCGCGTCTTTTGGAGAGAGCTGCGAAGATTATCTCGCGCACCGAGGTTGCGGAGAAGATGAACGACCTTCCCGAGTCGCTCCGAGGGAGAGTGAAGGGTGGAGGCTCACTGACGGCACTGCCCATTATTGAGACGCAAGCGGGTGACGTGTCGGCCTACATCCCCACCAATGTGATTTCCATTACGGACGGTCAGATATTCCTTGCCAGCGACCTCTTCAACCAGGGTATCCGCCCCGCGATTAATGTGGGTATCTCGGTGTCGAGGGTGGGTGGTAATGCCCAGATTAAGGCGATGAAAAAGGTGGCAGGTACGCTCAAAATCGACCAAGCGCAGTATCGTGAGTTGGAGGCGTTCAGTAAGTTTGGTGGCGACTTGGACCCCGTTACTGCCTATGTTATTGATAAGGGACACAAGAACACCCAACTTCTCATCCAACCCCAATATAGCCCTATGCCCGTTGAGGAGCAGATTGCGGTGCTCTATTGTGGTGTGAATGGTTTGTTGAAGGAGTTGAAAACCAGTGATGTGCGTACCTTTGAGCGCCGATTGCTGGATGTGTTGAGGGCAACCCACAAGGATGATATTTTGACACCTTTGGCCGAGGGTAGGCTCGAAGAGAGCGTTACACAGGCGCTCACCGAGGTTGCTGCCGAGGTGGTGGAAACTTTCAAATAGACGAAAAACGTGGCTTCGCTTAAAGAGATAAAGGAGAGAATCCAGAGTGTCCGCTCTACGCGCAAGACAACCTCCGCTATGAAGATGGTGGCAGCGGCCAAATTGCATCGCGCACAGAGGGATATAGGCTCTCTTGTGCCCTACTCCGAGGAGCTGCAAACCATTGTGGCTCACTTGGCTACGGGCGAGGGTGTGGGCTCCATACCACTTGCCGAGAAGAGGGAGCCGAGGAGGGTGAAAATAGTGGGATTTGCCTCCAATTCAACCCTCTGCGGAGCCTATAATGTCAATGTTGCAAAGGGTGTAAATAGGGCCATAAATGGGTGTAAAAATGAGGGTGCCGAGGAGGTTTTGGTTACCACTATGGGACACCGACTTTCGGTGGAACTCGCACGCGAAAAAATGGCCCACACGGAGGGTGATAACCATCTTGCCGAACACCCCGATTATGCCCAATATAAGGCTATGGCCGAGGTGCTGATGGCGGAGTTTTTGAGGGGTGAAATAGACCGCGTAGAGTTGGTTTATTATAAATTCCTTTCGGCTGGTAACCAACAACTTGTGCAAGAATTACTATTGCCCATAGAGATGCCTGTGGGGGGCGATAGATACGATTCTGTGCCCTATATTTTGGAGCCCTCAAAGAGGGGGCTTATGGAGAGTATTATACCCCGCCAGGTGGCCCTAAAATTATACACAGCGGCGCTCTCGGCTGTGGCTTCGGAACACGCGGCAAGGATGATGGCAATGCAGGTGGCAACCGACAATGCAGACGACCTCATCAAGGAGCTCTCGGTGGAGTATAACAAACAGCGCCAGCAGGCTATCACAACCGAACTGCTCGATATTGTTGGTGGGCAAAATAGATGACCTGTGGTGGGCGGATATTATATGGCTTTTTAACGATTCGAAGATATGTTGTCAAAACCACAACACGCAAATTCAATTTGGGGCACCTTGGCGAATATTCAAGGTGTGTCCACAGACTCTAAATTCATCGTTTGGGATGTTTTGGCTGGGTCGGAGTTGGTGGATGATATAATTGGACATTCGATTTACACCTCCGATGCGGTGGCATTCATCTATTGCCGAGGTGGTAGTGTGATTGCTATGGTTAATGGTGTTAGTCAAACCATTACACAGGGGAAGTTATGCATACTTCTCCCCGAGGTTTATTGCCAATTTCACGATATGTCTGCGGACTACGATGCGAGGATTTTGTTGATGAGGGTGGATATTAATCGTGGGGGAGGGTCCCTTGTGGAGGCATTTCCTCGCCTGACCTACGACTCGGTATTCACCATCAGCGAGCAGGAGCAGAACACCCTTCTTTCGCTTGTGGAGTATATAGATGCCTCGGTTAAGTACCCCAATGCTATTCATAGTACGGATATTGAATATATCCTTGCATCGCTCTTGAAGATGGAGATTTCGAGTCTTTTTGCAAGGCGCAATCAGCCAATGAAGGAGATGTCGCTCGATGAACAAATGGTCTTCAAATTCAATATGTTGCTGACAACTATGGCGGCCGAACATAGGGATGTTGAGTGGTATGCCCAGCAGTTCAACCTCCCCCCCAAACGCTTTGCTTTGAAAGTTAAGAGTATTACGGGTAAAAACCCCTCGGATATGATTGCCTCGGCGGTAATTCAGGGTGCCAAACATCTGCTCGCCTCCACCGTGTTCTCCTCGTCGGATATCTCCGAGAAACTCAACTTTGCAACCCCCTCGTTTTTCTGTCGCTACTTTAAGCGCTATGTTGGTGTAACTCCACAGGAGTGGCGCGAACAAAACCCCATCAAACCAAAGGAATAATCCTTATGTAATATATTTATGTGCAATACCTCCTCCGAATATGTGCAATATTTCCAAACGGGGGGGGTAATTTTTTTATTATCGTTTCAAAACATACAAAAACCTTCCCTTGTTTATTTTTTATAAAAAATAAAGCCCTACCTTTGCAAAACTGAAAAAGTCGCCTTTCGCAAAATATAAAACAGATGGTTAGTTTAGGGCCAAGGTGAAGAATTGCTTTGAATGAAAAAGATAGAGAGTGAGGTTTTTTGCGCCGCTCACAAACGCGCGCGCGTGAGAGGTTGTCAGTGGGAAAACTCACTGAACAACCCCATTTTTTAATGCCCCGATAGAAGCAAAAACAGTGAGAGTGTTGATGACCATACTTGCCTTGTTGCTCTCCGCAACGTCCCTCTTCGCCCAGCCTATGGCGGAGAAGAGCGAAGTTGTGGTCTACTATCGTCACGACAAACACTCCATCGACCACCGCTATCTCTCCAACCCCGAGGCATTCACAACCCTTGACTCCATCTTCCTCCACCACGCCGATGCTATCGACAGCATCTCCATTGTGGCATACGCATCTCCCGAGGGCCGTAGCACCTACAACCAGTGGTTGTCGGGCAAGCGTGCCGAGAGTATGAAGCGTTTTTTGAGGGTGAAGTATCCCGAAGTGGACTTCTCGAACCTTGCAACCTATGCCAAAGGTGAGGACTTTGAGGGCTTGGTAAGAATGGTTGAGGCCGACAAAAAGGTCCCCCACCGCAAGGAGGTGCTCCGCATCTTGAACAACAAGAAACTTCACGTTGATAACCGTATGAAACAGCTCTACGCTCTGCGTGGAGGCTACCCATACGCCTACATCCGTAAGAATATCCTTCCCTATCTGCGTACCGCTACCACCTGCATCATCTACTACAACCCCGCCGCACTTGCCGAGCAGGAGGTTCTCTCGCAGGTTGCCGAGGAGCCTTTGCGCTTGGAGAGCATCGGTGGCGGTAGTATGTTGCTTTCGCTTTCGATTGCCGACTTTGTCCCCACCCCCTACGAGAATATCTACACCGAGGAGAGTGAGGAGAGGACCTATGTGGAAGAGAGTGGAGCTACCGAGGAGAGTGTAACCCCCACAACAACTCCCGCGACTCCCGATGTTGAGGAGTTGGCAGAGGTGAAAAATCTTGTTGCTCTGAAAACCAACCTTCTCTTTGACGCAATTGCTGCGGTGAATGTGGGTGTGGAGATTCCCTTTGGTACTCGCTATTCGCTCGACGCATCTTGGACATTCCCCTGGTACCTGCCCAAGAGCTGGGATTGGTGCTACCAATTGCTGTGGGGCGATGTGGAGGGCCGCTATTGGCTGGGCGAGCGCACAAGGGATAACCGCCTGAAAGGTCACTTTGTGGGACTCTATGCGGGTGCGGGTTTGTATGACTTCCAGTGGAGGAGTACGGATGGCTATCAGGGAGAGTTCTTCATCGCTGCGGGTTTGAGCTATGGCTATGCTATGGAGTTGGCCAAGAGCCGTTGCCGATTGGAGTTCGAGATTGGCTTGGGATACTTGCAGAGCAACTACCGCCACTACTTCCATATCACCGATCCCGAGGGTAACGAAACCCTCATTCGCGATAAGGTGAGCGGTAGGTTTGGCTATTGGGGTCCAACGAAGGCAAAGGTGTCGCTTGTGGTGCCCATTGAGTGGGGAGGCAAAAAGAGATAGACGATGAGTTGGAGAGGTAACATAAAGGCTGGCTTTGCGCTGCTGATGGCATTGATGCTGTCGGTGGCTTGCTCGCGCCGTCCTTTGGAGGAGATGAACGACGGCCTCTACCTCAAACTCAACCTCAATTTGGATATCCACAACCTCGAAAACCCCCACTCGAAGCCCGAACTTATGAGGGTGCTCTTCTATGACCCCGAGACCTATGAGTTTGTGTCGGATGACTATGTGGGCCCCGATGGTGGCTACATCAGTGCACAACCAGGTAAGTATAAGATGGTGGTCTATAACTTCGATACGGAGGCGACTATTATCCGTGGCGAGAGCTCCGTGCCGAAGTTGGAGGCCTACACCAACGAGATTCCCTCTGCAACCCGTACCAACCTGCTCACCAAACTCAATGCGGCAAGTAGGGTTGATTATGTTGCACCTTCGGAGGCCGAGAAGATTGTCTATGAGCCCGACCACCTCTTTGTGGCGAGGGAGGATGTGGAGATTTTCCACCGCACCGGTACGCAGACTCTCCACGCCGCGGCCCACACCATTGTTGAGACCTACTACCTGGGTGTGAGGTTGCAGGGTGGTAAGAATATGGCGAGCGCACAAGCTCTGCTTTCGGGACAGGCTGCGGGTAATAACTTCGGCTTCGAGGGCGGAATGATTGAGGAGAGCGTGATTCTCTACTTCGATATGATGGCGGGCACCGATGAGAATGGCAACGAGGTGCTCGAAACGACCTTTAATACCTTTGGCAAACTTCCCCAAGAGATTTCGCACTTGTGGCTGACTGTTGTTGTGACCAACAATCAGGGCGATGTGGAGTACCGCCAGTGGGATATTACCGATGAGTTTAAGGACAACCCCGAGAAGTGGATATTTATTGAGGAAGACCCGATTGTGCTCCCCGATCCACCCCCAAGCACAGGTGGCGGCGGTGGCTTCCAACCCTCGGTTGATGAGTGGGAGAATGTGGAGCAGGATGTGATAATATAGCCTTTGGCCCAATGGTCGCAAAACAAGGAAAACAAAATAAACAACAAACTAATAAACACTAAAAACAAACAATTATGAAAAAGTTTTTTGCAATGGCAGCTGTGGCAGCATTGATGCTGACCGGTTGCGTGAACAATGAGATGTTCGAGGATGTAGAGCCCGCAGAGATCGTTATGCAGGCTGTGAACAAGGTGCCCAACAAGGCTATTGTTGAGGGCGCGACTTTCTCGGGTGACTTCAAGGTCTTCGGTTTCTTCTCGGAGGATGATTTCACCAGCACCCAGCAGTTTGGTATGTATAATGTAGAGTGTACCAAAGTGGGCGATGTTTACAAAAACTCCACCACCTCCTACTATTGGCCTATGAGTGGTAAGGTTGGCTTCTATGCAGTTGCTCCTGCCTCGATTGCCCCCACTGTAAGTTGGGCAGATGGTCTTACCTTGACTAATTACAATGTGAATGCTGCAAAGGATACCGATGTGATGTTTGCATACAATTGGGGCGCAAAGGGTAACAGTGCTCTCAAAATGACTTTCCACCACGCACTCTCGCAGGTGCTTGTAAAGGTTAAGACCAACGCCGACTATGCTAATGCAACACTTAAAGTGAAGAGTGTATCGTTCACCAATGTTGATGTTGAGGCTACTTGCAACTACAAGGAGCTCTCGACCGCAGACCAGGTGGCTAACCCCAGCATCACTTGGACCGATAACACCAATTATAACGCTACCGAGGCGTACTATGCTACCGAGTCGGCTGCTTTGACCTCTTCTGCCGTAGATTACGGTGCTGGTATTCTTACCATTCCCCAGGCTATGGGTGCCAATGCTAAAATCTCCATCGCTTATGCTCTTACCCAGAATGGTAAGACTGTTGAGGGCACCGTTTCTCCTGCCATCACCGAGGCGTGGGTTGCAGGTAAGAGGTATATCTACACCCTCAACTTCAAACTCGATGAGATTACCTTCGATCCCGATGTTGTTAATACCGGTTGGGTTGATGTAACTGTTGATGCAATCACCATCGAATAATGTATTGGAAATAACAAAACAAAATAGACAACAAACAAAATTTTAATTAACCAATCAAACAATTACAACTATGAAAAAGTTTTTTGCAATTGCAGCCGTGGTAGCCGTTGCGCTCACCAGCTGTGTGAAGAACGAGGTTATCACTCCCAATGAGGAGATTAACTTCAAGGCAGTAAATTACAAAAACACCAAGGCAGTGGTTACCGGTCCTATCACCGATGCAACCTATCCTACCAATGAGCACTTTGGTGTTTACGCTTTCCACTCGGCAAACAGCTATGCCAACACCTATATGAACAATGTAGAGGTTCAGCAGAATGGCACCTATTGGAAACACGCAACCGATAGCTACTACTGGCCCAAAGATGCAGATTTGAAGTTTGCTTGCTACTCGCCCTATGCGTTCGGTACAGGTGATGTAACCGCTACTGCTGCTAATGGTGTAATGTTCACCGGCTTCAAGACCAAAAACGCTGTTAAGGAGCAGATTGACCTTATGGTTTCGGAGGTTTCGGCAGCCCTTACCAGTGGTCCCGTTGATGTTCCCTTCCACCACCTTCTCTCGCAGATTAAGCTTGACATCAAGACCAACAAGACCTACACTGCTACCGACAAAGTTGTAGAGTTCAAGATTAACAGCGTAACCTTCACTGCTTGGTCGACTGCTGACTATATTGCGGATGGTACCATCGCTGGCGGTTACTGGGATAACCACAAGAATGCAGTTGTTTACGATGTTCTCGATGGCGTTGCAGAGGTTGTTCCTATGGATCAGACCGTAGAGGTTTTGGGCGAGGAGGCTTTGATTATCCCCCAGAACTGTGGCGACATCACCGTAAATTACACCATCGACTATGATGGCACCAATAAGGTGACTACCGATTATGTTATCACCCCCACCGTAGGTTGGGAGAGGAACAAAATCTACACTTACCACATTACCATTGGTTTGGATGAGATCTTGTTCGACCCCGAGGTTACTGTTTGGGAAACTCCCGTTGTTGAGGAGAGTGCTACTATCTAATCTCCCAACAAAGGTTTGAAAACCGTTTAGTTTGGGGGAGGATGATTCCCTCCCCCAAGCACAAAAAAGGGGGCTTTGGAGTTGGTGCCATAAGAGGGCATTAGGGACTTCAAGGACTTTAAGAAAAAGGAACGCAGAGTGATGATGAAACATCTTGGTGGCATAGTGGCAATGTGTGCGGTGGTGACGCTCCTTGTGGGGTGCATCACAGGGCACGACGTGTCCACAAACGAACCTGTGGAGTTGCGCCTGCGTGCCGTTATGAGCCAGAGTAGCCGCCCCGATGCCGAAGGAGAACATCTGCACGGATTCTCCACAACCTTCCCCACCGATGCCGACCTCGGACTCTGGGCGCACTCCCTGCCGAGGGACAAAAAGTGGGCAATATTCCACCCCGATGCCAAGCCCATCGCCACCGATGAGCACTTCACCTACAACTCCGAGGTGGAGCTGTGGTACCCCGCGCAACCACTCGCGTGGCTCTATGCCGATGCCCTCACACTCTTCGCCTACTCGCCCTACGAGGTGCCCGCCTACTACGACCAGAGGCAGGGTGTGGTCATCGCCGACTTCGACACCAAGGAGTGGGAGGGGGTAGATTTGCTCTATGCCGATGTGGTGGCCGACTGCCACGCCGAGAAAAATATGGATGGCGTGCCCCTGCCTTTCCACCACGCGCTCTCCAAAATTGACATTAAGGCCCACACCATACTCCCCAACGACTACACACTGACAATCACCAAGGTGGAGATTGTGGGTGTCGCCACCAAAGGTACCCTCACAACCCTCCCAACGCCCCAATGGAGCGCGCTCGGAGAGAGGGGCGATGTGGTGCTCTACGACAACGAGGAGGGGTGGAATGTCACCACCCACAACAACCTCTACATTGAGGGTGCCGAGGAGTTGCTGATTCCTCAATCGGGGGCCATTTATATAAAGGTATATGCCGAGGTGCTCAACGCAGGCTTCATAACCTACAAGGAGCTGACAACACCCAAACTTCTGGTGGCGTGGGAGCCAGGCAAGTATTACACCTACAATCTGGCCATATCCCTTGATAGTGTTGCTGTTGAGGAGCCCAAAAACGAAGATGGCGAGTAAAATGGCGAATTTTGGCGTTACGCTCACACTCAAAATCCACCTTTACGCCTTGTAAACTGCGGTTTTTCGTGTCTTGCGCGGCTAAAATTTCATCCATTTTTCATCACGCTTGGCAATGTAAGTATAAAACGAAGAGGGCGAGTAACTTTTACTCGCCCTCTTCATTTTTGTTATAGGTCGGCCGTTAGTTGTTCGCCATATAGGCCTCAATCTCCTCAACGGTGATGGGGATGTGTTTGTCGCCACCCAACATCACATTGCCCCTCTCGGTAATCAGCAGGTCATCTTCGAGGCGGATGCCACCAAACTCATAGAAGGCCTCCAATTTGTCGTAGTTGATGAAGTCGCGGCACTTGCCCTCGCTCTTCCACTGCTCAATGAGTGCAGGGATGAAGTAGATGCCGGGCTCGTCGGTCAGCACTGTACCAGGGCGCAGACGCCAACGGCTACGCATAATGCAGGTGTCGACCTCCTCGGCGCGTGCGAGAATCTTCGAGTAGTCCCTCATACCCCTCTCGCCCATAGCCTCGCAGTCGTGCACATCCATACCGAGGCCGTGGCCCAAGCCGTGGGGCATAAACATACCCACAGCACCCGCTGCCACCGCGTCGTCGGCATTGCCCTTCATAAGTCCCACACCAATCAAACCCTCGGCAAGAGTTTTCAGTGCCACAGTGTGGAGATCCCAATACATACCTGGGCGGGCAACTTTCAGCACCTCATCGTGGGCGCGCAATACAATATTATATATATCCCTCTGCTCGGGGGTAAATTTGCCACTCACGGGGAAGGTTCGTGTGTGGTCGGAGCAGTAGTTATTCACGCTCTCGCCACCAGCATCCACCAACAAGAGGCGTCCATTGGTACAAATGCCGTCGTGGGAGTGGTTGTGGAGTGTTTCACCGTGCTGCGACACGATGGAGTGGAACGACACACCCTCGCCATATTGGTGGGTTACGCCCTCCATAGCACCCGCAATCACACGCTCCGACACACCCTCTTTGGTGAGCTTCATAGCGGTGGTGTGCATCGCGTAGCCAATCTGGAAAGCCCTTTTGAGCTCCTCAATCTCCTCGGCACTCTTCTCCTCGCGCATAGCTGCCACGTTGATGATGAGGTCTGCCGAGCAGTGTGCATAGTGCTGCGATGGGGCGATGCCCGTGAGGTTGCTCATAAGGAGTGTGCCATCACCACGATAGGGTACAAGGTAGTGTACCTTGCGACCTGCGCGAATAGCCTCCTGCACCTTCTCGCGTGCGGCAGCAAAGGGGGCGGTGTTCTCCACGCCCACCTGTGCGCCCAACTCCTTCACCGAGGGTTGGGGGCCCATCCAGATGATGTCATCGACGGTGTAGTCGTTACCGAAGAGGTAGTCACGCTCCTCGTCGAGGTCGATGATGCCCACAAGGTCGGCGTTCTGCAAACCGAAGAAGTAGAGGAAAGTGCTGTCCTGACGGAAAGCGTATGCGTTGTCGAAATAGTTGCGAGGAGCCTCGCTGTTGCCTGGGAGCACCACGATACCGCCCTTGGGCATACGACGGCGCAACTCATTACGACGTGCGATGTAGGTCTGTTTTGCAAACATAGTTTTGTATGGTTTTTAGTTTTAGCGTTTTCTCTTGCCGTAAAGGTAATAAAAAAAGCGGAAGAACTCGCACTCTTCCGCTTTTTTCGTACCCAGAGCCGGGGTCGAACCGGCACAGGGGTTAACCTATTGGTGTTTGAGACCAACGCGTCTACCGATTCCGCCATCTGGGCTTGGCCTTTGCTCTCAATGAGCGCACAAAGATACAAAGAAAATTCATAATTCAAAATCCAAAGCTCAAAATTACGGGCAGAAGCCTCGTTTTATCCCCGTAATTCGACTCTCTACCACACATGGATGTTGCTCGACAAAACAGGCTCCACGCCTGCATATCCCCACTCCTTGCCTCGCTCCTAATGGAGTTTGGCCCCTATCAGCTCCAGAAACTCCTGACGAGTTTCGTGGTGGTTGAGGAAGGCGCCACTGAAGGCCGAGGTGGTGGTAATGGAGTTTTGCTTCTGCACACCCCTCATCTGCATACACATGTGGGCTGCCTCGATGACCACAGCAACACCCAATGGATTGAGGGTCTCCTGTATGCAATCCCTAATCTCCATAGTCAGGCGCTCCTGCACCTGCAGGCGGCGGGCAAAACTCTCCACACAGCGGGGAATCTTCGACAGACCCACAATCTGCCCATTGGGAATGTAGGCGATGTGTGCCTTGC
The DNA here is from genome assembly GCA_045656405.1 of Tidjanibacter sp. GTDB lineage: Bacteria > Bacteroidota > Bacteroidia > Bacteroidales > Rikenellaceae > Tidjanibacter. The sequence goes on from JAZORC010000005.1 coordinate 120,171, forward strand.
CATAGAAGGGAAGCATGTGGTGCTCGCAGAGCGAGTAGAGCTCAATATCCTTCACGATAACCATCTGGCGGTAGTCCTCCTTGAATATGGCGCTACGCAGAATCTCTGCGGGCTCCTCGGCGTAGCCCTTGGTGAGAAACTGCATACATTTGGCCACCCTCTCGGGGGTTTTCAGGAGTCCTTCGCGCTCCGCATCCTCGCCCAGCAGTTCGAGGATTGCGTGGTAGTGCTCCATGAGCTTGGCGGTCACCTCCGGGTCGTATAT
>JAZORC010000006.1:0-79445 GCA_045656405.1 Tidjanibacter sp.
GCAAGTCCGCAGTTTACAAGAGGTAATTGAGGAACTTGCGAGCCGAAGGTTGGTGCAAAAAGCACCCACAAGGCACACTTGCCCACGAGATGTGCTCGCCCAAAAGGAATAGAACGGAGGGATTTCAAGGCTTGCGATGGGCGAGAATCCGCAGTTTACTGAACGTAAATGAGGATTTCGAGCCCGAGCATAACGCCGAAATCACCCGTTATATTTCTTTTGTTTAAGCATCGATGTTGGCGTATTTAGCGTGCTTCTCAATAAACTCACGACGAGGGCCAACCTCATCGCCCATAAGCATCGAGAAGATACGGTCTGCCTCGGCAGCATTCTCAATGGTCACCTGCTTCAAAATGCGGGTTTCGGGGTCCATAGTGGTCTCCCAAAGTTGGTGCTCATTCATCTCACCAAGACCTTTATAGCGCTGCACGGTCACACCCTTGGTGCCCAACTCGGCAGTAATCTGCGCCCTCTCCTCATCGGTCCAGCAGTAGTGTTTGGCGTTGCCCTTCTTCACAAGATACAAGGGGGGCATTGCAATATAGACGTGGCCCTGCTCAATGAGGGGTTTCATCTTACGGAAGAAGAAGGTGAGCATCAGGGTTGCAATGTGGCTACCATCCACATCCGCATCGGTCATAATGATAATCTTATCGTAGCGCAACTTATCCATATTCAGAGCGTTGCTATCCTCCTCGGTACCAATCGACACACCCAATGCGGTAAACATATTCTTAATCTCCTGGTTCTCCCACATACGGTGCTCCTGAACCTTCTCGATGTTGAGAATCTTACCACGCAGAGGCATAATAGCCTGGAATTCGCGGTTGCGGCCCTGCTTTGCAGTGCCACCTGCAGAGTCACCCTCAACGAAGAAAATCTCCGCCTTCGAGCGGTCGCGAGTTGCACAGTCGGCAAGTTTGCCAGGGAGGCCCGAACCCGAAAGCACCGTCTTACGCTGCACAAGTTCGCGTGCGTGGCGTGCAGCGTGGCGTGCAGTAGCAGCCAAAATCACCTTATCGACAATAGCCTTTGCATCCTTGGGGTGCTCTTCGAGGTAGTTGGTGAGGGCCTGCGAAATAGCGCCATCCACAACAGCCGAAACCTCATCATTACCGAGTTTGGTCTTGGTCTGGCCCTCAAATTGAGGCTCGGCAACCTTCACCGACACAACAGCGGTCAAACCCTCACGGAAGTCGTCACCCGAGATGTCGAACTTAACCTTCGAGAGCATACCATTCTCCTCGGCATATTTCTTCATTGTACGGGTGAGCGCCCTACGGAAACCTGTCAAGTGGGTACCACCCTCAATGGTGTTGATGTTATTCACATAGGAGTGCACATTCTCCGAGAAGCTATCGTTGTACTGCATAGCCACCTCAACGGGAGTACCATTACGCTCGGTGTCGATGTAGATAATGTCGTCAATAATCTTCTGACCACGGCTCTGGTCGAGGTACTCAACAAAACCCTTCAAACCATTCTCCGAGTAGAAGTGCTCGTGGATATACTCTCCATTCTCATCCTTCTCCCTGCGGTCGGTCAAATCGAGATTCACACCCTTATTGAGGAACGCCAACTCCCTCAAACGTGCCGCCAAAATCTCGTAGCGATACTCGGTGGCGGTAAAAATCTCACCATCGGGCTTAAATTGAATGGTTGTACCTGTGCGGTCCGTCTCGCCAATAATCTTCAACTCCGATGTAGCTGCACCACGCGAGAAGGTCATCTGGTGAATCTTGCCATCGCGGTGCACAGTGGCAATCAGTTGGGTGGAGAGCGCGTTCACACACGACACACCCACACCGTGAAGACCACCCGACACCTTATAGGAGTTCTTGGAGAACTTACCACCTGCGTGGAGAATGGTGAGCACCACTTCGAGTGCCGATTTACCCTCCTGCTCGTGGATACCCACAGGAATACCACGACCATTATCCTCCACGGTGATGGAGTTATCCTCGTTGATAATCACCTTAATATCCGTACAGTAGCCTGCCAAGGCCTCGTCGATAGAGTTATCCACAACCTCATACACAAGGTGGTGCAAACCCCTCTCGCCAATATCGCCAATATACATTGCAGGGCGTTTGCGCACTGCTTCAAGACCTTCGAGCACCTGAATACTCGACGCGGAGTACTCCTCCTGCTGTACGGGTGCGTTCTGTTGTTCCAAATTTTCCATCGTTTGTCTGTTTTATATTTCTATCTCTTTATCTTTCTCTCTTATTATCTTCCCAGGGCGGCCTTAATATCCACCTCCTGCACTCCGCCCTTCTTGAACATCAGCGTGCGAGCAGGATACCTATCCACAAGTTGGATATTGTGCGTAGCCATCACCACCGAGCACCCACTCTTTACAATATCGCAGAAGAGCGCCATAATATCGTTGGCCGACTTGGGGTCAAGATTCCCCGTAGGCTCATCGGCAATGATAAGTTTGGGGCTATTTATCAGTGCGCGAGCAATCACAAGCCTCTGCTGTTCGCCACCCGAGAGCTCGTGAGGCATCTTATACTCCTTATTGCGGAGCCCAACAGTAGCCAGCACCTCCTCAATGCGGGCAGCCATATCACTCTCTCTCTTCCAGCCCGTCGCCTTCATCACAAAGCGCAAGTTTTCACTCACACTCCTATCGCGCAACAATTGGTAATCCTGAAAGACGATACCCATACTCCTACGAAGGCGGGGGATATCCCTACGGCGAAGCGAGCGCAGGTCGAAGCCCACCACTTCACCCTCACCCTCCAAAAGGGGCAACTCCGCATAGAGAGTCTTCAAGAGCGACGACTTACCACTACCAACCTTTCCGATAAGATAGACCATCTCGCCCTCTCCCACCGTAAGGTTGACACCCGAGAGCACCTGCTGGGCATTCTTATAAGAGAGGTCACCTCCCTCATCTTCGGGCTGAAAAACCGCCACATCCGAAAGCCTTATTATCGTCTTTTCACTCATTGTAAATTATGCTCTAAAAACAAACAAAGATAGGAATTTCCCCTAAAAATTCAAAGAATTTTTCTCCATTTTTTCACTTCACAAGCCCCACTCAACATCTTTTTCTTACCTTTGCACCAAGTAGAACACAAAAACCCACAAAAGGAATGTTTCTTATCATAATAGCAACCATCCTAACAATCTGCATCATTGCCGAATATATCATATTTCAGCGCCACTTAAAGCACCATAGCAAAAGGCTCCGCACCACATATTACGCCCTCACAGGCATATGTGTACTTCCCTACATCCTACTCTTTATCATTGGACGAATCTGGGACACATTCTCCCCCATCACCACAGCCATTGGTGGGGTAAGCATCATACTCCTACTGCTCAACGCCACTTGGAAGATTATCCACTCCCTTGGAATTGTCATAGATGGCCCCAAAAAGCACAAGTGGGGCACAATGGTTGCAACCATCTTGGCATCCATCATCACCCTTGCTATCTTCTACGGAACATTCTGGGAGCGTCATCAACTCCGCACCACCGAGGTTGAGTTGGCCTTCGAGAATCTTCCTGACGGTGCCGATGGTATGAGGATTGTTCAGATTGGCGACCTGCACATAGGGCTTCGCTCGCGCAAGCACACCCTATTGGGGAAGATGGCACAAGAGATTGAGCGCTTGGCTCCCGATGTGGTGATAGATTGTGGCGATATGGTCAATTCGCGCTACCACGAAGTTGATTCACTCTCAATGGAGATACTCTCACGCATAAAAGCCCCCTTGGGTGTATACACCACCCTCGGCAACCACGACCGAGGCGACTATGTGCTCGACACCATCTCTCTACCCAAAGAGGAGAATGTGCGAGGACTTATGGAGCGTCAGAGGGCTATGGGATGGCGCAACATTGCCGACAGCACAGTGGTTCTGCATCGTGGTGGCGACTCACTCTACCTGACCGCCATACGCTACCCCGACCACCTGAAAAAAGGCTCCCACGGAGTGAGCATAGATGAGGACTACACGCACTATTTCAGCTCCTTACCCACAGATGCGTTCAACATCGTCATTGCCCACACACCCGTAATGTGGGAGAACATTCTCTCGGCAACCGATGCCGAACTCACCCTCTCGGGACACGTTCACGCAATGCAGCTAAAACTCCCCATCGGAGAGCGCGGCTGGTCACCCTCGGCACTTGTCTATGACCATTGGAGTGGGCTCTACCGCAAGGGAAACGCAGCACTCAACATCACCGATGGCATTGGCAGCAACATCCCATTACGCATTGGTGCCAAGCCCGAAATTGTGGTCATAACACTGAAAAAGTGTAGAAAATCACAATTTTGAATTTTGAATTTTGAATTTTGAATTATCTTTGTAACCTCTTACAATCTGGGGTTGACCGGTTTTGACAGCAGGACATGCAGGTTGGTAAGCACGTCGAGCTTTGTGTGGGGGCTCGTTAATCTCAACGCTCAAAAAATTAAATGGCAATAATAGCTACGCACTCGCTGCTTAATTAACCGAGTTAATTGGCTTAATCCACGCGCCCAAGGCTGGTGCGAGGACGAGTACTCCGCCGAGGGGCCCGCTTCTTGCCCCTTTGCATACGGAGTATCATCAATGAGAAGATAGCTTGCGGGGCGTTCCGACCGTTGGGCGAAATTTTAGGAACTGGGGCTGTAACTTGGTCGCCACCCAGCAGGTTGCAGCAGGAGGATTAAGCGGTGGATAAGCGTGTAGAAAGCCGTCAGGCAGACTGTTTGGACGGGGGTTCGACTCCCCCCAGCTCCACAAAAAAAGAGAGAACCGAAGTTCTCTCTTTTTTTGTGGGGCTGACGCTCTCATTTCTACATTCCTCCCTAAATCCCTCCTTTGACAAAGGAGGGACTTGGTCAAAGAGAGAAATCTTCTCTTTGATAACAGTTGCTTCGGTTCTCTCTTTTTTTGTGGAGCTGTTCTATAACAGCACTATTTAGGGCTTATAACTATTAAAAGTCTTCGGGCTCGGCATAGTCTGCAAGCAGCCTCTGCCCTCGCTTACTCGCATTTGCGACGTTTGACCAGACTGCGTCTGCTCTAAAATGCTCTCGCTCGGCATAGTCTGCAAGCAGCCTCTGCCCTCGCTTACTCGCATTTGCGACGTTAGACGTTAGTCAATACGAACCAACTCATAGGTGCGCGAGCCGAGGCCGATTTTCTCGGCGTGCTCAATGATATGAACACCGTGGCGCGAGTTGATACGCTCAATAAGTGCCGAAGCGTCATCACCCTCGCTCGAAGGGTACTCAAAGACCAAATCCACACAAGCCTGATCCAAAGCCACAGGGTCGGTAGATGCAAGGATACCCACATCGCCCATCTCGGGATCGGCAGGGTGTGCGTTGCAATCGCAATCCACCGAGAGGTTATTCATCACATTGATATAGACCATCTTTCCACCGTAGTAGTCGTGGATGGACTGCGCAGCCGAAGCCATAGCCTCCAAGAAGTGATCCTGCTCGGTCTTGCCGATACCGGCCCAAAGTTCCTCCTTGGTGGTAACCCTACCAGCCGAGTGGATATAGGCCTTGCCGTTTGCAGAGGCCACACCGATAGACTGATTTTTCAGAACACCACCAAAGCCACCCATTGTGTGACCCTTGAAGTGTGCGAGGTTAATCATCCAATCGTAATTGGAGATATGGTCGCCAACAATGTTGTATTTGATGTGTGTGGTGTCCTGTACGGGAATCTTCACCTCGCCGAACTCATCCATAATATCGCAAGGTGCAATATCGTAGAAGCCGTGATACTTAATGGTATTCCAATGCTCCTCGTTGGAGTAGCGAGCACCAGGATATGCCACATTGCACTCCACGAGGGTACCATCCACCTTCTGCACCAAGTCTTTGATAAGTTCGGGTTGGAGGAAGTTGTGACCACCACGCTCTCCGGTGGAGATTTTCACCGCCACCTTTCCATCATACTCCACACCCAGCGCCTCATAGACCTTCACCAAACCCTCGGGGGAGATATCGGTGGTCATATAGACCTTGGGGGTAGAGGGCTTACAACCCACCAGTGCGAGGCCTGCGAGCAAAACCAACAGAGTTCTCTTCATAACTATTAATGGCTATGGTTGTGATTGTGATTGTGGCCATCGCAGCAAGCGTCGGTCTTGGTGTGCTCGCTCACGCAAGCACCTCCACAGGTCGCCTTGTCACACTCTTTGGGCTCAACAACGTGCACATCAATCTTATCCAACTCTTTCACAAGTACCTCTGCATTGGTCTTGCGGGTATCGAAGGTAATCTCCACGGTCTTGGTGGGAACATCCACAACACAGTCCTTAACACCCTTCTTGAAGGGAATCACGTTGAGAATTTTCTTTGCACATCCCTCGCAATCGAGGTCGGTGGTAAATTTCACAGTCTCGGTTTTGTTTGCCTTTTTCTCCTGCGCGAAGGTTGCGCCAACGCCCATAGTGAGCGCGAGCATAAGAATCAAAATCTTTTTCATAGTTTTCATTATTATTTGGTTACACTTTCACTTCTAATAGAGGTTAAACCTTGCACCGATGTAGAACTTGCGTCCCATCAGAGGGCCCCACACAACCGACGAGTTGAAGTCGGGCGAGAAGGGTTTATCGATACCCACAATAGGATTCATCTGCATATAGTTGAGAATATTCTCGCAACCCACATAGATATCCCACTGGCCCACGCGGTGGCTCACCTGGCCATAGAACATCGGGTAGATGGGCGAATACTCCGCCTCTTGGAAGTTGCCATCAAGCGCAGGCAACCTCATAGGACCATTGAGTTGGGCAGTAAAGTCGAACACCCAACGGCGGAACTTGGTGGCATACTGCACATTCACAAGCCCCTTAAACTTACCCACCAAGGGGCGGTCTACGAGCCACTCCTTGCCATCGGCAACCTTCGTGATGCGCGAATCGGTGTAGCGGAAGGTTGTGAAGATATCCAAGCCCTCGGCAGGAGTCCACTGCACATCGAGCTGATAGTTATTGGCCCACGATGGAAGCGCTGTATTGTAGAGATGGATGGTGCCATCGGCAAACTCTTGGTCGGCATAGACGCTATTGCTAAACTGCGTGCGGAAGAAATCGACACTCACAGTCATATCGTTATAGCCCACAAGGCTCAACGTGTGGCTCAGGCTACCGCCAAAGGTTGCCGCCTGCTCCATATCCTTGCCCGCCTCAATCTCATTGACAATCGTGCGGCCCGTGGCGAGCATCCAAATATTGTCCGTAAAGGGCATAACCTTCCTCGAACCCAAACCTGCCGAAGCCCTCACAACGGTCTGGTCGGTAAGGTTATAGCGCAAGTGCATACGGGGCGTGATAAGCATCCTACCACCCTCCAACTCCGAGCAGTAGTCGCCCCTAATGCCCGCAATAACCGAGAATTTATCCTTAATAGCGTAGGTATATTCGGCAAAAACACCGGGCTCCAACATATCGACCTTGTTATCCATTGTCTGTCCCATCTGCAAGACGCTCTCCGTAATGCCGCGCATCCACATCGAGCCACCCGCAATCAACGACGAGCGTCCCGAGAAGTAGTGCTGATAGAAGAGGTTGCCCCACAGAGAGTTCTCCTTGCCGTTATAGGTATTCAATCCAAAGTAGGAATCCATCTGGAAGTTGTCCATATCGGCCACAAAAGCGACACTCGAACGCTTCTCCTCCTGATTCTCTTCATCCCACACCGAGGCTCCAACGGGCATACCCACCTTGAAGTAGGCATTCAGTCCCCTATTCTTAATCTCCGAGCCGTAGATTTGTTTCTCGGTGACCATCTGGTCAAACCTATCGGGGGTATATTCCATATCGCCACCCACGCGGTTCTCATTCACAAACCTCCATCCCCAGCGCCACTGTGCACCACCCGTCTGCTGGTAGAGCCAGCGGTTGGCAATGTTGAACTGTTGTGCAGTAGGCAGGTCGCGGAAGCCGTCTGCGTTGTGATCCATAGCCTGCGTATCGCCCGAATAGTGGAACAAAATATTGGTAGTGAGCTTCTTTTCCTTATCGAAAGCAATGGGCACAGCCACATTCAGCTCTGGTTTGAGCTCATTGTCGAAGTAGAGGTTCAGGAACAATTTTTCCTCATCGGTAGGCTTACGATGTTCGAGGTTAATCTGTCCTGTCATAGCCTCGTGACCTGCCGTTACAGAGGCGATACCTTTCGACACCTGAATCGAATTGAGCCACATACCCGGAGTATAGTTCAAGCCATAGGGCGAGCCAATACCGCGCATCACAGGCCTATTCTCATCCAGAATCTGGGTGTAGGTACCTGCCAAGCCGAGCATCTTGATTTGGCGAGAGCCACTCACTGCGTCGCTATAACCAACGGTCACTGCTGCCGAGTTTTCAAAGCTCTCGGCCAAGTTGCAACACGCCATCTTACAGAGGCCCGCAAAGCTAATATTCTCACCCACCATCATACTACTCTGGCGAATCTTGTTATTAGCCACGCCCTCAATTACAACCTCTTCGATGCCAACGCCATCCGAGAGGGTGAAATTCAGTTCGCGAGTACCATCCTCAACCTCCACAACCGAGTCGGGGTAGCCCATATAGGCTGCCACCAATCGGGTGTGTTCCTTGACGCGATAGATTTCATAGGAGCCATCCACCCCCGTAGCCGTTCCCACGGTTGTGCCCTCCCAATAGACGCTTGCACCAATTAGAGCCTCGCCATTTGCATCCCTAACGAAGCCCCTAATGTTTTGTGCCGAGAGGGCAGCAACACCACCCAAGAGTGCAACAATCAAAACAAAAATCCTCTTCATAATATATTCTTCAAATTAAAGGTTTTCCAAGCAGTATTCCACCATCTTCTCCCTCACATTCACCCTACCATAGGGCATCATCGAGTGATTGTCATCGGTGTAAATCATCATATCAATCTGTTTGCCCGCCTTCACAAACTCGTGCACCATCGCGTAGGCGTTCTGGATATGTACGTTATCATCTGCCGTGCCGTGCATCAACAACAGTTTGCCTTTAAGGTTGGCGGCATAGCCAATGGGCGAGGGTTCATCGTAGCCCTCGGCATTATCCTGTGGCAGACCATTCACCCTCTCGGTGTAGACCGAGTCGTAGTAGCGCCACGAGGTTACGGGAGCCACCGAGATGGCCATCTTGAACGTATCGGCACCTTTGAGGATGCAGTTCAAGGCCATAAAGCCACCATAGCTCCAACCATAGATACCAACCCTCTCGCTATCCACATAGGGGAGCGTCTTGACATACTCGGCAAAGGCGATTTGGTCTTCGGTTTCGAGCCTACCCATAATTCCGTAGGTGCTCTTCTTGAAGGCTGCCGAGCGGAAGCCCGTACCTCGGGGGTCGCAATCGACCACAATGTAGCCGTGCTGAACGAGCACATCCTCCCAATCTATCGTCCACCTATCCCTCACATCCTGCGAACCAGGGCCACTATACTGCGTGAGTAACACAGGGTACTTCTTGGTTGCATCAAAATCCGAGGGTTTTTTGATGTAGGCATTCAGGGTATCGCCACGAGGTGTCACAAAGGTGAAAAACTCCTTCTCGGGGAGGCCAATCTCGGCAATGTAGCGTTTGAGCTTGGTGTTGGCTTCGAGTGTATCCACCAACTTACCGTTACCCTTATGGAGTGTCACGGTGTTGGGTGTGGAGGAGTTGGAGAAGTAGGAGATGTAGTATTTACATCCCGCGCTGGGCACAATGCGATAGGTGCCATCGGTGGTCGAGAGGCGTTTTTTGTTCCTACCCGAGAGGTCTATGGAGTAGAGTTCTCGGCGCAGGGGTGAGCCCTCGGTCGAGAGGTACCAAATCTTCTTATCGGTTGCGCACACGACCTCCGTCACATTCCACTCTCCCGAAGTAATAGGCATCAGACCCCCCTTCGAGAGCGAAGAGAGGTAGAGGTGATTGTACCCGCTGCGCTCGCTCATAACCAAGAACCTATCCGAGTCGGAGAGGAAAGTAATTGTACCATTCGACAAGCCGTCGATATATTTTTCGTCTTGCTCGGTGTAGATAACTCTCTGCTGTGAGCCCTCCTGCATAATCACATCGAGGTGGTTTTGCAGACGGTTGATTTCGAAATAGTAGAGCCTACCATCGGGGGTCCAATCGAAGAAGGGGATATAGAGGTCGCCCTCTTTACGATTGACCTGCGAGGTGGTACCCGAGGCGATGTCGAAGAGGTGGAGCGACACCTTGGAGTTCTTCTCACCAGCCTTGGGGTATTTATACTTGAAGAGTTCGGGATAGGGCGAGTTGGTGAGGAATTTCATAAAGCCAAACTCCTTAACCTCACTCTCGTCGCTTTTGAGGAAGGCAATCTTACCTCCATCGGGCGACCAGCAGAATGCGTGGTCGATGCCCCACTCCTCCTCATACACCCAATCGGGCATACCGTTGATGATGTGGTTCCACTCGCCATCCTCGGTAATTTGGTAGGTAAATTTCTGCTTCAAGTCGTTGATGAAGATGTTGTTATCCTTAATGTATGCCACCTTCTGGCCGTCTGGCGAGAAGAGAGCATAGCGCACATCGCCACTCTCATCCACATCCATCACCTCACCACTCTCCAAGTCATAGACCGAGTAGTGCGAGAAGTGGGAGCGACGGTAAAGGGGGCGCGAGGAGATACGGAGGAGGATTTTGCTCTCATCGGGCGAGAATGTGTAGTCGTCAATAGACTCTCCCAAGAATCCAAAATCAACCAAAAGTTCCTTCTTATCCCTATTGGAGTAGGAGCAACGATAGATACCATCAGCCTCGCGAATGGTATAGTGCTCGCCATCGCTCATCGAGCGCAGACCACCAACACTCTTTTGCGCAAACTTACCCAAAGCAATGTCGGAATATGTAAATTTGGGTTGTGCATCAGCCACTACGGATGCACAAAAGAGAGCAAAAAGGGCAACAATCAACTTCTTCATACTTTCTTTACTTATTTTTTGCGGTGCAAAGTTATTTCGTTAATTGGGGTGACACAATACCGAAATGGCGGTATTTTTCACCATCTAACATACTCACAAATGACTACTTGCAAGCCTTCAAGCTCAAATCGAGGCTCTTGATTTGGTGAGTGAGCGCACCCACCGAGATGTAATCCACACCCGCCTCGGCATAGGCCCTCATAGTTTCGAGCGTAATACCGCCCGAGGACTCGGTGCTACACCTACCGGCAACCTTCTCCACTGCAAGTTTGGTCTGCTCGGGGGTGAAGTTGTCGAACATAATCCTATCCACACCACCCGCCTCGAAGACAAGGTCAATATCCGACAAGGAGCGCACCTCGCACTCTACGGGGATATTTTTGCCCTTTTCGGCCAAGTATTTCCTCACGGCATTGATTGCGGGAACAATTCCACCCGCAAAGTCGATGTGGTTGTCTTTAAGGAGTACCATATCGAAAAGACCAATGCGGTGATTCTCGCCACCACCAATCTTCACAGCCATCTTATCGAGCACCCTCATACCAGGGGTGGTCTTGCGAGTGTCGAGCACCTTGCAGTTGGTACCCTCCAAAATCTTTGCATAGACTGCCGTCTGCGTTGCCACACCACTCATTCGCTGCATAATGTTGAGCACAATACGCTCGGCTTGCAGAAGAGTCTGGATGCGTCCCTCAACATAGAAGGCGACATCGCCCACCTTCACCCTATCGCCATCCGACACCAAGAGGTCGATTTCGATTGTGGGGTCGAGCCTACGGAAAACCTCAACGGCCACCTCAATACCTGCGATGATACCCTCCTGCTTAACCAATAGGCGCATTTTACCTCGCGCATCGGCAGGAATGGTGGAGAGGGATGTGTGGTCGCCATCGCCAATATCCTCGCGGATGGCAAGTGTGATAAGTTCATCAACAAATGGGATGTATTCTGCTTTCATAACTCTATATTTTTCTTCAAATTAAACTTTGTTTCTTTCCTGTTTATGGCTACATTTGCCTACTTTAATTGCATTTTTCGCCTTTTTAGGCAAATTAACCTACAAAAATAATAATTTTTGTAAAAATATACACTTTTAGCATCAAAAAAAATGGTTCCAACCCACCATTTGCCACAATAAAATGAAAAAGATTTTGATTAACGACATTTTGGAGGCTCTCTCTTGTAGGGATAAAACATTTCGCTCGTTACGCAATTTCGAACCCGTGTGTGACGAGAGAGGAGCGCCTCGTTTTATGGCTGGGCGCAATAGTATCGTTCTTCAAATCCGTATGCAAGGTGCCAACTATGGGCTCAAATGCTACACCGCACCCCTTGTGTGTGGGGAGCAAATTGGCGCCTTTGTCGCCACCCTTCCCGACCATTTGGTAATTAAGCCACAAATCCTCTGCGAGGAGTTGTGGGTGGTAGATAGGTTCCTTTCAGTGGCCATCTATCCTTGGGTAGATGGCCACTCCGCGGAGTGGCTTATCCGCAAAGCCATCCACGACCAAGATGCCGAAAAGTTGGCCCACCTCAAAGAGAAATTCGCATCCCTCGTGAGTGAGATTTTGGAGTGCGATTGGCGGCACGGCGACCTCAAAGCCGAGAACATTGTGGTGCAACCCAACGGAGAGATGATTTTGGTGGATTGCGACTCCCTCTACTCTCCCACCCTGCCCAAGCGCGCACCTCTCGGCACCCCACCCTACATACACCCACTGCGAGGTGATGCCTACGATGAGCACATCGACGACTACGCCATCGCCCTCATCATCCTCTCTTTGGAGGCTCTCGGCCGCGACTTTTCGCTCTTCAAGGGCGAAACAATGGTGGCCCTTCCAAGCGAAGGCAACACCGAGCGCATAAGGGAACTTTTCGAGGGAAAGGAAGGACTCCTAAAACTCCTCGATGCTCTCCACTCCAACGACTACAAAATACCAGACTTAAAACACCTACTCAAATGTATAACACACAGATAACCAGACGCAACAAAGGCGCAATTGTAATCCTTCTGGACCGTTCGGGCTCAATGGCCGAAGAGGTGACTTTTGAGGGTAAAGTGGTGACCAAATCCGTCGCTCTTGCCGAGTGTGTCAATGCACTATTGGAGGAGATTATCAACCGCTCACACCGCGAACGCTACGTTGGCGACTACTTCGATGTGGCCATCATCGGATACGCTGGCGAGAAGGCCGAATCGCTCATTGGGAGTGGCTTCCGACACATAACCGATATTGATACAATGGACGTCCCCACACGCATTGTGCGTCGCACGCGCACCCTGCCCAATGGCGAACGATTCGACACCCTCACCGAAAGACGCGAGTGGGTAACCCCCGCAGCCAAAGGACGCACACCAATGGGTGACGCTTTGAGAATGGCCCGTCGTATGGTCACCTCGTGGTGTCGCAAGCACCCCGAAAGTTTCCCTCCTATTGTTATAAATATCACCGATGGCGAGGCCACCGATGCCACCCCCGAGGATATTGCAACTCTCGCCACACGTCTGCGTCAGGCAGGCACCAACGACGGCAATGTTCTGTTTGTGAATATCCACCTTACCGACCACAGCAACCCCTCCTCGGAGGCCATACGTTTCCCCTCGGAAAGTGAGCCCATACCCGTGAATCGCCACGCAACACTGCTCTATAATATTTCGAGTACCCTCCCTGCACTCTACAATGCGGATATTCAGGCCATAAGGGGTGGCACTCCTCCCTTCCGCGCCATTTGTTACAACGCCTCGGTAAGCGAACTTGTGGGACTCCTGGCCATTGGCTCACTACCCATCAACCAGATGATTTAACAGCCTTAATATGAGCAGACTTCTTCCCATCAATGCCTACTTGGAGGCTTTGAATAACCCTCATCAAAGAGCGCCACAACTCGCCACTTTGTACCCTACTTCGGAGCTCTCAACCCGCTCCTTTCGCCTTACGCACAACCACATCATTTTCACCCTTTCGGATGGGACAAATCTTTGGTCACTCACCCTTCCACTCGGTGAGAGTTTTGCCATACCGCCCGCCGAAATTAGGACACAAATGACACTCTGTGCCCACGACCCTCTCATCTGTGAGGCACTCTACCTTCCCGTTGCACTCACCCTCTTTGACGGCAACGGTGACAGCCATCCCCGAGAGGGTGTTTTGCAGAGAGCATACATCCCAATTGTGGAGTTTCTGCGACTAAATTGCGCCCCATCGCGCCACCATATACTACGCACAGCGCTCCAAAATCTGGCACTCTCCACAAGCAGAATCATCTCCAAGGGAATGGCAAACCGTCCCCTTTGGGGAGAGTCCATCCAATTTGATAAACAAGGTGTTTTACACCTCTCCAACCACTCTACTCCCACAACCAACAAAGGGTGTGTGGAGCTATTGAGCGAAGTTGCAATAGCAATATACATTGCTGGTTGTCAGCCCGATATCATCCGCACAACACGCGCTCCAAGCACCACATCCGAGGAGTACAACCTACGTTTGCGCTACACACTCGCGAGTGCCGAACACTACGGCATAGAGCCCCTTGCCACACTCATACAACGACTCACCTCAAAGGCCAGCAGCGAAAGCCTTGGCAGTGCGATAGAGGCACTTTCGGGCGAGCCATTCCGACCAATGCCACTGCTTGCAAGCCTCATTGCCAACACTCACAAGGATGGTATTGTGGAAGTTGTCACCGAGGGTGACCTCTGCGATGAGCCACACGAGAAGATTGACTTCGGGGCGTGTGACGAGCTATTCCAAAGCGACCAGATTATTCGCTACCGAAAGGGGAATATCTGGGGTTATGCCCACTACGATGGTGAGCGTATAGCCACCCGTAGCTTGCTGATTGCCGCCTACGACTTTGTGGAGGGAAGAGCAGTGGTACGCACCCAAAGGGGATACGGAATGATTGACACCTCGGGGCGAATGGTTCTCAATGACGTTTGGGAAGATGTGGCTTGGTATGGCGATGAGAACATAGCCACCGCTTGTGACACACAGGGAAGGTGGTACATCTTCGACCGACTCGGACGACAACTCTCAACCCACCCCGCCGACTGGATGGGTGATGCCTGCGAAGGATACATTGTCGCTCGCAAGGGGGCAAAGTTTGGCTACTACTCTACGGATGGACAGAAACGCACCGATTTTATATATGACGAGGCTTTCAGTTTTTCGGAAGGTGTGGCGCTCGTGGCCCACAACGGCACACGCTACCACATCGACACATCATTCCACCGTATCTCCTCCAAAGAGGAAGAGAGGGTGAGGGGAATTGAGGCAAATGCGATTAAGCGAGGGTAGAGGCTGCTTGCAGACTATGCCGAGCGGGAGCATTTTAGAGCACGCGAAGCGTGGTCAATTGAAAATTAATGTGCGCCTATGGCGCGGGTATTAAAAAAGATACCCGCGAGGTTTATAGCGTTAAGGGCCTTAATGGTTTTTCGGGCGCATCGCGCCCGCGACGTTGGACGTTAGACGTTAGACGTTAGACGTTGGACAAAAAAAAGAGCGGTAGATGCCAACCGCCTCATCTGCGATGAGTCGCGGCAAGGCGGGGTTATGACGGACCTCTCCCGAGCTTTGCTCACCCTCCCCTAACCTAGGGGAGGGTTATATTTTTTCGGGCTCGCCGATGCAAACCCGCAACTCTTGACGTTAGACAAAAAACGCATAGAATCGAGCGAGTTTTAGGCGCACAAGAAAATCCCCTCCGCAGTTTACTAAACGTAAATGAGGTGCCGTAACGGCACTTTTGTGCTGGTGGTGCTCCCGAAAGTTTCGACAGAAATCCCCCAAAAACGCATAGAACGCGATGGATGCAAGGCATACGAGAAAGCGGAGTCCGCAGTTTACTAAACGTAAATGAGGAACTCCGCTTATCGAAGTATAACGCAGCAGACGCGCGTTATGGGTGTTTTTTACTTCTTACCAAAGATAAACTGCGACGAAATCTCACGATAATTATGAACTCGCTCAATCACATCGGCCAACATATCGGCAACGCTCAATACGGTGAACTTTGAGGTATCCTTGTCTGCTCGCAAGGGGAGAGTGTCGGTAACGATAATCTCGTCGAGCTGACTCTCGGCGATGCGCTCATAGGCGGGACCACTCAACACGGGGTGAGTGATGACGGCACGCACGCTCGCAGCGCCCATATCCATAAACATACCTGCTGCTTTGGTGAGGGTACCTGCGGTATCTACCATATCGTCAAAGATGATGATATCGCGACCTTTAACCTCGCCAATAGCGGTCATTGTACCCACAACATTGGGGCGCTCACGATGTTTGTGGCAGATAACCAGGGGAGCATCGAGGTAGGATGCATAGGAGTTTGCACGTTTTGCGCCACCGATATCGGGAGTAGCAACCGAGAGGTTTTCGAGTTTGAGGTTTTTGATATAGGGAACAAATACCTTCGAAGCATAAACGTGGTCTACGGGGATATCGAAGAAGCCCTGAATCTGGTCAGCGTGGAGGTCGATGGTAATCACCCTATCGCAACCTGCCGAGGTGAGGAGGTTGGCCACCAATTTTGCACCAATGGGTACACGGGGGCGATCCTTGCGATCCTGACGAGCCCAACCGAAGTAGGGAATAACTGCCACAACCATATGAGCCGAAGCCCTGCGGGCTGCGTCGATGGTGAGCAGAAGCTCCATAAGGTTCTCGGCAGGGGGAGGTGTCGATTGAACGATAAACACGGTGCATCCGCGAATACTCTCGTTGAAGGCGGGCTGGAACTCGCCATCGCTAAACTGACTTACGGTCAAATTGCCGAGTTCAACACCGTAACTCTTGGCAATCCTCTCTGCCACAGCCTCCGAGCCACGACACGCAAAGATTTTTAATTTATGAACAGCCATTCTTTGTTTTTGATTTTGGGTTTATAGTGACGCAAAGATAGCGCCCAAAAGCGGAATTAGCAATTTTTCCCACCCTAATTATCAACATTTACCAAACATTTTACCCTTTTACCCTCTCCAAAGGAGAGTTTTTATGCAAAAAGAGAGTTATGCTTGGGCCTCCATTGCAGCAAGACACTCATCAATAAAGGCGAGTATCTCCTCCCTACCGCGCCTCTTCTCGGAGGAGGTCACAAACATTGGAGGTAACTCCTCCCACCACTCCGCGAGAGTGCGGCGGTAGGTCTCGATGTTGCGGTTGGTATCTCTCTGGCTCTGCTTGTCGGTCTTGGTGAAAACTATGCCAAAGGGGACCCCCTCTCGGCCCAAAAGTTGGATAAAAT
The DNA here is from genome assembly GCA_045656405.1 of Tidjanibacter sp. Taxonomy (GTDB): domain Bacteria; phylum Bacteroidota; class Bacteroidia; order Bacteroidales; family Rikenellaceae; genus Tidjanibacter. Next base: position 17,151 of record JAZORC010000006.1, read on the forward strand.
CGAGGTCTATTTTGAGGGGCTCGTGGCGACTATCAACCAGCACAAAGAGGAAATGGAGCCCCTTTGCCTTGGTCACATAGTCGGTTATGATGGTGGAAAACTCCTTGCGCACAGCCTGCGATGTGCGAGCAAAACCATAGCCTGGTAAATCGACCAACCACCACCTCTCATCAACCAAAAAGTGGTTGATGAGTTTGGTCTTACCAGGGGTTGCCGACACCTTCGCCAACTTGCTCTCGGAGAGCATATTGATGAGCGACGACTTACCCACATTACTGCGACCAATGAAGGCAAATTCGGGCTTGCCGTGGTCGGGAATCTGTGAGAGTTTCGAACTGCTAAATTTGAATACTGTTTTCATCTTTCGTATATATTGGCGAAATGTGTGGCGCAAAGGTACATTTTTTTTCGCATACGCGAAACCTCGGGCAAGAAATTTGCAACACCTCTACCAAGTTGCAAACTTCTAAATTATTACCACTTATGAAAAAATTTCTGCTCCTAATTGCTATCGTATTCTCACTCGCAATCCTCATCATTCCTCTGGTGGTGACAAGTTCTCCCACGAGCGAGCCTTCAACCATCTTCGCTCCCGACCGCCAGCGCGAAAGCGAGCTCGAAGAACGACACCGTGAGCGCATCGCCAAGAGGCGTGCCCGTCAAGCCGAATTTGAGCACTTTATGGACTCCACAATCCTCTCACACCACTACCGCTTCGTGCCCACGATGTTCAACGTGGAACCCGCAGGCAGTAGCCACCTAATTACCAACCCCAATGTGGAGTTGGCCATTATGGGCGATTGGGCCGATGTGCATCTTCCAATTTTCCAAGGCTTTACACCACCCTATCGTTTGGTGGTCTACAACACCTCGGTGAACATCCCAACCCTCACTACGGTGCAGACCGACAACGGCTGGACCATCGGTTTCGACTCGTGGCTCTACTCCTCCAACGACTACACCTTCACCCTCGAAGTATACACCAAGACGGGTGGTGCAACACTCACCATATCCTCCGATTTCTACCCCACAACCTCCTATTGGGGCTCAATCGTAGGGACGTATTGAGAATTCAAAATTCAAAATTCAAAATTCAAAATTACATATCAAAGGCGCACTTTAATTTTCCATTCTCCATTTTCAACTTAATAATTCGGGCTCGGCAACTTCTTGCCGAGCCCGCAACGTTAGACGTTAGACGTTAGACTATAACACACCGCCCAATAGCCGTGGGTATTACCCAACGCACTGCACCATCCTTATGTTTCTTATCGTGGGCAGTAGCGCACATCAACTCCTCCTCCGAAAGGGCCACTTCGGTGGGCAGTCCGTAGTGCTCCAAAAGTGCCACAATTCGCTCTCCTTCGCTCTCCACAAGTAGGCCTTGTTCCACAGCCTTGCGAGTCACATAGGCGATACCGACAGCCACCGCCTCGCCGTGGGAATAATCACCCGAAAGGCTCTCTATTGCGTGGCCCCAAGTGTGCCCCAGATTGAGCAGTCGTCGCTCATCTTTTTCGTGTGGGTCACGCTCCACAATCGCGCACTTGACAGCCACACATCGTGACACAATTTGTGCGCACAACTCCCTATCTCTCCTCACCTCTTCGATAGAGGTATTTTCCAACATATCAAATAGTTCCGCGTCACCCACAATGGCGGTTTTGATAACCTCGGCAACGCCTGCCCGCCACTCCCTTTCGGGGAGCGTGGAGAGTAGGCTCACGTCGCACAAAACCTTCTCGGGGAAGTGGAACGAGCCGACCATATTTTTGTACCCCCCGAGGTTGATGCCACATTTGCCGCCAATGGCCGCATCGACCTGTGCGAGTAAGGTGGTGGGGATGTATGCCGACTCAATCCCCCTCATATAGGTCGAGGCCACAAAGCCCACAAGGTCGCAAATGGTGCCACCTCCAACAGCCAACAAGAGTGTTTGTCGGGTAGCACCCAACTCTATGAGCCTCTCCCAAAGATAGCGGGCCACATCGAGGTTCTTGGCACCTTCGCCACCCTCAATCGCGATGACACTTCCGCCAAACCGGCCTCGCCAAATCTCCTCCAACGCACTATCCACTACGCAGACAACAGAGCGCTCGGAGAGCACACTCTCCACCCACTCTTCAATTCCGCCAACCAGCACTCGGCAGTATTTGCCATCAAAAATCGACTCCGACATAGCCTCTATACCTTAAAATTTTATACAAAGGTAGTACAAAAACATTGATTATTTACTACCTTTGCGTCCAAATAATAAGGAAAATAAGATGCAGAAACTACGCAACATTGCAATTATCGCACACGTTGACCACGGCAAAACAACCCTCGTGGACAAGATGATTCTCCAAGCCAACCTCATCCGCAATCAGGAAGCACAGGGCACTTTGGTGTTGGATAACAACGACTTGGAGCGTGAGAGGGGTATTACGATTCTCTCCAAAAACGTGTCGGTAATCTACAACGGCTACAAGATTAACATTATAGACACCCCCGGCCACTCCGACTTCGGTGGAGAGGTTGAAAGGGTGCTCAATATGGCAGACGGTGTGATTCTCTTGGTGGATGCCTTTGAGGGAACTATGCCCCAGACACGTTTTGTGCTCCAAAAGGCCCTCGCACTTGGCAAAAAGCCTATCGTGGTGGTCAATAAGGTCGATAAGCCTAACTGCCGTCCCGACTTTGTACACGAGCAGGTCTTCGACCTGATGTTTACACTCGATGCCAACGAGGAGCAGCTCGACTTCCGCACCATCTACGGTAGCGCGAAGCAGGGCTGGATGAGTCACTCCTACAAGGAGAAAACCAACTCCATCACCCCCCTTCTGGATACCATTATTGACGACATCCCCGAGCCCGAGAAGGTTGAGGGCACACCCCAGATGCTCATCACCTCGCTCGAATACTCTCCCTACCTGGGACGTATTGCTGTGGGCAAACTCACTCGTGGTACGCTCCGTTCGGGTATGAATGTGACGCTCGCAAAGCGTGACGGCTCGCTCGTAAAGACCAAAATCAAGGATTTGATGGTCTTTGAGGGCCTTGGTAAATCGAAGGTTGAGAGTGTGGAGTGTGGCGAGATTTGCGCCCTTGTGGGTATCGACGGCTTCGAGATTGGCGACACCGTATGTGACTACGAGAACCCCGAGCCACTGCCCCCCATCACTATTGATGAGCCCACAATGAGTATGCTATTTACCATCAACGACTCGCCCTTCTTCGGCAAGGATGGTAAGTATGTGACCAGCCGCCACATCAAGGAGAGGCTCGACAAAGAGTTGGAGAAAAACCTCGCTCTCCGCGTGGTGCAGGGCGAGAGTGCCGACAAATTCATTGTCTATGGCCGTGGCGTATTGCACCTCTCGGTACTCATTGAAACTATGCGTCGTGAGGGCTATGAGTTGCAGGTTGGACAGCCCAAAGTTATCTTCAAGGAGATTGATGGCGTAAGGTGTGAGCCTGTGGAGGAACTCACCATTGATGTGCCCGACGACTTTGCTGGCAAGGCTATTGAGCTCGCCACCAAACGTAAAGGTACGCTCAAAAATATGGAGTCGCGCAACGAGCGCACAAGGCTCGAATTTGAGATTCCCTCGCGTGGTATCATTGGTCTGCGTAGCAACCTGCTGACAGCCACCGCTGGTGAGGCTATTATGGCACACCGACTGAAAGGCTTTGAGCCCTACAAGGGTGAGATTGAGATGCGCTCGGTGGGCTCGCTGGTGGCTATGGAGACAGGTCAGGCCTACGCCTATGCACTCGGCAAGGTGCAGGATAGGGGCCGCTTCTTCGTGGAGCCTGGCGATGAAATCTACTGCGGCCAGGTTGTCGGCGAGAACACCCGTGACAACGACATCTGCTTGAACCTCACCAAGAGTAAGAAACTTACCAATATGCGAGCAAGTGGTTCGGATGATAAGATTATCCTCGCACCCGCTGTGAAGTTCTCCTTGGAGGAGGCTCTCGAATATATCCGCGAGGATGAGTATGTGGAGATTACGCCCAAGTTTATGCGTATGCGCAAAATCCTATTGAGCGAAATCGACCGCAAGCGAGCCGAAAAGGCACAGCAATAAAACGAAAGGGCTTCGGAAAACCGAAGCCCTTATTTTTTATCACCCACTTTTTTTTTATCGCGGTATTAAAAAAGATACCCGAGAACGAAGGGGAAACTACCAATTTGCACCCCTCCAAACCTCCCCTGTCGTAGGGGATGCTTAACAGACCTCTCCCCCGCTACGCGGACCCTCCCCTAACTTATGGGAGGGATTCCCTTTTTATTCCCTCTCCTAGGTTAGGAGAGGGTGAGCAAAGCTCGGGTGAGGTCCGTCTTTTGCGTAGGTATTAAAAAAGATACCCGAGAGGTTTATAGCTTTAAGGACTTTAATGATTTTTCGGGCGCATCGCGCCCGCGACGTTGGACAAAAAAACGCAGATAACGCGATGGATGCAAGGCAGAGGCGTAACGCCTCTTTTGTGCTGGTGGTGTTCCCGAAACTTTCGGAAGAAATTAAAAAAACGCATAGAATCAAGCGGATTTTAGGCGTGTAAGAAAGCGGGCTCCGCAGTTTACTAAACGTAAATGAGGTGCCGTAACGGCACTTTTGTGCTGGTGGTGCTCCCCACCATTCGAGTGCATATCGTGGTGGGATTTTTGTACCAAAAGAAGGAGCGAGTCCGCAGCCTACTTATCGTAGGTGAGGAACTCGCTCTCTGAATTTTGGTGCAAAAAGCACCCACGAGATGTGCTCGTTATATGCGTTTTTTACATAATGGGCTCACCCATCAAACCAGTTACAAGGAAGGTTACAGCAACGGTGATAATCGCATAGAGCTCGGGGAATACGGCGAGAAGAAGGGTTTTACCCATCACGTCGTAACCACCACCAATGGCAGCGATACCGTTAGCACAAATCTGGCCCTGACGAATAGCCGAGAACAAACATACAAGACCTACGGTCAAACCAAGACCGAAGATGGCAGCAGCCTGCATAAGGCTGATACCTGCGGTGAGGTAATTCTGCACGAAGAAGAATGCTGCAAAACCATACAAACCCTGGGTTGCAGGCAAAGCCGAAAGAATCATCGACTGACCAAACGAGTTCATACGTTTCTTCATCGCGCCAACAGTTGCGTTTGCAGCAATAGAGGTACCATAAGCACTACCGATACCCGAAAGTGCAACCATAAGTACTACACCGATGTAAGCAAGAATAATGTTCATAATTGTAAAATGTTTTTAGAATTGTTAATTATTTGATTTTTAATTTGTTTTACGTTTTTCAAAAGGAGTATAAATCCTTGTTGAAGCCTCGAATCCTGCATTCTTGTAGAACTCGATGAAGGTGAGTCGCATCGGGTGAACGAAGGCACCGATGGCCGACATAAAGATGTTGATACCGTGACCAAACGCCAAGATGAGGAACATCACCAACTGACGCAAGCCAGGGGTATCGGGAGCAAGGCTACCTGCAAGGTCGTTGAACACCACCGCCAGAGCACCGCCCGAAAGGCTGATTGCAAACAGACGGACATAGCTCAACACATCACCCAGCAGACCCGTGAGGTTATTATAGGTATCCCACAAGCCCGAGCCGAAATTGACCAGAGGATTGCGGTTGGGGTTATTGAGCAGGAGCATCAACACCGCGCCGACAATCAGCACCCCGAGGAAGATGGGCGACGAGAAACCGAAGCCCGCAACTCCCACCATAGGCAGCAAGAATGCCAACAAGCAGTCTACCAATATGATAAGCCAGCCGAGTGTGCCAAACGAGTACTTAAATCCGTAGGCAATCGTGGTGTTTATCACATTGAGCACAAGTGCAAAGATAATCTGCACAATACCGCATCCGAGGGCAATGTAGAAGAGTTGGTCGTTGATGGTCTGCAAGGCGTTGTGGTACCACTCGGGGACACCCAGAGTGCGCAACGACACGCCAAAGACATTACCCACGCAAAGACCAAAGAGTACCGAAGCCAAGCCCAACCACATAACAAGTTGGGAGATAAGGCCCATACCCTTCATCTTCTTCAAGAACATAAACAGACCTATCAGGAAGAATACCGCACCATAGCCCGCATCGCCAATACAGAAGCCGAAGAAGAGCATATAGAATGGTGCAAAGTACTTCGTAAGGTCCATAGTACCATACTTGGGCACCGCATAGAAGTCACCAATGAACTCAAAAGGTTTGGCAAACCAGCCGTTTTTGAGTTTCACAGGGGTATCATCCTCCATCGTTGGTTTCTCCTTAACATAGAGCACGTTACTCTCGCCTTCGAGGAGTGCTTCTACCTCTTTGGCATTCTCTTCGGGGGCCCAACCTTGCAGAACGATGAGTTTGCCCTCGGCCTCTTGGTCGCCACTACGGCTCACTTGGCTAAACTGCAACTCATCTTTGAGCGAGTTTTCGTGGTCGGCAATCAGCGCCTCACTTGCCACGCAACGTGCCATAACACTCTCCCACGCTGCAAGTTCCGACTCCAAGGCAGCAATCTCCCTGCGTTTATCATCGGCATTGAGCGTGGGTGTTTTTATAACCTGTGCGTCAATCTGTGGTGCGGGCTCACCCTTGCGGGTAACGGCCACGAAGTAGGTAACACCCGCCTTCTCGGCTATGGGCTCCACAGTGTAGTTCTCACCCCAAGTGGTCACACCCTGTGCATACTCATTGGAGTAGCAGGAGTAGAAGTGGAGCAAGATACCCTCACTTTCGAGCCTTGCGATGGCCTCGGGCGAGAAATCGCCCCACATTGCGAGCTCCTCTGCCTCCTTGGTTGCTTTGGCAATCTGCGAAGTGAGCGAGTCGATGGCAGCCGAAGCCTTGCGGTAGTTGTCATAGGCCTCCTCACCGCTGGCAAAAGGCTCGCCAGAGGCATATCGAGGCTGTTTTTTCAGAGCAGAGAACGACTCGGAAGCCGCCTTGTGAGCCTCAATCTCACCCAGCACCTCCCTTTCGCGCTCATTGGGTTCCCAGCCGCTGGTTGTGATATCCACAACGCCGAGCTCCTGCAACTTTGCGAGGAACTCCTCCTGCGCCTTATGATAGAGCACAAGAGTATATTTGTTCATCTTAACTATCATAACTCTTCGGCGGGTTTTAGTTGTTCGTGTTTGGTCTTAACAATCTTCTGGGCGCTCTTCGAGAGATTCTCCTCGTCTTCGAGGAAGCGTTTAATCTTCCTAATGGCGTCCTCATAGCCCGGAATCTGCACTTTTTCGTACAGATTGACCTTCTGTGTAGTCTTCTTGCGAGCGTGGTCAAGGAGCTCGGTGCGGCGCATAAAGACCGCAAACTCGATACCCAGACGTGCAATCTCCTTCAAAACCTCCACACCATCGGCATACCACGCCGGCGAGGAGAAGAGGTCGTAGGGACGCTGCTCAAAGACCACCTCCGAGAGGGCAGGAATCTTCACACCGGCAATCTTATTGACTCCCAGCACAACATCCTTCACCACCAGAAGGTCACTCTCGAACTCTCCCCAAAGTGCCGACATATAGTCGTACTTTGCCATCAGCTCATCCATCTGCCTTTGGTAGCCCTCTGCCTTATCTTTGGCAGCCGACACCTCAACCCTCAAAGCCGACTCCTTACTCTTGATGGTAGGGAGAGCTTTTTGGCGCATTTTGAGCTGTTTGCCGAGTTCGCCGAGCGAAGTCTTATTATATTGAAACTTTATTGCCATCTAAATCATTCAATTAGAATGGTTATCATTTTACTCTCTAATTCACTGAATTTTTGAGCCTTTTTTCTCTTTTGGCAAGGGAGCATAGCAGGCCTATGTAACCGAGCCAAAGGGGGGAAAGAGCCAAAAAGACGATGAATTATTTCCAGTACTTCTCCACCAATTCGGCCTTAATTGTAACCTCCGATTTCTTGAAGTACTTGGCAAACAGAGTCCACGCGGTGTCGAGCATCTCGGTGATGTCGATATTTACATCAATGGAGAGCAACTTATCCGAGTACTCCTTCGCAAATGCAAGTGCGCGCTCGTCGTAGTCCGAAAGGTCGAAACCGTTCTCCAACTTGGTCTTTGCACCCGCAGCATCCGAGTACAAACGCACTGCGGCATTCATCACCTGGGGATGATCTTCGCGGGTCTTCTTGCCAATCACAAGCTGTTTCAGACGCGAAAGCGAGCGGAAGGGGTCCACGATAACCTTACCGGTGTCGGTGTCGTTACGGAGGAACAACTGACCCTCGGTAATGTAACCCGTATTATCGGGAATTGCGTGGGTAATATCGCCACCCGAAAGAGTGGTCACTGCGATGATGGTAATCGAACCACCCGAGGGCAACTGTACTGCTTTCTCGTAGATCTTCGCCAAGTCAGAGTAGAGCGAACCAGGCATAGAGTCCTTCGAGGGAATCTGGTCCATACGGTTCGACACAATTGCAAGTGCATCGGCATAGAGGGTCATATCGGTCAAGAGCACCAAGACTTTCTCGCCCTTGTCGGCAGCGAAGTACTCCGCAGCGGTCAGTGCCATATCGGGAACCAAAAGACGCTCAACGGGAGGATTCTCTGTGGTGTTCACAAAGCAGACAATCCTATCCAACACACCCGCATTCTCAAACAAGTTCTTGAAATAGAGAAAGTCATCGTTGGTCATACCCATACCACCAAGAATAATCTTATCGGCCTTTGCGCGGAGTGCCACGTTGGCCATTACCTGGTTGTAGGGCTGGTCGGGGTCGGCAAAGAAGGGAATCTTCTGACCCGACACGATGGTGTTATTAAGGTCGATACCTGCAATACCCGTAGCAATCAGCTCCGAAGGCTGACGGCGACGGAAGGGGTTTACGGTAGGGCCACCAATCTCCCTCTCCTCGCCCTCAACGGGTGCGCCTCCTTCGAGGGGCTCACCGTAGGCATTGAAGAAGCGACCTGCAAGGCCATCGCCCACCTTCAACGTGGGGGGAACACCGTGGAAGAGCACCTCGGCATCGGTGGAGATACCCTCGGTACCCTCAAACACCTGCAAGGTAACCTCGTCACCCATAATCTTAACCACCTGTGCAAGGTGACCGCCAACGGTTGCGAGTTCATCGTTACCCACACCCGTAGCGTGCAAAGTCACCGTAGCCTTGGTGATATTGTCAATTTTGGTGTATATCTTCTGAAATGCTTTTGTTGTCATATCTCTTCTCCTCCTAATTTATTTAGTGGTAGCAAATGCCCTGATTTCAGCCTCACCTTTCGCAAACGCCTCGCTCTTCCACTCGGTGTAGTTGAGTTGTTTGAAGAGGTTGATGAGGGTCTTGAAGAATGCCGAGCACTCCTCAAAGTCGGCGAAGTCATACTGCTTACGGCACATCTCCATCACAAAGTCGAACATATATTTCTGGCGGTCGATGGGGCAGTTGGCATCAATATCATCGAATGCATCCTGCTGCAAGATAACAAAGTCCACGAGCTCGCTCTTCCAGAACATCTCGTGATACTCAACGGGCACACCGTCATCACCGAGGATGTTGATCTGCTCGGCAGCCTCTTTACCCCTACGCACGAGGGTTTTGCCCTCCATTACATTCTTAACCCATCCCTCTTCGATATGGTCGTCGAGATACTCCACGATTTCGGGATATTCGAGATATTTGGAGTAGCTATCCAGAGGATCAATCGCAGGATAGCGTTTCGAGTCGGCACGCTGCTGCGAGAGCGCATAGAAGCACCTTGCAGCCTTCTTGGTCGATTCGGTCACAGGCTCCTTCAAGTTACCACCCGCAGGCGATACGGTACCGAGGAAGGTTACCGAGCCGGTCACGCCATTGCGCAAGTGAACAAGACCTGCCCTTGCGTAGAACGACGAGATGATAGCCGAAAGGTCCATAGGGAATGCATCCTGACCAGGAAGCTCCTCCAAGCGGTTACTCATCTCACGCAGAGCCTGTGCCCAACGCGAGGTAGAGTCGGCCAAAAGGAGCACCTTCAAACCCATTGCACGGTAGTACTCGGCAATGGTCATACCCGTATAAACCGAGGCCTCACGAGCCGCAACGGGCATATTCGAGGTGTTACAGATGATGGTGGTACGCTCCATAAGTTTGTGACCTGTGCGGGGGTCATCCAAGTGGGGGAACTCGGCGAAAATCTCCACAACCTCATTTGCACGCTCACCGCAGGCTACCATAATAATAAGGTCTGCCTCGGCCTGTTTCGAGATGGCGTGCTGCAACACGGTCTTACCTGCACCAAAGGGGCCAGGGATAAAGCCCGTACCGCCATCGGCAATGGGGTTGAAGGTATCAATTGCCCTCACACCTGTCTCCATAATACGGCTGGGACGGGGTTTGGCACTATAAGCCTTAATGGCCTTCTTAACGGGCCAACGCTGTACCATAGTCACCTCGTGGTCCTCACCCTTCTCGTCGGTAAGAACTGCAACAACGGTATTCACGTTGTACTGTCCCTCCTCTTTGAGCGACTTGATGGTGTAGGTCTGCTCCATTACGAAGGGAACCATAATTTTGTGTGCTACCCACAACTCCTGAACCTCACCGAGCCAATCACCAGCAGTCACCTTATCGCCCACCTTTGCGAGGGGTTTGTAGTCCCAGAGTTTCTCGTAGTCGATGGGGGCGGTTTTGGTACCCCTCTCAATGAAGAGGCTCTCCATCCTTTCGAGGTCATTTTGCAGACCATCGTAGTTACGCGAGATGATACCAGGGGCGAGGGTTGCTTCGAGCATATGGCCCTCAAACTCCACCTCGGTACCGATTCGCAAACCGCGTGTCGAGTCGAAGACCTGAACGTAGGCATCCTTACCCGTCACCTTAATCACCTCCGCCATCAGTTTCACACCGCCCACGGTAATGTAGCAGATCTCGTTCTGCGACACTGCGCCCTCGGTGCGTACAATCACGATATTGGAGATAATACCTTGTACTTTACCAGTAGTTTTCATTTAAGTTTTAATATTTTTTTGATTTTGATTTTTCAGTACCAATTATTCCGCATAGCGACTCTCGGCCTGGCGGATATGCTCCGTAGCACCCAACGAATCGACCAACTTGCGGAACATCTCCTTTCCTCTCTCTGCATCAAGCCTTGCCCAACGATGTACAAGCGAGAGGCGAACAATGTAGCCCAACAAGAAGCCGATGTTGAAGTAGTCGAAGGTCGAAAGTTCCTCCGAGATATTCCAACGAATCATATCGATGCGGTGCTCCTTATCCAGCAGGTTGTCGTTCTCGGCAAGTGCGCCAATCAGGGTGTCGATATAACCAACCTCGCCCTTCAAGCCAAAATCGGCAGCCGACGAGCGCGAGAGTTGCTGCACAATCTCACCTCCGCCTACCATCCAATCGGCAACCGAAAGGCCCTTTGCGCGGGCAGCAAGTGCGGCGGTGATGTTGCGCAGGTTGCGGTCGGCCTCACTCCACTCCCTCAAAAAGCGGCATTTGCTCTTTGTGCAGTAGCGGTAGTAGGCAGCGAAGAGTTCCGAGCCAAACGCACGCGAAGTATCAATCCTCTCCAAGCGCTCATCGTCGGCATCGACCTCGCCACCAGCCACCTCGGCATAGAGCTCCACAACCTCGGCCAACTCGCGAGGAAGTTCCGAGGGGCGCTCCAACTGCTCCACAAGCTCCTCGCGCGAGAAGTTGCCAAGAGTCGAAAAGCCCTCTCTGCCACTCTTAATATTCACCATATTGCATACATCGTGGAAGAGCATCCATCCGCGCAACGCTCGGGCATCCTCCGTGGAGAGCTCTTCGGCAATCTCATCAATCACCCCTCTCGCATCGAAGCCCTTAACGTCACCATCGAGCGAATACTCCCTCAATCCAGCAACAAGGCAATAGTAATTTTTAGCCATAAATCTTTACAAATTAGAAGAGCATCTTTGTGATTTTCTCTTTGAGGTATTCAGCCAGCAGAGCAGCGAAGTCCTCCTCGGTGAAACTGATGTAGTAGCCACCCTCCTTGGGAGCTACCTTGAAGCCACTCTTCACCTTCTCCGAGTAACCCACCTCGATACCTGCCGACAGAAGAGCCTTCACAGCACCCTCGGCATCGGCATCAAACTTGGCCTTCATCTCTGCGGGGAGGGTTGCCTCCAAAGCTACCTTCTCACCATTCCACACGCGAGCAACAGCCAGCAACATCTCCTTCACGAACTCAACATCGAGCGATACGGCGTGAACTGCGGGCTCACTCACCTTGGCAACCACCAACTCTGCGATATTCTCACGGAGGGTAGCCACAATCTGGCGTACTGCGAGCCTCATCTCGGTTTCGTTGTTCTTCTTCACTTCGGTTGCTTTTGCCTCGGCAGCCTTCACAATAGCCTCGGCTTTTGCCTCCGCCTCGGCCACCAAAGCAGCAGCCTTTGCCTCGGCCTCGGCCACCATCTGTGCAGCCTCCTCGCGGCCTTTCGAAAGTCCCTCCTCATAGAGTTTGGAGGTCAATTCCTGCAATTTTTTGTTTTCCATTTTTACGTTTTTGTTGTTGATTATAATTTTGAATTTTGAATTCTAAATTTTGAATTTCTATTGGTGTTCGGGACGCAAAAGGTCGGTGACAACCTTCACGGGCGAGAAGGTCGAGATGGGAACCTCAACAAACAAGGTGTTCCAATTGGACATCGCGCCATTCCACAAGCCGGGAAGCTCCTGCGCAAGCAGAGTGCGGCCACTCTTCGACTTGCTCGAAATGAATCCCGTAGCTGGATCGGTAAATTCAGCAAAGTTATATTTCTCTCCCCTATGATTGCGAGTTGCGCAAACCAAGTCTACGGGGTTGAAGTGGGTAGCATCGGCCATCAGCGACTTCTGCTCGGGGGCAATCTGCGACGACTCGGCAATCTGCAAAGCCACCACACCATCGGCACTCTGTGCCCAGAAGGGACCACCACCAGGCTCGCCCTCGTTGCGCACCATACCACACACCCTCAACGGACGGTCGAGAATCCTCACAAGTGCCGCCCTACGCTCTGCCTCATCGGCACTCTTCACACTCTCGGGAAGAACAACGCAGAGATCCCTCTCCACAAACTCCTCCACTTCGGCAAGATTTGCCTTGCCAGCTTCGAGTTGAGCCATATAGTCGAACACCCTCTTCTGGGTAGTAACCAGCAGACCTGCCAGCACCTCTTTATACTTGATGGTGTCGGCTTTCAGGTGGTCGGGGGCCACATTATCAATAGTCTTGATGAAGATAAGGTCGGCATCAATATCATTCAGATTCTCAATCAGCGCACCGTGACCTGCGGGGCGGAACAACAGCAAACCGTCGCCCTCACGGAAGGGGGTGCAGTCCTCATTCACTGCAATTGTATCGGTACTGCTCTTCTGCACCGACATCGAGATGTTATATTTCACCTCATAGCGATTCTCATAGCGCTCCCTCACACTCTCAAAGAGCGACGAGAAACCCTCAACGTGCTCGGGCGACACGGTAAAGTGAATATTCACCTCGCCATCGCTCGAAGCATACATTGCACCCTCTGCCAAGTGCTCCTCAAAGGGGGTACGAGCACCTGTGAGATACTTATGGAAAAGAAGAAGACCTTTGGGCTTGGAGCCATATTCGAGTCCGTCGCCAACAATACTCTTTACAACATCTTTCAGGGGCGCATCCAAAGCCACCTTCTCGGAGAGTGCCTCGGCAAAAGCAAACTTGTCGAGATTCTGCGAGAGTTTCTCCACAGTGGAGTTCATCTGGCCACTCTCCACAAAGGAGAAGAGGTCCTTGAACATTCTGGTAGCAGCACCACTTGCGGGGACAAACTTCTCTATGCGAAGACCTTTCTGTGCTCCACGATACTCGGCACGCAGAGCATCTGCACGCTCGTCATCTACGGCAATAATACCATCTCCCACCCTTGCCGAGCGAATGATGTTAAGATAGGGGAAACCTTTGCGGAAATTTTCCAACTGCTTCTCGACAGCCTCACGGGTGAGTCCGTGCTGCTCAATCTGTTTAAGGTCTTCGGGTGTAAACATAAGGCTTTTGTTTTAGGTGTTTTAACTTTGTTAAAATTAATCCGACAAAATTACCTTTTTTGTTTGGAATAACAAAGCCGCCAGCCCCCTTTTTGCAAAAAATATTTCACAAAAATATTTATTTGCTCCCTATGGGAGAATTTCGAGGAAAAATAGTAATTTTGTAGTTTGAAATGGCAACAATAAGAGAACATATAGAACTCGCACCTTACACCTCTTTCGGGACCAACGGTAAGGCAAAGCGATTGGTTGAGTGGCACTCGGTAGAGGAGCTGCTCCAATACCTACACTCCCAAGAGGGCAAAGAGCACCTCTCGGAGCGCTGGACAATACTTGGAGAGGGGTGCAACACCCTCTTTACCGACGATTTCGATGGCACCATTATACGCTCCGCAGCCAAAGGCATCCAGATTTTGGAGCAGAGCGAGGAGCACATCACAATCCGCGCAATGGCAGGTGAGGTGTGGGACGATGTAGTAGCGTGGAGCACCGAGCGTGGATTGTGGGGTATGGAGAATCTCTCGGCAATCCCGAGCAGTGTGGGTGCAAGCGCAGTGCAAAACATCGGCGCATACGGCACCGAGGCAAAGGATGTCATCGAATGGGTGGAATACATAGACCTTGCGAACCTCTCGGAGTGCCAAATTCTTGGTTCGGAGTGTAAGTTCGGCTACCGCGAGAGCATCTTCAAGGGGGCGCTTGCCGGCAAGGTGATAATCACCGCAGTGGTCTATCGCCTGCACACAACTGCAACACCTCGACTCGACTACGGAACCCTCCGCCCCGAGGTGGAAAAGGCGGGTGATTTTTCGCCCGAGGGTATCCGCAGGGCCGTTATGACCATTCGCAACAGCAAACTCCCCGACCCCAAGAAGATTGGCAATGCGGGTAGTTTTTTCAAGAATCCCATTCTACCCCGCGAGCAGGTCGAAAGGCTCAAATCGGAGTACCCCTCAATGCCTATCTATGAGGTTGCAGGGGCTCCCGATAGGCTCAAAATTGCAACGGGTTGGATGATAGACACCCTCGGTTGGAAGGGTAAGAGTATGGGCAAGGCGGGTGTGCACACCCACCAAGCATTAGTTTTGGTCAATTTGGGCGGAGCAACAGGCAAGGAGGTTTTGGCACTTGCCGAGCGCATCTGCGAGGAGGTTAATGAGAAATTCGGGGTTGAAATCTACCCCGAGGTAAACATTTTGTAGAAGATAGATATGACACTTTCGGAGAAATTCCAGAAATATATAACCGACCACTCGCTGGCAACCAAGGATAACAAGATTATCCTCACGGTCAGTGGTGGTGTCGATTCGATGGTGATGATGCACCTCTTTGTGGAGGCGGGCTACAATGTGGGAGTTGCCCACTGCAACTTCTGCCTGCGTGGCGAGGAGAGCGAGGAGGATGAGGTGTTGGTTGCAAACGAGGCAGCAAAGCTCGGCATTCCCCACTACAACCGCCGCTTCGACACCAAGGGAGAGATGGCTCTCACGGGCGAGAGTGTGCAGATGGCAGCCCGCAGGTTGCGCTATGCGTGGTTCAATGAGTTGTGCATTGATGAGGGTTACGACACCATAGCCGTTGCCCACCACGCCGATGATAGTATCGAAACTTTCTTCATCAACCTCTTGCGTGGCACGGGACTCAAAGGACTCACCGGCATCAGCGTCATCAACGGCAAGGTTATCCGCCCTCTGTTGTTTGCCTCGCGCCACGAGATTAAGGAGTATGCCAAGAGCCACAAGATTCCCTATCGTGAGGACTCTTCGAATCGCTCAACAAAATATCTGCGCAACAAGATAAGGCTCGGTATTGTACCTCGTCTGCGCGAGATTGTGCCCCAATTCACAGGTACGATGTGTAGCAACATTGACCGCCTGACCGAGGCGCAGCGATTCATCAACCACGCCATCGAAAAAATTGCTCGCGATGCAGTGGAACACGTTGGTGGCGAGGATATTATCCACCCCGACAAGATTGATAGTGGCTTCCCGCTCGGCTTTGTAATCTATGAGCTTATGAGCCACAACTATGGTTTCCGTGGCGACGTGGTCGATTCGCTCTGCGTGGCACTCAAAGCGGGTGCTACGGGCAAGCGTTTCTACTCCAAAGATTGGGTGGCCTATGTTGATCGTGGCCGCATTGTCATCTCCCGCATTGACGAGAGCGACGAGTGCGAAGTGGCCGTAAATCTCGCCAAGACCAAAGTATATTGCGGTGGTTCGGTGCTCTACCTCGAAAAGTTGGATATCGACAACATCGAGACTCTCCGCGTGCCAGAGCACATTGCACTCCTCGATTTGGACACCCTCACCGAACCCCTCTCCTTGCGAAAATGGAGGGAGGGCGATAGGTTTGTTCCGCTGGGAATGACCGACCACAAGAAGGTGAGCGACTACCTCGTGGATGTGAAGATGTCTATGGCAGAGAAGAGCCGACAATTTGTGCTCACCTCGGGCGAGGAGATTGTGTGGCTCGTGGGCCAGAGGATAGACAACCGCCACAAAATCACCTCCAAGACCGAGAATGTGCTCCGCATCACAAAGGAGACCTTGTAGAATTGAAAATTGAAAATTGAGGCAAATGCGAGTCGAGCGAGGGCAGAAGGCGCTTGCGCATTATGCCGAGCGGGAGCATTTTAGAGCACGCAAAGCGTGGTCAATTGAAAATTAAATAAAGTCGGTTGACGGCCGACGATTGACGAAAGATATGGCAAAGGCAGTTCGTTTTAGGGATGCATACGCACAATATGAAAGTATTGTGAAGGATATTCGTGCGCGAAAGTTCGCACCCATCTATCTACTGATGGGTGAGGAGGGTTATTTTATTGACATCCTGACGGATATGCTTTCCGATTCGATACTCGACGAGAGCCAAAAGGCCTTCAATCAACTTGTCATCTACGGCAAGGATGTGGAGAATGAGGGCATCATTGTGAACTACGCACGACAGATGCCGATGATGGGTGGCAAAATGGTTGTTATCGTGAAGGATGCAGCCTCGCTCCGTAAGGTCGAAAACCTCTCGCTCTACACCGCCGCACCCTCCGATTCGACCATTCTTATCATCGCCCACAAGGGTAAGAGCGTCGATAAACGCTCGGCACTCTACAAGCACGCAAGCACAAAGGGTGTGGTCTTTGAGTCGCCCCGCCCCTATGATAATGAACTCGCGCCTTGGATTGCCACCTATCTGCGTAGCTCCAAGGGGTGTGCCATTGAGGAGAAGGCCCTCAAAATGGTTATAGATTTTATGGGTGTGGATGTTGCCAAAATCGTGGGCGAGTTCGACAAACTCTTCACGCGCCTGCCCGAGGGCACAAAAGTCATCACCGCCGACCACATTGAGCAAAACATCGGCATAAGCAAGGATTTCAACAACTTCGAGTTGGTGGAGGCTGTGGCCCACAAACAATTCGCAAAGGCTATGCAGATTGCCGACAACTTTGCCCGAAACCCCAAGAATCACCCCCTTGTGGTGACCACCTCTACCCTCTTTGGTTACTTCCAAAAGCTCTTCACCATCAACTACAAAGAGTGGCAAACGAGGGTTAAAGGTATGCCCGCGGCAAGCGATGCCGAACTCGCAGGACTCATAAAGGTAAGTCCCTTTGTGTTGGGCGGTTACAAACAAGCCGCAAGGCTCTATCCCAACAAAAAAATATTCATCATTCTCGGACTTATTCGTGAGTATGATATGAAGGGTAAGGGTATCAATTCGGGTGGTACCGAGCAAGGCGACCTACTGCGCGAATTGCTGATGAAGATAATGATGCTCTAAACGACTATGGCGGACCAAACCATATCCCTCGACGGCACCATCACCTCGTGGTCCAAAGCCGACCTCACCCCTTCGCAACTGCTGGGGTGCAATTGGATATACGCCACCATCAACACCCTTACGCACAAGCCTTTGCATCTCCATAGCAAACTCCGCTATGTGCTTGATTCCTACAAAACACTCTATGGCACAATGCCCAAGATTGAGGCAAAAGAGTTGGAACGTGAGATTCGCGATTTGCTCTACTTTGGACTCTTTCCCGAGGGTGGCAATACGGTGACTCTATACCTCATCCCAACAGAGAATGGTGGCTGTCGTAGGCTCCTTTTGCACGAGATGGCAACCCCCTACGATGGCTATGGACTCCTAACTGTGCGCCCCAAAGCCATCATTGCCAACTACGAGATACCCTTTGGCAAGCACCAAACTAATGTGTCGATGACTGCGGCAAGATTTGCCGACAGCTACGCCTGCTCGCGTGGCTACGACGTGGCTCTGCGTGCCGACCGCAACGGCACACTCCACTCCTCGGGTGACAATCCGCTCTATGCACTGCGTGGCAACACCCTGCTGACAACCCCTGCCGACAAAGGCGCGCGCCCCTCGGTGGAGCGAGAACTGATGGCACGAATTGCCGAGATGGCAGGTGTGAAAATTATAGAAGAGGAGTTGAGAGTGGAGGATGTGGCAAACTACGAGGAGCTTTTGGTCTTCACTCCTGTGGGAATTCAAAGTATCTACTCTCTGGGGGATATGAGGTTGGGGAATATCTATGCCAACCTGCTATCGAAACACCTTACGACTCTAACTCGCGAAGGATTCTCTCGCTAACCTCCACCACATCATCGAGGTCGAACCCTCGGCTCATCCCGAAACGTACCAACTTGGCCTTCAAGTCGTAGCGGTCACGCGCCGTGGTCTTGGCAGCCTTCCTGCGCAACACCTCTTCCAAGCGAGCAACATCCTCCTCGGGCTCCAACTGCGCAAGTGCGCGGGCAACAATATCGGGGGCTATGGCCTTGGCACGCAGGGCCGAGCGTATCTTCATTGCACCCCACCCCGAAAAGCGCATCTTCTCCCTCACATAGGCCTCCGCATAGCGAACATCATCAACAAATCGCTCCCTTTGGAGCCTCTCCAACACACCGCGAGCATCCTCGTCAGATAGGCCCCAACGGCGCATAGAGCGTAGCACATCGCTACTACACTTCTCGGCACGAGCACATTGGCGCATCAGTGAGGAGAGCGCCTGCTCGGGAGTCTTGGTGCGAGGTGTGTATGGCCTTAACTCTTTCTGCATACAACCATACGGGGCTTGGAGTTCATATCGTAGTGGATTTCAACATCTTGAAAGCCTTTACTATGGAGCATTTCGGCCATTTCTGTGGCGAGCCTTTCGTGAATTTCGAAGTACAACTTTCCCCCCTTGCGCAAAGCCACCTTTGCACAATCGGCTATGCACTGATAGTAGATAAGGGGGCTCTCGTCGGGCACAAAAAGTGCCTCGGAGGGTTCATAGTCGGTGACATTGCGCTCCATCTCGGTGCGCTCACTTGTGGGTATATACGGGGGATTGGAGACCACAACGTCATAACTCTCGGGCTCGGGCTCCCAACGAAAGATATCGCCCTGCAACACCTCCACTTTCGCGTGGTTTGCGACCACATTCTCACCCGCCACAGCAACCGCTACGGACGAAAGGTCAAGAGCCTCAACCCTTGCACCATCAATCTCACAGGCGAGTGATACGGCAATGGCTCCACTGCCCGTTCCGAGGTCAATTATGTGGGGGTTGGAGGTGGTATTCTCGCGCACGATGAGGGCTACCAACTCCTCGGTTTCGGGACGTGGAATGAGCACCCCTGGGCGCACCACAAATCGCCTGCCGAAAAACTCGGTCCAACCTATAATATATTGTATGGGCTCACCCGCGGCAATGCGTGTCAATATATGCTCAAACTCCTCGACATCGAAGTGGGCGGGCTCTATGGAGCCATCCATTGCCACCTCGAAGCGACCAAAACCATAGCAATCGGCACACAAACGCTCCGCCACAGCATCGCCCTCGGGTGTGCCATAGACCTCTCGCGCCACACTTTGCGCCCTATTGTATATATCCTTTCGTGTCACAACGCAAAGATAGTGATTTTTTCTTGAAATGCTATCAATATGTTTGACAATTAGTTAGCCTTTGGGGTGAAAAAAAGTTTCAAAAAAAGTGATTTTTTTCTTGTCAAAAATTTGCAGATATAAAATTTTGCGCTACCTTTGCATCGCAATTCCAGAACGGGAGAGCAGTTCTAAAAGACTTTGGGAGTTTAGCTCAGCTGGTTTAGAGCATCTGCCTTACAAGCAGAGGGTCGGCGGTTCGAATCCGTCAACTCCCACACTAATTCGGAAGCCACTCGAAAGAGTGGCTTTTGTTGTTGATAGGGGTGGCCGAATTTATTCGAAGCCACCCCTATCGGATTATATGACCTATACGGCTTATAGAACCATATGGGACTTATATGGTCTTCGGGCTCGCTTCTACGAGCCCGCGACGTTAGACGCAAAAACGCATATAGCGAGGGGAAATTTTGTGCCAAACGAGAGAGGAGGTGCCGTAACGGCACTTTTGCGAGGGCGGTGCTCCCAACCGCGAGTGTATATTATGGAGGGATTTTTGTGCCAAATAAGAGAGCGAGTCCGCAGTTTACTTAATCACCAACGCAAAAACGCATATAGCGAGGGGATTTCAAGGCTTGCGAAGAAGGCGGTCGCGCAGTTTACTATCGTAAATGAGCAGACCGCCTTCAAGCGTAACGCGGAAATCACCCGCTATATGCGTTTTTACTTAATGGTCATTTCGTCGAGGAGATACCCTGCTCCTCCAATTCGGTCAATAACGAAGAGAACATAGCGGATATCCACCGAAATATTGCGACAGATGTCGGGGTCGTAGTCAAGGTCGCTCATTGTACTCAACCAAGTGCGGTCGAAGTTGATGCCGAGCAATTCGCCCTTACCATTAAGGATGGGGCTACCGCTATTGCCACCTGTCGTGTGGTTTTTGGCGAGGAATGCCACAGGTATGGTGTAGCGACCACCCATCTCCACACCCCAGCGACCATACTCCTTGGAGGCATAGATATTCCTCAAACTCTGGGGAATATCGTAGTCGTAGATTTCGGGGTTATCCTTCTCAATAAT
The DNA here is from genome assembly GCA_045656405.1 of Tidjanibacter sp. GTDB lineage: Bacteria > Bacteroidota > Bacteroidia > Bacteroidales > Rikenellaceae > Tidjanibacter. The sequence goes on from JAZORC010000006.1 coordinate 38,072, forward strand.
GCCATCGAGGGTAGTGTAAGGCAGGTGATAGACACCATCGGCAGCCTCATAGCCAGCCACCGAGCCATAGGCCACACGAAGGGTGAGGTTGGCATCGGGATAGAATGGGCGCGTGGGCTCAAAGGCCATCTGTCCGCGCATATAGGTCTTATAGAGCGCAGTAATCTCCTTATTGAGCGACACATAGCGGCCTTCAATATGCTCCCTATAAAAATTGTAGAACGCTCTTTGCATAAGCACTGCGGGGTCGTTATCGAAATCGTAACCTGCAACACGAGCGGCTTTGAGTTCCTCGGCCGAGGTGAGGCGAGAGTTGGCGAAGAGCCACTCCACCAAAGCCTCCACCGAGCCACACTCGGCAAGGCGCGCAGAGTACCATTCGGGCACAAATTCGGGGGCTACATTCTCGCCGAAATCGTGGAGCATAGCCACAGCAATCTTGCGGTCAATGGCTGGGAGGTAGTCCTTATAGTTGGCATCCACATTTTCGGCATTGAGGTTTCGTGGATGTGCATAGGTCATCAGCTCAATGGCAAAGATTGCCTCGAAGTAGTAGTCGCGAGTGGTGGCATAGGGAAGGAGCTCCGCATATTTTGCGTGGAGCGCAGGAAGAATACCCTCATACTCGGTACCCACAGCCCACTTCTCAAATTCGGCTTCGTATGCCTGCTTCTTGGCTACGGTGCCGCGACGAGCCAAACCGAGGCTCTCACCCTGCCACTTCTTCCAAGCATTGGCAATGCTGGCGTGTTTGGAGGCATACATAATGCGAGTTGCAACATCCTGTGCCTGTGCCTCGGAGATAATATCAAGGCGTTTGGTGCGCAGGCGAATCTTCGCGGGGTTGGAGTAGTTGAGTGTGTAATCCACAAAGTCGCTGGTCACATACTCGCGAGTGCTACCAGGGAAGCCATAGACGAAGGTGAAGTCCCCCTCGGCAGCACCCTCGGTGGAGATTGTAAAGTGACGCTTGGGCTGGTAGGGCACATTCTCGGGCGAGTAGTCGGCAGGCTGATTGTTCTTGTCGGCATAGATGCGGAAGATGGAGAAGTCACCCGTATGACGGGGCCACATCCAGTTATCTGTGTCGCCACCAAACTTACCAATGCTCGAAGGGGGCGCACCGACCAAGCGAATATCCCTATACACCTGATATACAAAGAGGTAATAGGTGTTATTATAATAGAGGCTCTCCACCGATGCGGAGTATTTGCCGCCCTCGGTAGCCTCATCCACAATACTCTGTGTGCTCTCGCCCGCCTCAACACGAGCGGTCACATCCTCCATCCTCACGAGGAACGAAACGGTGAGTCCAGGGTTGGGCAACTCCTCGGCGCGGCTCATAGCCCAGAAACCGTTGGTGAGGTAGTCGTGCTCGACACTGCTATGGTACTGAATCTGTCCATAGCCACAGTGGTGGTTGGTGAGCAGCAGGCCCTCACCCGACACAAGTTCGCCCGTACAACCCCTGCCAAAGAGCACAATGGCATCTTTGAGGGCCGCCTGATTGACGCTGTAAATATCCTCTGCCGAGAGTTCAAAACCCTTGGCCTGCATATCCTTTATACGCTCACCAATGAGCGAAGGAAGCCACATACCCTCGTCGGCCTTTGCACCCGCAAAGCTCACAATCGAGAGCAACAACACAGCAAAAAATCTCTTCATAGAAATAAAATATAGTTTAGGTTATACAAATTTTTCCAACTCCACCCATAGCATCTGAACCGGTAGGCCCATTACATTGTAGAATGAACCCTCAATGCCACTGATGGCCACATAGCCAATCCACTCCTGAATACCATAGGCACCCGCCTTATCATAGGGGCGATAGGTGTCGATGTAGTACTCAATCTCCACATCGGTCATCTCCCTGAATCGCACCACACTACGGCACGAAAAACTCCTCTTACGGCTTGTGGTGCGGAGTGTCACACCCGTAACCACCTCGTGCGAGGAACCCGAGAGCAGGCGCAACATACGCACCGCATCCTCCCTATCGCGAGGCTTACCAAGAATCTCTCCCGAGGCTATCACCACCGTATCGGCCGTAATGAGGATGTCACCCTCTGTAAGTGTGTCCACATAGGCGTCACTCTTGACCCTCGAGAGGTATTCGGCAACCTCACCAAGGGGCATATCGGCAGAAAAACTCTCCTCGGCATCCCTCCCCTCGGCAATCTCAAACTCCAAGCCACACCCCTTCAAGAGTTCCCTTCTACGGGGCGATTTGCTCGCAAGGAGTATGCGATGATTTTTAAGTCTATCTATCAGCAGCATAGGCTTTTATTTAATGTCAAAGTTCAGCAACTCTTCGCCCTCCAATGAGGCCCTCAACACATCGCCCTTATGCACTTGGCCCACACCCGAGGGTGTTCCCGTAAAGATGTAGTCGCCCATTCTCAAAGTCATATAGCGCGAAACGTAGGAGATAATCCTATCGACCGAGAAAATCATATCCCTCGGCTCACCCACCTGACGCACCTCGCCATTAAGAGTCATCTCAAACTTCAAATCCTCAACCCTCTTGCCCAGCTCCGAAAGCGAAAGAAAGCGGGGCGAGATGGCCGCCGAGCGGTCAAAACCCTTTGCTCTCTCCCAAGGCAACCCCTTGGCTATTGCCTCACGTTGGAGGTCGCGGGCCGTAAAGTCAATGCCGAGGCCTACCTCGTCGTAGTAGCGATGGGCAAATCGCTCCTCGATGCACTTACCCACCCTATTGATTTTCACAACCAACTCGGTCTCATAGTCCACCTGATTGGAAAAATTGGGGACAAAGAATGGGTCGTTATTACGCAATAGGGAGGTGTCGGGTTTGATGAAGTAGATGGGCTCCGCATTGGGCTCACCATTGTCAAACTCCTTTATGTGGTCGGCATAGTTGCGACCTATGCAGATAATCTTCATTTATTAAATTATTTTAACAACTCAACCATACGGGCAGCAAATCTATCCGACGCACCCTCGCCACCAACAATAGCGCGGAGTTCTCCATAGTCACCCATCATTCGGCCATTTTTCTCCCCATCGGGCATAATGGCCACAAGCTCCTCGGAGGCCCTCTCTACGGTCATATCGTGCTGGATAAGTTCCCTTACCACCTCACGGTTCATAATGATATTCACAAGCGAGATGAATCCAATCTTCACAAAAGCCCTCGCCACGCGATAGGAGAACTCATCCATACGGTAGCACACCACCTCGGGGGTACCAATCAAGGCTGTTTCGAGGGTTGCCGTACCCGAGCAGACCACTGCCGAAGAGGAGTGTCGGAGCAATTCGTAGGTCTTGTCGGTCAAGATCTTAATGTCGCTATTCTCCACGAATGATTCATACAAATCCTTTGAGAGCCACGACACGCCAGCCACCACAAACTGCCACTCCGGATGGGCCTTCGAAAGGGCAACCATAAAGTCGAGATTCCTCCTCACCTCACTCTTGCGCGAGCCCGCAAGCAGTGCTACAATGGGGCGCTCATCGAGGCCGTTCTGCGCCAAAAACTCCTCCCTCGAAGGCACCACTGCAAGCCTCTCGGCTATGGAGTCCATAATGGGGTTACCCTCATATATCGCCTCGATGCCCCTCTTGCGGAAATACTCCACCTCGAAGGGGAAGATGATGAAGAGCCTATCGACATATTTGCGAATCATCTCCACCCTGCGCTCCTTCCACGCCCACACCTTGGGGGATATGTAGTAGAAGGTGCGGATACCCTTGGAGTGGGCAAATTTTGCCATCTTGAAATTGAAGCCGGGGTAATCCACACAGATGAGCACATCGGGGCCAAAGGCCAACAAGTCGCGCTGACACTCGGAGAGTTGCGAAAAGATTGTACGCAAGTTTTTCAGCACCTCCGATACCCCAAAAAATGAGGTCTGGTTGTAGTGTTTGGCAAGGTTCTCCCTACCACCCACCGCAGCCATACGGTCACCTCCCCAGAAGCGGAACTGCGCCTCGGGGTCTGCTTTTAGGATGCCTTTCATCAGGTTGGAGCCGTGCAAATCGCCACTCGCCTCACCTGCAATGATATAGTATTTCATTCTTGTCTAACGACCTCTTAATTTTTAATTTTTAATTTTGAATTCTAAATTTTGAATTTCCAAAAGGTCTGGTCGGAGGCGTTTGGTGCGCTCATAGGCCTGCTCCTCACGCCACGCCTCAATCTTGGCAAAGTTGCCAGAGGTGAGAACCTCGGGCACCTTCCAACCATTGAACTCGGCAGGGCGGGTGTAGATAGGTGGAGCCAAGAGGTTGTCTTGGAACGAATCGGTCAGAGCCGACTCCTCGTCGCCAATAGCACCAGGCAGTAGCCTTACCACGCTGTCGGTGATGATTGCCGCAGCCAACTCACCACCCGTCAGCACATAGTCGCCCACCGAGATTTCGCGGGTGATAAGGTGCTCACGGATGCGGTGGTCAATGCCCTTATAGTGGCCACAAAGGATGATGATATTGCCGAGTGTCGAAAGACGGTTGGCCTCCTGCTGGTTGTAGGTGATGCCGTCGGGCGAGGTGAAGATAATTTCGTCATACTCTCGCTCGCTTTTGAGCTTCTCGATTAGGCGATAGACGGGCTCCACCATCATCACCATACCGGCCTCACCTCCAAAGGGGTAGTCATCCACCTGACCGTGTTTATAGGGTGTGTAATCACGAATGTTGTGCACAACAATCTCCACCAAGCCCTTCTCCTGCGCACGGCGCAGAATGGACTCATTGAGGGGTGAAGTCAGCAGGTCGGGCACGACTGTAAGTATATCAATTCTCATAGCGTTGTATCTTTATTGAATCCACCATCGAGCACCTCGCCGATAAAGGGGTTGGTACCCATCTCTTGTCCCAAAGTTGTTTCGCCACCGTGACCAGGGTAGACCTTAACACCACCACCCAACGGAAGCACTCGCTCCATAATACTCTTCATCAACTCGTCGTAGTCGCCACCTGGAAGGTCGGTGCGACCAATACTACCCGCAAAGAGAGTATCGCCCGAAATCAGAATTCCCTCCTCGGGGGCATAGAGGCAGACACCACCCTTGGAGTGGCCAGGGGTGTGGATAACCTCCACCCTACTCTCACCCAAAGTCATCTCCCTATTTTCGGCAAGGTCTATATCCGCAACAAGGGGTGCGATATTGAAGCCCATAGACGCGCCATAGGCGGGAGCCACAGCCAACAGCTCCGCATCGGCCGAGTGAAGTGCAAGGGGTACGTTGTAGTGCTCCTTAACGAATGCCACACCTCCCAAGTGGTCTGGGTGTGCGTGGGTAAGGATAGCCATCACAGGTTTGAGGCCCCTCTGCTCTATGAAGTCGGTGAGCCTCTGGCGCTCTGCCTCGGTGGTGCAACAAGCATCCACCACAAGAGCCTCACCACTCTCGGCCCACAGCAGATAGCAGTTGGTGCCGAAGTGGTTGAAGGTAAAACGTGCTAATTGTATCATATTTTTGCCTAATAAATTCGATGCAAGGGGAGCCCACTCCCCTCAAAAACATTATTTTCCTACAAATATAGTGAGTTTTTTTGAGAAATTTAGTATCTTTGTATAGCAAACTATACAAATATCTATGGCAAGAAACAGACATCCCCGATTGGAGGGACTCAAAATAACCTCGCTTGCCGCCGAAGGCAACGCGATGGGTAAATGGAACGATGTGGTGGTATTCGTACCCCTAACCGTTCCTGGCGACGTTGTAAATGTGCAGATTCGCACCAAACGTCGTCGCTATATGGAGGGCTATGTCACCGAGTATATTGAGCGTTCACCACTACGCGTGGAGCCATTCTGTGCGCACTTTGGCGTGTGTGGAGGTTGCAAGTGGCAGAACATCCCATACAGTGAGCAGATTGCCTTCAAGCAGCAGCAGGTATTCGACCAACTCACCCGCATTGGCCACCTCTCGCTCCCCGAAATCAGCCCCATCCTCGGCTCGGCAAAAACCGACCACTACCGCAACAAACTCGAATTCACCTTCGCCCCCAAGCGTTGGAAGACCTACGAGGAGGTGGCTCGTGGCGAGGAGATTGCCGACACCCCTGCGCTCGGTTTCCACATTCCCTCGATGTTCGACAAGATTCTCGACATCGACTACTGCCATCTGCAACCCGCACCCTCCAACGAGATTCGCAATGAGGTGAAGCGTTTTTGCATCGAAAATGGTTATCCATTCTACGATATCCGTCAGCACTCGGGCCTGATACGCAACATTGTAATCCGCACCGCCTCGACGGGAGAGATTATGGTGATTGTGGTCTTTGCGGTGGAGGATAAGGAGCGCATTGAGGCTCTGATGGAGCACTTGCGTGTGACGTTCCCCGAGATTACCTCGCTGGTCTACATGATAAACGACAAGCTCAACGACTCGCTCGGCGATAGGGAGCCCATCCTCTACTCGGGGCGCGACCACATCTTTGAGGAGATGGAGGGATTGCGCTTCAAGATTGGCCCCAAATCGTTCTACCAGACCAACTCCGAGCAGGCTTACGAGCTCTACAAAGTGGCGCGCAATTTTGCCGACCTTACGGGCGACGAGGTGGTCTATGACCTCTACACCGGTACGGGTACGATTGCCAACTTTGTGGCAGGAAAGGCCAAGAGTGTCGTTGGCGTGGAGTATGTCGAGGAGGCGATTGAGGATGCAAAGGTCAATTCCGCCATCAATGGCATCACCAACACCACATTCTATGCGGGTGATATGAAGGATGTTATGAACGACGAGTTTGTGGAGCGCAACGGACGTCCCGACGTGGTGATTCTCGACCCCCCAAGGGCAGGCGTACACGAGGATGTTATTGCCACCATTCTGCGTGCAGCACCCCAGAGGATTGTCTATGTGAGCTGCAACCCCGCGACACAAGCACGCGACTTGGCACTCCTCAATGACCAATATGAAATTGTGGCGGTACAGCCTGTGGATATGTTCCCCCACACCCACCACGTTGAAAATGTAGTAAAACTCATAAAACGATGAAACGAATTATCACAACCATTGCCACACTTGCGTGTGCACTCTCGCTCGTGGCACAAACCACCGTTGTTGAAGCACCCCAAACCGACGCAATCTACCGTCTGCCTATGGAGGGTGGTGTGAAGATTACGGCCAAAACCCTCACTCCCCTCAACCTCGGAATGGCAAGGATGCAGAACCTTGTGGATTTCTGCGCGTGGGAGCTAATAGCCACCGAGGCAACCGACGTTGTAGCACCCCGCGATGGTGTTGTTGAGAGTGCAACCGATGGCTCGGTACTGATTCTCCACCCAGATGGACTCTACACCCAGTTGGATGCAATGGGTTGCGTTACTGTCAAAGAGGGCGACAATGTTACCAAAGGCGACACGGTTGGTGTGGCCCAAGATTTGGAGAATGGCAAATGGAGAGTGTGGGTAGCCGCCTTCCACCTGAAAAACAACCCTGCATACGGCCAGGTTGCACAGAGTGGCAAGAGCCAATACCTCTACCAATACATCAACCCTGTGTTCTCCACAAGGGGTAAGTGCAAAGTTCAGCTCTCCGATGGTGGCTCCTACACCGTTAAGGCTCGCACTTGGTGCTGGCCCTGGGAGTAAGGGGCTCTCTCGAATTGGATTCAAACGACTCTTGAAGCATCCTAAATCATCGGTAAGACACCTGCTTACCTACTTAATTAACTAAAAGGAAAAACGCTATGGAGAAGAAAATGATATTGGAGTATCGCCACTACGACGCCATTGGCGATATGTGTGCCGAGGATGTAGAACTCGTAGAGGCTGCCGAGAAGGCGTGCCAAAAGGCTGTGGCCACCTATTCCCACTTCCACGTTGGTGCAGCAGCAAGGCTCGAAAGCGGACGCATCGTGACGGGTAGCAACGTCGAAAGTGAGGTCTATCCCGCAGGCTTGTGTGCCGAGCGCACACTCCTCTACCATCACCAAGCCACCACACCCGAGGATAGGATTGTGGCTCTGGCCATTGCCTCCAATCCCAGCCACCGCGAGTGCTACCCTTGTGGTCAGTGCCGTCAGGTGCTGCACGATGTGGAGAAACGCCAGGGACTCGACTTCCGCGTGATTATGAGCGGAGCTGGTTCGGCTACGGTGGTCGAAAAGGCAAGCGACCTAATGCCCTTTACATTTATTCTCTAAACGACACAAACCCAAACGATTATGTTCAAAAAACAAGATATTCTCTACGAAGATAACCACATTCTGGCAGTCAATAAACACTCTGGCGACTTGGTGCAATCCGATGCCGAGGGCACACTCGGATTGGAAGACGAGATAAAGGATTTCATCAAGGTGCGCGACGACAAACCCGGTGAGGTATTCCTCGGTGTTGTTCATCGCATTGATAGGCCCGTTAGTGGCGTTGTTCTCTTCGCCAAAACCAGCAAAGCCCTCGTAAGACTCAACGAGATGGTGCGCGAGAGGAAAATCGACAAACGCTATTGGGCGGTGACCGAGGAGGCCCCCGAAGAGTTGGAGGGCACACTCGTTCACTTCATCACCCGCGACGGTAAGACCAATAAGGCTGTGGCCTACAACTCCCACAAGGGCGATGCCAAGCGCGCCGAGTTGCGCTACAAGATGCTCGGTGGTAGCAAGAACTACAAACTCTTGGAGATTGAGCTCATCACGGGCCGTCACCACCAGATTCGTTGTCAGCTCGCCAAGGTGGGATGCCCAATTAAGGGCGATTTGAAATATGGAGCAAAGCGCTCCAATCAGGGTGGTGGCATCTCGCTCCACTCGCGCAGTGTGGAGTTCATCCACCCCGTAAGGAAGGAGCCTGTGAAAATCGTTGCCCCCGTTCCAGCAGGTGACGCTCTGTGGGCCTTCTTCGAGGAGTCGCAGGCATAAAATCCAAAAAAATCAAGGGGGCGTGCAACGAAATGCCCCCTTTTTGCATCTATATATTATAGAACACTAACTAAACACCCCCTAATAGCTATGAAACGCGGAATCAAAAACCTACTTTTGAGCCTCATAGGCTTCTCGGCAGCACCCATTCTCACCGCCTGCTATGGTATGCCCGACAACTACTACCCCGAACCCGAAGATGGTTTTTCCGAGGTGAAAGGCTATGTGGTCAATACCGAATTGCAACCCATTAAGGATATTGAGGTATCGGTGAATGGTGTGGTGACAACCACCGATGAGGGTGGCTATTTCCACGTCGAAACACCAGAATATCCGATGTATCACACAATGTCGCTCCGTGCCGAGGATAAGGACGGAGAGGCTAATGGTGGTTACTATGGTACAGAGTATGTGGATGTTACGAGGGATAACTACTCGCGTGTGAGTGTTGTGATGTCGAAGAAATAAACCCTAACTACTATGGCAAACATCAAAATTGGGCTACGCAAACGTTTGGCCCTCAATCTCTTTGCAGGTATAAAGCGTGAATTGGCCGAGAAACACGAATTGCGCGAAATTTTCTGGGAATGTACCCTGCGTTGCAATCTGAACTGTCGCCACTGCGGTAGCGATTGTCGCTCCTCATCGGCCACCCCCGATATGCCCGCCAAGGATTTCCTCGCAGCGGTGGATAAGATTACCCCCCACGTCAATCCCCACAAGGTTATGGTCGTAATTACCGGTGGTGAGGCACTCTGTCGCAAAGACCTCGAAGAGGTAGGCCGAGAGCTCTACAAGCGTGGCTACCCCTGGGGCATTGTCACCAATGGTATGCTCCTCACCAAGGAGCGTATGCGCTCACTCCTTGCTGCGGGTTTGCGCTCCATCACGGTGTCGATTGACGGCTTCGAAGAGCAACACAACTACATCCGTCGCAACCCCAATAGTTGGCAGAATGCCATCCGAGCCCTTGACGTAATAACCGCCACCAAAGGCATCGCCTACGATGTGGTAACGTGTGTAAATAGAGATAATTACAAAGACCTCGCAAAGTTCAAAGAGCTCCTCATTGAGCACGGTTGCAAGGCGTGGAGGCTCTTCACAATCTTCCCCGTAGGTAGGGCTGCCGAGGATGAGGCTCTCCAATTGCCACCCGAAGAGTATCGTGGGTTGATGGATTTCATCGAAGCAACCCGAAAGGAGGGACGTATCCAATGTAACTACGCCTGCGAGGGTTTCCTCGGAGGGTATGAGGCCGAGGTAAGGGACAACTTCTTCGGCTGTCAGGCGGGCGTGAGCATTGTGGGCATCAAGGTCGATGGCGCGATTTCGGGTTGTACGAGCATCCGCGCGAGCTTCGACCAGGGCAACATCTACACCGACGACATCTGGGAGGTGTGGCAAAATCGCTTTGAGCAGTTCCGCAACCGCGAGTGGGCACACAAAGGACTCTGCAAGGATTGCAAGATGTGGAAATTCTGCGAGGGTAACGGTATGCACCTCTACGACGACAACCACGAACTCCTCCACTGCAACTACCAGAGGTTGTGCAAATAATCCCCCCTATTCCCAATAACCCATACGACAATGAAGAAAATTCTACCTTTTATTCTACTATTTATACTCGCCATTCCGCAAGGGGCCTCGGCGCAAGAGAGATTATACACCGAAGAGCCAACCTATCTCACCGACTTTGAACAAGATTACGCAGAGAGAATCTACGAGATTGGAAAGTGGGCAACAATAAGTAGTGGTGCGGTTGTGGCAAGTGGCGCACTCATCTGGTATCTTGGCGAGTTATCCATCCGCGAACAACTCAAAGATTCCGACGTGGTAAATGGTATGGTATCCGCAGCAGGTCTGATGCAAACACTTATGGGTGGCATTTGCCTTACAGCAGCGGTCCCCCTCTATCTGTGGGGCTTGGATTTGAATAATAACCCCGATGGAATAAGCCTCGAAATGGGAGAAAAACAACGCGGTTGGGGCGGCAGATTGGATGTTGGTTGGGGATTTTCCAACACGCCAAACATCGGAGGTTCAATTGGTTACAACTTCAACCACAGACTCTTCATAGGTATCGGTGCGGGCTACGAATACTACCTCAATGGCGAGGGACCCTACAACTATCCCGTCATCCCCGCCTATGCCGACATCAGGTACCGATTGGGCGGTAGTCGCATCACCCCCTATCTTGGCGTGAAGGCTGGTTTCGACTTCAATGGCGTGCCTATCCCCTACGGCACCATTGATTGGGGTGTGAGCCAGCGATGCCGCAACTCGTCGGGCGCGTGGTGGTATGCCCTTTCGCTCTCCAATAACTACAACAACACTCTATCGTTTAGAATAAGTCGCTCATTTTAGCCGCTCATCCCCTCTTTGTTGACGGGTATTAAAAAAGATACCCGTCAACTTTTTTGGTGCCGTAACGGCACTTTTGTGTTGGTGGTTCTTCCGAAGGTAAAAAACGCATATAATGAGATGAATGCAAGGCTTGCGAAAAAAAATCCTCCCGCAGTTTACTGAACGTAAATGAGGGAGGATTTTTTGAGCGTAACGCAGCAGTCGCTCATTATATGCGTTTTTTGTAGTCCCACCGGGAATCGAACCCAGATTTACAGTTTAGGAAACTGTCGTTCTATCCGTTGAACTATGGAACCAAGTTGGTCTTCTCTTCCAAGACCTCGTGCCCTTCACCCCCTCAAACAGAGGCTACTCGACAGTAGTTTTTCTCTCTGCAAACGCCTTGCGGATATCCTCTGCGTAGCCCGACTTGATGCTCAACTCGGTTTGGTGCACCATATTGCGGAGCGCCAACACAGTGGAGGAACCGTGGCCCACAATCACAACCTCACCAACTCCAAGCGCAGGAGTACCGCCCTTAATCTCATAGTTGAGGTTGTCGAGGAACTCATCGTCAATCTTGCGAGCCTTGGCAATATAGCGGAGGCTCTCGGAGAGTTTCAGCAGCACGTTGCCCATAAATCCATCACAGACAACAACATCCGCCTTACCGAGGTAGAACTCCTTACCCTCAATGTTGCCCACAAAGTTGATGCTCTCCTCCGCAGCCAACATCTGGTATGCAGCCTTTGCTGCCGCATTACCCTTACTCTCCTCCTCGCCAATATTGAGGAGTCCCACGCGGGGATTCTCCAATCCCCAGAGGTCTTTGGCGTAGATGCTACCCATAATGCCATATTGGTGTAGCACTTCGGGTTTGCAATCTACGTTCAGTCCCACATCCAGCAGGAGGGTATATCCTCCCCTGACGTTTGCGATAGCAGCCGAAATTGCAGGACGGATGACACCTTCGGTAACACCCACCGTAAACATTGCGCCTGCCATCATCGCACCGGTCGAGCCGGCACTTGCGATGCCATCAATCTTGCCTGCTTTAAGGTATTCGAAACCCTTGCGGATACTCGAATCGGGCTTCGACTGAAAAGCCTTTGCGGGGTGGTCGTGCATTGTGATAACCTCCGAGGTCGCCACAATCTCAATCCTATCACCCTCGTAGCCCTCTGCCTCCAAGCACCTCTCAATAGCCTCCTTGTCGCCAAAGAGCACCACCTTCGAGGTCGCATCGAGCAATGGTAAAGCCTCAACGGCACCCTTGACTACTGCTTCGGGAGCGTAGTCACCGCCCATTGCATCGACACCTATTCGCAGATTGCGCATCGTTGAAAATCTCTATTACCTACTCGGCTTTTTTCTCGATAGCCAATTTGCCACGGTAGAAACCACACTCGGGGCATACACGGTGATACTGAACGGGCGAACCGCAGTTCGAGCATACTGCTACGGTAGGAACAGCTGCTACGTAGTGAGTCCTACGTTTGTCTCTTCTGGTCGACGAAACCTTGTGTTTAGGATGTGCCATAGTTGTATTTTGTTTTTATAAGTTAAATTATTCGTTCTCCTTCTCTTGCATCTCCAAGCTACGTTTCAGGGCCGCGAGTGCGTCACCATTCTCACCACCTGCGAGAGCATTCTCTTTGGGCTCGGCAATCTCCTCAAACTCCTCCTCGCTCACAATCCTGAAACGAGCAATCATCTCCTGATTGCACTCCTCAATGCTCTCGTGCACCCTCTGATAGGGCAACGACAAGAGGAGCGTTTCGTAGATGTAGGGCGCCAAATCAATCTCTTCATCGGCAGGATTGAGCCACATCACCTCGCCATCGAACTCTATCTCCTCCTCGCTGAATTTCACATAGAGTGTGTCATCAGCTTCAATGGGATATTCGAGTTCATCCAGACACCTATCACACTCAACCTTGGCCACACCATCCAACGCCACCTCAAAGGTGAGCATCTGCGCTGCCTTGGTCATCACAACATCCACATCCACCTGTGCATCAATCATTTCCTCGTCGCCAAGTTCCTCCAAGAGAGCCTTGTCGATGGTGAATTCGAGGTGGTGTTCGCCACTCTTATAGCCCTTGAATGGGATGCAAAAATCTTTCAGTGCGCTCATAAGTGCCTAAAATTAGCCCGCAAATATACAAAGAAAATTCAAAATGCAAAATTCAAAATGCAAAATTAATTAGTTTTCAGACCTTTTATCACGCCCAACACAGCGAATGTGATTTGTGAGGCGAGTTTTAGGCTTGATTTTGATTTAACACCGCAGTTTGCCAGATGCAAATGAGGTTGTCAAGCCAAAAGCATAACGACAAAATCGCCCACAAGGCGCAGTCGCTATTTGTGCGCGAAGCCGGGGGCCGTCAATGGCAACTCCCCACCCTCGGGAGTAACAAGTACCGCACCGTGGGTGGTAACGTGGCCAATAACATCCACTCCACCAAAGTGCAACACCTTATCCCTCATCTCCAAAGGTACAGTAAACATCAACTCATAGTCGTCGCCACCGTTGAGCATTGCAACAATGGGGTCGGCATTAAGTTCCTCCGCCATTGCCCTCGTTTCGGCAGCAATGGGGATACGCTCCAAGTAGAGCCTTACGCCACAATTCGACGCCTTGCAGAGTTGTAGCGCATCCGACGCCAAGCCATCGGTAATATCAATCATCGAAGTAGGAACAATACCCTCCGCTTCGAGCGCCTTCACAATATCCAATCGCAAATCGGGTTTGAGCCAACGACGCAGAATATACTCGTGGCCCTTGAAATCGGGATTGGGATTGGGGTGTCCATCCAGAGCAATACGCTCCCTCTCCAAGAGGTGCAAACCCATATAGGCGGCACCCAAATCGCTGGTAATGCACACCAAGTCGTTCTCCCTTGCTCCCGAGCGACGCACAAGCCTATCTTTTGCCACCTCGCCCACAGCCGACACACTGATAGTAAGACCATTTACCGAGGCGGTGGTATCGCCACCCACAAGGTCAATTTCGTACTCCTTGCACGCAGCCTTCACACCCTCATACAACTCTTCGAGGTGTTCGACAGCAAAGCGTGCCGACACACCAATCCAAACGGTCACCTGACGTGGTTTGCCGTTCATCGCAATAATATCGCTCATACCTGCCACCACTACTTTATAGCCGAGGTGTTTGAGAGGGAAATAGGTGAGGTCGAAATGGACACCTTCGAGCAACAACTCTGTCGATAGGAGGATGTATTTATCGCCTGCATCTATCACTGCGGCATCGTCACCCACACCCACAACGGTTGTCGAATTCTTCACCTCCACGCCATCTGTCAGGCGGTCAATGAGCCCAAAGAGCCCCACTTCGGAAATTTCTGTGCGCTTATTCATACTCTATAAATCAATTTAGCGCAAAGATAATAAAAATTTTTACTAATTCGCATCCGATTTGCGAATTAATGCCTATATTTGCATCCGTGAAAAAATTTGCATACTTCGCGTATAAATGAAAAATATAGTATTATTCGGAGCGCCAGGTGCTGGAAAGGGCACCCAGGCGGTCAAATTGGTTGAGAAGTACGGCTTCAACCACATCTCAACAGGTCAGGTTATTAGGAACGAAATTCAGGCACAGAGCCCCGCGGGAAAACGTGTGGAGGAGTGCATCGCCCGAGGCGAATTTGCCCCCGACGATTTGGTTATCGAGATTGTCAAAAACTTTATGGCCACTCACCAAGATGTGGCAGGTAGCATCTTCGACGGCTTTCCCCGCAATACCTATCAGGCAGAGCAGTTCGACCTTCTGATGGAGGAGTGGAGTAGCAAGGTGGATGTTATGCTCTCGCTCGAAGTTCCCGAAGAGGAGCTCATTCAGCGTCTGCTGCTGCGTGGCAAGGAGAGTGGCAGGGCCGATGACGCCAACGAGGAGGTTATCCGCAACCGCATCCGCATCTACAACGAGCAGACCGCCATTGTTGCAGACTACTACGCAGCGCAGGGCAAGCACATCGCCATCGATGGCACCGGTACTATTGAGGAGATTTTCGAAAGACTCTGCAAAGCGGTAGACGCACTTAAATAGAATTGAAAATTAAGATGGTGTCCAATAGGTCATTGGACACCATCTTTTTTGTGAGAATTTATTTAAAACTTCACGCCTGCTTTGAGATACACACCTGGAATCGTGTAGTCCTCATAATCCATAACTTCTTCAACTCGATTGATATTCAAGGAGATGTATAGCGGTTTCGAGTAGCGATACACATCGCAACCGATTTCGAGTGTGGGGATAAATGCAGAGCCAAGTCCATAGGCGCCACTATCAGATATATATGGTGGTAAAAGCACTCCTACCCAACCTGCAATATAGGGTTGGAACTCGCTCTCTGGGAATGTAGATGCAATAGGGTGAATTTTGACACCACCGCGCAACTCAATACCAAAATCGTCGTCAAAGTAGTACCAATAGCCCGCCCAAAGTCCTGCAACGACCGAAACATAGGAGCCAAAGCGGTATTGCGCAGTGTAGTCCACGCCCGCATTTACCTCATCGGTATCATTGTAGCCCACAAGCGCACCAACCGAGTGGGATAACCTACCCACCTCGTCGCCCCAATCACCAGCCGTAGGCCTCTCGCGCTCGATTTTCACTCGTGTCTGCTTCACAACACCCGAGGGGCGAATCATCTGTGCATTGGCGAGGCTCGCCGCACCCACCAATGCCAAAAGTGTGATAATTAGTTTCTTCATATTTATTAGAATTTAATGCCTCCTTTGAGGTATGCGCCAAAGAGCCAATACTCTTCGTCGTAGTCATCAAAGGTGTTCATATTGAGGTTGAAAGATAGGAATAAAGGTCGTCCCCATTTGTAGGCATCGCAACCCGCCTCGAAGGTGAGCGCAAAGGGGTGGTGACCCCACTCCTTTCCTCCATTTTGATTCCCTCCATTGTAGATTATCCAGAGATTGGGGGTGATATATCCTGCCCAAACCGACACATAGGGCTGGAATTGGCTCTCGGACTTAAAGAGAGCAAGGGGATGAACTCTTACATTGGCGCGCAGTTCCACGCCAATTTTGTCGTCATACCAATCGCCATATCCTCCCCAGATGCCTGCGCCTACCGAGAGTAGGGGAGAGAGGCGGTACTGTGCCGTGTAGTCCAAACCTGCATAGTCGAGACTTGCAAGCGCACCTACCGAATGGGTTATGCGCCCAACCTCATCGCTCCAAACGCCTATGGTTGTCTTTTCGCGCTCGATTTTCACACGGGTTTGTTTGACCACTCCCGAGGGGCGAATCATCTGTGCATTGGCGAGGCCCACAGCGCCCACCAAAGCGAATAATAGCAGTGCAAATCGCTTCATAGACCTCAAAATAGTTTCTATTTGTTTTCGTAGAGATGGAGGCGCTCTTCATCCTCGGGCGAGAGAATAACCATATCGCCATTATTGTTGCGCATAAGGCTTGCTCGACGTACAAGTTCGGCATCTTCGAGGGTGGCCTTTCGGAAATTGACATACTTTGCGGGGAAGCCCGTTACGGTGATAACAAGCCTGCCATCGAGGGTCTGCACATCAATCATCGAGGCTACCAACACATCGGCATCATAGGCCTTTGCAGCCTTCGAGAGAGCAATCTTCTTGTAACTCTCCATATTCTCCTTCTGGATGGCAAAACCATCCACTACAATATCGACGAAAGCAGCCCTTTCGACGTGTTTTATGCGGGTGCTCGAAACTTCCAGGTCGGCAATGACGGGTGAAGTGAGCATAACGTGCTCGGGTTCGAGGTTGCGCGCGGTGGATTCGTTGTAGTCGTAGGTGATGTACGATGTGGGTGCACAAGCTACTGCCAACAGCATAGCAATGGCAATGAATAGATATTTTTTCATGGCGTTAAAGTATTTAGGAGTTATAGTTTTCACAAATATAAGAAAAAATAGCCCAAAAAACAATTTTTAGCTATTTTTTTATCAACCAACGACGGGCTCACTTGGGGCAAGCCCGAGAAGTATTCAGCGGTCAACCGTTAGCAATGGGCCTATTTTTGTTTGCGGGTATCTTTTTTAATACCTGCGAATCTTATATAACCTATATGACTTATATGCCCTATAAGACCTATGAATTATAGGGTGCATTAGAGCCTGCGAGGTTGACGGTTGACGGTCGACAAAAAAAGAGCGGTAGATGCCAACCGCCTCATCTGCGATGAGTCGTGGCAAGACGTGATTATGACGGACCTCACCCGCCCTGCGGGCACCCTCCCCTAACCTAGGGGAGGGTTATATTTTTTCGGGCTCGCATCGGCGAGCCCGCGACGTTTGACCAGACTGCGTCTGCTCTAAAATGCTCACGCTCGGCATAGTCTGCAAGCAGCCTCTGCCCTCGCTTACTCGCATTTGCGACGTTAGACGTTAGACGTTGTTGTTTAAGACTCAATATAACCAAAGCGTTTGAGGCCACGGCTACTATTGCGCCATCCCTCATCCACCTTGACGTGGAGTTGCAAAAATATCTTCTTGCCCACAAACTTCTCCAACTCCACACGGGCTGCTGTGCCCACCTTTTTGAGCATCGCACCCTTATGGCCAATAATAATGCCCTTCTGGGAGTCGCGAGCAACATAAATCACAGCACTAATGCGGTCAATCGTGGGCTCCTCGTGGTACTCCTCAATCACCACCTCCACAGAATATGGTATCTCCTTATCGTAGTTGAGGAAAATCTTCTCCCTAATAATCTCGCTGGCAAAAAACCTCATAGGCCTATCGGTCAGCGTGCCCTCCTCGTAGTAGGGTGCCCCCTCGGGCAGCAAGGTCATAATCGTGTCGAACACACCACTCACATTGAAGCCCTCCAAGGCCGAAACAGGGATAATGCGTGCCTCGGGAAGCCTCTGGTGCCACATCTCCACCAGCTCCTCCAAGCCACCCTGATTCGAGAGGTCTATCTTATTGATAACCACAATGGTTGGTATGGCACTCAACTTGATTTTCTCCAAAATCTCCTCGCTCGCCTCATCACCCTTCTCAACCGTATCGGTAACATAGAGTATCACATCGGCATCTTTGAGAGCTCCCCTCACAAAGCCCATCATACTCTCCTGCAACTTATACGAAGGACGCAAGATACCAGGGGTATCGGAGTAGACAATCTGGAAGTCATCACCACCCACAATGCCCATAATCCTATGGCGCGTGGTCTGTGCCTTGGCAGTAATAATCGCCAACCTCTCACCCACCAGAGCATTCATCAATGTAGATTTGCCAACATTGGGGTTACCAATGATATTCACAAATCCACTCTTAAACTTTTTCTCTTCCATTTTTTATTCTTTTTCTTTGAAGCTTTTTGTAAAAAGCTTCACCAAAAACTTTTAGTGTAGCCAACACATTGTGGCTCTTTGCACTGCTTTACTTCGGAATCCCAGCACAAGAGTGCCGTTACGGCACTTTTTTATAAAAAGTCGCCCAAAAATTTTTATGCGATACTGCGTATCGCTATTGCCTTTACTACGCCTTATTATGATTTTGAAATGTCCATCAGCAGGTCGGTGTTCATACCTTTGGTTGCCACCAACATCAGGGCAAACCTCACGACAATAAACCCTATGAAAGCTATCCACAAGGCCCTATTTCCCAGCGCCCATTCGAGCCCATAGAAGAGCACAAAGAAGGCCACAAGGGCAAAGAAGGTCGTATTGCGCATTGTGCGCGTCTTGGTGGCTCCAATCAGGATACCGTCTATCAGGAAAGGAATGAATCCCACAAGGGGCACCATAACTATCCACCATATATACTCCCCAGCGCAAGCCATAATCGTGGGGCTCGAAGTGAAGATGCCCAGAATTGGCTCCCACCAGAAGATGTAGGCCACAATGTATATCCCCGCAACACCCGCACACCAAAAGGCCAAAAGGCGGATGCACTCCTTCAAGCTCGCCCTATTGCGCTCACCAATAAACCTACCCGTGAGGGACTCGGCAGCGTAGCAAAAGCCATCGAGCATATAGCTAAACAGCATAAAGAGTTGCATCAAGAGTTCGTTGGTTGCCAAAATCGTGTCACCAAAGCGGGCCGAAAAGGCCGTAAAGCAGGTATAGACCACACAAACACACAGAGTGCGCAGAAAGGCATCGGAGTTGATGCGGAAGAACCTCACAAGGGGCTCCATACGCAAGCTTTCCCTCAACGATACCCCCTTCACATAGTCGCCATAGCGTACAGCGATTATCACCAGAGTCGCAAAAAGTGCCACATACTGCGCCACAACCGTACCCCAAGCGATACCCACCACGCCCATATCCATACCGAATACGAACCACAGCGAGGCTCCGATATTGACCAAATTGTTGACTATCGACACCACCATAGGACTTGTGGTGTCCTGCATACCCGTAAGCCAGCCGTGCAGGGAGAAGATACCTATGGCCGCAGGGGCCGCCCAAATGCGCACAAAAAAGTACTCGGCAGCCAAGGCCATAACATCCTCCGAGCCCTCCATAATCTTCATCGCCAAAGCACCTATCGGGCGGTTGAAAATAAGGAGTAGCAGGGCTATACCCAGCGCGGCAATCATTGAGCGGCCCAAGATATTGGCCGTCTCCCTCTTATCGCCCGCGCCATAGGCCTGTGCTGCAAGGCCGCTTGTGCCCATACGCAGGAAGGCAAAGTTCCAATAGATGAAGTTGAAGATTGCTGTACCGATAGCCAGAGCACCGATGGTCTTCTCGTCGCCAATCCTACCCGCAATAGCAATATCAATCATACCCAGCAGAGGTATGGTCACATTGCTCACAATGCTCGGAATGGCAAGACGCAGGATGGCCCTATTCATCGTTCTAAAACTATTGGTTAAAAATTCTCAACTCTTTGGGTAAAAGTGTATTAGTTCGTGCGCCCACACGTTTGGTGAAGCCCACAGGCTCGCCCTGCCACAAGAGCAGATTCACACCCTCCTTCAACTCACCCACGCACGAGAGCTCCTCCCTACGGAAGTAGCGCAACATATCCTCCTCGGAGAGTTCGTAGGTGGCAAAAGCCCCCTTATTGAGTCGTGCGGCGAGGGCCAACGAGTGGTCGGGGCGGAACTTTTTGCCAAACAACTCGCCCACCTTCACGCCCGAAAATAAGACACTCATCTGTTCCGAGATGGTCTTAACATCAGCCCAAAGATTCTCTGGGTAGGCATAGATGCTCTCACCGATGGTAGCAAAGTGCATCCCCCCACCATCGGAGAAGTATCGCTCAATCTCACCCTTTACCCTCTTATCGACCTCTCCAAAGTGGTTCTTACGGGGCTTGGGGCTCCTCTTTCGCGCACCCGAGCCTCCCTTGCGGACAACCGCCGCAAACAAACCCTCACCCGCAGTACGGTGGGGGTAGAAGTGGAAGCACTCGGCCTCACCAACCCTTCGGCGCACAACGCCCCACTCCTCGGGGCACTCTATATCGACGTATTCGCACACCATCTCCTCCGACAGCCACGCCATATTATCCTCATTCTCCGCCCTATTGAAGGTGCAAGTGGAGTAGATAAAGACTCCCCCCTCGCGCAGACTCTCCCAAGCATCGGCCATAATACGGCGTTGGCGAGAGGCGCAGAGTTTTACATTATCCAAGCTCCAACCTTCCCTCGCCTCCTCGCTCTTGCGGAACATACCCTCACCCGAGCAGGGAGCATCCACAGCCACCACATCGAACCACCCCTCCAAAGAGGAGGCAAAGTGTGAGGGATCGTTGCTCGTGACCACCATATTGCCCACACCCCAGCGCAGGGCGTTATCGGCCAGCGTCAGGGCCCTTGTGCGGATGACCTCATTGGCAACAACAACACCCCTATCGCCCACCAAAGAGCTATAAAGTGTCGATTTGCCACCCGGAGCAGCACACATATCGAGCACCCTCACTCCCTCGGGCACCTCGCCACCAAATGCACACCCGAGCAGGTGGCCAACAAACATCGAAGAGGCCTCCTGAACATAGTATCCTCCCCTCTGGAAGTGGCCATCGCGCGTAAAGGAGGGGCGCACATCCAAGTAACAACCCCACGGACACCACGCAACCCTCTGTCCCGAAGTGAGCTCGTAGCCCTTGGCAGGATTCACCCTCACCGATGTGGGTTGGGGAGCACTCTCCAAAGCCTCACACAGCCTCGAAGCCTCCTCCTCGCCCATCTCGGCGCACATTAGTTTTATGAAGTCGGTATTTAGCATTTGCTTCTCCAATCTAACATCCTCAAATAATCGGGTTATTTGATGATACAAACCGGTATGGGTTCCATCTTGTGGCGGTTGGCTCGGTTGCGGCGAACGTAAATCTCCATAACCTCCCTCTCTCGGCCCTCAAACTTCTCGGGGCGCAACCCCTTATTGGTCTGCTCCATAGCCCACTCCAATTCGGGATAGGTGGCACCTATCTGATCCTCGTCGCTCCTATCGTCACCAAAGAGGCCATCGGTCGGTTTGGCACTCAAAATAGAGTCGCACACCCCCAAGTGGGCTCCCAACTCAAAGACCTCCGTCTTGGTCAAGTCGCCAATGGGGCTGATATCCACACCGCCATCGCCCCACTTGGTGTAGAAGCCGATGCCGAAGTCCTCAATCTTATTGCCCGTACCAGCCACCAGCGCACCTCGCAAGCCAGCATAGAAATAGAGGGTGGTCATACGCAACCTTGCACGGGTATTGGCAGTGGTGAGTTCGAAGTTTGCACCCTCCCTGGGCAGGGCCGCCAGCAGGCTCTCATAGGGTTCCGTAAGTTCGGCCGTTGCGCACTCCACATTGGGGTAGCGGGCCATAAGGTCGCGGATGTGTTCATCGGCACGGCTCACCTGCGAGGGTGCCTGATGAATTGGTAGGGTTACACACAAGGTGGGAAGTCCCGTGCGGGCACACAGGGCCGACACGACAGCCGAATCGACACCTCCCGAAATGCCCACAACAAAGCCCTTCGAGCCACAACCCGCAGCATAGCCCGAAAGCCAGCTGACAATATATCTCTCAACGTATTCTGCGTTCATATCTCTTTCGTTTTTTTAGAAGGTCATACTCACACCCATACGCACGCCGGCTCCGAGGGCACGGTAGGTGGCCCAATGGTAGATGGGCTGGTTCAGGAGGTTGTCGCCACGAAGCCACACATTAACCCTCTCCGACCAACGCCACGAAGCCTCCAAGCCCAAGTCGAAATAGGAGGGTACCTCCATAAGTTCTGCACCCGAGCCGCTCACCTTCGTTACGCCCATAGCGCTCCTGAAAGCACCCCTCGCAACAAAGGTCAATCTATCCAGTGGCATCCATACAGCCTCGCCCTCAATGTTCCACCTGCGGGGGCGGAACTCGGCAGTAGCCTTCTGGGCCTTGCCAAAGCTCTGGAAACCAACCCTACCTTCGAGGCTGAACCTCTGCATAGGTCGCCACGAAAGCTCTGCATCGGCATACCACACCCTCTGGCCCTCGCTCTTACCATAGGCCAGCAGAGGATCGCCCTCCACAACAACCTCGAACATATAGGCCGAGAACCAGCGCGAAGCACCCGAGAGTTTATAGGTCAGCTCGCCAACCTCACCCTTAACGCCCACCTCGGTAAGGAAAATCTTGCGCGTATCGGGATGAACCATATGCATATAGGGGTTGGTCCAAAGTACCTCGCGAGTACATTGGGTCTGCACATCGTTGGACACCGCAAAGTAGGGAACAACCGCAGGGTATTTGTCAAACGATGCCCCAATGGAGGTAATCACTCCATCGAGGGTGTTCTTCGCACCCTTATAGACCATATAGTCGTAACCTGCAACAATGTCCACGGGCACCCACTTGCCAATCCTGAATCCCCACTCGGGAACAAAGGTCACCGAGGTGTCATAATAGGGCTCCGCACAAGTGGATTCGACACCCGACCAATGGAGCGTAACCTTGCTTGGCAACCAACCCTTAATCTTGTTGAGTCCCACCAAGCCGTAATTCACATTGAATCTCCACACGCTCTCGCCCATATTATTCATAGCATAGAGTCCCATAAGGTTGGCATCGTAGCCGAGTTTGGCACCCATACTACCCGTAAGATTGGCCGTAGCCTCCACATCATTGACCGACACAAAGGGGTTCTGATCCACTGTGCCAACACCACCATAGGCATTACCAAGTGTTCCGCGATACTTCACCCCCGTAGTGAGGCTTGTACTCTCACCCAAGAGCGCAGCATAGTGCACACCCGCCTGATTGCGCAACGTCAGGGCCGACACCCTCTCATTATCAAGATTGGTAACCCTTCCCTCGCTACCCTCGTGATTGAGCCACACCATAAGGTGATTGCGGTCGTTCTGCACAGGGCTCCAATAGATATCCACCTCGCTCTGCAAGGGCAAACCCGCACCCACATTGAGGTAGAGTTTGCGGGGCACATCCCAACGTGCGGTACTCAACGCCACAGGGCGAAGTGCCGAGGTCGAAAAGTTTGTAAGGTGGGCCGTGGGGCGGATGCGGTAGGTAAGTTCGGGGCGCACAATGGTCGTATCCAAGAGCCTTACATCGCTCTCAATGCGCTCGGCGCTCCTCACCACAACCTCATACTCCTTCTGCACCTCAATCTGTTTGGTGAATCCCTCCTGGGCACTCACAATGCCACAAGTGGTTGCAAGCGCAAGGGTTAGCACTATATTTCTCATCTTCTTCATTCTCTCCATCTATTTTTACTCTTTGACACTCTCTTCGCCAAGGTTGGCAACCCTCTGGCGGGCAATCTCCACTATGCCATCGTCCTTATTGGAGTAGCCATCCACCACACTCTGGTAGGTAGCCCTCGCTTGGAACAAATCACCACGCGAAAGATAGACATCGCCAAGCAACAAGAACGACTTGGCAAGCCAATAGGCGTGGGGGGTATTCTTGTCGGCAAATTCATAGACAAGGCTCTCGGCCTTCTCGAAGCTGCCATACTTAAATGCCGTTTCGATGATTCGGTAGGCGCTCTCGGCACCCTCGGGATTGGTCACATCGGCCGACAAAGCGTTATAGATAGCCACCGCTGGGTTGCGTTTGCCACCCCTTTCGAGGGCCTTCGCCTTCTCGAACTTCGCCCTACGCACCATATCCTCCGTAGCCTCCGAGTGGGCAACAATCTGGTTGGCGGCAAGGATTATTGCCTCGTCGTCGCCCGACTCCACAGTCGTCTCCAACCACTTATCCATAGCCTCACGTTTTGCCGAAGAGGTCGTCGCCATCTCCGAAAGAGCCTTATAGGCCTCCGCCGCAGCCTTCCAATCGGCACCCGCAGCCGAGAGTTGAGCCAAGCGCTCATATCCCCTCTGGGTGTAGGGATTATAGTAGAGGGCTGTGAGGTTCTTCAACCTTCCTCGTGCCGTCAGCGAGTCGCCAAGCGTTGTGTGGCAGTCGGCCGAGTAGTAGAGAGCCGCAGGCGAATAGACACCCTCGGGGTTCTCCGCAATATACTTATCAAAGGCCGCAGATGCCGCCCTCTTATCGCCAGCAATATAGAGTCTTTGGGCTGCAACAAAGCTCAACGAGTCGCGCTGAACAGTGCCCAAATCGCCACTCACTCCCACCTTGTCGGCATAATTGAAGAAGCCATCCACATCGTTGCGCTCGATGTAGATATTGCGAATCTCACCCAGCGCATTATGTGCCGCAAGCGAGCCTTTTGTGGTGGCAACAATTCTCTTATAGGTAACAAGGGCGGCCTCATCGTTACCCGTATTGCGGTAGGCCAAGCCCAAGTCGGCAAGTGCCGAGGTGTAGTCGCGCGAGGAGGGGTAGCGCTCCACAAAGTCCGAGAGAACCTCCACGGCTCGCGAGTAGTTGCCAGCCGTAAGGAGCGTGTTGCCCAACTCATAGTGGGCCCTAACCACATAGTTGCCCTTGCCCAGCTCCACAATATCCTCCAAGGCCTCAACGCGGGCAATGGTATTCCCGGCCATACCCTCCATCATCGCCACACGATAGGCTGCATAGTAGCGCTCGGGAGTATCACTCGATGCACTCTGGCGGTAGAGGTTGGCAGAGTGCTTATACTCCTTGGTGGCTGCCTTTGCGTCACCCATACGGTTATAGGCATCGGCCCAAAGGCTATCTTTGGTGGTATAGACCTCCACAAAATCGCAGAAATCGTCATAGGCCGCCGAGAACCGCGAAGAGTTGAAGTTGGCATAGCCCATATTGTAGAATGCCAGGGGGTACTCCCTCTGATGTGTCATCTCCAAGGCGATATATTGGTCATACATTGATGCCGCCTCGCGGTAGCGCCCCTGTTGGTAATCCACCTCACCCAAGAGGTAGAGCGATAGGGCTGCAATATCCTCGTCGTACTCCTTGTGGTCGAGAGCAAGGTTGAGATACTCCTCCGCCTCGGCCCAATCGCCACGAGAGTAACACTCGGCAGCGTGGTAGTAGGCCATAGACTGCATAGCCCTCTTCACAGCACCGCCCGAAGCAGAGAACTCCTCCAAAATAGCATAGGCCCCCTTCAAATCGTTGGCCGCATAGCAGGCCGAAATGAGGTAGCCCTCAATCTCGGTACGATGTGCCGAGCGGGGATAGCGGTGCAGGAAGGTCTGCAAGGAGCGTATCTCCTCATTGAAGTTGGAGTTGCCCAACTCCACCTGCAATTTGCAGTAGTTATAGTGGGCATCCTCACTAATGGGTTCCCCATCGCCACCCGTATAGGCCATCGAGAAGCACTGCATAGCACCCCTCTTATCGCCCCAGCGCAACATACAATCGGCCAAGTGGTAGGCCGCATTGCGAGTGAGGCTATCCTCGGCGCCACAAGCACCCCTCAAATACTCCGCAGCCTTCACCCATTCGCCCAAGCGGTAGAGGGCATAGCCCGCAATGTAGTTCTCCTCGCGCGAAAGTTTTGCTCCCTCCTCGTCACGAAGGGCGGCAATGTGGCGCTCCGCCTCACTCCACTCCTCGTTGCGGAAGGTGCTCTGGGCTGCAATCCTGCGTATCTCGGCACGCCTTTTGCCCTCAACACCCTCCAAAACCCTATCGGCATTGCGGGCAACATAGAGGTCGTTACCCAAGCGGTGCTCGATATTCAAGAGATAGTAGGGCACAAGGGGGGCATAATCAACCCTCTCCTCGGTGGCCTTGAAGTGGTGTTTTGCTACCTCAAAATTGCCATCGGCATACTCAATAACACCCAACAAGTACTGCGAGTGGTGGTAGTAGGCACCCTCGCGCAGATTGCTACGCGACAGCCACTCACGAGCAGTAGCACCATCGCCCAAGCGGTAGTAACTATGGCCACAACCAAAGCACAAGACATCGAGCTGGGCATCGCTCATCTTCTTTTGATTGACGCTCTCATACGCCTCAACTGCCAACAACCAGCGCTCCCATTCGTGCTCCTCATCGCCCAAGAGCAACAGAGCCTCATCCCTATACTGCGACTTGGGGTGGGTGGTGAGAAAACTCCTCAACGAAGGAGCTCCATCGCCCAACTGCGCATCACACTTGGCAGTGAGCCATCTGGCCTGTTCGGTTGTCGCAGGGCTACCACCTAATAGGGTTTGTGCTTTGCCAGCCTCCACCTTGGCCTCGCGGTAGAAGCCCGCATCGTACAACTCGCGCGAGCGTGAAAGGTAGTCCTCAATGGTGCGCTCCTGCGCCACCATCACCACCGAAAGTGTGCATAGTCCTGCACACAAGAGTATCTTTTGCAAGGTTTCTTTCATCATACCTTATAGTGTTTTGTCTAACATAGCAAATGCGATTAGATGGGTGCAGAGGCTACCTTTGCAGCACAAAGTGTGGTCTTGTGGATAATCGTGCCTCGCTGGATGGTCACCACCCCCTCGCGGGCACGGAGCAGTGCTCGCAGAGTCACCGCATCCATATTACCTATCTCGAAGCCCATAAACTCGCGGCCAACCTTTTCAATAGGTGAGGCCGACACAATCACAACCCTATCGCCCAGAGCCATACATCTCCGAGCTATCGCATATATCTTCTCCCTCTCGCGCTCCGAAAGGCTCTCTATCCTCTCCACGCAAATCAAGCGGCACAGAGGCACAGAGAGTATCTGTTCCGTCAGGTCGTACCCCTCGGTCACAATGCGGAAATCGCGGGCCTTAACTCGAACACCCTCCTCGGGGCTCTCGGTGCGGACAAACTCCCACTTCTGCTCATCCCACCACTCGCTATCCTCGGGCGAAAAGCGGCGCTCCTCACCCGTAGTCGTACTCTTGCACACCACATAGCTCTCACCCTCCTCGGAGAGTTCACGCTCTATGGCCTCCTCAATATTCACGCCCTCACCAAAGGGGAATCTATCCACAAGGGGCAGCATCACAAGGCCCCAAATGCAGAACGCCACAGCAAGAATCATTGCTCCAACTGCACCAATAACTCTTACCCCACAACCCTTTGTCTTATTATCTGCGCCCCACAAGGCAACCAGCGATAGTGCCAGCAGCACCACATTCTTTCCGAAAGTCTGCGCATTGGTCAGCACAACCACATCGCCAAAGCATCCACACTCGGCAACGGGATTGGCAATCGCCACCCACAGTGTGAAGAGCGAAAACAGCGCCCCAACAGCCACCGCAACACGCGACGTTACCCTCGGCAGAGCGCCAAAAACCAAGGCCGCACCCAAAAGCATCTCGAAGCCTATGAGCCCAACAGCCAACAGCGTGGCAACATCCACCACTGCCCCAAGGCCCAGCGCGTGGAGGTACTCCTCAACTTTCAGCACCGTACCATAGGGCTCCACAGCCTTCGACAATGACGAAAACAGGTAGGTCACACCCACCAGAAGGCGAGCAGTCAGCCCCATCCAGCGATGCTCCGCAACACATCTACCAACCGCGCAATTCATCCTCTACAAAAGTGGTTTAATATGTTCTGCAACGCGAGCAAAAATCTCCTCGGGCGAGGCCATTTCACCCTCACTATTGGAGCAATCCACAACCTTGAAGTCCGCCTCCCTGCGGGCAGCATCCAGATAGACCTCCCTCACCCTACGTTGCAAGTCGAGCGACTTCTCGTGAATATCCTGCGCACCGCCCAAGTACTCCCTATCTGCCCCCTCTCGTTGCGAGGTCAATTTCGCCTCCGTGAAGCCAAAGGGAACATCCAAGAACAACGACAGCGTGGGCCTCGGAATCCTAAACTCCTCAAACTCCGTCTTCAAAATCCACTCTTTGAGTCTTTCGCGCTCCTCCTCACTCTCAACCTTGGCGCACTGGTAGCCCACATTGGAGTAGACATACCTATCGACAATCACACATTTGCCCTCGGCTATCCAACCATTGATTTGGGTTGCAGCATCGGCCCTATCGCCCGCATACAAAAGCGCCACCAAGTAGGGATTCACCTGCTCCACGGAGCCAAACTCACCTCGGAGAAAGCGGGCAATCATATCGCCATAGACGGGCGCATCGAACCTCGGAAAGTGCAGATACTCACACTCCCTGCCCGTAGCCTCCACCATCTGGCGCAGTAACTTTATCTGTGTGGATTTACCAGCTCCATCCAAACCTTCCAATACTATAAACATAATTCAAAATGCAAAATTCAAAATTCAAAATTGACAGGTGGTTCCATCATTACCGAATTCATATCGCAGAGGGATTTTTGTGCCAAATTTTAGGAGGGAGTCCGCAGTTTACTGCGCGTAAATGAGGAACTCACCCTCTGGAATTTGGGACAAAAAGCACCCGCGAGATGGATTCTACTTTAACATTCTTATAGCCTTCTGCACCGCCTTCACCAGTGCATCGACTTCCTCCATCGTATTATACATCGCAAACGAGGCCCTTGCCATACCCTGCACACCATAGTGGGCCATAACAGGGTCGGCACAATGAGCACCGGTGCGAATCGCTACGCCACTCCTATCGAGCACCGAGCCAAGGTCGAAGTTATGTACCCCCTCGACATTGAAGCTCACAATGCTACACTTATCCTTCGTAGTGCCATAAATCCTCAAATCCTCAATCTTTGAGAGTTCCTCCGTTGCGTAGTCCAACAATGCCTTCTCGTGGGCCAAAACCGCACCCCTATCGAGTGTGCGCAGGAATTTGATGGCCTCGGCCAGACCAATGGCGTCAATATAGTTGGCCGTACCAGCCTCAAACTTCAAGGGCAGATCGGCGTAGGTGGTCTTCTCGAAGGTCACCTTCCTCACCATATCGCCACCGCCCAAAAATGGGGGCATCTGCTCCAACAGCGCCCTCTTGCCATACAAAACGCCCACGCCATTGGGGCCATAGAGCTTATGGCTCGAAAAGGCATAGAAGTCGCAATCCAGCTCCCGCACATTCACCTCGCTATGGACAAAGCCCTGGCAGCCATCCACCATCACCACCGCTCCCACCGCGTGGGCGCTCTCAATAATCGGTTTCAGGTTGGGCATTGTACCGAGCGTATTGCTCGCCTGCGTAACGGCCACTACCTTTGTCCTACAATCCAGCAGTGTAGATAGAAGGTCGGTGCACAAATTACCCTCATCATCGAAAGGTAGCACCCTCAACTCTGCTCCCTTGCGCTCACACATCATCTGCCAAGGAACAATGTTACTATGGTGCTCCATCTCGCTCACCACCACATTGTCGCCCTCCGCAAGGAACCTCTCACAGAAGCTATATGCCACCGTGTTAATCGCCGCCGTAGCTCCCGCAGTGAAAATCACCTCGCCACTATCGGGCGTACCCAGCGCCTCGGCAACCGTCTTGCGGGCATCCTCATAGAGTGCCGTGCAACGTTCCGAAAGGTAGTGCACACCACGGTGGATATTGGCATTCTCGGTGCGGTAGAGTTCCGCAACCCTCTCAATCACACACCTCGGCTTCTGGGCCGTAGCGCCATTGTCGAGATAGACCAGAGGTTTGCCATAAACCCTCTGCTCCAAAATCGGGAACTCGCCTCGTATTTTTTCTACTTCAAACATCTATTCGTTGTGAATTGAGAATTGAGAATTATTGTCTTTGCTACTCCTCAATTTTCATTTTCCATTTTCAATTTTTTCTCAAACTCGGCACGGAGGTCGTCATCCTCAATCTTATCGAGAATCTCCTGCATAAAGCCTCCAAGTTGCAACCTCCTCGCGTCGGCCTCCGAAAGGCCCCTCTGGCGCATATAGTAAATCTGCTCCTCATTCATCTGGCCCACAGTGGCACCGTGGGAGCACTTCACATCGTCGGCATAAATCTCCAATTGGGGCTGGGTCTGAATCCTCGCCTCGGGCGAAAGCAACACATTGCGGCTCTGCTGGTAGGCCTCGGTCTGCTGTGCATCGGGGGCAACATAGACCAAACCCTCGAACAGACCATAGCCATCACCCGAAGCTACACCCCTCACCTGCTGGTCGCTATGGCAACCAGGTGCATTGTGGCGCATCTCGGTCTTAACCCTCGCCTGTGTGCCACCTTCGGCCACCATCAGGCCATAGACCTCGGCACTCGCACCCTCCTCCGCAAGGTCGAAGTGGTAGTCGTACTCCACATCGCCCTCCGAAGCGGCAACAAAGACAACCTTTGCATAGGCACCTGCCAAGAGTCTTACATCTACCCTATGGCTACCCTTACTGCACAGTTGGTACAACTCCAAGTGCTCGCCCGCGGCAACCTCCCAGCTACCACCGCAGCCGGAGCAGTCGCCATCGCGCAAAACTATCTTCTTATTTTCCATCACGCTGTTCAAATTTCAATTTTGAATTCTGAATTTTGAATTTTGAATTCTCCGACTACTCCTTGTAGTCCGCAATGAGCCAATCGTAGCCCTCCTTCTCCAACTTCAAGGCCAGCTCCTTACCGCCCGAATAGATGATGCGGCCCTTATAGAGAACGTGCACATAGTCGGGAACAATGTAGTCCAACAAACGTTGGTAGTGGGTAATCAGCACCGTAGCGTTGCTCTCCGAGCGCAGGCGATTGACACCCGTGGCAACAATCCTCAATGCGTCAATATCGAGGCCACTATCGGTCTCATCCAAGAACGACAACTTGGGCTCCAAAAGCGCCATCTGGAAAATCTCATTCCTCTTCTTCTCGCCACCCGAGAAGCCCTCATTCACCGCCCTATTCATAAGTTTCGAGTCGAGCTCAACAATCTGCGCCTTCTCCCTCATAAATTTGAGCATCTGGCCAGCACTCAAAGGCTCCAAACCCTGCGCCTTCCTACGCTCGGCAACCGCCAACTTCATAAAGTTGGCCATACTCACACCCGGAATCTCCACGGGGTACTGAAAACCAAGGAACAAACCCTCACGAGCCCTATCCTCAATGCTCATCGAGAGCAAATCCTTACCATCGTACTCCACGCTACCCTCCGTAACGGTGAACTTATCATTGCCCGCAAGCACCGAAGCAAACGTACTCTTACCCGAGCCATTGGGACCCATTATGGCGTGCACCTCGCCCGCCTTGACCTCGAAGTCGATACCGCGCAATATCTCCTTGCCATCGACCTCCGCGTGTAAATTCTTAACCTTTAACATATCTTCGTTTTTTTTCTTTTGTTTTTCTTTTGTTTCGAAGCTTTTTGTAAAAAGCTTCACCAAAAACTTTTAGTGTAGACCTTGCTCTGCCCTAATTAGGGAGGTTAGGGAATTTAGGGAGGTTAGGGACATTAAAGTCCTTAAAGCCCTTAATAAACCTCTGCGCCAGAGGCGCACCTTAATTTTCCATTCTCCATTTTCAATTTTCAATTCCCTGCGAGTGGGTTTTGTGAGGCGATTTCAAGGCTTGGTTTTGATTTTGTTCCGCAGTTTACAAGAGGTAAATGAGGAAACAAAATCAAAAGCGTAACGACGAAATCGACCACAAGGCACGCTCGCCAAGCTCGCTATCCTACCGAGCCTTCGAGCGAAAGGGACAACAGCTTCTGCGCCTCCACCGCAAACTCCATAGGCAACTTGGCCAAGACCTCCTTCGCGTAGCCATTCACAATGAGGCCCACAGCCTCCTCGGTGCCAATGCCCCTCTGGTTGCAGTAGAAGAGTTGGTCGTCGGAAATCTTGCTCGTCGTAGCCTCGTGCTCCACAACTGCCGAGGTGTTCTGGCAATCGATGTAGGGGAATGTGTGAGCACCACACTTGTCGCCAATCAGGAGAGAGTCGCACTGCAAATAGTTCCTCGCACCCTCCGCAGCGGGCACAACCTTCACCAAACCACGGTAGCTATTCTCACTCCTACCTGCCGAGATACCCTTCGACACAATGCGCGAGCGGGTATTCTTGCCAATGTGTATCATCTTCGTACCCGTATCGGCCTGCTGGTAGTTGTTCGTGAGGGCCACAGAGTAGAACTCACCCACAGAGTTGTCGCCTTTGAGGATACACGAAGGGTACTTCCAAGTGATGGCCGAGCCTGTCTCAACCTGGGTCCAAGAGAGCCTTGCGTTGTCACCGCGGCAGATACCCCTCTTGGTCACAAAGTTGTAGATACCACCCTTGCCCTCCGAATCACCGGGGTACCAATTCTGCACCGTGGAGTACTTCACCTCCGCATCCTTCTCCACAATAATCTCCACAACAGCCGCGTGGAGCTGGTTCTCATCGCGCATAGGTGCAGTACAACCCTCCAAATAGCTCACATAGGAGCCCTCGTCGGCCACAATCAGTGTACGCTCAAACTGTCCCGTACCCGCCGCATTGATTCGGAAGTAGGTCGAGAGCTCCATAGGGCAGCGCACACCCTTGGGAATGTAGCAGAAGGAGCCATCGGAAAAGACCGCAGCATTGAGCGCCGAGTAGAAGTTATCGCCCACGGGCACAACTGTACCGAGGTATTTCCTAACCAACTCGGGGTACTCCTTCAAGGCCTCACTCATTGAGCAGAAGATGATACCCTTTTCGGCGAGGGTTTCGCGGAAGGTGGTCTTTACCGACACCGAGTCCATAACGGCATCGACAGCCACACCCGCAAGAGCCATCTGCTCCTCCAATGGAATACCGAGTTTATCGAATGTTTCTCGCAATTTGGGATCTACCTCATCCATCGACTTCTTGTCTGCCTCCTTCTTGGGGGCGGCAAAGTAGATGATATCCTGAAAATCAATGGGGGGAATACGAAGGTGGGCCCACTCGGGCAAGGGCATAGTGAGCCACTTGCGGTAGGCAGCAAGGCGATATTCGAGCATCCACTCGGGCTCGCCTTTGAGGGCCGAAATCTGGCGCACAATATCCTCACTCAAACCCTTGGGCAGGGTGTGCGTCTCAATATCGGTCACAAAACCATATTCATACTCCTTGGAGGTGACCTCGCTTAATATTTTATCTTGTTCTGACATATCTGTTTTGTGCTTACAATTCTATTAATCTACAAATATACAAAAAATAGTTGGATATATCCAACTATTTTTTGGTCTAACGTCCAACGTCAAAAGTCTAACGACCTTTTTATGTCTGAAAAAAAAGCAATTATCCCACCAGAGAGCCGTGGAGGAGGAAATACAAACCAACCAACAAGACACAGAGTGCCAACGCCTTCGAGCGGATGTTGCGCTCCTTGAAGAAGATTGCGCCCAGAGTGAAAGACACAATAACCGAGCCACGCCTGATGAGCGAAATGACAGCCAGAAGTGCCCCCTCCTGTGCCAACGCATTGAAATAGCAGAAGTCGGCAATGGAGAGGAAGAGCGAGATGAGCAAAATGCTCCAACGCCACTGGAATTTACCCTCCTTTTCGTTGCGCTTGGGACACCAGATGACAAGGGTGAGCACACCATAGAGCAGTGCTACATACAAACCACACCACGCCTGAACCGAAGCGGGCTGAATACCACGCATCAGAATCTTATCGCAAAAGGCACTACCAACACCCAAAAATACCGCCATCATAAGGTAGAAAATACCCCTATTCTTGGTAAATCGGATACCCTCCTTATGGCTGGAACGGTTCATCATATAGAAGGCCACAAAAGCCACCACAACTCCTATCCATTGGTAGAGGTTGAGCCTCTCGCCAAAGATGAGTATCGAGCCCAGCAAAACCAACACAGGGCGCAGGGCGTAGATGGGCGAAACGATAGTCAAAGGAAGGTGCTTAACTGCCAGATAGCCAAAGAGCCACGTTGCGGCAACAATCACCGCTTTGAGCGCCACCAAAAGGTGTTGCCAAAGGGGCATTGGAGTGACACAAAACATCGTACCCTCGGCAAACCACCCCAAATCGAACTCCGAAGAGAGAATTACGGGCAGAAAAAAGAGAGCCGACACAGAGGTAGCAATAGTCAGTACGGGAAGCACCGCATTGCCCTCCACCGAGCGTTTCTTGGCAACGTCATAGAAGCCAAGCAGTACAGAAGATACTAATGCAAACCAAATCCACATAGTTGTTTTCCTCTACGTTTAGGGCGACAAAGGTGGGGAAAAGAATGGAGAATTCAAAATTCAAAATTCAAAATTATGCATCGTAGGCGCGGTAGAACGTTAGACAAAAAAATAGCGAGTGCTGATTGTGGAGGAAATTTTGTGCCAAACAAGAAGGCGAGTCCGCAGCTTACTAAACGTAAGTGAGGAACTCGCCTATCGCAGTGCGGTGCAAAATTTACCCACAAGATGCGCTCGGATTACATCTCTTGGTCAACCGCCCACACAAACGCCCTCAAACCTTGGAGCTGGGTATCCTTGTCAATCTCGCGCAGAGCCGCCATCGCGGGCTCAACCTTCGAGTCATCCACCATTGCAATAACGGTGGAGTTCATAGCGGGCCAAGTGTGGTTGGCCATATGGGGTTCACCCGTATAGGAGCCCCTGCCGTGGGTGAGGGGAAAGAGGGTGTAACCCCTGATTCCCAGCTCGTTGAGCATTGCATCAATGCGCTCGGTCATCGCCTGATTGTATGATATAAAAAGTGCTTTCATAATTGAAAATTGAGAATTGAGAATTGAGGATTGGGGTGCGCCACAGGCGCACCAAATTTTCCTCAACAATCATTGTTAATAATTATTTATCGCGCTCCTTAATGGCCTCCAATTTGAGTCTTGCCTGCTCCTCCTTGCGGGCCTTACGGCGAGCAAGATAGCGCTCACTACGCCCCATAATCACATAGTAGAGAATGGGGACAGCCACAAGGGTGAGGATGGTGGAGAAGGTCAGACCGCCCACAACCGTAATACCCATAGGTTGCCACAACTCCGCACCATTACCCATACCAAGTGCCATAGGTAGCATACCGAGAATGGTGGTGAGCGAGGTCATCAGCACAGGGCGCAGACGGCTCTTACCTGCCGCAAGAACAGCGTCGTACATACCAACGCCCCTCTCGCGCAGAAGGTTGGTGTAGTCCACCATCACAATACCGTTCTTCACCACAATACCAACAAGCATCACAATGGCAATCAGCGCCATAAGGCTCAACGAAGTGTCGGTCATCCAAAGCGCAATGGCCGAACCTGGGAGTGCATAGAGGATGGTAAACATAATGATGAAGGGCATCACAAAGGACTCAAACTGCGTAGCCATCACAATATAGACCAGCATAATAATGAGCAACAGCAACATACCCAAGTCGGCAAAGGACTCTTGTTGGTCCTCAAAGTCGCCACCGATGGAGGTGTAGACATCCTCGGGCATCGGGTAGTTGGCAAGTACGCCATTCACCCTTGCAACCATATCACCAAGGGCCACATTATTACCCAGAGCAACCGTAACGGTCACGAGCCTCTGGCGGTTTTGGCGCTCAATGGTAGGGGGAGCATAAACCTCCGTAACCTTACCCAAATCGCGCACCCTAACACCCTGACCGCGTGAATTGTAGACCATAATATTCTCCACATCCGTCAGAGAGGTGCGGTGCTCCTCGGCGTAGCGTACTTTGATGTAGTACTCCTCGCCATCCTCGCGATAGATGGAGGCGGTCATACCATTGATGCGGTTACGGATGGCACTCGATACGGTCGAGGCATTGAGTCCATAGTAGGCCAAGCGGTTCCTATCGAACTCCACATTATACTCGGGGCGCATATCGTCCCTCGAAAGCCTCACATCCCTTGCACCCTCCAACTTGGAGAACTGCTCCACAAGGTCGCTGGCAATCTCATTGGTGGTCTCAATATCGTGGCCGAAAATCTGCACCTGAACGCTGCTGCCACCGCCCATCATACCACCCATACCGCCACCACTCGAAACGTGGGAGCGTTTAATCTCGGGGATGGTCGCCAGGTCGGCACGGAAGGCATCGGCAATCTCAAACACGGTGCGTTCCCTATCCTGTGGGTCGGTAAGGCGGAATGTGTAGTTGATAATATTGCTACCCGTTGTGCTCATTGCCGAGAAGACATTGGAGGTACTCGACGAACCCGCACTCGTGGAGAGCAACATCACCTCGGGATATTTGGCATAGACAATCGAATCTATCCTACGAGCAACAGCCGTAGTGTACTCCACACTCAAATTCTGGTCGAGGGTGATGGTTGAGCTCATCTGGTCACCATCGCTCGCGGGCATAAAGTCGGTGGGAATCTTCGTAACAAGAAGCCACATACCAAAGACCAAAAGCACCATTGGGGCAAAGAATACCACCCTCTTATGGCCCAGAGCCCAACGCAACAAGCGGTCATAGGCACCATCCAGCCACATAAGGAACTTATCGATGGGTTTATAGATGGCGCTCAAACCCTTATAGGTGTGTTGGTTATTCTCCAAGCGCAGCAACAATGCCGAGAGCATTGGGGTGAGCGAGATGGCCGCAGCCGTAGAGGTACATACCACAAGCGACACAATCCAACCCAACTGTTTGAACATCACACCCGCCATACCATTGACCATTGTCAAGGGCAAAAATACCGCAACAACCACAAGGGTGGTGGCGATAACCGACAACCACACCTCATTGGTACCATAGATGGCCGCCTCGCGAGGCTTACTACCCCTCTCAATGTGGGTGGTGATGTTCTCCAACACCACAATCGCATCGTCCACAACCATACCAATCGCAATCGAAAGCGACGAAAGAGAGATGATATTCAGCGTTCCGCCCGTCAGGTGGAGGTAGATGAACGACACCACAAGCGAAATGGGAATCGTAAGGCAGATAATCAGCGTCGCCCTCCAACGGCCCAAGAAGAAGAGCACCACCATAATCACAAACAAGAAGGCGAACATCACCGTATCCGTAAGGGTGCTGATGGAGTCCTTAATATTCTTCGACGAGTCGCCCAAAACGTGCACCTTCACATCCGAAGGAAGGTTCCTCTCTATCTCGGGCAACATCTTCTTGACCTTATCGACAATCTTCACCGTATTGGCACCCGACTGCTTCTGAATCATAACCCTCACGCCCAACTCGCCATTCATACGCTCATCCAGGGTCTGCTCTTCGAGCGTATCACGAATCTCGGCCACATCGCGCAGATAGACCTCCTGACCATTCATATTGGAAATAAGGATGGTTTTCAGGTCATCCGACGAGTCGAACTCGCTATCGGCTTTGAGGTTATAGGTGTGGCTACCAATATCGAGCGTACCGCCCGAAGTGTTGATATTCTCCTGCGCGATGATACCGCCAATCTGCTCCACCGAAAGGCCATAGGCCTCCAATTTCACAGGATCGACATTCACCTGAATCTCCCTCACAGGGGCACCCATAATACCCACCGAACCAACACCATCAATGCGGCTCAAACGATTCACAAACTGCTCTTCGAGAATCTTATTCAGAGCAGGATAGCTCTCATCGGCCGTAATCGAAAAGGACATAATGGGCATCAACGAGGAGTTGAAGCGGAACAAAATGGGGTCCTCGGCATCCTCGGGCATATACTCCGAAAGCCTACCCAATGCGTCACGAATATCGTTGGAGGCCTCATCGAGGTTCGTACCCCACTCAAATTCGAGCGACACAAGCGACACTCCATCACTCGACTTGGAGGTAATCTCTTTCAGGTTGCTCACCGTATTCAGACCATCCTCAATACGTCGGGTGATGTTGTTCTCCACATCCTCCGCATTGGCACCCGTATAGGTCGTGATGACCGAAATGGAGGGCAGGTCCATCTCGGGCAACTGGTCAATAGCCAGATTGTTCAGCGAGAATAGACCAAAGACAATCACTGCGACAAAAATTAGCGCCGTAGAGATTGGCTTCTTGACTGATGTTTCGTATATCTTCATTGTCTTTGTCGGAATGAAAGAAAACCACTACTCCACAACCTTAACAGCTGTGCCATTCTTAATCTTCGACAAGGAGGTGACTGCCACACTCTCGCCAGCCTCAACACCCGAGAGAATCTCCACACGAGTGCCTACCTGACGGCCCAGAGTTACAACCCTACGCTCGGCAACGCCATCCTTCACAACATAAACATAGCGGTCATTGACACCCATCTGCTTCTGAACCGCAACGTCGGGCACGGTAAGGCTCATACGGTTACCCATATTGAACTCCGTGCGGGCAAACATTCCGGGGCGAAGAATCTCCTTGCCATTGGGCACCACAACCTCCACATTGAAGGTGTGGGTGGCGGCATTAATCGAGGGATAGACAATCTCCACAGTGCCCTCAAAAGCCTTATCGGGATAGACATCCGCAGTAACCTTCACCTTCATACCCTTATATACCAATGGGTAGTACTTCTCGGAGAGGGCAACAACGGCCTTCAATTTATTGATCTGCATCACCTGCAACACACCAATACCTCCATCGGCATTGCCCGCCATAGCAAACAAGTCGCCAGGCTCATTGTAGCGGCCCGTAATCACTCCATCGAAGGGGGAGCGGAGTTCGATGTTACGCTCCAAGTTGGCAATGGTCTCGCGCATAACAGTAACCGAGGTTTCGAGCTCGTCAATTTGCGACTTGCTCACACCACCTGCCTCATAGACACTCCTCATTCGGGCGAGGTTCTGCTCGGCATTTTTCAGCTGGGCAGCTGTCTGGTTGTACTGGTTCTTATCGAGGGTGGCGACAATCTCACCGCCCTTAACGTGGTCACCCACCTGCACCCTGATCTCGTCGATGCGGAGCGCCATCTGGGGGGTGATAAAGCTCTTCTTATAGGGAAGCAAGGTGGTGGTAAAATCCACCTTCTCGGCCACCTCAACCCTCTCTACGGGTGCCACCTTGGCGAGCACCTCACTCTGGGCAATGGGGGCACCTGCGGCCTCTTTTGCCGCGGTTTTGCCACCACCACAACTTGTGAGCACAAAGGCAACCATCGCTGTTGCCAACGCAATGTTTCTACTGATTTTCATATCTCTATATCTCATTTTTAATTATTCAAGGTTGGTCTGTTGGGGCTCTTCGTTCTCCTCGGGAGAGTCTATTTCAAAGCCCTCGCCAATGATTTTCTCGTAGTCGGCTCGGGCCGCAAGGTAGTCGTAGATGGCCTGCGAATAGTTGAGTTTTGCCTGTGTGAGCGAAAGTTCCGAAGAGTTGAGTTCGAGAATCGTACCCGTACCCGCATTATATCTCACCTCGGCAATCTGGTAGGCCTTCTGTGCCTGGCGCACCGTAATCTCGTTGCTGGTCATCTTCTCACGCGCGGTGAGGATGTTGTTGAAGGCACTCTCCACCTGAACATTCACACTCTGACGCAGGTAGTCCCTCTGCTCGGAGAGTTGCGAAAGGGAGTTGCGAATCTCGTGGGCCTTATTGATATTTTTGCCACCCGCAAAGAGGGGAATGCTAATCGAAATACCGGCCGAGAGGGGGTTCTGCCACCACCACTCCTTCTTCTTTTCGGCCGAAGCACCACCACCCATAGGGCCTCCTATCATACTACTGAAATCCATCGAGTTGTCGTTACCCGAGAAGATAAAGTTGGTGAAAGCAGCAACTGTGGGCAGACGCGAGGCATTGACCAAGTGGAGCTGATGTTCGAGCAATTTGGCCTGCAAATCGAGGGCACGAAGGTCGGCATTGTTTGTCAAATCGACCTCATTGGTGGGCACCGTAGCCATAGCCACCTCCTCGGCAAAGTCATCGAGGGTGCCTTCGAGCGTAAAATCGGCACTCTCGGGTAGGCCGAGGTACATCTTGAACAAAAGTTTGGTGGTCTTGATGGAGTTCTCGGTCTGGATAATACTGGGTTTGAGGTTCGAAAGCTGCACCTGGGCCGAGAGCAAATCATACTCCGAGGCCAAGCCCTGCTTGAACATCGCCTCCGTATTCTGGACCGTCTGGGCAATCGAAGCCTCACTCTCCTTCAACACCGCCAGCGACTGCTCCGCAAGGAGAATGTTGTAGTACCCCTTCTTCACCTCATTTGCAAGAGAAATTTTCGACGAGCGAGCACTCTCTACCGCCTGCTCCATCTGCGTGCGGTTCATCTTCAAAGTCTCATAAACCGTTGGAGCATAGAGGGGCAGCGAGAGCGACGCCTGGGTGCTGATGGAGTTATCCGCACCAAAC
This sequence comes from Tidjanibacter sp., assembly GCA_045656405.1. GTDB lineage: Bacteria > Bacteroidota > Bacteroidia > Bacteroidales > Rikenellaceae > Tidjanibacter. The sequence continues at coordinate 78,556 of JAZORC010000006.1, forward strand.
GACAAGCCCTTGGCCATCTCCTGCTTCACAATGCTATACGAATACTGTCCCGACACCGAGATGTTGGGCAGCAGGTTGCCAACACTCTGTTTGCGCACCCAATCCTGACGCTCAATCTCCATATCGGCCACCCTAATTGTAGGGTTGTCCGAAAGGGCAATATCCAAGGCTTTTTCGAGCGAAAGGGTAAAGGTCTGACCGCTTACACACACCGACGAGAACAAGCACGCCAGCAGTGTAATCAATAACCGATTTCTAACCATATACCTATTTTTTATATTATAATTCGGAAAAACGATGCAAAGGTACATCGAAACTTGAAAAATTAAACGTTTGGCACCGTTTTTTATTGCACAAATGGTGGAAAAATGCGATTTTTTGAGCGTAACGCAGAAATCGCCCACAAGGCAAACCCTTTACTTTTTCTGCGATTTGTGCACAAGACGCAAAAAAAAGGTTGCGATTTGAAAAAAATCGCAACCTTTTAATCAACAGGGGATAGAATCACTTCTAACCCTGCTTCTACTAACCTAAAACTACTAACCTAAATGAACCTTAAAACTTCGCTGCAAAGATAAGGCGGTTTTCGCAATTCTCCAAATATTTTAAAATAATTTAATAATTATTTAACGTAGATTTACTCTATTGTGCCTCAAAAGGGCCTTTGAGCAGGGTAAATCCGTTTGGATTGGTTAAGTAAAGAACGGCGTTTCCTCCGAAAAGGTTGACAAAAGTAGTAATAATTTCTGAAATACAATACTTTTTTCGAAATTTCTCGAAAATATTTCCCTAAATGTGATATCCAATTAGTAACAAATGGTGTTCTTTTGCCAATGCAAAACGATGATTTTTGGAATGCAATGAAAAAATATAATATTATCTTGCGACCA
>JAZORC010000007.1:0-85142 GCA_045656405.1 Tidjanibacter sp.
CCGTAACCATCGGAATTTTCAACATTAAATGATGCCATTCAATGTGTTATGGGGTATTAGACCAAATTTCTCCGGATTATCCCCCAGTTACGGGTAGGTTGCATACGCGTTACGCACCCGTGCGCCGGTCGCCACCATCAGTATTGCTACCTCATGTGCTGCCCCTCGACTTGCATGTGTTAGGCCTGCCGCTAGCGTTCATCCTGAGCCAGGATCAAACTCTCCATTGTAAAAAAATTAAAATGTATTGTTAGAGCCTGACTACTTCTTTATCCATTTAAGGAATTGAATTGAACTTGATGAAGCCTTAAAAGACTTCATTGCTTCTGCATTCTTTTTCTCTCTGTTAAACCAATAAATCAAAGAACCTTTTTTGGTTCCTCCCCTTTCGGAGAGGCGCTAAAAAAATCGCCGCGTTTTTCGAGGCGAACGTGGGTACAAAGGTAAAGCACTTTTTTGTAACCACCAAATTTTTTAGAACTTTTTTTGCAACTTTCTTTTCACTCTGCCTTTCGGCGTTGTTATTTCTCAATTGCGGATGCAAAGGTAGCGACTTTTTTGAAACCTGCAAGCGTTTTGCCAAAAATTTTCGCATTTTTTTGCAATTTTTTCAAGTCATTTTTGCAATACACTGATTTTATGACAATTACAAAACGGAGCAAAAAACAAGAAATTGAAGGCGTATGGAATCCACAGGGCTTATTGCAAACAAAACAATCACCCACCAACGCCACACCATATTATATATAATAGGGTTCCAAATGGGCGATTCATCGGGTATGTGGGCACTTTTGAGGGGGTGAGGGGAACACTTTGGGGATTTTTTTGTATATTTGGTGCGCCACACACAAACTTTTTTGGGGTCCGCTCGACTGCTTTGAGCGCAACCACGCACGTTGCGATGAGCAGGAGAAGAACCCAAACTAAAACTTATTTCAATGTTATGTTAGGTAAAATTGCACTTGTGCTTTTCTATCTCCTCTCGCCTGCGGCGGTGCTGTGGGCGTGCAACCGCTCGAAGGTGTTGAACAAAATCGGCCCTGTGCTGATTCTCTACTTCCTCGGCATTGTGGTTGCCAATCTCAATCTCATTCCTGCCGATTGTCTGAAATTGCAGGACACAATCTCTACCATCGCCATTCCCTTGGCGCTACCGATGATGCTTTACAGTTGTAACTTCAAGAAGTTCTCCGTAAAGACCTCTCTCAAAATTACCATCATTGGCATCATAGCCGTAGCAATTGCTGTGCTCGCTGGATTCTTTGCATTCCGCGGAGGCATTGGCGAGGAGGCTCCCGTTGTGGGCGGTGCCATTATGGGCAAATGTACGGGTGGCACTCCCAACCTTGCAGCCTTGAAGGTGATGCTCGGTATGGAGAATAGCACATTCATCATCCTCAACTCGTTTGATATGGTGGTATGCTTCGTCTATCTTGTATTCTTGATGACCATTGGTATCAAGATGGGACGCAAGTGGCTCGGCAGGGGAATCTACACATCCGACACCGAGGTAAATCTCGAAGAGTATGCCGAAAAGAATCCCTATAAGGATTTTGGCAAGAAAGAGTCGGTTAAGCAGCTCACCAAGGTTGTGTTGCTCACTCTTGTGATTGTTGCCGCCTCGTTTGGCGTTGCAACCCTCGCGAAACGCTACGATGAGAACATCTTCACGGTTGTGATGATTCTCACCCTCACCACCCTCGCGCTCATCTTCTCGCTCTGGAAAGAGGTGAAGGGTTGGGATAAGAGCTACGATGCGGGTATGTACATCATCTACATCTTCTCGGTTGTGGTTGCCTCGATGGCAAATTTCCGCACGATGAACTACGAGGGTGCGCTCTACATCGTTCTCTTCCAGACGCTCGTCATCTTCGGCTCATTCTTCCTCACCCTGCTTGGTGCAAAACTCTTCAAGGTGGATGGCGACACCGCAGTGATTACCTCCAACACCCTTATCAACTCCCCCATATTTGTACCTATGATTGCAGCCTCGATGAAAAACAAAGATATCATCGTTGTGGGTGTTACCATTGGTTTGGTGGGCTACGCTGTGGGCAACTACATCGGCTACTTGATGTACTCGCTTATGACGGTACTTTAATAATATATTATATATAGGTATAGAATCAATCTTATGAAAAAGACAATAGTAACCCTACTCTGCACCCTTTGTGCTCTTGTTGCAAACGCACAGGACAAGGGTGAGAAAATCAAAACGGGCTGGAACTTCGGCCCACTTCCCGCTGTTAGCTACAACTCCGACCTCGGATTTCAGTATGGTGCCCTTTGTGACATCTTCTACTTTGGCAATGGTGACACCTATCCCCAATACCTCCACAAATTCAACGTGGAGCTTTCGCACTACACCAAGGGTGAGACCATTGCACATATGTTCTACGACTCCAAGTTCCTCATCCCCGGCTTGCGTTTGACGGCCGCTGTATCCTACTTGGATTCGGCAATGTCACCTTTCTATGGCTTCAACGGCTACGCATCGCCTCTCAACTACGACCTCACCAAAGGTAGCTCGTGGTACTATATGGATCGCACAATGCTGCGTGCCATTGCCGATGTGCAGGGTAGCATCTCCGACCGCCTGACCTGGATGGCGGGCCTCACTTTCTGGAATGTAACCACCGGTGACGTTGAGCTCAACAAGTACAAAGACGAGCTTTCGCTCTATGAGGCCTACCGCGTTGCGGGCCTTATCAGTGACGATGAGGTTGCAGGCTCCCACTTGGAGCTCAAAGGAGGTCTTGTCTATGACACCCGCGATATGGAGGCAGCACCCACCAAGGGCTACTGTGCCGAGGTTGTGGCAAGCTTCTCTCCCGACCTCTTTGGCGAGGGTGAGACCTATGGTCGCATTATGGCCACTTGGCGTCAGTTCTTCCCCGTTATGGGCGACAACCTCGTGCTGGGCTACCGCCTGAATTGGCAGCAGACCTTCGGCAACACCCCCTTCTACCTCCAACAGACCACCACACCACTCTACCTCCGCCAGATTAAAAACGAGGGCCTTGGTGGTAAGAACTCCATCCGCGGTGTCTTCCAGAACCGTATTTTGGCCGATGGTTATGCTTGGGCCAACTTCGAGGCGAGGGTTAAAGTTGTACGCTTCCGCCTCATCAACCAGAACTGGTACATCGCACTCAACCCCTTCCTCGATATGGGCCTTATCACCAAAGCACACTCCTTCGACAAGCAGAAGGGTGGCAACGAGCTCGCCGAAATCGCCAACAAGGCAGCAGGCATCTGGTCGGGCGAGGGCTATGGTGGCATCCACGCAAGTGCCGGTTTGGGCTTGAAGATTGTGATGAACCACAACTTCATTATCTCGTGCGAATACGGCAAGCCCTTCGACAAGCGCGACGGCAAGGGCGGTATCAACATCGGTACGAACTACATCTTCTAATAAAAAAGAGAGGAACTTTGATTTGAAGTTCCTCTCTTTTTTATTCATTACTTTTCTTCTTGCGACTTTTTATAAAAAGTCGCCCAAAAATTTTTAAGGCGATACTTCGTATCGCTTTTTTGTTCAGTCTTTAAGGGCTCTAATGATAAAAAGTGTATATAGTCGAGCGAATTTTAGACGGAGGCGTAACGCCTCTTTTGTGATAGAAGGCTTTGAAAGGTAAAAACTCATAGAACGTGATGGATGCAAGGCATACAAGAAAGCGGAGTCCGCAATTTGCTCATCGCAAATGAGGAACTCCGCTTATCGCAGTATAACGCGGCAGACGCGCGTTATATGAGTTTTTTAGAGATTTTCGATAACAGTTGTCCAACCGTGTTTATCCTCGGCACGACCATACTGAATATCCTGCAAGAGGGTGTAGAGTTTAACACTCACAGGACCTGCCTCGGCACCAAACTCATAGTACTCTTTGGTGAGGGGATCATAAATGCGACCAACGGGCGAGATTACTGCTGCGGTACCGCAAGCACCACACTCCTCAAATGTTGCAAGCTCCTCAACGGGGATGGGGCGGTTCTCAACCTTCAAGCCCAAATCCTCTGCGAGGGTGCGGAGCGACATATTGGTAATCGAGGGGAGTACCGAAGTCGAGTCGGGAGTTACATACTTACCCTCCTTGATACCAAAGAAGTTGGCAGCACCAAACTCATCAATATACTTCTTCTCCTGGGGATCGAGATAGAGGCAGTTTGCGAAACCAGCCTCGTGAGCACGCGAACCCGAGCCAATAGATGCAGCGTAGTTACCACCCACCTTGGTGTGACCCGTACCGTGAGGAGCAGCGCGGTCATAGAGGCGCTCCAAAGTTACGGTAATAGGTTTGAAGCCCTCTTTGAAGTAGGGACCTACGGGAGTTACGAACACCACGAAGGTGTACTCATTGGACTCCTTAACACCCACCTGCGCACCGGTACCAATCAACAAGGGGCGCAAGTAAAGCGAAGCACCTGTACCATAAGGGGGAATGTACTCGGCGTTTGCCTGCACAGCCTTGGTACACATCTCCTCGAAGAGTTCGATGCTGGGCACCTGCATACGCAGATACTCACCCGAACGCTGCATACGTTTTGCATTCTCCTCCAAGCGGAAGAAACGCACCTTACCATCAACGCCGCGGAAAGCCTTCAAACCCTCGAAAACCTCCTGACCATAGTGGAGGCAGGTTGCCGCCATATGGATGGGGAGATACTCGCTGTCGCTTACCTCCACTTTACCCCACGCGCCATCTTTCCATACGCAACGAGTGTTGTAGTCGGTTTTTACATAGCTAAAACCAAGCTCTTGCCATTTAATGTCTTTCATCACTTAAATAGTTTTAGGATAATTTAGTGTGTATAGTTAATTTTGAATTTTGAATTCTCAATTTTGAATTTCCCACTACCCAACCTGTGAGCCATTGGGGACCTTGTCGGTGGGAGCCAGCAGGGTGAGTTTGCCCGTAGCGTCGGCCGACATCAGAATCATTCCCTGCGAGGTGATACCCTTCAACTCACGGGGTAGGAGGTTCACAAGAACCAAAATCTGGCGACCAACCAACTCCTCGGGTGTGTAGTACTCGGCAATACCCGACACAATAGTACGAGTATCAATACCCGTATCGACAGTCAATTTTAAGAGTTTTTTGGTCTTGGCAACCTTCTCGGCAGCCACAACGGTCGAAACCCTGATATCCATCTTACCGAAGTCGTCGAAAGTCACACTCTCCTTCTGGGGCTCAACAGTAGCCGCAGCAGCCTCGTTGGCAGCCTTGGTGTCCTGCAATTTCTTCACCTGACGCTCAATAACCTCATCCTCAATCTTCTCAAAGAGGAGTTCGGGCGTGGAGATGGTGTGACCTGCGGGGATGATGTCGCTACGACCAATCATCTCCCAATCAATCTTCTCAACTGCAAGCATTCGGCGCAACTTCTCGGCACTGAAAGGCATAAATGGCTCAATAGCCACCGTGGTATTGGCCACAATCTGCAATGCCACATTCAAGATGGTCTTGACTCTCTCGGGGTCGGTCTTAACCACCTTCCAAGGCTCCGTATCGGCAAGATATTTATTACCGAGGCGGGCGATATTCATAGCCTCCTTCAAAGCCTCGCGGAAACGGTAGTTCTCCAAAGCCTCTTCGAGCGCACCCTTGATGCGGGGAAGCTCGGCAAGAATCTCCCTATCGTAGTCGGTCAGCTCACCAGCCTCGGGCACAACGCCTCCGTAGTATTTGTGAGTAAGAACGAGTGCACGGTTGACAAAATTGCCCAACACAGCAACAAGTTCGTTATTATTGCGTGCCTGATAGTCCTTCCAGGTGAAGTCGTTATCTTTGGTCTCGGGGGCGTTGGCGCAGAGTACATAGCGGAGTACATCCTGCTTGCCAGGCATATCCTCCAAATACTCATTGAGCCACACTGCCCAATTGCGCGAAGTGGAGATTTTGTCGCCTTCGAGGTTGAGGAACTCATTTGCAGGCACATTCTCGGGCAAGATGTAGCCACCGTGTGCCATCAACATTGCGGGGAATACGATGCAGTGGAAGACAATGTTGTCCTTACCGATGAAGTGCACCATCTTGGTATCCTCGCTCTTCCAATATTTCTCCCAATCGGGGGTGAGGTCTTTGGTTGCGGAGATGTAGCCAATGGGGGCATCGAACCACACATAGAGCACCTTGCCCTCGGCACCCTCAACGGGCACAGGAATACCCCAATTCAAATCACGGCTCACCGCACGGGGTTGCAAACCGAGGTCCATCCACGACTTGCACTGGCCATAAACATTGGTCTTCCACTCTTTGTGTCCCTCCAAAATCCACTCGCGGAGTGCGGGCTCATACTTATCGAGGGGCAAGTACCAATGTGTAGTCTCCTTCATAACAGGAGCCGAGCCCGAAATCATACTCTTGGGGTTGATGAGGTCGGTGGGGTTAAGCGTCGAACCACACTTCTCACACTGGTCACCATAGGCACCCTCTGCTTGGCAGTGGGGACAGGTACCCATAATGTAGCGGTCGGCGAGGAACTGTTTAGCCTCCTCATCGTAATACTGCTGGCTTGTTGCCTCCGAGAAGACACCCTTATCGTAGAGTGTGCGGAAGAACTCCGAAGCGGTCTTATAGTGGGTGGGCGAAGTGGTGCGCGAGTAGATATCAAACGAGATACCGAGTCCCTCAAACGACCTCTTGATGATGTCGTTGTATTTATCCACCACATCTTGGGGAGTCACACCCTCCTTGCGGGCTTTGATGGTAATGGGCACACCGTGCTCATCGCTACCACACACCCAAACAACATCCCTACCGCGCAGACGCAAGTAGCGCACATATATATCCGAAGGTACATAGACACCCGCCAAGTGGCCAATATGAACAGGGCCATTGGCATAGGGAAGTGCCGACGTTACCAAATACCTTTTGTACTCCTTCATCTTCTCTAACTTATCCTAATTTGTTTCTTGAAGCAAACACCATTAGAGGATACCATCGGTCTTCTTCACCGACTTAATCTCCTTGTTGCCTGCAATCTTATACTTATCGAAGCCCTCACCGTAGACACCCATTACGTTTGCTACGGAGATAAAGGCTTTATTATCCACACTCTTGATGGCCCTCATCATCATACCCATCTCGCTCTTACGGCAGACAATCATCACAATCTTCACATCCTGTTTGGAGTAGTAGCCCGTACCATTGAGGAGGGTTACACCCCTCTCCAACTTGGTCGAAACCACATCGGCAATAGCGTTGTACTCCTTCGAGAAGACAAAAATCTGCAACGATTGTTTGTCGCCCGAGAGGACCATATTGCTCGCATATCCAAACACGGCTGTTGTGATGAAACCGTAGATGGTAATCATAATATCGCCACCGAATACGAAGTACGAGGAGCCAATGATGAAGATGTCGACAAAGACAACCACCTGCGAGTAGCTCAAATTCATATATCGGGTAACAATCATAGCGATGAGGTCGCTACCGCCAGTAGAACCACCCATCAGCAGACAGCTTGCCACACCGATACCCATAACGATACCACCGAGGATTGACGAAAGAAGTTTGTCTTGTGCCAACGCGGGGAAGATACCCTCGGCAGGAAGCACCTGCTCGAAGAGTGTCATCAACACGGATGTCATAAGGATTGCGTAGATGGTCTTGACGCCAAACTTCGCACCCAACAGCAACACGCAGATGGTTAGAAATACGGCGTTGAAAATGAAGAATGTGACACCAATGGGCACACCTCCACCATTCACACCACCAGTAAGCTCACACACAAGGCGAGCAAAACCGGTTGCACCACCACCCATACCATTAGCAGGGTTGATAATTCCTGTCCAAGCAAAGGCATAAACTGCCACACCAAGGGTAATCAGTACAAGGTCTTTTACCCAGGTGACAACATTACCGAAAGTAGGTTTCGAGAGTTTCATCTTGTTTAACTTTATAATTCGTCACGAAGGTACAACCTTTTTCCCGATTTTTGACTATTTTTGTGAAGAATTGTTTGCCAAAAGTGGAATACATTTTTTCCTTTTCCACTTTCGTGGAACTTTTGCGACAAAAAACAAACATTTAGCTACAAAATGGAACGCCTATTTGCCGACATAATACTTCCTCTCGCTCTGCAACCTCTCACCTTTGAGGTTGGCGAGGAGTTGTGGGAGAGTGTAGCCGTCGGCTCGGGCGTGGCAGTACCCTTGGGCGAAAACAAGGTCTATACCGGCATCATCGCCCGACTCCACCACAACACCCCACCCTACAAGCGTATTCGCACAATCCACGAGGTTGTGCGCACAGAGCCCCTCGCCAATGTGGCACAAATTGCCCTTTGGGAGTGGATGGCGGAGTACTATATGTGCACAATGGGTGAGATTATGCGCACCGCACTCCCCGCCCTACTGAAACCCTCCGCCGAGAACCACGACCTCTTCTCACAAAAGGTCTTTTCGCTCGGCAAGGAGCCGATGTTGCGTCTATCCCCCGAAGTTCTCTCCGAGGAGAGCCTTTCGGTGGCACTCGATGGGCTTCTACCTCGCAAGAAGGCGCAGTATGCGGCAATGATGGAGTTTTGCGACAAGGTGGCGGAGGGGCTCTTTGAGGGAGGAGCCCTGCCCCGAGCCGAGCTTGACGCATCGGCAGCCACCATAGCCAAACTTGTGGAGGGTGGATTGCTCGAGCCATTCACCCGCGAGCGCTCACCACACTATCGCTCGGCACAGCTTCAACACACCACCGAACTGTCGGAGGCTCAAAGTGTTGCACTCGACAAACTACACACCTCGCTCTCCAATCATCGCACCACCCTATTACACGGAATCACAGGTTCGGGCAAGACCGAACTCTACATCCGCCTTGCCGATGAGGTTTTACGCGAAGGAGGCTCGGTGTTGTATCTCATACCCGAACTTGCCCTCACCGAACAACTCATCTCTCGCCTGCGTAGTGCCTTTGGCGATGGACTTTCGGTCTATCACTCGGGGCTCACCGCCCGTGCCCGCACAGAGATGTATATAAAACTCTCGCGCTCGGAGGGCGGGGAGATTGTCATCGGTACCCGTTCCGCAATCCTCCTACCGCTCAACAATCTCGGGCTGATAATTGTCGACGAAGAGCACGATGGCAGTTTCAAGCAAGAGGACCCTGCACCTCGCTTTTCGGCACGCGATGTGGCGGTATGGATGGCGCACAATCTGGGGGCCAAAACCCTCCTCGGTAGTGCCACACCCTCGATTGAGAGTTTCCACAATGCCTACATCGGGCGATATGGATATGTTGGTTTGGGTGAGAGATTCGGCTCGGGAGCGCTTCCTCGCGTGACGGTTTCCGACACCATAAAGAGTGCCCAGCGTGGCGAGCGCCACGGACATATTGGCAAGGAACTCTCCGATGCCATTGCTGGTGCACTTGCCGATGGCCGACAGGTGTTACTTTTTCAGAATCGTCGTGGATTTGCGCCCTATATTGAGTGCCCCACTTGCGGATGGAGCGCCCGCTGTCCCCACTGCGGAGTGACGCTCACATACTATAAAAAAGGTAATAAGTTGCGCTGCAACCTCTGCGGCCATTCGATAGATTCACCCACTCGTTGTCCATCGTGCCACGAGGGAGAGCCGCTGCCACAAGGATTTGGCACAGAGAAGATTGAGGACATTGTAGCCGAGATGTTCCCCACCGCAAAAGTCGTAAGGCTCGATGGCGATGTAGCCTCCTCGGCAAGCCGTATGCGCTCGGTGATTCGCGCCTTCGAGAGCGGCGAGGCCGACATCCTTGTAGGCACCAATATGATAACCAAAGGTTTCGACTTTTCGGGTGTTGCCGTTGTGGGTGTGCTCAATGCCGACAATCTACTCTCGCGCCCCGACTTCCGCGCCGAGGAGCGCACCTTCCAGACCATTGTGCAGATTACGGGCAGGGCGGGACGCAACGATGCGCAGGGACACACCATAATCCAAACCGCACAGCCCACACACCCCACCATTGTCCAAGCTGCGCGTGGCGACTACCTCGCAATGGTGCGCTCACAACTGCACGATAGGGAGGCCTTTGGCTATCCACCCTTCACACGCCTTGTGCGCATCGTCTTGCGCCACACCTCCCCCGAGTTGGTTGTGCGCGGTGCCCGACACCTTGCCTCGCGCCTTAAAGAGTTGATTGTGAGTGGTGTGAGCGATGCCCACGCACCCGCCGTGAGCCACGTTGCCGACAACTACTATATGGAGATTCTCGTGCGCATAGAGCGCACCACACCCCCCTCCGATACCAAAGGATTGATACGGGTGGCGTTGGGCGAATTCTCGCGCGACAAACTCTACCGCCGCATCGCTGTTGTCATCAACGTAGACCCACAATAGAGAGGTTTAATTTCAATAGTCGCGGTCGCTAACACGCCCAATAAATCATCTTGTTTTTCGGACACAAAGTGTCCACATCGTTAGACATTTGACATTAGACGTTAGACTACACATAAATGCCCTTCTTGTACGACATATTCCACCTTTTCGTTCCTCGCGTGTGTCCCGCGTGTGGGAAGTATCTGATTGAGGGTGAGCGCACATTCTGCACGCTCTGTCGTGCTGGTGCTCCCCTGACAAACCACCCAACCGAAGCCCTCAATCCCCTATTGGAACATCTGCGTACCACCGTACCCGTCGAGCGTGCCGCGGCTCTAATGCGCTTTCCCAAAGGGAGTGGTTGGCGCGAGGCGGTGCACAACTTCAAGTATGCGGGGAGTTGGAGGGTTGCATTGGAGTGTGGCGAGTGGCTTGGCGGGGCCCTTGCCGAGGGTGGATTGTTCTACGATGTGGATATTGTGGTGCCCGTACCCCTCCACCGACGCAAACTCCTACGCAGGGGCTACAATCAGGCAGACTACATTGCCCGTGGCGTGGCGGAGGCTTTGGAGCGCCCACTCTCCACCAACAACCTCACACGCCATATCAACAACCCCTCGCAAGCACTCAAACGCTCCGATGAAAGATGGGAAAATGTGAGGGATATTTTCCGAGTTGCAAGGCCCAAGGAGTTGGCTGGCAAACATATTTTGTTGGTGGATGATGTGGTAACCTCGGGTGCCACCATCACCTCCTGCGCCACAGCCATTCTACAACAATGCCCCAATACAAAAATCAGCATTTGTGCCTTTGCCACAGCACATTACGACTAAAAAGGAGAGCTTGTGGAGGCCATCTCTTTTTTGTCCAACGTCTAACGTTGGACAAAAAACGCATAGAACGCGATGGATGCAAGGCAGAGGCGTAACGCCTCTTTTGTGCTGGTGGTGCAACCGAAAGTTTCGACAGAAATCCCCCCAAAAAAACGCATAGAATCGAGCGAGTTTTAGGCGCACAAGAAAATCTCCCCCGCAGTTTACTAAACGTAAATGAGGGGGAGATTTATCGCAGTGCAACGCCAAAGGCGCCGATTATATGCGTTTTTTATTTTGCGAGGCGCACATAACTATTATAACGCCACTTCGCATTCTCCTCTGCTGCTGCAAAGAGCTCGTCTGCCTCGGCAGGGAACATCTTTTTGAGCGACGAGTAGCGAACCTCGTCTGCAAGGAACTTCTGGAACTTGCTCCAATCGGGCTCCTTCGAGTCGAGCTTGAAGGGATTCTCGCCCTTCTCGGCAAGCTCGGGGTTGAAGTGCCAGAGGTGCCAGTAGCCACACTCAATAGCCTCCTTGCCGATGCTGGGTGTGCGAGTCATACCGCCCTTGATACCGTGGTTGATACAGGGAGCATAGGCGATGATGAGCGAAGGACCATTGTAGGCCTCGGCCTCACGCAGCACGGTGAGCAACTGATTGGGGTTAGCAATCGAAACCTGGGCAACATATACATAGCCGTAGGTCATAGCGATAGCGCCGATATCTTTCTTACGGATGCGCTTACCAGCCGATGCAAACTTCGCAACTGCACCCACGGGAGTCGACTTGGAGGACTGACCACCGGTGTTGGAATAAACCTCGGTATCGACGATGAGGATATTTACATCCTCGCCCGAAGCCAAGACGTGGTCTACACCACCGAAGCCAATGTCGTAGCCCCAGCCGTCACCACCGATAATCCACTGCGACTTCTTAACCAAGAGGTCTTTCTGCTCAACAATAGCCTTGCAGGTGTCGCAACCGCAAGCCTCTGCCAAGGGGAGAAGACGTGCAGCAACCTCGGCGCTTGTTGCGCTGATGTGGCGACCATCAATCCACTCCTGCATAACGCCTTTGAGTTCTGCCGAGCACTCGTTGCAGTTCTCGATAGCCGCAGCCATCTTCGATGCGAGCATATCGCGGCGTTTCTCAACAGCCACCTTCATACCAAGGCCAAACTCTGCGTTATCCTCAAAGAGGGAGTTAGCCCACGCAGGACCGTGGCCTTTCGAGTTGGTGCAGTAGGGAGTCGAGGGGGCCGAACCCGAGTAGATGGAGGTACAACCCGTAGCGTTGGCAACCATCATCCTATCGCCGAAGAGCTGGGTGATAGTTTTAATATAAGGTGTCTCACCGCAACCAGCACAAGCACCCGAGAACTCAAAGAGAGGTTGAGCAAACTGGTTACCCTTGATGGTTTTGGTCTTATCCATTACGTTCTCTTTGTAGCCGACCTCCTTGTTCATAAAGTCCCAATTCTCCTGCTCGTGCATCTGCTCCGCGAGGGGCTTCATAACAAGGGCTTTGGTCTTGGCGGGGCAAGCATCAACGCAGTTGCCACAACCGGTACAGTCAAGGGGCGAGAGCTGGATGCGGAATTTGTACTCCTTGGTCTGTGCAAGGCCCTGTTTGAGAGCCACACCTGCGGGAGCTTTTGCGGCCTCCTCCTCGGTCAGAAGGAAGGGACGAATTGCAGCGTGGGGGCAGACAAACGAGCACTGGTTACACTGAATACAGTTCTCCGAAATCCACTCGGGCACCTTCACAGCAATACCGCGTTTCTCGTATGCAGCAGTACCATTGTCCCAAGTACCATCCTCACGGCCATTGAAGGCGCTCACGGGGAGAAGGTCACCTTTGAGGTTATTGATAGGCTCGCAGATGTTCCTTACGAATGCGGGCTTGTCGCACTCCTTACCGGTGCACTCTGCCTCGCTCTCGGTGAGGTTGGCCCACTCTGCGGGAATCTCCACCTCAACAACTTCGCCACCCTTATCCACAGCGGCGTAGTTCATATTTACGATATCCTCACCCTTCTTGCCGTAGGATTTGTAGATAGCCTTCTTCATCTCCTCAACAGCCTGCTCGAAAGGAAACACATTCGCAATCTTGAAGAATGCCGACTGCATAATGGTGTTGGTGCGGTTGCCCAAACCAATCTCGGCAGCAATCTTGGTTGCATTGATGATATAGAAGCGGATGCCCTTCTTGGCCATATATACCTTCATATGGGTAGGAAGGGTTGCGAGTGTCTGCTCTGCATCGAGAACACTGTTCAAGAGGAACGAGCCACCCCTCTTCAAACCTTTCAACACGTCATACTTGTCCACATAGGAGGGAACGTGGCAAGCCACGAAGTCGGGAGTGGTAACCAAGTAGGGCGAGCGGATGGGGCTGTCACCAAAGCGCAAGTGCGACGAGGTGTAACCACCCGACTTCTTCGAGTCGTAGGAGAAGTATGCCTGGCAGTATTTGTCGGTAGTACCACCGATAATCTTAATCGAGTTCTTGTTTGCACCCACGGTACCATCGGCACCCAAGCCATAGAAGACAGCCTCAAAGGTACCCTCCTTGGCCATCGAAATCTCCTTGCCTACGGGGAGCGAGAGGAAGGTTACGTCGTCCTCGATACCAACGGTAAATTGGTTGCGGGGCTCTTCGGCTTTCAGGTTCTCGAAGACTGCGAGCATCTGTGCGGGAGTGGTATCTTTCGACGAGAGGCCATAGCGACCACCGATGATGAGGGGCTTGTTCTCTGCGGGAATATCTTTGCACGAAGCGAATGCCTCAACAACATCGAGGTACAAGGGGCAACCATTTGCACCGGGCTCCTTGGTACGATCCAAAACGCAGATGCGCTTGGTGGTCTCGGGCAGAACAGCACCCAAGTACTTCACCGAGAAAGGACGGTAGAGGTGTACGGTAACAACACCCACCTTCTCACCTTTGGCGGTGAGGTAGTCGATGCACTCCTTGATGGTCTCGGTAATCGAGCCCATAGCGATGATTACATTCTCTGCATCGGGAGCACCGTAGTAGGTGAAGGGTGCATAGTTGCGACCAGTGATGGCCGAAATCTTCTTCATTGCCTCGGCAACAGCATCGGGCACTGCATCGTAGAACTTGTTGCAAGCCTCACGAGTCTGGAAGTAGATGTCGGGGTTCTGTGCGGTACCACGAGTTACGGGGTGCTCGGGGTTAAGAGCGCGTGCGCGGAACTCGGCGAGAGCCTTCCTGTCGAACAAGGGCTCCAAGTCCTCCATCTGCATCAACTCCACCTTCTGAATCTCGTGCGAGGTGCGGAAGCCGTCAAAGAAGTGCACAAAGGGGATGCGCGAGGTGAGCGACACGAGGTGTGCCACACCTGCAAGATCCATCACCTCCTGCACCGACGAGGTTGCGAGCATTGCAAAACCTGTCTGACGTGCAGCCATCACATCCTGGTGGTCACCGAAAATCGAGAGCGACTGTGCTGCAAGGGCGCGTGCCGAAACGTGGAACACACCAGGGAGCAACTCACCAGCGATTTTGTACATATTGGGAATCATCAGCAGCAAACCCTGCGATGCGGTAAAGGTGGAGGTAAGAGCACCTGCCTGCAACGAGCCGTGAACTGCACCAGCAGCACCAGCCTCCGACTGCATCTCAACAACCTTTACAGTCTCGCCAAAGATGTTCTTCTGACCTGCGGCAGCCCACTCGTCTACGAGCTCTGCCATAGTGGATGAGGGTGTGATGGGGTAGATGGCAGCCACCTCGCTGAACATATAGGCGATGTGAGCTGCTGCATAGTTACCATCACAGGTGATAAATTTCTTCTGTGCCATATTTTCCTAACTTGTAATTATTTTATTTTCTTGATTTCCTAACACTTAACCTG
This sequence comes from Tidjanibacter sp., assembly GCA_045656405.1. Classification (GTDB taxonomy): domain Bacteria; phylum Bacteroidota; class Bacteroidia; order Bacteroidales; family Rikenellaceae; genus Tidjanibacter. The sequence goes on from JAZORC010000007.1 coordinate 14,989, forward strand.
CCTTTGGGGAGCCATCCACCCCTTCTCTTGCGGGGTCCCGATAAAGTGCTCCCAAAATTTCGCACGCAAAGATAATAGATTCTTCCAAATTTAACTAAATTTGTCGAACTTTTCGGGCCGAAAAATGGGGTGGTTTTTTGTTATTTGTCTAACAGTATCAGAGTGTTACAAAAATAACAACACCCAATTCGGGGCTTTTAAGGCTGATTATAAACAACTTGGTAAAGGTTGCATATTTCACCCCCAAGCCTCCATCTGGTGCTCAACAAGGAGAAAAAATAAACGTAAATTTAACATAGGATTTCCAACCCAATGATTGACTACAAAGAGCATACACTTGACAACGGTTTGAGGGTATTGGCAAATGAGGATGAGTGTTCGGTGATGGCAGCAGTGAACCTCCTTTATGAGGTAGGTTCGTGTGACGAGGAGCCCTCGCGCACCGGCTTTGCCCACCTCTTCGAGCATCTGATGTTCCGAGGAACAAAAGAGGTTCCCGAATTTGATGTACCCGTCGAGGAGGTTTGTGGCGAGAACAACGCATTCACCTCGGCCGACTACACAAACTACTACATAACCACCCCTCGCGATAACTTCGAGACCGCCCTTTGGCTCGAAGCCGACCGTATGATGGGGCTCGATATCACACCCGAAAAACTCACCATCGAAAAGTCTGTCGTGATTGAGGAGTTCAATCAACGATTCCTCAACCGCCCATATGGTGAGCAGTGGCACGCCCTGCGCGAGATGGTCTACACCACCCACCCCTATCGCTCTCCTGTAATTGGACTGACACCCAATCATATACGCGATGCATCCATAGAGGAAGTCAAGGCTTTTTATGAGCGTTACTACATCCCCTCGAATGCCATTTTGAGTGTTTCGGCGGCACTCCCTGCCAAGCAGATTTTCGAGGCTGCCGAGAGATATTTTGGCTCCCTTCCAACACTCCCATCTCCCACCCGAAACGAGCGTATTGTGGAGCCCCCAATCACCGCACCTCGTCGCAAAATCATTGAGGCCGCAGTCCCCGCCAACCAGATAACCATAGCCTTCCTGATGGGCGAAAGGGGAACAAGGGAGTACTACCTCTGCGACCTGCTTACAGACCTTTTGGCAGGTGGAGAGTCGGCCCGCATCTATCAACATTTGGTTCGCGAGCGCCAGATATTCTCGGCTGCCAATGCCTACATTACGGGCGAGAGGGAGAAAGGACTACTCATCCTCACCGGCCAACTCAACCCCTCGGTTAGTTTCGAGGAGGCCGAAGAGGCTCTCTATGGCGAGCTGCAAACTCTCGCTTATGAGCCCATTGGCGAGTATGAATTACGCAAGGTGCAGAACAAATTTGAGGCCAACATAACCTTTGGCGAACTAAATGTTATGAACAAGGCTATGAACCTCGGCTACTACCGAATGTTGGGCGATATGAGTCTGCTGAATGGCGAGATAGACATCTACCGCTCCATCACCGCAGAGGAGATTGCCGACTACATCCGCACCCACCTCACACCCACCCAAAGTGCCACCCTTATTTATCGCAAAAAGTGATGACAAAACGTCCCGAAATAAAACCCGTTTCGCTCCCTCGCGTGCCCCATTACCAAATGCACCAAACCGCCTGTGGAGCACCTCTCTACACCCTCCACAACTCCACACAAAGTGTTGTGAGAGTGAGCTTTGTATTTCGAGCAGGCACCTCCTACCAGAGTGTGCCATTTAGCGCTTCGGCGGTGGTAAATACCCTTACCGAGGGTACCACCAAACACTCGGGGAGAGAGATTGCCGAGGGACTCGATTTTGTGGGCTCCTACTACGATGCAAACATCGACCGCGACTGGGCTGTTGTAACCTTCTGCTCGCTCAAAAAATTCACCCACGAAACCCTCGATATTGCCGAGGAGGTAATCCTCCACCCCACCTTCCCCGAACGCGAAATTGCCTCCTATTGTGCCAAGCGCAAGGAGCAACTCCACGTTCAGCGTAGCAAACCCGAACAACTCTCTCGCGAGGTTTTCGGCAAGGCTCTCTTTGGCGAAAAGCACCCCTACGGCATTACCTCCTCGGAGGAGTGCTACGATAATATCACACCCGAAATTTTGCGCGATTTCTATCTCTCCCACTATAACCAACAGAGCGCCTTTGCGGTCATCTGTGGCGACTTTGGCGAAGAGATTGAGGAGAGAGTTGCTAAAATTCTCGAAGGGTTGCCCGAAGGTGTGGCACCTTCACGCGAAATTCCACCTGCCGAACCCACTCCTCTGATGAAGATGAAGTTGGATGGGGCTGTGCAGTCGTCCATAAAAATAGGAATACCTCTTTTTGAACGCTCCCACCCCGACTTTGTGCCAATGCAGGTGTTGGCTACGGCTATGGGAGGCTACTTCGGCTCGCGCCTTATGCAGAACCTTCGCGAAAGAAACGGCTTCACCTACGGGGCCTATGCAGCAATGATAAACCTCGACCGTGGAGGCTACTTTGTGATGAGTGCCGACGTGGCAAACGAATACACCCAAAGGGCTGTGGAAGAGATGTTTGGCGAGATGGAACAAATCGCGTCGGAGCCTATGAGTGAGGAGGAATTAGCAATTGTTCGGAAGATAATTGTGGGCGATGCAATGAGGGTTTTCGACGGCCCCTTTGGCGCTGCCGATGTCACCATTGAAAACATCCAAAATGGCGAAAGTAATGACTACACCGAAAAATTTTTACGCCGAATCGAGACCATCACACCCTCTGAACTGCAAGAGATTGCCCATCGATACTTGCAAAAAAATGCGTGTGTTGTGACAATTATTGGTGCAGAATGATATTTTTTTGAAAAAAATATCTATATTTGTAGAAAATATGCCCAATTGTGGAAACAAATTAGATTAATTAACTTTATAAAATTTCAACCTATGAGAAAACTTTTTTACGCATTTATGTTTGCCGCAGTTGCTCTTTTGAGTGGCTGTACGCCAAACGAGCCCACTCCCGAGATTAGTCTTGATGGCAACTATATGGGCGTTGAGATGAACAACTGCGAGGTTCACTATCGTGGTGATTTCTACAGCGATGGAAAGGAGAACTATGTTGTATTCTTCGAGAACGTGAGCGCCGAGGGCGATGTTCTCCGTCGCGTTGCTTTTGAGATTACCCCCAGCGAGGTTAGCGACGAGAAAGTTCCCGTTGGCACCTATTCGGTTACCGAGGGTAATATGAAAGCTGGTGAGCTCAACAAAGGCCTTTTGGAGGGTTCGTACTACCTCCGTAGGACCGAGAGCCCCTTCTCGATGCTTATCAAGAATGCGACTCTGACCATCACTGCTACCGACAATGGCTACCATATGGAGGCCAACATCGACGGCGACTACGATTTCAGCGCAGAGCCCGAGGTTGATGAGGATGGCGAGGAGAAAGAGCCCAGCAAACTCGTTGATGTTGAGTGCCGTTTCGATGGCAAACCCGTAATGAGTGGTTTGGATGTTAGTGGTAAATTTGTAGATATCACTCCCTATGCATACTTCGTAGATTACGACGAGGTTGAGGGCTTCGCAGAGTGGACTTTCGTTGCATACGACTACAACTACTACTATGCACTTGCAACAGGCCAGATTGGTCAGACTCCTGCCTACGCAAGCCAATTCATCATCTACACCGAGATTCCCGAGGAGGGTGAGGCGAAGATTTTGCCTCTCGGCAAATACCCCATCGACGGCTTCAACACCGGCTACCTTGAAACCGCTTTGGGTTCGGCAGTAGGCATTATTGATGCATCTGGAAAAGAGTTGGAGGATGCAGCATACAATGGCACCGTAACCATCTCGGCTTTGGGCGAGGGTCAATACTCCATCTCGACCGAGATGTATGGTTTCTATGACGCTTACGCTGTAAACCACGAGGGTGCAATCTATTTCAACGATGCAACCGAGGTTGAGATGACTCTCGATAGCACCAACTCCGAGTTGGGTAGCAACGGTATCTACCTCGATTGGCAGGAGAATGTGGATGGCAACCACTGGATTATGACCGCTTTGGATTCGAAGAATAGGATTATGATGGAGTTGCACATCTATCCCGAGGCTAACATAGACGTTGCCAATGGTATCACCAGCGGCACCTATACCATCAGCGACTCGAAAGAGCCTGGCACCGTTGCAGTAGGTACTATTTCCGAGGATGGCACCGTTGCAGGTTCGCTCCTCTACAACGAGAAAGGTGAGATTTTCGCAGTCCTCGTTGATGGCGAGATTACCATCAACAACCGTGGCGAGGGTGCATATAGCGTATCTTTCGACTTCGAGGATCAGGATAGCATCCGCTACTTCGGTACCGGCTACTGCTCCAACGTTATTATTGCACGCCCCAGCGAGTATAAACTCACTGCTGCTAGCGCAATCTTCGTAGGTGATGGTGGTTGGTATGTTGACCTCCTCGACGCAACCAAGGCAAATGGCCAGGGCATTATGTTGCGTACCCTCATCGTTGGTGACGAGGACCTCGCTTTCGCAGATGGTATTCCTTGCGAGAAGTTCAGGTTCGACTCGACCGGCAACCCCGGCACTGCAATGGCTGGTGCATACATTGACGGTATGGGCTACTACTACTCGATGGTACTTGCAGCCGACGGTCAGAGCCTCTACGCACTCCTTGTTGGCGGTGAGGTTGAAATCACCAAGAATGGTGGAGAGTATACTGTAAATGTCAATGTTTCCGACGACTCTGGCAATATCCACCGTGGCATCTACACTGGTGCTATCCAGGCTATTGACGGTTCCGAAGAGGCGAGCGCCGCTCCCGCAAAGGTTCAGTCGGTTGTTGAGTGGAACAACTACAACGCAAAGAAGTTTGTAGGCAAAAAGGAGTCCGTGTTCGGTCCCTTTAAGGCATACGACATCAACATTGTAAAATAATCCCTCTGTAAGGATCCCCAGAGCCCCGCCCTCGTTGTGAGGCCGGGGCTCTTTCTTTTTTGGTGCCGTAACGGCACTTTTGTGCTGGTGGTGCTCCCCAATAGTTTCGGGAGTGATGAAAAACTCATAGAATCGAGCGAGTTTTAAGCGCACAAGAAAACCACCTCCGCAGGTGCCGTAACGGCACTTTTGTGAGGGTGGTGCTCCCAAATAGTTTCGGGAGTGATGAAAAACTCATAGAATCGAGCGAGTTTTAGACGCACAAGAAAACCACCTCCGCAGGTGCCGTAACGGCACTTTTGTGAGGGTGGTTATAAACAAAGATTGAATGAAGAGTTTGCGAGATTCGCTTTCAAGCAGAATATCGCGGAGGAAATTTTGGTGCCGTAACGGCACTTTTGTGCTGGTGCTAAATAAAGATTGAATAAGAAATTCGCCATCAAGTAGAATATCGCGGAGGAAATTTTGTGCGAAATGAAAAAGTGGCTCCGCAGTTTACTTTTCGTAAATGAGGAAGCCACTTTTGAAATTTGGTGCAAAATTTACCCGCGAGATTCGCTTGACATAAGATAGGATTTGATGAACTCATCAATCTCTCCATCCATCACCGCATCCACATCGGAGGTCTGATAGCCTGTACGATGGTCCTTCACTCGACGGTCATCGAAGACGTAGGAGCGAATCTGCGAGCCCCATTCGATGCGTTTTTTACCCTTTTCGAGCTCATTTTGGAGAGCCATACGCTTGTCCAACTCTCGCTGGTAGAGCTTGGAACGAAGGATGCGCAGGGCATTCTCGCGGTTCATAAGTTGCGAGCGCGTCTCGGTATTCTCAATGAGGAACTCCACAGGCTCACCCGTATCGGGGTCCTTGCCGTGGTAGCGCAGACGCACGCCCGTCTCCACCTTATTGACATTCTGACCACCCGCGCCACTACTACGATAGGTATCCCACTCGTAGTCGGCAGGGTTGATGTTTATCTCTATGGTGTCATCCACTGCGGGCGACACAAAGATTGACGCAAAGGTTGTTTGTCGCTTATTGTTGGCATTGAAGGGCGAGAGTCGCACCATACGGTGAACACCGCTCTCGCTTTTGAGGTAGCCGTAGGCGTAGTCGCCTTCGAAGAGGAGCGTTGCGGACTTCACACCCACCTCTTCGCCTGCCTGAAAGTCGGCAACCCTCACCTTGAACCCATTGCGCTCACCCCAACGGGTGTACATCCTCATAAGCATCGAGGCCCAATCGAGGCTCTCGGTGCCTCCTGCTCCCGAGTTGATATCCACAATCGCGCCCAACTTATCCTCCTCACCACGCAACATATTGCGCATTTCGAGCTCCTCGGTAGCGGAGAGGGTGTGGGCATATTGAGCATCGAGTTCGGCCTCGGTAGCGCCACCCTCGCGCACAAATTCTGCGACAACTTCGAGGTCATCCACAAGAGCCGAGAGTGCATCGTAGGCATCAATCCAACTCTTTATGGAGGCCACCTTTTTGAGTTGTTTCTCGGCCGAGGTGGGGTTGTCCCAAAAATCGGGGGCTGTGGTTTTGAGCTGTTCCTCCTCGTGGGCGATGCGTTTGTCCTCCACCGCAAGGTAGCGATGAAGTGCGTCACGCCTCTCCACAAGTTCTTTTATTTGTTCAATGGTTATCATCCCTAACTAACGATTCTATCTTCTGAACTCTATCCTGCAACACTACACTCTATACCGAGGGCGCGTACTCTCTCGGCAATAGCTTTAAGCTCCTCAACGGGCACCTTTTCGAGGTTGGGTGCAGGGGTATCGCGGTCGATGGTATAGACCATAACACTGCGGGGAGCAATCACCTCCACAAGTTCGAGCCACGCAGCAATTTCCTCCTCGGTAGCATTATCCACCCTCTGGCCCTCAAACTCTCCGCGCAAAAACATTGTCTGCACAATACACTCCCCACCAAAGAGTTTCATCTGCTCCACAACATTTGCAATGGAGTAGTTGCCGAGGGGTTTATCGATGAGTTGTGCGGTCTTGTCTAATGCCGAGTCGAGTTTGAGAATTGGGTTATCCACCCTCCCGAGGGCACGTCTTACGCTCTCACGATGGAGCATTGTGGCGTTGGTCAAGACCGACACCTTGGCATTGGGGCAAAGCCTATCGCGCAAGGCGATAACACCATCCACAATCTCCTCAAAGTCGGGGTGCATTGTAGGCTCACCGTTGCCTGCAAAGGTGAGTACATCGGGAGGTGTCCCCTCCTTCACCATATCGCCAAGCACGCTCTCCAACATCGCCAGCACCGCCTTCTTGTCGTTGAAGCGTGGTTTTTGACCGCCCAGAGTCCAACCACATTCGCAATAGATGCAGTTGAACGAGCAGAGTTTGCAATCCACAGGCAAAAGATTGATGCCGAGCGAGAGCCCCAAGCGACGCGAACGTATAGGGCCAAAGATAAGGTTATCGTAGAGTACAGACATAGGTGCTTATGATTATTGCCACGAAGGTACGCTTTTTTGCCGAGAGTGACAAAAATTTTACCTTTTTACTCTATTGGCACCCATTTTGGATGTAAAAAGTGGAAAAATGTATTATACCTATGAAAATTAAAATGATTAGCTCTCTCGTATTGGTAGTGGGTGGCTTGGGCCTATTGGCACTCACCCTCTCATCCTCAACAAAACACCAACCGAAATTCGACAACTCCACCGTCACCTCTCTCGATTTGGACAACTACTTGGGCGAGTGGTATGAGATTGTTCGCAAACCCCACAGTTTCGAGAAGGGTATGAGCCACGTCAAGACCACCTACACCCTCCTGCCCGATGGGAAAATAGAGGTACGCAACGAGGGAATGAAAAACGGCAAGCACAAGGTTGCCCGTGGTAAGGCTCGCACCACCGACAACCCCGGGCAACTCAAAGTCACCTTCTTCATCTTCCCTGCGCAGTACAACATCCTCGAACTCGCCCCCGACTACTCCTACTCGGTGGTGGGTGGCTCCAACGACAAATACCTATGGGTGCTCTCGCGCACTCCACAGATGGACCCCAAAGTGCTCGATGGCATCTTCTCGCGCTTGGAGGAGCGAGGCTACAACTTGGAGAATATAATTATGGTGGAGCAGGATTAAAAACCCAACAACTTCACCATCTAAAAAAAGTTCGCGGGTATTGAAAACAATACCCGCGAACAAGGTTTGAGGTTTGTGCTAATAGCAATATCCCTACAACTTGCCTGCCCCTCTGAAACTATACGACCCGCCACCTCGGGCGATGATTATATGGTCCAAAAGGGTAATATCCAACAGTCCAGCAGCCTCCTTCAAGCGTGCCGTAAAAGCCTCATCCTCGCCGCTCGGCTCCGAGGCTCCCGATGGGTGGTTATGCACCACAATGAGCGAGGTTGCCACAAGATTGAGCGCGTGACGAAGAATGAGCCTACTATCGGCAACCAACAACGACGCACCACCAAGCGAAATCTTGCGACGCTCGATAATCCTATTCGAAGAGGAGAGGTACAACACCCACATCTCCTCGTGGTTGAGCGATGAGAGAAGTGGAGCAAAGAGCGACACAACATCGTTCCTATCTTTCACAAACATCTGCTCCTCACCCTGTGTGGCAAGCACCCTACGTCCCAACTCAAAGGCCGCAGAGAGCTTTGCTGCACGCTCCATACCAAGTCCCTCCATCTGTCGGAGTTCGCGTGGCGAGGAGTGGGCAAGCGCCACCAGAGAGCCCGCCTTTTCGAGCAACCTTCCAGCCACAGCAATACTCTCCTCGCCACCTACGGCGGGGAGTACAAGGCTCACAAGTTCCTCATCGGTGAGAGCCTCTGCGCCTCGGCTTATGAGCCTTTCGCGCACCTGCTTATCGCTGGGAGTTATCATCTCTCAAATGGTCATACTTATCAAGAATGTAGTCACCCATCTCGTCACCCAGAAGCACCCAGGCGTTCTGTGCAGCGCTCTGCTCGGCCTCCTTCTTGGTGGAGCCCTTACCAACACCCACACGGATATCATCTACCAACACCCTCGAAATGAATGCTGGCGAGGAGCCTTCGTGCTCACCATCGGCCTCGGTGTTGAAATGGATGGTGCGCTTACTCTTCTGGCACCACTCAATAAGGCGACTCTTGTGGTCGTTCTCGGCCTGCGAGAGGTCTTCGAGGTCTATATAGCGAGGCAAGAGATCGTTGATGACAATCCTATTGACCTTATTGTAACCCTTATCCAAGTAGAGGGCACCCATCAACGCCTCGAAGCAGTCACCAAAGAGGTGCTTCTGTGCAAAGTTACCCGTGGTGTTGTAGATAACCATCCTATCCAGCCCCAGCTTCACAGCCAATCCATTAAGCGACTGACGGCTCACAATCTTCGACCTTGTTTTGGTCAAAAAGCCCTCCGACTCATTGGGATACTCAATAAATAGATAGTCCGAAATGATTGTTTCCAGAACCGCATCACCCAGATACTCCAACCTCTCGTTGTTGATACTCCTACCCTCCACCTTCACCGAAGCCGAACGATGCACAAGGGCAAGTTTGTAGAGCTCGATATTATCGGGGGTAGTACCAAAAATCTTGCGAAAAGCGCGATAGTACTCCCTATCTGCACCCCACAATAGATGAAAAATTCGACCAATGCAGCCCATTTCCTACTCTTCGTATTTCTTCAAAATTATTGAACAGTTTTGGCCTCCAAAACCAAAGGTATTACTCAAAGCATACCTCACCTCTCTCCTCTGTGCCACATCCCTCGTAAGGTTGATGCGCTCATCAATGGCAGGATCCAACTCCTGAATGTTGATGGTGGGAGGAATCACACCCTTTGTGATGGCCATCACCACAGCCAGCGCCTCAACCGCACCAGCACCACCCAACAAGTGGCCCGTCATAGACTTCGTGGCGGAGATATTGAGTTTATAGGTATGGTCACCAAAGACCGATAGGATACCCTTCAACTCCGCCAAATCGCCAAGAGGTGTGGAGGTTCCGTGTGCGTTAATATAGTCTATCGACTCGGGAGTAATGCCTGCATCCTGCAACGCACTCTCCATACAGCTACGCGCACCTTCGCCCTCGGGGTCGGGAGCGGTAACGTGGTAGGCATCACAACTGATACCCGAGCCAACAATCTCCGCATAAATCTTCGCACCACGCGCCTTGGCGTGCTCCAACTCCTCGATAACAAGTGCGCCCGCACCCTCGCCCATCACAAAGCCATCGCGGTCCTTATCGTAGGGGCGCGAAGCGGTCTTGGGGTCATCGTTGCGGGTTGAGAGAGCCATCATAGAGTTGAATGCCGAGATACCCACAAGCGACACAGCGCCCTCCGAGCCACCCGTAACCATAACATCTGCCCTACCAAGGCGAATCTGGTCCACAGCGCTCACAATTGAGTGTGTGCTCGAAGAGCAAGCCGACGTGGTGCTAAAACCTGGGCCCTTGTAGCCATATTTGAGTGAGATGTGGCCTGCTGCCATATTGGGCAACATTTTCAGAATCAGGAATGGAGTGAATCGTGGGTTCTCGCTCTCGCTGGTGCTATAAGCCGAGATCTCCTCGAAGGTCGTATTGATACCGCCAATACCAGCACCCCAAATCACACCCACCCTATTTTTGTTAATAGGTGCATCCTCCAAACCTGCATCCCTAACTGCCTGCTCGGCAGCGATGAGTGCATATTGTGTGAAGACATCGAGTTTTCGTGCCTCCTTACGCTCGAAGTACTCTTCGGCGTTATAGTTTTTGATTTCGGCTGCAAACTTGGTTTTGGTTGTTGTGCAGTCGAAGCCCTGTATGAAATCCACTCCGCAGACACCATTTTCGAGGGCCGAAAAATACTCCTCAATATTGTGTCCCAGAGGGTTAATTGTTCCAATACCTGTAATTACAACTCTTCTGCGTTCCATAGTTATATGTGGTTTTTATTATGTTTGCTACAAAGTGTAATAATGTCATAGAAAATAAAAAAAAGTGAGGCAAAACTTACGTTTTACCTCACCCATATACTCTGTTGAGTCTTTTTAGAGCGCGATAAAACTATTTCGCGTGCTCCTCAACGTACTTGATGGCGTCGCCAACTGTCGAGATTTTCTCTGCTGCCTCATCGGGAATTTCCAAACCGAACTCCTCCTCAAATGCCATGATAAGTTCAACAGTGTCAAGCGAATCTGCACCAAGGTCATTTGCAAAGCTTGCCTCGGGTACGATGTTTTTAACATCCTGATTCAACCTGTCTTTGATAATCTCAACTACTTTCTGAGAAATTTCTGACATAATTTATAAGTTTAAGTTTAACATTGTGTGGCTATTTCTCTTTCCGCTTGTGAGCGAAAATCGGTACAAATATAATACTTTTTCCCTAATACGGCTAATTTTTACCATTTTTTTGCACCTTTGAGCAAGGTGTATAGGGCTATACATTTGGCTATTTGCAAGTTACGCAAGCCCCAATCAAAGCCCCACCGAAGCCTTTTTCGCCCTCAAAGCCCAATTTTCACAAAAAACAAGCCATAAATTTGCCCCTCTCGGCATAAATTACTACCTTTATTGAGTGAAAACACAATATCTAAAAACACAACTATATGAAACTTTTACTCATTAGCAACTCCACCAATGCTGGCGAGGAGTATTTGAAGTATCCCATTGGTCAAATCAAAGAGCACCTCGAAGGTGTCAAAGAGGTGGCTTTTGTCCCCTATGCTGGCGTAACCTTCTCCTACGACGAGTATGAGGCAAAGGTACAGGCTCGTTTCAACGAACTCGGCATCCGTGTGCGCTCCGTACACCACGCCGAATCGCCCCGCGAGGCAATTCTTGCAGCCGAGGCTATCGTTGTAGGCGGTGGCAACACCTTCCACCTTGTGAAAAATATGCACGAGCAGGGACTTATGGAGGCCATCCTTACCAAACTCAACGAAGGCACCCCCTATGTTGGTTGGAGTGCTGGTAGCAATGTGGCTTGTCCCACCCTCTGCACCACCAACGATATGCCCATCGTGCAGCCCGCATCGTTCAGCGCCATTGGTGCCATCCCCTTCCAAATCAACCCCCACTATCTCGATGCCAATCCCGAGGGACACGCTGGCGAAACCCGCGAGCAGCGCATTGCAGAGTATGTGGTTGCCAACCCCAAGATGTGGGTTGTAGGTCTGCGCGAGGGGTGTATGCTCCGCTATGTCGATGGCAACCTCTCGCTCATCGGCCCTCGTCCTATGCGCATCTTCCGCTACGGCATCGAGCCCTACGAGGTGAATGCTGGTGATTCGCTCGACTTCCTCTTGGCATAACTCCTCGCAATGGGCGAGACTCTACGCATAGGTGCCGAGGGAGAGAGGGCAGCAATGGAGTGGTTACGCGACCACCGACACGTTGTGGTTGAGCGCAACTGGCGCAATCCGCCACACGAGATTGACATCATAACCCTCACCCCCGATGGCCACTATCACTTCGTGGAGGTCAAAACGCGCCACGAAGGCTCCCTCACAACTCCCACAGAGGCCCTCTCGCGCAAGAAGATTGCCAACCTCATAAAGGCGGCAAACTTCTATGTGGAGCTACACGCCATCACATCCGAGGTGTGGCTCGACTTTATGGGGGTCATCCAGAGTGACGACGGGGCAATGAACGTGGAGTTCATACCCGACGTTGCGGGTGTGCATTGGTAGCCACACGACGAATCTTTCGCAACAAAACACAAAGAAGGCGCCCCTCATCGGGGCGCCTTCTCTTCTTATACTCTCACCGAGCACTACTCGCTAACTACAACTTTCTCGTAGTCGGCTTTGGCGCCAACGGTTACGTTCTGCCAATCGCGAACACCGGTACCAGCGGGAATCAAGTGACCGCAGATTACGTTCTCTTTGAGGTTCAACAGAGGATCAACCTTACCGAAGATTGCAGCCTCATTGAGCACCTTGGTAGTCTCCTGGAACGATGCAGCCGACATAAACGAGCTGGTCTGCAATGCTGCGCGGGTGATACCCTGCAATACCTGACGCGATGTTGCGGGAACAACCTCACGAACAGTAACAGTCTTCAAATCCCTGCGTTTGAGCGACGAGTTCTCGTCACGGAGCTGGCGAACAGTGATAATCTGGTCGGCCCTAACGTTCTGCGAGTCGCCTGCGTCGATAACGTAGACTTTGTCGTAGAGCGAATCGTTGACCTCCATAAACTCCCACTTATCGACAATCTGCTCGGGCAAGAAGCGAGTGTCACCCGAATCCACAATCTGAACCTTGTTCATCATCTGGCGCACGATAACCTCAAAGTGTTTGTCGTTGATCTTCACACCCTGACCACGGTATACCTCCTGAACCTCGTTCACGATATACTCCTGAACCTTGGTAGGACCAAGGATGGTAAGGATATCATTAGGAGTGATAGCACCATCCGAGAGAGCCATACCTGCCCTAACGTAGTCGTTCTCCTGAACCAAAATCTGGCGGCTCAGAGGTACGAGGTATTTGCATACCTGACCGTCGCGGGCGGTGATGATAATCTCCCTATTACCACGTTTGATCTTGCCGAAGGTTACCTCACCATCGATCTCCGAAACAACTGCGGGGTTCGAGGGGTTACGAGCCTCAAACAGCTCGGTAACTCGGGGAAGACCACCGGTAATATCGCCTGCCTTACCAAACGAGCGAGGAATCTTAATCAGAATCTCACCAGCCTTAATCTTGGCATTCTCCTTAACCACAACGTGTGCACCAACAGGCAAGTTGTACTGTTTCTGCTCCACGCCATCCTTGTCCACAATGCGAATCAAGGGGTTACGGTTCCTATCACGCGACTCAATAATCACCTTCTCACGCAAGCCGGTAGCCTCATCGTACTCATCGCGGTAGGTTACACCCTCAACAACATTGTCGAACTGTGCCTTACCATCGTACTCCGAGATGATAACTGCGTTGAAGGGATCCCACTCACAGATTACATCGCCCTTCTGAACGCTCTCGCCTGCGAGTTTATAGAGTGTCGAGCCGTATGCCAAGTTGTAGGTAAACAATACGCTACCTGTCTCCTTGCTCACGATGCGCAACTCCGACTGACGGCTAACAACCAAGTTCTTGGCGTTACCATCGCGGTCTTTGGTCTTGATAATACGCAACTCGTCAATCTCAACAATACCCTCGTGTTTAGCTACAAGGCGGTTATCAATCGAGGAACCACTTGCAACACCACCGACGTGGAAGGTACGAAGAGTAAGCTGGGTACCAGGCTCACCAATCGACTGTGCCGCAATCACACCTACAACCTCACCCTTCTGTACGGGACGGCCGGTTGCAAGGTTGCGACCATAACATTTGGCGCACACACCGTGGCGCGACTCGCAGGTGAGTACCGAGCGAATCTCAACCTTCTCGATGGGCGACTTCTCGATGGCTGCTGCTGCATCCTCATTAATCTCATCGCCAGCCTTCACGATAACCTCACCAGTCAAGGGGTGGATAACATCCTCAACTGCGGTGCGGCCCAAAATCCTATCATAGAGGCTCTGGATAACTGCATCGTTACGCTTAACAGCCGTAGCGGTCAAGCCACGCAAGGTACCGCAATCCTCCTCGTTGATGATAACGTCATTTGCAACGTCAACCAAACGACGAGTCAGGTAACCTGCATCCGCAGTTTTAAGTGCGGTATCCGCCAAACCTTTACGAGCACCGTGGGTGGAGATAAAGTACTCCAACACCGAAAGGCCCTCCTTAAAGTTCGACAAGATGGGGTTCTCAATAGTCTGACCGCCCTCTGCGCCCGATTTCTGGGGTTTAGCCATCAGACCACGCATACCGCCCAACTGACGAATCTGCTCCCTACTACCACGAGCACCCGAATCAAGCATCATAAATACGGGGTTGAAGCCGTCCTGGTCTGCTTTCAGGTGGTTATAAACCGCTGCGGTTACACGGTTATTCACGTTGGTCCAAACGTCAATTACCTTGTTGTAACGCTCGTTGTTGGTAATAAGACCCATATTGTACTGCTCCAAGAACTGTGCAACCTGCTGGTTACCCTGCTCTACGAGAGTCTTCTTCTCCTCGGGGATAATCACAGCACCCAAGTTGAACGACAAACCACCCTGGAATGCCATCCTATAACCCAAAGCCTTGATGTCATCGAGGAAGGCAGCAGCCTTGTCGGCGCCCGACTTCTTCATAACAACACCAATGATATCCCTCAAAGTATTCTTCTTCAACAGAAGGTTGATGTAGCCAACCTCCTTGGGAACAACCTGGTTGAAGAGCACACGACCAACCGAAGTAGCGATAACTTTCGTTACATCCTGGCCGTTCTCATCAACGGTGTTAATCTTCACATTTACAAGGGTGTGCAAATCTACCTTACCCTCATTGTAGGCGATGATTGCCTCCTCGGGACCGTAGAAGGTAAATGCTGCCTTCACGCCCTCCTTGGGACGAATGTCGCCATTCTGCAAGTCATCCCAACGGTTGATGGTCTGACCATTCTCAATGAGCTCTTTGCGATATACTGCCTTCTCCCTATCGGGGCGCTCCTCGGTGCCGTGAATCTTGGTGATGTAGTACAAACCAAGCACCATATCCTGCGAAGGTACGGTAATAGGCGCACCGTTAGCAGGGTTGAGGATGTTGTGCGAACCGAGCATCAGGAGCTGTGCCTCCAAGATTGCCGCGTTGCCCAGGGGCAAGTGCACTGCCATCTGGTCACCGTCGAAGTCCGCGTTGAACGCAGTACAAGCAAGGGGGTGCAACTGCATTGCCTTACCCTCAATCAACTTGGGCTGGAATGCCTGGATACCCAATCGGTGAAGGGTAGGAGCACGGTTCATCAGCACGGGGTGACCCTTGATGACGTTCTCCAAAATATCCCAGATGATGGGGTCTTTCCTATCGATAATCTTCTTTGCAGACTTAACGGTCTTCACAATACCGCGCTCAATGAGTTTGCGGATAATGAAGGGTTTGTACAACTCTGCGGCCATATCTTTGGGAATACCCATCTCGTGCATTTTGAGCTCGGGACCTACAACGATAACCGAACGTGCCGAGTAGTCCACACGCTTACCCAAGAGGTTCTGACGGAAGCGGCCCTGCTTACCCTTCAAGCTGTCGCTCAACGATTTCAAAGGACGGTTGCTCTCGCTCTTCACTGCGCTGGTCTTGCGCGAGTTGTCGAAGAGGCAATCCACAGCCTCCTGCAACATACGTTTCTCGTTGCGCAAGATAACCTCGGGAGCCTTAATCTCGATAAGGCGTTTGAGACGGTTGTTGCGGATGATAACCCTACGATAGAGGTCGTTCAAATCGGAGGTCGCAAACCTACCACCATCCAGAGGTACCAAAGGACGCAACTCGGGAGGAGTAACGGGGATGACCTTCAAAATCATCCACTCGGGTTTGTTGATATCCTTCGACTCGCGGAACGCCTCAATGATGTTGAGCCTCTTCAATGCCTCGGTCTTACGCTGCTGCGAAGTCTCGTGCGAAGCCCTGTGGCGCAACTGCTCGCTCAAACGGTCCAAATCCAAGCGCTGCAAGAGGGTGAGGATTGCCTCCGCACCCATCTGGGCGATGAATTTGTCGGGATCGCTGTCGTCCAACTGCTGGTTGCCTTTGGGAAGTGCTGCCAAGATGTCCAAGTACTCCCTCTCCGAAAGGAGGTCGTGAGCATTGCCACCATTGGGCAGGTTCAAGTTCGCAGCAGCACCAGGCTGAACAACGATATAGCGCTCGTAGTAGATTACAGCGTCGAGTTTCTTGCTGGGAATACCGAGCAAGTAACCAATCTTCGAAGGTAGTGAGCGAATGTACCAAATGTGTACCACAGGAACAACCAACTGGATGTGTCCCATACGCTCACGGCGCACCTTCTTCTCCGTAACCTCCACACCGCATCGGTCGCAGACGATGCCTTTGTAGCGAATCCTCTTATACTTACCGCAGTGGCACTCGTAGTCCTTCACAGGACCGAAGATGCGCTCGCAGAACAAACCATCACGCTCGGGTTTGTAGGTACGATAGTTGATGGTCTCGGGTTTGAGAACCTCGCCGCTCGAATTCTCCAAAATCTCCTCGGGCGAAGCGAGGCCAATCGAGATTTTACTAAAATTGGTCGTATTGATTTTATTATCTTTACCGTATGCCATATTCTTCTACCAAGTTTAAGAGAGTTTAACACTGATTGCCAAACCACGCAACTCGTGCAACAGCACATTGAGTGACTCGGGAATACCGGGAGTAGGCAGGTTGTCGCCCTTAACGATTGCCTCATAAGCCTTTGCACGGCCCATAACATCGTCGGACTTGATGGTCAAAATCTCCTGCAAGATGTTTGCTGCACCGAAGCCTTCGAGTGCCCAAACCTCCATCTCACCAAACCTCTGACCACCAAACTGTGCCTTACCACCCAGAGGCTGCTGGGTAATGAGCGAGTAGGGACCAATCGAACGTGCGTGCATCTTGTCGTCAATCATATGACCGAGTTTGAGCATATAGATAACACCCACAGTTGCAGGCTGGTCGAAACGCTCACCGGTACCACCATCGCGCAAGTGGCAGCATCCGTTCATAGGAACGCCTGCTTTGGCAGTGTACTCATTGATCTCATCCAAAGTAGCACCGTCGAAGATGGGGGTTGCGAACTTCAAGCCGAGCTCCTTACCAGCCCAACCCAAAACGGTCTCGTAAATCTGACCCAAGTTCATACGCGAAGGTACGCCCAGAGGGTTCAGTACGATATCTACAATGGTACCATCTTCCAAGAAGGGCATATCCTCATCGCGGACAACTTTGGCAACAATACCCTTGTTACCGTGGCGACCTGCCATCTTATCACCCACTTTGAGCTTACGTTTCTTGGCGAGGTAGACTTTGGCAAGCTGGATAACGCCATTGGGAAGTTCGTCACCATTGGTGATATTGTACTTCTCGCGTTTCACGCGCGCGTCCGCCTCTTTATATTTAATGGTATAGTTATTAATAGCCTGCTTGGTGAGCGATGCGATACGCTCATCCTCCACCCATTTGCCGGTACCGAGATCGAGGTAATCAATCTCTTCGAGCATCTTCTTGGTGAACTTGGTGCCAGGAGCATAGAGCTCAACGCCGAAGTAGTCATATACGCCCAGCGAAGTCTGGTCTTTGAGCAAGGTGTAGAGTTTCTCCACCAAAACTGCTTTGAGGGCTGCTGCCTCTTTCGAGAATTTAGCATCCACCTCTTCGAGTTTGTGTTTCTCCTCTGCCTTACCGCGTTTGCCATCCTTCACATTGCGAGTGTAGAGCTTGCGGTCGATGATGGTACCGAAGAGCGAAGGTTGAGCCTTCAACGAAGCATCCTTCACATCGCCAGCCTTGTCACCAAAGATAGCACGCAAAAGTTTCTCCTCGGGGCTGGGATCGCTCTCACCTTTGGGGGTGATCTTACCAATCATAATATCGCCAGGCTTAACATTCGCACCAATGCGGATGATACCCCTCTCGTCGAGATCCTTGGTTGCATCCTCGCTCACGTTGGGAATATCCGAAGTAAGCTCCTCGACACCACGCTTGGTCTCGCGAACCTCCATAATATACTCATCAACGTGTACCGAAGTGAACAAGTCCTCCCTCAAAAGACGCTCCGAAATAACGATAGCATCCTCGAAGTTGTAACCCTTCCAGGGCATAAATGCAACCTTCAAGTTCCTACCGAGTGCCAACTCACCCTTCTGGGTAGAGTAACCCTCGGTCAAGATATCGCCCTTCTCTACCCTGTCGCCAATCTTAACAATAGGACGCAGAGTGATGGACATATTCTGGTTGGTCTTGCGGTAGCGGGGCAACTTGTAGGTGGTAACCTCGGGATCGAAGCTTACCAACTTCTCGTCGTCGGTGCGGTCATACTTAACCTGAATCTGGGTAGCGTCGGCAAAGACAACCTCGCCATTGCCCTCGGCTACAACCTGAATACGGCTGTCGCGAACCATCTCACCCTCCAAACCGGTACCTACAATAGGAGCCTCGGGGTTGATCAGAGGTACTGCCTGACGCATCATGTTCGAACCCATCAACGCACGGTTAGCATCGTCGTGCTCCAAGAAGGGAATCAAGCTTGCTGCAATCGAAGCAACCTGGTTGGGGGCAACGTCAACCAAATCAACCTGCTTATCCCTAATCACAGGGAAGTCGGCCTCGTTACGAGCCTTAATACGGTTGGGGTTGAGGAAGTTACCCTCATCGTCGATAGGAGCCGAAGCCTGTGCAATATTCAGGTTCTCCTCCTCCTCGGCGCTATAATAGCGGATGTTTGCATCGTTCAAATCAACCTTACCCTCATTCACCTTGCGGTAGGGGGTCTCAATGAAGCCCATAGGGCTGATTTTCGCATAAACGCAGAGCGACGAAATCAGACCAATGTTGGGACCCTCGGGGGTCTCAATGGGGCACAAACGACCATAGTGGGTGTAGTGTACGTCACGAACCTCAAAACCTGCCCTATCGCGGCTCAAACCACCAGGACCGAGTGCCGACAAACGACGTTTGTGAGTCATCTCTGCCAGAGGGTTGGTCTGGTCCATAAACTGCGAGAGCTGGTTGGTGCCAAAGAAGCTGTTGATTACGCTCGACAGAGTCTTGGCGTTAATCAGGTCGATGGGTTTGAAGAGCTCGTTGTCCCTCACGTTCATCCTCTCGCGGATGGTGCGAGCCATACGGATGAAGCCAATGGAGAACTGGTTGCTCAACTGCTCACCAACGGTCCTTACACGACGGTTCGAGAGGTGGTCGATATCATCAACATCAGTCTTGGAGTTGATAAGCTCAATGAGGTAGCGAATAATGGCAATAATGTCCTCGCGTGTCAGAACTCGTACCTCGGGGTTAATCTCCAAACCGAGTTTTTTATTGATACGGAAACGACCTACGTCACCCAAGTCGTAGCGTTTGTCGCTGAAAAAGAGCTTGTCGATCACATCCCTTGCGGTAGCCTCATCTGGTGGCTCCGAGTTGCGCAACTGGCGATAGATGTAAACCACAGCGTCTTTCTCCGTGTTACAGGGGTCTTTTTGGAGCGTGTTGTAGATAATCGAATAATCTACACCCGAGGGGTTGTCTTTGTGGAGAAGGATGGTCTTCACACCGCTCTCCAAAATCTCCTCAATGTGCTCCTCGGTGAGCTCTGTCTCGCGCTCGATGATAACCTCGCTACGCTCGATAGGCATAACCTCACCGGTATCTTCATCTACGAAATCCTCCCAGCTGGTTTTCAGAATCCTGGCCGCAAGCCTTCTGCCGAGGCTCTTTTTGAGGTTGGTGCGATTCACCTTCACCTCGTCTGCCAAGTCGAAGATTTCGAGAATCTCTTTGTCTGCCTCAAAACCGATGGCACGCAACAGAGTGGTTACGGGCAACTTCTTCTTACGGTCAATGTAGGCATACATTACGTTGTTGATGTCGGTTGCGAACTCAATCCACGAACCCTTGAAGGGGATGATTCGTGCCGAATAGAGTTTCGTACCGTTGGTGTGGACACTCTGACCAAAGAAAACACCAGGCGAGCGGTGCAACTGCGAAACAACTACGCGCTCGGCACCGTTAATCACGAAAGTACCACCAGGTGTCATATAGGGAATCGTGCCGAAATAGACATCCTGAATCTCCGTAGCGAAATCCTCGTGCTCGGGATCGGTGCAGGAGAGTTTCAGTTTAGCCTTCAAGGGCACACTGTAAGTCAAACCCATCTCCAAGCACTCCTCAATCGAGTAGCGTGGGGGGTCAATGTAGTAGTCGATAAATTCCAAAACGAAGTTGTTACGGGTGTCCGTAATGGGGAAGTTCTCGGAAAAAACTTTGTAGAGTCCTTCGTTTTTGCGATTCTCGGCAGTCGTGTCTAATTGAAAAAAGTCGTGGAATGATTTGAGCTGCACCTCCAAGAAGTCTGGGTAGTCCATCCTGTGTGAGATGGAGGAGAAGCTAATTCTTTTGTTTGCTTTCGAGGACATTGTCTGCAAAATGATTTAAGATTTTTTTGTTAGAAACCTTCGGCCCTTCTTCGTACTCACGCGCCTTACGCGCGCGAAAACTTTTGAAGACCCCGAAAGTCTCCTCTTGTCGCTTTGCCATCACTGGCGTCAAGATAATCCCCTAGCCCACCGACCAGAGAACATCCTGTATGTCAGCCATTTACAGGCTAACACTTTCCACCTAACCTAATGTTAGTTTTGCGCCCTATTTTTTAGACGCGAAAAAGGCATAGAGCTTATTTTGACATAAGCTCTATACCCAGTATGGAGTGAAGTTATAGTCGGAACTATTTAACCTCAACCTCTGCACCTGCGTCCTCAAGAGCGGCTTTGAGAGCCTCTGCCTCCTCTTTCGATACGCCCTCTTTGATTGCTTTGGGTGCAGCGTCAACCAAGTCTTTCGACTCTTTCAAACCGAAGCCGGTAGCCTCTTTCACTGCTTTTACAACAGCGATTTTAGCCTGACCTGCGCTAACGAGAATAACGTCGAAAGAAGTCTTCTCTGCGGGTGCTGCTGCCTCTGCTGCTGCGGGAGCTGCTACTGCTACTGCTGCAGCTGCGGGCTCAATACCGTACTCCTCTTTGAGGATGGTTGCCAACTCGTTTACCTCTTTAACAGTCAAGTTTACCAACTCTTCTGCCAATGCTTTGATATCTGCCATAGTTTTGTATAAAATTAAATTGTTTTACTTCGTTGTTTGTGTTTTGTTTGGAAAAATTAATTTCTTTCTTCAAGAGCCTTTACGATGCCTGCAACCTTCTGACCAGCGTTACCCTGCAATGCCGAAACGACATTCTTGATGGGCGACTGCAACAGACCGATGATATCGCCGATAAGTTCCTCGCGCGATTTGATGTTGCAAAGCATATCGAGGTTATTGTCACCGACGTACACGCAATCCTGTACATATGCGGCTTTCAAAATGGGTTTCTCGCAACCTTTGCGGAACTCTTTGATCACCTGTGCAGGGCTTTTGCTTGCCTCGGAGAACATAATCGACGAAGTGCCTTTCAGAACCTCGACAAGTGCAGCATCTGCCTTCTCTACGCCTTCGAGCGCTTTGATGAAGAGGGTGTTCTTTACAACAACCAACTTCACGCCCTTCTCGAAACATTTGCGACGCAATTGAGCGGTCTGCTCAGCGTTCAACGACTCGATGTCGGTGATATAGAAGTTAGGATACTGATTGAGTTGCTCGGTCAGGCCTTGGATTACTATTCTTTTTTCTTCCCTTGTCATAATTCGATGTTTTTACTATTTGAAATCGAGTGATTTGGGGTCAATTTGGAGACCGATACTCATTGTCGTTGAGAGATAGATACTAAGCATATAAGTACCTTTGGCTGCGGCGGGTTTCAGCTTGTGGATCATATCGATGAATGCGTTTGCATTGTCAACAATCTTATCCTCGCTGAACGAAATCTTACCAACTGCCGAGTGAACGATACCGTATTTGTCAACCTTGAAGTCGATCTTACCGGCTTTCACCTCCTGAACAGCTTTTGCCACGTCCATAGTTACGGTGCCGGTTTTGGGGTTGGGCATCAAGCCACGGGGACCCAAAATACGACCGAGTGCACCTACTTTTGCCATTACGTTAGGAGTACAGATGATGGTATCAACGTCGGTCCAACCGGCTTTGATCTTCTCAACATACTCGTCCAAACCTACGTAGTCTGCGCCAGCCTCACGAGCCTCGTTCTCCTTGTCGGGAGTACAGAGCACCAATACGCGAACAGTTTTACCTGTGCCGTGGGGGAGGGTAACCACGCCACGCACCATCTGGTTTGCCTTACGGGGGTCAACACCAAGACGTACGTCTACATTTACCGAAGCATCGAACTTTGTGAAAGTAATCTCTTTCAGAAGAGCTGCGGCCTCGCTCAATTTGTAGAGCTTTCCGGGCTCCACTTTGGCGAGCATTGCTTTTTGATTTTTTGTCAATTTACTCATCTTCTTACCTTAATTACTTTGCTGGAACTTCGCCTACGACGGTGATACCCATACTGCGTGCAGTACCTGCTACCATACGCATAGCAGACTCAATGGTGAAGCAGTTCATATCGCTCATCTTGTCCTTTGCAATAGCCTCAACCTGCTCGATGGTAACGCTACCAACTTTCTGACGGTTGGGCTGTGCCGAACCAGACTGGATACCAGCTGCCTCTTTGAGAGCAGCAGCAACGGGTGGCTGTTTAACGACAAACTCAAACGACTTGTCGCTGTATACGGTAATAATTACGGGCAATACCTTGCCTGCCTTCTCCTGGGTACGTGCGTTGAACTGTTTGCAGAAGTCCATAATATTGACTCCCTTCGAACCCAACGCGGGACCTACTGGTGGCGAAGGATTGGCGGCACCACCTTTAATCTGCAACTTAATAAATGCAGCAACCTCTTTTGCCATAGTTTTCCTTGGTTAATTATTCTTTTTCTACTTGCATAAAACTCAACTCCATCGGAGTCTTACGTCCGAAGATCTTCACCGAGACTGTCAATTTCTTTCTCTCCTCATCGACTGCTTCGATGATGCCAGAGAAACTCGAGAAGGGACCGTCTGTAACCTTTACGGTCTCTCCCACGAAGAAAGGAATCTCATTCTCCTCCTCACCCTCGCTCATTAGGTCAACCCTTCCGAGAATCCTGGCAACCTCCGCCTCCCTAACAGGGGTGGCAATCAGTCGCTGGCTCTCTTCTTTGGTCTCACCGAGGAAGCCGAGCACGTTGGGTGTGTTGCGAAGAACGTAAGGTACTTCGTCTACCATAGCCGCTTCAACCAATACATAGCCGGGATACGACACCCTCTCTTTGCTCACCTTCTTACCGTTGCGAATCGTATAGACCTTCTCGGTAGGAATGAGAACCTGCGATACAAGATGTTCAAGGTGGAGGTGGCGTACCTCTGCATCGATGTACTCCTTCACCTTTTTCTCTTTACCGCCGATGGCGCGTAACACATACCACTGTTTTGCCTGTTCGCTCATTGTCTTGTTTGCGTCTTAAAGAGTTAAACTAAACCACTGAACTAGTGAGCCAAAACGCTGTACACAGCTTTCATAATGGATTCAAAGGTCAGGTCCATAGCAAGAATCACAACAGCAATCAGCAGGGAAGCTACCATAACGGTAACTGCTAGATTCTGCAACTCTTTCATAGGAGTCCACGACACTTTGTGAACCAACTCTTCGTACGAAGCCTTAACGTATTTAACGAGTTTCATAAATTATGCTTTTATTCTCTTTGTTGCTTTTCACTCAATAAGTCCGGTACCCCTTTTCGAAAGCCACCGGACTCTTTGCACGAGAGGAGAGAATCGAACACCCACCAACGGTTTTGGAGACCGCTATTCTACCATTAAACTACTCTCGTAAAAGTGGGGCGAGTTTCAGTGTTTGTCACTCTCGCGGCAAGCCCTGCGCCCGCCCCTATGTTTGAGATTTTATCTCTCGGTAGATTGATTACTCAATAACCTCTTTGATCTGACCCGAACCTACGGTACGACCACCCTCGCGGATTGCGAAGCGAAGACCTGCGTTCAAAGCTACGGGGTAGATGAGGGTTACCTCGATCTCAACGTGGTCACCAGGCATTACCATCTCGATACCATCGGGAAGTTTAACCTCACCGGTAATATCCATAGTACGGAGGTAGAACTGGGGACGATAGCGGTTGTGGAAAGGAGTGTGACGACCACCCTCTTCTTTCTTCAAGATATAAACCTCACCGCGGAACTTGGTGTGGGGAGTAATCGACTTGGGTTTAGCTACTACCATACCACGCTTAACCTCTTTCTTGTCGATACCACGCATCAGCAGACCTACATTGTCACCAGCCGAACCCTCATCGAGGAGTTTGCGGAACATCTCAACGCCAGTACATACCGAAGTACGAATCTTCTCATCCAAACCTACGATCTCAACGGGGTCACCAACGTGGATAACACCAGTCTCGATACGACCGGTAAGTACGGTACCACGACCAGTGATCGAGAATACGCCCTCAACGGGCATAAGGAAAGGTTTGTCAGCGTCACGGGGAGGCAGGGGAATATAGGTATCAACAGCCTCCATAAGCTCCATAACTTTCTCCTCCCACTCGGGCTCACCGTTCAATGCACCAAGAGCCGAACCGCGGATAACAGGAGCGTTGTCGCCGTCGAAACCATTTGCGCTCAAAACGTCACGGATCTCCATCTCAACCAAGTCGAGCATCTCCTCGTCGTCAACCATGTCGCATTTGTTCATGAAAACAACGATCTTGGGAACGTTCACCTGGCGAGCCAAAAGAACGTGCTCACGAGTCTGGGGCATAGGACCGTCAGTCGAAGCAACAACCAAGATAGCACCGTCCATCTGTGCAGCACCAGTTACCATGTTCTTAACGTAGTCGGCGTGGCCGGGGCAGTCTACGTGAGCATAGTGACGGTTTGCAGTCTGATACTCAATGTGAGCGGTGTTGATGGTGATACCACGCTCTTTCTCCTCGGGTGCGTTGTCAATCGAGTCGAACGAACGAAGCTCCGAAAGACCCCTCTTACCAAGCACCTGGGTAATAGCAGCGGTAAGGGTAGTTTTACCGTGGTCAACGTGACCGATAGTACCTACGTTTACGTGAGGTTTTGACCTATCAAATTTTTCTTTTGCCATAACTTTGTAGTGTTATTAGATAAGTATTTGTGTTAATGTTTTTGTTTCTCTTCTTTGGAGCGGAAGACGAGGCTCAAACTCGCGACCCTCAGCTTGGAAGGCTGATGCTCTATCAACTGAGCTACTTCCGCAATCTCTCTGTGACATTTTCTGGCACGCCAAAAGTCGCCACCCAAAAGCGCCGACCCCTGCTCTGATGCCCACCATCGCGTCACCGAGAATCACAAAAGAACAATCCACCATTTACTGATGAATTGAACTTTTGAAAGTGTGGGAGAGGATGGATTCGAACCACCGAAGGCGTTGCCAACAGATTTACAGTCTGCCCCATTTGGCCACTCTGGAACTCTCCCGAATATTTCTTTATTTTTGTTGCCTTGCGCGACTCTCTCACGCATTGCCCCACATTGGAGCCGATGGAGGGATTCGAACCCCCGACCAGCTGATTACAAATCAGCTGCTCTGGCCAACTGAGCTACATCGGCACTCATTTGCCCTTGTTTGGGGTTGCAAAGATATACGAAAAATTTTATTCCGCAAAATTTGAGCAACAAATTTTCAAAAATTCTCTTCTACCGCTCTTTCAATGAACTTCAACTCTGAACTCCCTCGCTCAACTTGCGCTGATTGTTCAAAATCGGCGACAAAAATACAACTCTTTTCTTGATAAAAAAATAATTATGCGAGTTTTTTACTCCCAAACCCCATTTTTTACCTATCTTTGTCTGTAACACAGAATTTTATGCGACGATTTATACTTATATATATAATATGTATATGCGCAGAAGCGGTCCCTGCGCAGACATTGAGCGACTACCTCACTCGCGCTCGCACGGGCGACACCACCGCACAATACAACACCGCACAATGCTACCTATACGGTTGGGGAACAAAGCCCGATAAGGGTTTGTGGCTCCACTTTCTGCGTCTTTCGGCGGAGGGTGGAGAGCCTCGGGCAATAGCCGACCTCGCCACACATACCGCCACCATAGCACCCGACATTGCCTCCTACTGGCGCGGTGACGAGAACACAATCCCCTACAACTACATCTATCGTTCCTACAACGATGGTTGCTACTATGGCGAATTTCGACGAGGCGAGCGCGACGGCTACGGCACCTACCTCTGGGACAATGGTGCGCTCTACACCGGCCTATGGGATGGTGGTGAGTGCTATGGTGTGGGGCTCACCCGCTTTGAAGATATGCACATCTTCAACAACCTCTCAAACAGCACTCTTGGGTATGGGGCAATAATCCTAACATCCCCCTCTCTCCACCTCGAAGGTGCGGAGGGTAGCACTCGCTATGTTGGCTACCTAACCAATGGCATTCCCAATGGTGTTGGTACCCTCTATAACGCCGTAGGAGAGGTGACCTACTATGGTGAATTTTCCAACGGCGTCCCCATCGAAACCTATCCATCAACAAGGCTATACACCTCCTATCGTTGGCACCACGAACCACTCCCCAATGGAGATAGTTGGGAGGGGGAAATGGTTGATAATATGAGAGATGGATTTGGCATTTATCGGTGGGAAGACGGCTCCGAATGGTGGGGTTTTTGGCACAATGGCGTACGCGAAGGCACGGGGCTCTACATCCGCAACGACGGCGCACTGATGAGTGGCACTTGGGATAATGGAGAATTGAGAATTGAAAATTGAGGCAAATGCGAGTAAGCGAGGGCAGAGGCTGCTTGCAGGCTATGCCGAGCGTGAGCATTTTAGAGCACGCGGAGCGTGGTCAATTGAAAGTTTTATTCCCTCTCCTAACTTATGAAAGGGAATAATTTTGAATTGACAGACCTCTCCCGCCTTTCAGGCCCCCTCCCTTAATTTAGGGGATGGATCTCTTTTTTTCCCTCTCGTAGGTTAGGAGAGGGTGAGCGAAGCTCGGGTGAGGTCCGTCTTTTTGGCGTGGGTATTAAAAAAGATACCCGTGAATCTCACAAGGCCTATAAGACTTATTTGCTTTCGGGCTCACAACCGCAACTCTCTTGGCCTCACCAATTCTCCACACAAAAAAAGCAACCATCTCTGGTTGCTTTCTTGTGGAGAATACGAGAGTCGAACTCGGGGATGCTCGAGCACCCCGATGGGGACACTCTTACAATCCTCCCAAACCCTCCTTTGATAAGGAGGGCTTCCGAGGTCACAAGTTCAACTCTCTTGGCTTTGCCAATTCTCCACACAAAAAAAGCAACCATCTCTGGTTGCTTTCTTGTGGAGAATACGAGAGTCGAACTCGTGACCTCTTGCATGCCATGCAAGCGCTCTAGCCAACTGAGCTAATCCCCCTCTTGTTTTACGATGCAAAGATAAATAAATTTCTGGATAAAAAACGAGAATTTGTGTTTTGTTTTCGTTTTTTCTTTCTATATTTGTAGGTACATTTGGCGAGTTAAAGGGCGAGGTGTGCCCAGAAACAAGCCTAACACATTGAATAACAATTAAAAAAACTACAATAATGGAAGTTAAAAAGAACCCCAAAGTGGATCTCCAAAATCGCAAAGGTATCTTTTTGGAGATTGGTCTTATTGTTTCGCTTGCATTCTGCATCGTAGCATTCAGCCTTGGTCAGAGCAAGAAGACCATCGAAATCATCGCAGTTAGCGGTCCCGAGGTGGAGGTTGACCTTGTTGACATCACCAAGACCGAAGAACCCAAACCCCAGGCTCCTGTTAAGCAGGCTGTGAAGCTCATCACCGCTGCCATCAACGTGGTGAAGAACGACACCGTTATTGAGACCGAGTTTGAGTTTGCCGAGTTTACCGAGGACGAGATCATCGTTGAGGAGATCGAGGTTGAGGAGGAGATTGTTGAGGAGCCCGTATTTGTAAAGGTAGAGCAGATGCCTTCGTTTATGGGTGGCGACCTTAACACCTTCCGTACTTGGTTCTCGGGCGAGTTCAAGATTCCCGCAGTTGCTGCCGAGAACGGTATTCAGGGTAAAGTTGTAATGAAATTCGTGGTTGAGAAGGATGGTAGCATCGGTGGTATCGAGTTCCTCCAATCGCCCGATAAGGTATATGAGGATGAGGCTCGTAGGGTATTGATGAAATCGCCCCGCTGGACTCCTGGCAAGCAGCGCGACCAGTTGGTTCGTGTATTCTACATCTTGCCCATCGACTGCCGCTTGCAGTAGGCAACACTCCATTTGTGGATTTACAAGGGGACTTACTTTTAGTCCCCTTTTTTATAGAGGTTCAATCATAATTATCTAATCTCCGAGGGGGCAATGGCTCTCTTTTTGAGAGTTCAGAGTTTTACTATGGCAGAAATTGACAGCAATACACCAACCATCAATCGTGAATACGAGAGGGCCGTTCTCGTGGCAGTGTGTCGTGACCGCCAACCTATGGCACAGGTGGAGGAGTACCTCGACGAGCTCGAATTCCTCGCCGAGACTGCACACATTGTCACCGAACACCGCTTTGTGCAGAAACTCTCCTCGCCCGACAGCCGCTACTTTGTAGGCCCTGGCAAGTTGGAGGAGATTCGCGATTGGTGCGAGGAACACGAGATTGATGTTATCATCTTCGACGATGAGCTCTCGCCCTCCCAGACGCGCAACATCGAAAAGGTTATCGGTCGCCGCATCTCCGACCGCACAAGGCTCATCTTGGACATCTTTGTGCAGAGGGCTCGCACGGCTTATGCAAAGACACAGGTAAAGTTGGCGCAATATGAGTATATATTGCCCCGCCTTACGGGTATGTGGACCCACTTGGAGCGACAAAGGGGTGGCACCGGCACCCGTGGTGGTTCGGGTGAGAGGGAGATTGAGACCGACCGAAGGGTTGTGCGCAACAATATATCCAAACTCAAAGAGGAGCTCAAAAAGATTGACCGTCAGATGGCGGTGCAGCGTAGTAATAGGGGCTCAATGGTGAGGGTTGCACTTGTGGGCTACACCAACGTGGGCAAATCTACCCTTATGAACCTCATCAGCAAGAGCGAGGTCTTTGCCGAGAACAAACTCTTTGCAACGCTCGACACAACGGTGCGCAAAGTTGTCTTCGACAACCTTCCCTTCCTGATGTCGGACACCGTAGGTTTCATCCGCAAACTCCCCACCCAACTTGTGGAGGCGTTCAAATCGACCCTCGACGAGGTGAGGGAGGCCGACCTGCTGATTCACGTTGTGGATATCTCCCACCCCGCATTTGAGGACCAACTCAATGTTGTGAAGCAGACTCTGGCCGATATTGGTGCGAGTGACAAACCCGTATTCTTGGTCTTCAACAAGATTGACGCCTACACTTGGACCCCCAAAGAGGAGGATGACCTCACCCCCGCAACCAAAGAGAATATCTCGCTCGAAGAGTTGCAACGTAGCTGGATTGCAAAGGCCAACACCCCTTGCATCTTCCTCTCGGCACTCACCAAGGAGAATATCGACAAGTTCCGCACCGACCTCTATGGTATGGTTCGTGAGATTCACGCAGGTCGTTACCCATTCAACAACTTCTTGTATTAATCGGCAAACAAGTAACTATAATATATAATAGGTATGGTACACATTCTTGACAAAGAGAGTTCTATTCTCAACAAGTTCCTCGCGGAGATTCGCGATGTAAACATTCAGGGTGACAGTATGCGCTTTCGTCGCAACTTGGAGCGCATTGCAGAGATTTGCTCCTATGAAATCAGTCGCACCCTCGACTACACACCCCAGATTGTCGAAACCCCACTTGGTGAGGCGGAGATTATGCTCTCCAACGACAAGATTGTGCTTGCCACCATTCTGCGCGCAGGCCTTCCCTTCCACCACGGTTTCCTCAACTACTTCGATGGCGCACAAAACGCTTTTGTAACAGCCTATCGCAAGCACCACAAGGATGGCTCATTCGAGGTGAAGGTGGAGTATATTTCGTGTGGCTCATTGGAGGGCAAGACTCTGATTCTTGTAGATCCTATGTTGGCTACGGGCACCTCGCTAGTATATTCCTATGAGGCACTTGTTGCCAAGGGTGGCAACCCCAAAGAGTTGCACGTTGCAGCGGTTATTGCAAGTGAGGCAGGCGTGGAGTATGCAGAGAAACACCTTCCCCACGGCACCCACATTTGGTGTGCATCGGTTGACCCCGAACTCTCGGCCCAGAGCTATATCATCCCTGGCTTGGGCGACGCTGGTGACTTGGCCTACGGCTCGAAGTTGGACTAATTGACCTATCGCATACAACAAAAAGGGCGCACCGAAGTGGTGCGCCCTTTGCTATTACATATAATCGGAGCCCTATTTCAGTAGTGCCGAGAGGATCCCATCGGCATCGTAGCCACAGAGGTGTTTCAGCTCCGACACCGAGCCGTGCTCCACAAACATATCATCAATACCGAGTCGGATGATTTGTGGCTTATAGCCGTTTTCGAGCATCCACTCGGCCACAGCGCCACCAACACCACCATTGAGCACACCATCCTCCACGGTTACAATGCGCTTGAAGCCATCGGCAACCCAACGCAACATCTCCTCATCGAGGGGTTTAGCCCAGCGAAGGTCAATGTGGCAGACCGACACACCCCTATCCTTTGCCCTCTCGGCAGCCTTTGCACCATCGAGGGCAGTGTGTCCGAGCGTGAGGAGCGCAACATCCGAACCCTCACACAGAATCTCCGCCTTACCCTCCGAGAGCACCTTCATCTCGCCCTCCTCTACACCCGCAGCGCGACCACGAGGATAGCGGATAACATAGGGGCCTTCACCCGCATAGGCGGTGTACATTGCATCCCTCAACTCCTGCTCATTGCGAGGCGCAAGGATTCGCAAATTGGGGATGGGGCGCATATAGGCAACATCGAACTCTCCGTGGTGGGTTGCACCATCCTCACCCACTATACCAGCCCTATCGAGGCAGAATACAACGTGGAGATTTTGGAGCGCAACATCGTGAATCACATTGTCGTAGGCTCGCTGCATAAACGACGAGTAGATGGCACAAAACGGCACCATACCCCCCGCGGCCAAACCAGCCGAGAAGGTGACGGCGTGGCCCTCGGCAATGCCAACATCAAACACCCGCTCGGGCATTGCCGTTTGCAAAATATTCATTGACGAGCCCGTAGCCATCGCAGGTGTGACACCCACAACCCTACTATCCTTGCGCGCCAATTCGAGGAGCGCCGTTCCAAAAACATACTGATACTTGGTCGCGCCACTACCCGAAGGCTCCCTCTCGCCCGTTTCGGGGTTAAACTTACCTGGGGAGTGCCATACTGCGGGGTCCCCCTGCTCGGCAGGAGCATAGCCCTTACCTTTTATGGTCATTGCGTGGAGCAACTTGGGACCCTCGATGTTTTTCAGCGCACGAAGTGTGCGCACCAACGCCTGAACATCGTGACCATCGGTGGGACCGAAGTAGCGGAAGTCCATACTCTCAAAGAGGTTGCTCTGGCGCAAAATATAACGCTTTATGGCGTGGCTGGTGTGCGACAAAAGACTCCTTAATCGTGGGCTAAATCGCAAACCACCCCACACCTTGCGCTTCATAGCGTTGTATTTGCGAGAAGCGGTTATGCGCAGAAGATGCTTGCGGAGCGCCCCCACATTGGTATCTATACTCTGTCGGTTATCGTTGAGAATCACCAGAATATTTGCCTTCGATGCACCAGCATTGTTCATACCCTCGAAAGCCAAACCACCCGTCATTGCACCATCGCCAATCACGGCAATAACACTCTCGCCCGAGCCCTTCATCACAGCAGCCTCGGCAAGACCGTAAGCCGCCGAGATGGAGACCGACGAGTGGCCCGCACCAAACGAATCGCCCTCCTCCATACGAGGGAAACCTGCGATTCCACCGAGGGTGCGCTGGGTGGCAAACTCCTCCCTACGGCCCGTTATGATTTTGTGTGCATAGGCCTGATGGCCGACATCCCACACGACCTTATCGGTGGGGAAATCAAAGACATAGTGAATCGCCACAGAGAGTTCCACTGCTCCGAGGCTCGACGAGAGGTGCCCCGGATTCGTGGCACAACACTTCACAATGTAGTCGCGCAACTCCTCGCAATAGATGGGGAGTTCCGAGAGCCCAAGAGCCTTCAAATCGGCGGGTGAGGAGATTCGATTCAGGTATTTATATGTGTGCTTTTCCACTCTTTTTGGTTGTTGTATTGTGCAAATATACCGAAAATATGGATAGGATAGGAAAAATCTGCAAAAAAAGTTGTATATTCGTTCCCGATATTGCACCTATTGTGAATCCTTGTTTGACAATAAACTTTTCGCAAGAATATGAAATACAAAAGAATCCTTCTGAAACTCAGCGGAGAGTCGCTTGGTGGCGATAGCGGCAAAGGCCTCTCCACCGAAGTACTCGACAGTTATGCACAGCAGATTAAACACGCCGTAGAGTGTGGCGTACAGATTGGTATCGTCATTGGTGGTGGCAACATCTTCCGTGGCTTGCAGGGCGTAGGTCGCGGCTTCGATAGGGTGAAGGGCGACCAGATGGGTATGCTTGCAACCATCATCAACTCCCTGGCACTCCACAGCCACTTGGAGAGCATTGGTGTAAAGACCAAGGTGCTCACCTCCATCCGTATGGAGCCCATTGGCGAATACTTCTCCAAAGCCAAAGCCCTCGAATATCTCGAAGCAGGCTATGTGGTAATCATCGGTGGCGGTACTTCCAACCCCTATTTCTCGACCGACAGTGCCTCGGCATTGCGTGGTGTGGAGATTGAGGCCGAGGTGCTCTTGAAGGGTACCCGCGTGGATGGCGTATACACTGCCGACCCCGAGAAGGACCCCACAGCAACCAAGTTCGACACCATCACCTTCGATGAGGTTTATAGCAAAGGTCTTAAAATTATGGACCTTACTGCCTTTACTCTCTGCAAGGAGAACCACCTCCCCATCATCGTATTCGATATGGATACCGAGGGTACCCTCCAAAGGGTACTCGAAGGCGAGCAGTGTGGCACCCTCGTGCATAACTAAACCACCCCATCCTCACAACGGACTATGAAACAACTACTCATTCTCCTTCTATTCCTCTTTACCACCTTTTCGGTGAGTGGCCAGAGCGACCCTTGGGCAAAGGTGGATGTGGGCGATAAGGTACCCGAATTCGAGGTGAGGATGATGGATGGCAAGGTGGTGCGTAGTGCCGACCTCGAAGGCAAGGTGGTCTGGATATGCCTCTGGGCGAGTTGGTGTCCCTCGTGTAGAAGGGAGTTCAAGTGGCTCTCCAAAGATGAGGAGTTTGCCGAACTATTGGAGAACAAAGATTTCGTTTTTCTTCCCATCGCCCGCGAGGAGAGCCTTGCAACCGTAAAGTTGTGGCTCAAAGAGAGGGGCTACCCATACATTTCGGGCGAGGACCCAGAGCGCAAGATTTACTCCCTATTTGCCGAGCAGGAGATTCCTCGTAATGTGATTGTTGGCAGAGATGGTGTGGTTGTGCTCCACAGTAGCGCCTGCTCCCGCAAGACCATCGCCAAAGTGGTTGAGAAAGCAAAAGAGATTATTATTTACTAACTTATAGAACATTCCACAATTATGAATGACGACAAGATTTTGATTCTTGAAATGGCCGAGGAGAAGATGGCAAAGGCTATCCACCACCTCGAAGAGGCTCTTTTGAGCGTCAGGGCAGGCAAGGCCAGCCAGCACGTTTTGAAGGGTATTATGGTTGAATATTACGGTGCAGCAACCCCCATTGAGCAGGTGTCGAGCGTTACCGTACCCGATGCAAAGACCATCCTTATCCAGCCTTGGGATAGGAATATGATTGCCCCCATTGAGAAGGCTATCTTGGTGAGCAACATCGGACTTACCCCCTCGAACAATGGTGAGCACATCCGCCTCTCGATTCCCGCCCTCACCGAGGAGCGTCGTAAGGACCTCGTTAAGCAGGTGAAAGGCTATGCCGAAACAGGTAGGGTAAGTCTTCGCAACGCAAGGCGTGACGCAGTGGATGCTTTCAAGAAGGCACAGAAAGATGGTATGCCCGAAGATGTGGCCAAGGATGGCGAGTCGGACGCACAAAAACTCATCGACCGCTACACCAAGAAACTCGACGAGTTGGTAGCAGCCAAGGAGAAAGAGATTATGACCGTGTAAAACAAAGAGAGGTTCGGAAATTCCGAACCTCTCTTGTTTATCTCCTCTCACAACACCTACAATATCTCTTTGAGCTGTGGGATGCGCGAGTAGTCCGTCAGGTCGACTTTGATGGGGACAACCGCGATATATTTATTTTTCAACGCCCACTCATCGGTATCCTCCGCCTCGGGCTCGTGGTTGCAAAAACCACCCGTGAGCCAGAAATAATCCCTTCCTCGGGGGTCCTGACGACAGAAGAACTCCTCTTTCCAGAAACCGCGCGTCTGGCGACAAATACGGTGGCCCTTAATCTCTTCGGGACGCGCCACGGGCACATTCACATTCAAACACAAAGGCTCCGAAGGCTTCTCGATGTTCAGAATTGCGGGGATAATCTTCTCCGCAAAGGCGAGCGTTGCCTCAAAATCGGCATCGTAGGAGTGGTCATCGAGCGAGAGGCCAATCGAAGGAGCACCATAGAAACTCGCCTCGATAGCCGCACCCATCGTACCCGAATAGAGCACATTGATGGCGGCATTGGAGCCGTGGTTGATACCACTCAAATTCAAGTCGGGGGTTAGTCCCAACTCGGGCAGAAGCCAATCGTAGGCCATCTTCACACAGTCCACAGGGGTGCCATTGCACGAATAGACCTTGATGTGTGGCTCTTCTCTACGCAGTGTGAGATAGAGTGGGTCGTACATTGTGATAGCGTGAGCCTTGCCCGACTGTGTTTCGTCGGGAGCAATAGCTATGACATCTCCAAACTTTGCGGCACACTCCACCAACTCACCAAAACCTTTGGCTCGGTAGCCATCATCATTGCTTATGAATATAACTGGTCTCTTCATTCTTCTGATTCTCTTTTTCCGACCACAAAGATAGTATTCGGCAGTGAATAGTAAAAATTTTGGCGTGCGATTTTGGCGTGTATTTTGCAACCCTATGTCCAGAAAACCAAACACCGTTAAGACAATGAAACAGACAAGTGCAATCTTTCTCATCTTGCTTCTGGCCACCTCGTGTGCCCCCAAGAGCAAAAAAGTAGCGCCCCCACCCACCCCTCGTGTGGAGGTTACGCGCGCCATAGGGGAGAGGGTGAGCATCCCTATGCGATTCCCTACGCTCCTCTACTCCAACTACGATGCAACCATCCAACCTCGCGTGAGTGGCTATCTACTCACCAAGGAGTTCTCCAAAGGTATGCCCGTAGAGAAGGGGCAGGTGCTCTTCACCCTCGACGCTGCCCCCATAAAACTCTCCGTAGCCTCCAATCGCGCAGCCCTTGCCTCGGCAAAGTCATCGCTCGCGGAGGCGGAGAACAACTACCGACGTGCCATACCTCTGGCCCGCTTGGAGGCCATAAGCCAGAGCTCTTTGGACCAATATAGGGCGGCCTACGAGTCGGCAAAGGCGCAAGTGGAGGTGGCTCAAAGCGCACTCGACGAGTCACTCCTGCAACTCAACTACACCACCATCACCTCCCCCATCAGTGGTATTATTGACGATGTGGGGGCGACCATTGGCGATTGGGTGGGGGTGGGCACCTCCTACTCGGTGCTCGCCACCGTTTCGAACATCGACGAGATTGGCGTGCATATCCAAATCCCCTTTGCTCGCTATTTCGAGGCTCGCAAGGGTAGCGACGACACAACCCCCTCTTACGACAACTCCACACTCTTGGAGAACATCCGCCTCTACCTATCCGACGGCTCCCTCTACCCCTACACCGGCACCTACTCCTACACCAAGCGTGAGGCTGGCGACCAAACGGGCACCATCATCATTGTTGCCTCATTTCCCAACCCACAAGGGGTCTTAAAGGTGGGACAATCGGCTGTGGTTGTGGCCGACATAGGCTCACCAGAGGGAGTTGTATTGGTACCCCAACAGGCCATCATTCAGACTCTCGACAAGTCATCCGTGTGGGTTTTGGGCAAGGACAATATGGTTACTTCAAAGGCCGTAAGGTTGGGCGAGAAGTTTGGCGGTCATTGGATTGTCGAGGAGGGACTCTCGGCGGGTGAGATGGTCGTGATAAATGGTTTGCAGAACCTACGCAATGGCGAGAAGGTTATTGCCGAGGTGGTACAAAAATAGGGAGGAGTAGGTATGGAAAAGTTTTTCGTAAATCGTCCCGTTTTTGCCATCGTCATAGCCATCGTCATCCTCCTCTTGGGTGGTCTGTCGGTGGGCTCTCTCCCCATTGAGCAGTACCCCAACATCACCCCACCTGTGGTGGAGGTGGAGGCAACCTATACGGGTGCCGATGCTTCAACGGTTAATAGTGTGGTGGCCACCCCTCTTGCCGAGAGTGTTATGGGTGTGAGTGATATGCTCTATATGCAGACCACCTCGGCTGGCGATGGCTCTATGTCACTCCAAATACTCTTCGACATTGGCACCAACCCCGACCTTGATGAGATTTTTGTACAGAACAAAATCTCCTCTGCCACATCCCAACTCCCCACCGAGGTCATCCAACAGGGAGTCACCACCCAGAAGTCCCAGACGGGATTCCTTCTCATCTATGCCCTCTACTCCCAAGGGGGACTCTACGATGAGAACTTCCTCTCCAATTGGGCCTACATCAACCTGCGTGACGAACTTTTGAAGATTGACGGTGTGGGCAAGGTGCAGATTTTGGGCGCTGGTGAGTATGCAATGAGGGTGTGGGTGAATCCCTATCGTATGGCCTTCTACAATATCACGGTGGAGGATATTGCCTCGGCGATACAGAACCAAGCGACCATCTTTGCGGCCGGTAAGTTGGGTGCCGAGCCCTTGGCCCAAAGCGAGGCCTTCACCTACACTGTGACCACTCCTCCCGCCCTCGACACCGCACAAGAGTATCAGCAAATAGCCCTCAAAGTGTTGCCCGATGGTGAGAAAATCACCCTGGGGGAGGTGGCTCGTGTGGAGCTCGGTTGCCAAACCTACGGCTCTTTCTCCAATTTCGACAACAACCCCGCGGCCTTGGTGGCCATCTACCAGACTCCTGGTAGCAATGCTGTGGAGGTGGGACGTCAGGTTAAGGCGAGTGTTGATGCACTCACCGAACGTCTGCCCGAGAGTGTCGCCACAGCCACAATTATTGACGCAACAGAGAGCATCGAAGAGGGAATTATGGAGATTTTTATCACAATGCTCTTTACTCTTGGGTTGGTTATTGTAGTGATTTTCATCTTCCTGCAAGATTGGCGCGCGACGCTCATACCACTCATAGCCATTCCCGTTTCGATTGTGGGAGCCTTTGCGGTCTTCCCTCTGCTGGGATTCTCAATAAACATCATCTCGCTTTTGGGCTTGGTGTTGGCTATTGGTCTGGTTGTGGATGATGCGATTGTGGTTGTAGAGGCGGCACAGGTGGGTATTGAGGAGGGCAAAAGTCCTCGCAAGGCCACCCTCGATGCGATGCGTCAAGTCTCCTCACCCATTGTTGCCACAACGGTGGTCTTGCTTGCTGTCTTTATCCCCGCCACCCTGATGGAGGGTATTACGGGCAAGATGTTTAGCCAATTTGCAATGGGCATATCGGTGGCACTTGTCATCTCCGCCTTCAATGCCCTCACCCTCTCTCCCGCCCTTTGCTCACTCCTGCTGCGCAACAAGAAGCGTATTTCGCGTGGCCCTCTCGGAGCCTTCAATCGCCTCTTCGACCGCAGTGTGGATGCCTACCTACGTCGCTCCTCGGTGGTCATACGCCACTCGGTACGCTCGCTCCTGTTGGTTTTGGTTATGGGCGCTGCCACATTCCTACTGTTCAAGGAGTTACCCAGCGGCTTTCTCACCACCGAAGACCAAGGCTATCTGATGGTGTCGGTGGAGTTGCCCGATGCAGCAAGCGTTGCCCGCACCGAGGAGGCCATAGCCAAGGCTGCAAAGGTTATCCGCGCCACCGAGGGTGTGGAGAGTGAGGCTTCGACCGCAGGTTTCGACCTCATTACAGGCGTAGCCGCCACAAATAGCGGTGTTATCTTTGTGGCCTTGGAGCCCTACAAAAAGCGCTCTCTATCGGCCGAAGAGATTGCCCAAAAGATTAACACCTCGCTCTATGTGGCTGTTCCCGAGGGCTCTTTCTATGCCTTTGAACCTCCTGCCATTCCTGGTTTGGGTGTAACCTCGGGCCTTACGTTTGTGTTGCAAAATCGTGGCAGTGGCGATGTTGGCTACCTTGCCGAGCAGACCGTGTTATTTATGGAGAAGGTGCGCAACTTGCCCGAAATAGCCACCGTTTCAACGCAGTTCGACGCGAGTGTGCCACAGCGCCACATTGAAATCAATGAGCCCCTCGCCCTCCAACAAGGGGTGTCGATAGAGGCTTTGCGTGACTTGCTGGGCACAATGCTTGGCGGAGAGTATGTGGGCAACTTCAACCGCTTTGGCCGACTCTACCACACCTACATACAGGCCGATGCGGAGTATCGTCGCACGGAGGCCGACCTTGCGGGCTATTTTGTGACAAATGGGCGCGGAGAGAGTGTCCCTATTAGCTCATTTGTAACGCTAAAAGATACCGTTGGGGTGGAGTACATCACCCAATTCAACCTCTACGACGCTATATCGGTCAATGCCACACCTGCGGAGGGAATCTCCTCCGACCAAGCAATGACAGCCC
Organism: Tidjanibacter sp.; assembly: GCA_045656405.1. Taxonomy (GTDB): domain Bacteria; phylum Bacteroidota; class Bacteroidia; order Bacteroidales; family Rikenellaceae; genus Tidjanibacter. The sequence goes on from JAZORC010000007.1 coordinate 54,165, forward strand.
TCGAAGAGCTTGCCAGCACCTCCTTACCATCGGATGTAACCCTCGCGTGGAGTGGGGTTTCATATCAGGAGTCGACCGCTTCGGGGGGTGGTAGCACATACCTTTTGGCGCTCATCTTTGTGTTCCTCGCCCTGGCAGCACTCTACAACTCGTGGTCACTCCCCGTGAGTATTCTGCTTGGTGTTCCGCTCGCTCTCTTTGGCTCCCTGCTGATAGTGTGGCTCGCCCACTTGGGCAACCCGATTTTCATTGACAACATCTATATGAAGGTGTCGTTGGTGATGCTCATTGGGCTCTCGGCCAAGAGTGCGATTTTGGTTGTGGAGTATGCCGACCGCAAGTTTTTTGACGAGGGGTTGTCGCTTGGCGAAGCCTCGCTGGCGGCTGCCAAGTTGCGCCTACGCCCCATTCTGATGACAGCCATAGCCTTCATTGTAGGCATTATGCCCCTGGTCTTCGCTTCGGGAGCCTACTCGGTGGCTCGCAATGTTATGGGTGTGGCTCTGGTGGGTGGTATGGCTGTTGCCACTGCACTCGGCATCTTCATCTACCCCTCACTCTACTACCTTATGGGGCGGATAACACAGTTCGAAAAGAGAAGGGAGAGAATCCATAAAAAACGATTAGAGTATGAAAAGGAGAATTCGTTATAGAGAGTCTGCATTGGGCCTTATCGCCCTACTTGCCATTGGTTGTGCGGTCACCCCACCCGAGATTGTCCCCATAGTCACCCCCGATGAGTACATCTTTGCCCACAAGGGCGACACGACGGTTGTGATGGGGGTTGAGTGGTGGGAAGTCTTTGGCGACACCACCCTCAACCGATTGATGCTCACCGCCATCGCCAACAATAAAAATCTCGCCATTGCAGCCTCCAATGTGGTCGCCGCCCAAGAGTCACTCGCATCCGTTAGGGCCTCCCTTGCCCCTGCTGTGGATGTGGGTGTGAGTGGAGGTGCAACCTACACCACCCCCTCCGATGGGGGCCGTAAGCGCATCTCGCAGAACTATTCGCTCCTGCCGAGGGTTAGTTGGGAGGTGTCGCTCTTCGGGGGGATAAAGAGCGCGACGGAGGCTGCCCGCGAGGATTTGCTCGCCACCGAGTGGGGCTATCGAGCCACCCGCCTGGCGCTCGAAGCCCAAGTGGCAACCACCTATTTCCAATGGTTACAGTATGCTCGCTCGTTGGAGATTTCGGAGCGTAGCTATGCCCTGCGATTGGAGGCACAACAAAAGACCGACTCGCTCTACTACTACGGTTTCTCCTCGGGCGTGGATTTGTGGCAGGCGCGCTCACTGACGGCCACCGCAGCCAGCGACATCCCCTCCTATCGTAGGGCTATGGTGCAGACCAACCTCATTCTCAACACCTTGGTAGGTGGCGAGCCAGAGTTGCTACCAATGCCCTCCCATTCGCGAGAGTGTATCCATTCGATTGGCGCAAGGCTCGATGGACTCTATTGTGGCCACCTGACCGCCTCGCCTCTTCCCGTCTATGTGCCGAGTGGTCTGCCATCCTTGATGCTCGAAAGAAGGCCCGATGTGATGGAGGCCTACCATAAGGTGGAGGCTGCCGCTGCCCGCACCCGCGCAGCTCGCGCCAATCGCTTCCCCTCATTCTCACTCACGGCCGAAGGAGGAGTTGTGTCGAGCACACTCAAAGGGCTCACCTCCAAGAATCCCGCCTATTGGTCGGCGGCGGTGTCACTCACCCAACCCCTCATCCACTTCGGAGAGTTGAAGGCAGAGGAGCTGAAAGCCTACGAGGGGTGGCGACAAGCCTCCCTCGCCTATCAGCAGACCTCCCTCGAAGCGCTCTCGGATGTGGAGAGCGCCCTCGTGGCAATCGCCACCTACAACACCGAGGTCGAGGAGTACCTCACCCTGCTTGTGGCCAACTCGCGACTGCAACAGATGACAGCCGCGCTCTACAACGACGGCCTTGCCTCGTCACTCAACCTGATTGATGCCGAGCGCAATCTCTACTCCTCGCAGTTGGACTACATCGCCCTTCTAACCGAACAGCTCTGCGCCTATGTTTCGCTCTATAAAGCATTAGGAGGAGGTTGGTGAGAGCCCAAGCCCCCAATTATAAAAAAGTTCGCGGGTATCTTTTTTGATACCCGCGAACCAATACTTAACCTTCAAGACCTAATCTCCGACTCTACAAAAGCGGCGGAATCGCAGAGCCATAACACCCCAGAAGGCCTCGCCAAGAATACTTCCACTCATCTTCGAAGTGCCCGCAGTGCGGTCGCGGAAGATGATTGATACCTCCTTTATCTTGAAGCCCAACTTCCAGGCCGTATATTTCATCTCAATTTGGAATCCGTAGCCGTGCATCCTCACCCCATTGAGGTCGATGGTGCGTAGAACCTCTGCGCGATAGCCCACAAAACCCGCGGTTGCATCCCTCACAGGCATCCTCGTAACACACTTCACATAGCGCGAGGCGAAGAAGGAGAGCAGTAGGCGACGCATAGGCCAATTCACCACATTCACACCGCTCACATACCTCGAACCAATGGCCACATCGGCCCCCGCCTCCAACTCGGCTGTGAGCCTCAACAAATCGTCGGGGTCGTGCGAGAAGTCGCAATCCATCTCATAGATAGCCTCATATCCCCTCTCCAAGGCCCAGCGGAAGCCAGCAATATAGGCGGTGCCAAGTCCAAGTTTGCCCTCGCGCTCAATCATAAAGAGCCTTTCGGGATAGCTCTGCATAAGCCCCCTCACAATCTCCGCCGTGCCATCGGGCGAGCCGTCATCGACCACCAACAGAGAGTAGTCGCCCGCAAGCGAGAAGACTTTGGCAACCATAGCCTCAATGTTCTCGCGCTCGTTGTATGTTGGTATAATTATAAGTTTACGCATTGTTTCGAATGGTATATTGCACAAAAATAGTTATTTTTGCCGAAAAGAACACACATCGTGCCCAAAACAATAAATTTAACACTCTCGCCCAAGCAGGCGGCCACCACCGAAGGGTGGCTCTCAATCGTAGTTCGCACTCTCGGCATACGTCGCGAGCAGGTGGCTCTTGCAAGAGTCATCAAACGCTCGGTGGATGCGCGTCATCGTACCCCACAGGTGCTTCTCACCGTCGAGGTCTTTGTGGATGGTGAGCAAATGCCCCCCGAAATCCACTTCGACTACCCCAATGTTAACGGCCAAACGCCCGTGGTTATTGTGGGTGGCGGCCCCGCGGGATTGTTTGCCGCACTGCGACTTATTGAACTCGGGCTCAAACCCATCCTTCTCGAAAGGGGTAAGGAGGTGGCCGAGCGTCGCAGGGATATTGCACAGATTCATCGAGGAGTGGGTGTGGATGGCGAATCCAACTACGCCTTTGGTGAGGGTGGCGCAGGTACCTTCTCCGATGGCAAACTCTTCACTCGCTCCAAGAAGCGTGGCGACTACAACCGAGCACTCCAAACCCTCGTTTTTCACGGAGCCTCACCCGAGATTCTCTACGAAGCACACCCCCACATCGGCACCGACTGTCTGCCGAAAATCATTGAGCGCGTAAGGCAAACCATCCTCTCGGCCGGAGGTGAGATTCACTTCGGGGCGAAGGTGACCGACATTGAGATTAGGAACAACCGAGCAGTGGGTGTTTGGGTTGGTGACAATCTGGTGGAGGGTGCAGCCATAGTACTCGCAACGGGCCACTCGGCAGACGACATCTACGAAATGCTCCACGCCAAGGGGGTTCTTTTGGAGGCAAAGCCCTGGGCTATGGGCGTGAGGGTGGAGCACCCACAGTCGCTCATCGACCGCATCCAATACCACTCCGACGATATGAGGGAGTGGCTTCCCGCAGCCTCCTACACCCTCACTGCACAGGTGGGTGGCAGAGGTGTCTATTCGTTCTGTATGTGCCCAGGCGGCGTGATTGTCCCCGCAATGACCGACTACCGAGAGTGTGTGGTTAATGGTATGAGTGCCTCGGCGCGCTCCTCTCGTTGGGCCAATGCGGGTATTGTCACCGAAGTGCGCCCCGAAGATTTCCCCCACCTCCACGAGGAGTGGGGTGTGTTGGCTGGTTTGAAGTACCGCCAGCAGTTGGAGCGTCACGCCGCAGAGATTGTAGGCGGAGGTGGTACAGCCCCCGCACAAAGGCTTGGCGATTTTGTGGCAGGGCGTATATCAATAGACCTTCCTCGCACATCATATCTTCCCAAAGCGGTAGTAAAAAGGGGCGAGGAGTGGTTGCCACAATTTATGGCAGACTCTTTGAGGGGTGGTTTCCGTCAGTGGGGCGCGAGAATGAACGGCTTTGTGACCAACCAGGCACAAATCATCGGACTCGAATCGCGCACCTCAACACCCGTGCGCATACCACGCGATAAGGAGAGCCTTATGCACCCCATAGTTGTGGGACTCTATCCAACGGGAGAGGGTGCTGGCTATGCCGGAGGTATCATCTCGGCTGCCCTCGACGGCACCCGCGTGGCAGAGATGATTGCCGAAACGGTCAAATAAATGTGGCCTTAAAATGGTAAAATTTCATTTCCCAACAAAAAACACTATATTTGTAGTAGATAACCTCAACTATCAGACTACCTAAAATGAAACGCATTGCAGCAGTAACAATGGTTCGCAACGATGAGTTCTACCTCCGCAAATGGGTGGAGTACTACGGTAAAGAGCTCGGCAAAGAGAACCTCTACATATTCTTCGACGGCACCGACCAGAGAGTTCCCGACTTTTGTGAGGGCACAACCGCTCGCCTGCGTGAGCGAAATCCACAACACGTTGTCAAAGCAGAGAAAGACCGCCTCGGATTCCTCTCCGAACAGGCAGCCATACTTATGCGCGAGAAGGGCTACGACCTTGTAATCGGCACCGATGCCGACGAGTTTTTGGTTGTAGACCCCGCGGTGAGCACCTCGCTGGCGGAGTATTTGAGTGGGCTGAAAATCTGCACCAGCGTGTCGGCACTCGGCATTGATGTGGGACAACACCTCGACACAGAGGGTGTCATTGATGGCTCGCGCCCCTTCTTGGAGCAGCGCCACAACGCCTACATCTGCTCTCGCTACACCAAACCCTCGGTAATCGCCCGCCCTGTACGTTGGGGCTCGGGCTTCCACCGCATCAAGGGGCACAACTTCCGCATCGACAAAAACCTCTTCCTCTTCCACTTCGGCAGTGTCGATTTGAAGATGATTGAGGATAGAATGGGCAATATGGACCTCGTATCGACGGGTAGGCTCAAACATATCCAAAAGCGAGCAAAAACCATCTTCCTCATCACCGGTGCCGAGAGCAAAGAGTGGGACAAAACCACCCGTAGGGTACGTCGTATCCACCAATATATGCGCCCCATTTGGGCCATCAACAAACCCTGGAACACCATCCGCAAGTTTGTTGTACGCATCCCCGAAAGATTTTCCAAAATTGTGTAAGACGTTATGAGTCGCGAGGTTGATGTTGTTATTGCGTGGGTTGATGGTGACGACCCTGCACACCGAGCCAAACGTTTGCAGTATGGCGGAAAAGTGGCGACTACCCACAACGATGTGGGTGGCGATATGCGCTATCGTGCAACGGGCGAGATATACTTCTGCATAGCCTCCATTCTGCGTTACGCCTCTTGGGTGAGGAAGATTTGGATTGTCACCGACAACCAAGACCCCCACGCCGAGGAGTTTGTGGCACGCAACTTCCCCGACAATAGGATTCCCATCGAACTTGTCGACCACAAGGTGTTGTTTAGGGGCTATGAGCAATATCTTCCCACCTTCAACTCCTTGGCCATCTCCACCCTTCTGTGGCGCATCCCTGGTTTGAGCGATTGCTATCTCTACTTCAATGACGATGTCTTTTTGGCCTCGCCTGCGGTGCCCGAAATGTGGTTCAACGGGGAGCACACAACACTCTATGCACGCAAGGTGCCCGCGCTCTTTGCCCGACTGCTCCGTTGGGGTAAGCATCTGGGGCGAAAGCACAAAATATTTGGCCACAAAGACCCGATGCTCAATGCAGCAACACTCCTACACTCGGGATACTTCTTCCTCTTCCCCCACGCTCCTGTGCCTATGCGTAGGAGTTGGTATGAGGAGTTCTTTGGCGCTCACCCCGACCTCTTGGAGAGCAACATCCGCCACCGTTTCCGCGAGCCTTCGCAGTTCTCAACGCCCACACTCTTCTATGTGAGCGACTACCGCAAGGGACTCCTTGATGTGCGCTCACCCAAAGGGACCACCTGCTTTTTCAAGCCCTCGGTAGAGAAGACGGGAGGATATATGGCGCGCAAGATTGCCGAGGCCGATAGTAATAAAGCTCTCAAATTTGGCTGCATCAACTCGCTGGGTGAAACCACCATTGAGGAGCAGGAGATGTTCAACAGCTGGATAACAAAAAAACTCAACATAACCCTCTAATCCCCCCGACAAGCGTGAGCAATAAGCCCCTCATATCGGTCATTGTGCCCCTCTATAATGCCGAGCGTAGTATCGGTAGGTGCATAGATAGTATCTTGGCACAGACCTTTCGTGAGTGGGAGCTCATTGTGATAGATGATGGCAGCAGGGATGGAAGTGGCTCCATTTGCGACCACTACGCCCTCTCCGATGGGCGAATCAGGGTTATCCACAAGCCCAATGAGGGTGTGGCTGCCACACGAATGAGGGGCATAGAGGAGGCCCAAGGTGACTACTCCATACAGGTCGATGCCGACGATTGGGTGGAGCCCACAATGTTGGAGGAACTTTACAACACCGCCCAAAGTGAGGGTGCCGATATGGTGATTTGCGACTTTGTGTGCGACTATTCGGAACGCAAACCACTGCGATATGTAAAGCAACAACCCTCGGGACAGACCTCTGGTGAGGTGCTCTTGGATTTGCTCCAAGGGAGGGTGAAACCATACTGTTGGAACAAACTTGTGCGCCACGAATGTTACCGTAAGAGTGGAGTTGGAATACCCACCGACATCTCCCACGGCGAGGATTTCTATGTTTCGCTCGCCCTGCTTCGAGGCGAGGGTGGCAAGGTTGCCTACCAACCCAAGGCCTACTACCACTATGTGCAGGATGAGTTCAGCAACCTACTGACGCGCACCTACACCACCGAGGATTTCGAGCGCGATGTGAGGCTCAAAAACCACTGCGCGGAGCTGATGGCGCAACACCCACTGCTTGCAATGGTCGAGGAGCGCAACGCCTTCCACATTGTGCGTAGGGCGTTCAATGGTGGCATTTTCTCCTCGGCAGAGTTCAAGGAGCGCACCTATGAGTACCGCAACCTTATAAGGTCGTGTCGCCCACTTGCTTGGCACCGCCGTTGGCGACTCTTTCTCTCCTGCATCGGACTCTACCGACTGATGTATGGCTACAAGGCGCTCAAAAATTTAACAAAGAAGAATTAGACAAACCCTCGTTATATGAATCCTGAAATTATCTCGAAATACTTCTCACTCACCGAAGAACAGCAGAGGAAGTTTGACGCACTGGGAGAGTTGTATGTGGAGTGGAACTCCAAAATCAACGTCATCTCTCGCAAGGATATTGATGAGCTCTATGTGCGCCACGTTCTGCACTCACTCGCCATTGCCAAGGTGTGCACCTTCGAGGCTGGGGCCAAGGTGTGCGATATTGGCTGTGGTGGTGGATTCCCCACCATACCTCTGGCCATAATGTTTCCCGAGGTGGAATTCACGGCTGTGGATTCCATTGGTAAGAAGATTACGGTTGTGAGGGAGATTGCCGAGGGGCTTGGGCTCACCAACGTCACCCCCATCAATGCCCGTATTGAGGCCGTGAAGGGGGAGTTCGACTATGTTGTGAGCCGAGCAGTCACGGATATGAAGACCCTTAAAGGGTGGGCTCTACCCAAATTGAGGGCGGGACAGAGGGGCTCGCTTCCCAATGGTATGCTGGTGCTCAAAGGTGGCGACTTGGCGGAGGAGTTGGGCCTTGCCCGCCTTCGTTGCGACATCCACCCCATACGCACCCTCTTCGAGGAGGATTTCTTCGATACCAAAAGTGTTGTTTATGCCAAAAAATAGGAGTTCGAAATTTCGAACTCCTTTTCTTTTGTCGTCGACCGTCGCGGGCTCGCATCTTAACGAGCCCGAAACACCAAACCCCATCTTTTACCAAACAAAGGGGAGGATTCGCCAACGGACTTTGGTGCAGTACTCCTCGTAGCCGGCAAGCTCCTTGCGCAGAAGTCGCTCCTCGTCGAGGGTGCGAGTAACTATAATAGGTATATAGAAGGCAAAGACCGCCAACGACCACCACGAGCCCAAAACCACGGGCATTGAGAGAAACATCAGCAGGGTGGCGAAGTACATCGGATGGCGCACAACGCCATAGAGCCCCGAGCTCACTACCCTCTGTCCCTGGCTGACTTCGATGGTGCGCGAGAGCCACACATTCTCCCTCATCACCTCACCATAGAGGCCATAGGAGGCCACAAATAGCACCGAAGCAACCACAATAGCCACATTCGACACTTCACTCCACCCAAAGCGGTAGTCGAGCCCTGCAACTACAAAGCCCACCACAAAGACCAATCCCGAAAGGCGCACAACAGCCCCTTGTGTGGAGCGCTTCTCCTTGGCATTGAGTCGACGGGCGAGCAGTTCGGGTGAGGCGATGAGCATCACCACTCCGAGTATAAACATTGGCACAAAGAGCAGCCCCATAAGTCGCCATCCACCACACCACGCCCAGCTCCCCGCGGGCAGAAAGAGCAAAAGTGCCATCAGAGTGCCTCCAAGAAGCATCTTGACCAACCCACCAAGAGCCAACGCACCCCTATTATTTTTATTCATACTCATCATTTTACATAAATATCCTACGACAAATATAGGAAAAACCGTCGGTTTTGATGGCTATTTTTCAGCGAAATAGCCTAATTTTCAATTTTGAATTTTGAATTTTGAATTTTATATGTATCTTTGCAGTCCGAAAATTACGGAAAAACTGATAAACAAATATAAATAGCGCTATGAAAAGGACTTATCAACCTTCAAAGAGGAAAAGAATCAACAAACACGGCTTCCGTGCTCGTATGGCTACCGTAAACGGTCGCAAAGTACTTGCAGCTCGCCGCGCAAAAGGTCGTAAGAAACTCACCGTTTCGGACGAGTTGCGCAACAAATAGTCGAGAGGACTAACAGTTGATTCGCTGCTTCCGATGGTGACAAGGTCACCCGCTCGCAGAGGCAGAACAAGAGAAAACCACATCGGACGCGATGTGGTTTTTTTCTTTTACCCTTTTAGCACTACGCACCGCCAAGTAGATTTCGCGGAGCAGATACAAGGCTTGCGAAAAAAAACTCTCCCGCAGTTTACTAAACGTAAATGAGGGAGAGTTTTTTAAGCATAATGCAGTAGATGCCCGCGAAACTTACTCGGAAAGCAGGTCGGCAACCACAAATGTGCTACCACCCACAAACACAAAGTCCTCGTCGGGATTGGCAAGCTCTATCGCCCTGCGGTAGGCCGCGTGTACATCAGCAGCAACCTCACCCTCAAAGCCCTCGGCTCGGAACTTTTCGGCAAGAGTCTCGGCAGGCAGAGAGCGTGCCACCGATGCAGAGGTGAAGATGTAGTAGGCCTCGCGTGGCATCAGGGGGATGACCGCGTCGAAGTCCTTATCATTGACCATACCAACAACCATATAGAGTTTTCGGTACTCCTGCGCCTCAATCTGTGCCACAACCTCGCGCAGGCCGTGGGCGTTGTGGCCCGTATCGCAATAGACTCTTGGGCTACTGCCCAACTTCTGCCACCTACCCATCAGGCTCGTAGATTTCACCACCGAGCGCACACCCTCAACAAGTGCGCGAGTGGAGATATTCAGGGGAGTATGGTGGCGGAGGATACTCACCGCCGTGCGGGCCGTGATGATGTTTTTGCGCTGGTAGGCACCCATCAAATCGAGGTCGAGAATCTGCACCCTGCCGTCACGGGGGCGCTGAATGTGGTAGCGCATCCACCCTCCCGAGGGCTCACTATCCACAACCTCCCACTCTCTGTCGGCATAAATCAGGAAAGAGCCTCGCTCGGCAGCGGTGCGGTCGAAGACCTCGTTGCTCTCGGGAGCACTCTCACCTACCACTACGGGGACTTCGGGTTTGATGATACCCGCCTTCTCGAAGGCAATCTCTCCTATGGTGGAGCCCAAAAGTGCGGTGTGCTCCAAACCGATGTTGGTAATGACCGAGAGGATTGGGTTGATGATATTTGTCGAGTCGAGCCTACCCCCAAGTCCCGTTTCGATGATGGCCACCTCCACATCGCTCTCCGAGAAGTGGTGGAAGGCCATTGCGGTGGTCATCTCGAAGAACGAGAGGCCGAGGGCCACCATCTCTTCCTTGTGCTCCTTAACAAAATTCACCACCTGACGCTCGCTTATGGGCTCACCATTGACACGGATGCGCTCACGAAAATCGACCAAGTGGGGCGAGGTGAAAAGACCTACACAGTAGCCCGCCTGCTGCAAAACCGAGGCAAGAATATGCGAAACAGAGCCTTTGCCATTGGTGCCCGCAACGTGAATTGTAAAGTAGTTCCGTTGGGGGTTATCCAATCGGCGGCACATCTCGGTAATGTTCTGCAATCCCTCCTTATAGGCACCTGGGCCCACATTTTGGTAGGAGGGAAAAGAGTTGAAGAGGAATTGGGTTGTTTGGGAATAGTTCATATCGTATGTGTATGTAGTTCTCTATACAAGGTGGTTGCGGCGGCGGAAGCGGTAGCTCACATAGTAGAGCAACGAGAGGATGAAGAGGTATGTTCCAATCCTACCCAGATAGTCGCCCGCCTTGGCATAGAAGGTCACATCTCGCGAGGGGGTAACCTCGGCTGTGAGGGTTCCGCGCTCATCCCAACCGAGGGTTTCGTGTACCCTACCATCGGGCGAAATGAAGCCACTGATGCCTGTGTTGGCAGCACGGCACACCCAACGGCGACTCTCAATAGCCCTCAAACGCGAGAAGGAGAAGTGCTGACGGTAGCCCTCCGTATCGTGCCACCATCCATCGTTGGTGATGACCATCATCAACTCGGCGCCATCGGCCGCAAAACCTCCAATGTGCTCGCCATAGACCGACTCATAGCAGATGGGGGCCGCCACCGAAATGCCGTAGGGGAAGTGGCTGTTGCGCTGATGCAGCAAGTGGCGATACTTATCGGTGCCAAGCTGCCCTGTGGTGCCACCCAAATCGACTATGAGTTTTTCGAGGGGTTTGAGCACATCCATAAAGGGCATCTTCTCCACACCCACCACCAGGCGCGACTTGTGGCTCACTTTGAGTGTCGAATCCCTATCGAGGGCAAGCGCTGCATTGTAGCGGTCGTATATCATTGAGCCACTGTGACGTGCCGTCGGGCTCGCCTCTTGCTCGTTATTGTATCGGTGGTAGGTCATAGCCCCCGTTATGAGTTGCGCCTCGGGATAGCGTTTTGCGCGCAGTGACTCCAACGACCTCACAGAGAAGCTACCCAAGTGGTTGCTCTCCCAGATGGGGTCGCCTGAATCGCCAATTACCGTTTCGGGCAAAACGATGTAATCCACCCCCTCGGGCGCCTCCGAGATGAGCGAGGTGAGTATCACCATTTGTGCCCCAATGGGCATCGTATATTTCTCCTTGTAGGGGTCGAAATTGGGTTGTACAAGGGTTACGGTTGCCTTTTGCGCATTGGGATTCTCCTTGTAGAGCCCACCGATAATGAGCGAAGCCACCACGGGAAGCACTGCAACAACCGCCACAGCAACACCCTTTGCCCTATTCTTACGGTTCATAAACCACTCAAAGAGCAGGATATTTGTGAGCAGCACCCACAGCGAGCCACCCAACACACCCGTCAGTTCATACCACTGAACAGCCCACACATCACCCGCAAAGCCATTGCCCAACAGGAGCCAGGGGAACGAAACCTCGCCATTGAGGTAGAGGTGCTCCGCCCAAAGCCACCCCGCAATGAGGGTTGTGTAGGCAAGCGCGGGGCGAGCGTGATGGGAGAAAGAGTGGTAAATCATAAAGACTCCGCCAAAGAGCACAATCTGAACAATGGTTGCCGCCACAATACCCACAGCCGCAGCATAGTAAATCCACCAACAGGTGGCAATACACCACAGCCCCATAACAAGTGCCACCCAACCAGCCATACGCCACCACCCCTTACGGCCAGCATCATAGGAGGCCGAGATGAGCATAAGGGGCACAAATGCCACAAGGAGCACAAGGCCACTTACCCTCAACCATCCCAGCGAAAGAAGTAGAACCGAAAGGAGTGCGAGCAGGGCTCGTTGATATCTTTTGAGCGAAATTTTCATAACGAAGAGTTTATTTTTTACAAAAATAACTTTTTTGATAAGACTTTTCGCCCCAATGGAGAATATTTTTTCTCTGGGCACACATTTTATCCCTACGAAGGGATAGCCTATCGCCAAAAATAACTATCTTTGTAGTTGGTGAATTTTGCCCAAGAAGAAAAGACAAACAAACACGACAAAAAGATATGTGGTTAATGACTTTCATCGGAGGAGTTATGGTGGGATGTATGGCCTCTATGCCCCCAGGCCCCACCGCCATCCTCTGCCTACAACGCAATTTGAGTAAAGGTATACGCTCGGGTGTTACAACGGGCTTCGGCATTGCAACAAGCGACACCCTCTATGCCTCCATCGCATTCTTCTCGCTCTCGTTCGTTACGGGATTTATCGAGAGTAATATGCTCCTAATCAAGTGTATCGCGGGTGTGTTCATCACCATCTTTGGTGTGAATATCTTTCTCAAAAAGCCCGATGTGCAGATTCGTCGCAACCTCACAGGTAGGGATAAGGCCGATTGGAGGGACTATCTCTCGGGCTTTCTGTTGAGTTTTGCCAACCCCGCCTACATTTTGGTGCACGTTGCCCTCATTGCCACAGTCAAATCGATGGGATTCTACGACACCGATGGCAACGCATTTTCGAATGCTTCAATGATTCTGGGCATCTTTGCGGGTTGCTCGGGTTGGTGGTTCATACTTGCCTCGATAATGAAACTCGTCCGCAAGCACTTCCGCCCACAGCATATGTTGTGGATTAACCGAATCTCGGGTATCGTCATCACCATCATTGGCTTATCGTTGCTCATATCTATGATTTCCGACTTACAAATTGACATTCAATTCAATGAACTCTTCAAAGCAAAATAAGAAAATCGTCATAGCCGTTGATGGCTTCTCCTCGTGTGGCAAGAGCACCTTTGCCAAGATGGTGGCCGCACACCTCGGCTACATCTTCATCGACACGGGTGCAATGTATCGTGCCGTAACCCTCTGGGCAATAGAGAACGGATGTGTTGAAAGGGGTATTCTCAACGAGGAGCGCCTGGTGGCCAACCTCGACAACATCCGCATCGACTTCCGCTTCAATCCCGACCGAGGCGCAAGTGATATCTACGTCGATGGCGAGTGGGTTGAGGGTAAAATTCGCACCATCACCGTCAGCAACCTTGTGAGTGCCGTGAGCGCCATTGGTGAGGTGAGGGCTCGTTTGGTGGCTATGCAGCAGGAGATGGGGCGCGACAAAGGCGTTGTGATGGACGGTAGAGATATTGGCACAGTTGTCTTTCCCCACGCGGAGTTGAAAATATTTATGACTGCCGACCCAGAGGTGAGGGCCGAACGACGCTATCAGGAGCTACTGGCCAAAGGCGAAGAGGTGAGCCGCGAGGAGATTGTGGAGAACATCCGACAGCGCGACCACCTCGACCAGACTCGTGCGGTGAGCCCACTGCGCAAGGCCGACGACGCTATTGTCCTCGACAACGGAGGTATGACCCTCGAAGAGGAGATGGTGTGGTTCAACGAGGTTTTCCGACAGAGGGTAGAGGGTTAGAAATCAACAGACCCCTCCGTCGCTACGCGACACCTCCCCTAACTTCGGGGAGGATTTTAGAGAGGCTTTCTATGGATAAAAAGCGTACACATAATCAGCCCGAGCAACTTGAAGAACGGAGGAGATTGCGCCATAAATCCACACCAGAAGAGTGGGCCTTGTGGAAAATTCTCAAAGGTAAGCAAATTGAGGGATTGAAGTGGCGACGACAATTTTCAATAGGAGCATACATATTGGATTTCTACTGCCCGAGTGCAAAAATATGTATTGAGGTGGATGGCATCCAGCACCAAACAGAAGAGCACCAAGCACACGACAGAAGAAAAGATGCCTATCTTGCAAAAGAGGGCATACGAGTTATAAGGGTTCCCAACAATGCGGTTTGGCACGATAGCGATATGATAATTGATGCCATTTTAGACGTATTGGGACAACAAATAAAAGACAGCCTATCCTCCCCGAAGTTAGGGGAGGTGCCCGAAGGGCGGAGGGGTCTGTAAATGAGTGGGTTGTAAACACTTAAAGGGCTTTATGAAGGTAACTATTGACGATAAATCGGGTTTCTGCTACGGAGTGGTGAGCGCCATTTCGAAGGCCGAAGAGTTGGTGGCAGAGGGTAAGAGGGTCTATTCGTTGGGGGATATTGTGCACAACGACCTCGAAGTGGCACGCTTGGAGGGTTTGGGTGTGAGGACCATATCGCACGCCGACCTCGCAACCATCGCCCCCACCCCCGAGAGTAAAATACTCATCCGCGCACACGGAGAGCCCAAGAGAACCTACCGCACACTCGAAGCCCTCTCGCTCGGCTATGCCGATGCCACCTGCCCCGTGGTTGCAAAGCTCCAAAAACTCACCATTGAGGCCGACCGCCAAATGTGTGAGGTGGGGGGCACGGTGCTCATCCTCGGCAAAAAGGGACACGCCGAGGTTGTGGGGCTAAATGGTCAAATTGAGGATAGAGCGATTGTGGTCGAGAAGAGTGCCGACTTGGAGGGTGTTGACTTCTCGAAGCCCATATTCCTACTCTCACAAACCACCCAGAGTTTGGCGCTCTTTGCCGAGATTCGCGATGAAGTACTCTCGCGCTCCTCGAATCCCGAAGAGGTCATTGTGCGCGATACCATCTGTCGTCAGGTAGCGGGCAGGGAGGAGCACTTACGTAGCTTTGCACGCGGATGTGATATGGTGGTATTTGTGTGTGGTGCAAAGAGTTCCAACGGCAAGGTGCTCTTTGAGGCGTGCCACAGCGCCAATCCCCATAGTGTGAAAATCGAGTCGCCACAGGAGCTCACCCGCGAGATGTTTGAGGGGGTGGAGAATGTGGGTGTTTGTGGTGCGACCTCAACACCTCATTGGCTTATGGAGCAGGTAAGGGATACAATTTTGCACCTCACAAAGACGTTATAATAGCAGAAAGAGAAGATAGTATGAGCAAAGGTAATTTTGGACTTTATTGGGGCAGGGCTGCGAGGCATTTCGTGAAGCTCACCCTGCTTATGACACTGATTTTTGGCCTGATGGTTGCCACCAACACCCTTGCGGTGGGCCCTCGTGGGCTGCTCGGTTATAGGGGCATAATCCTATTGGTGGCAATGGTGGGCATATCTCTTGCCTACCCCAATTATGGCTTTGTGACCATCGGGTTACAGGCGTCGATTGTGGGCAATCGCGAGCAGATTGTGGCCGCAATGTCGCGCTGCGGTTACGCTCTCCACAGCGAGGAGCAGGGAGTCCTAACCTTCCGTGCTGCGGGTGTGTGGAAGCGCCTTGTGAATATGGGCGACGATGCTCTCGTATTAAGGCAGGTGGATGCCACAACAGCGGAGTTGAGTGGCGTGAGAAAAGAGGTCGAAAATGCCCGTTTTCGCATTGTAGGTGAGATTAATAGAGGGGTTTAGAGAATGAAAAGAGGAGTAAAATATTCGATTGTCGCGATGACGGTGGCAGGTTGCCTTCTCTTGGGCGCAGCAGCCAAAAACAACGCCTACAATCTGGGGAAAAACATAGACCTACTAATCAATATGCTGCGATTTGTAGACCTCTTCTATGTGGATGATGTGGAGAGCGACAAGGTGGCAGAGGCCGCTGCGCAGGGTATGACCAAAATCCTCGACCCCTACACCGAATACATCCCTGCCGAGAGGATGGGCGACTTCAAGGCAATGACTACGGGTAAGTATGGTGGCGTGGGCTCCCTTATCCGCCAAAGGGGTGACTATGTGGAGTTCTCGGCCCCCTACAAAAACTCTCCTGCCGACCTCGCAGGCATACGCCCAGGTGATAGGATTGTGGAGATTGATGGTAAGAGCGCCAAAGGTTTCACCACCCAGCAGGTGAGCGACAAACTCAAAGGCGATGCTGGCAGTTCGATAAAAATCACCATCGAAAAGTTCCCCACGGGCGAACTTGTACCCCTGAAAATTCAGCGCGAGAGGATTGCCATCCCTGGTGTGCCCTACTATGGAATGGTGGGTGACAGCATCGGCTACATCTCCCACTCCGAATTCACCGAAGGGTGCTCGGCCGATATGATGAGAGCCTACGAAGCCCTCGCCGAGCAGGGTTTGAAGGGTTTGGTTTTGGACTACCGCGACAATACGGGTGGCATTCTCCAAGAGGCCGTACAGGTTCTTTCGCTCTTCCTGCCCACAGGTAGCGAGGTTGTTAGCACCCGCTCCTCGAAGGGGGGCGCAGAGAATAGGGTTTTCAAAACCGAGAACCCTCCCATTGCAACAGACATCCCCATTGTGGTGCTCACCGACAACAGCTCGGCTTCGGCTTCGGAGATTGTGGCGGGAGCCTTGCAGGACTACGACAGGGCCGTATTGATGGGACAGCGCACATTTGGAAAAGGCTTGGTGCAGAGCACATATCCCCTCGGATATGAGTCCTATATCAAGATGACAACCGCCAAATATTACCTCCCAAGTGGCAGGTGTGTGCAAGCCAAGGACTACTCGGCCCACAACGAGGATGGGAGTGTCGCCTCGGTGCCCGACTCGCTCATCAGCGAGTTCCATACCCGAGCAGGACGCAAGGTCTATGATGGGGGTGGTGTGATGCCCGATGTGAGGTTGGAACCAGAGTATGTGAGCACCTTTGCGGTGATGGTCTATGCACAGGGCTTCGTGGATGACTTCCTGTCGGAGTATTGCGCCCGCCACTACGATGAACTCCAAGAGGCTGTCGTTCCCACCCAATATCACTTCTCGGACGAGGCCTATGGTGAGTTTGTGGAGTTTATGAAGGATAAGACGGTGGCGTGGGAGAGCTATGCAACCCACCTGTGGAAGGAGTTTAAGAAGGCTGCCGAAAAGGAGCGCTGGGAGGAGAATATGAGTGAGCAGATGGCACAAATTGAGGCCAACATCACCAACGACACCCAAGACAACATCCTGCTCTACAAAAAGGAGTTGCAAAGCATAATCGAAAACCAAATTGTAGCCCGCTACTGCTACTCCGAGGGTGCCACAAAACACCTCCTGCCCAACGATGTGGAGTTGAAGAGGGCTGTGGAACTGTTGCAGGATTTGGAGAAGTATAACACCATCCTCACCTCGCAGGACACCGAGCGTAAATAGAGAAAAGAATGAGAGAGTTGCGTGAGAAGTTATGGCGAGTGATAAAGAGCACCCCCTACAAAAAGAGGGTACTTGTTATCTCCATTGCCGTTGCGATAGGCACCCTATCACTAATCTTCTCCACCCACCTCTCGCGGCGCCTACAACACAAGGAGATGAACGAGATGGCCCTCTGGTCCTACGCAATGGAGCGTATGGGCGAGAGCACCCACAACGACCCCCTAATCTTCCAAGTTGTTCACAATCAAAATATTCCATACCTACTGCTCGACGAGAGTGGTAGGGTTGAGAAGTATCACCTATTGCCCGAGAGTGTGGTGAATCATCCCGACAAGAGGATGAAACTCATAATGAAACTTTCGAGGCAGAACACCCCTATTGAGATTACCACTCCGAGGGGCTATCGCTACATCCTCTTCTATGGCAACTCGGCACTCTTGGATTGGCTAATTCTCTTCCCCTATGTTCAGTTGTCGGTGGTGGCAATTTTTGCCTTTTTCGCCTTCGTAACCTTCCGCACCTCGAAGCAAGATGAGCAGAATCGCGTGTGGATAGGCTTGGCGAAGGAGACAGCCCACCAACTTGGCACCCCCATTTCGTCACTTATGGGATGGATGGAGTACCTTCGCTCACAGGATATAGACCCCGCAGCTATCGACGAGATGAGCAAAGATCTCACAAGGCTTGTGAAGGTTGCCGATAGATTTGGCAAAATAGGCTCCGAAACGGCCCTTACCAGAACCAATCTCGGTGAGGTTGTGGGCGACTGTGTCCTCTACTTCCGCACACGAATACCCAAGAGGGTGAGCCTCGACTACAACGGTTTGGCAATGGCCCCCGTGATGGTGATGATGAACGCAGCTCTCTTTGAGTGGGTGGTCGAAAACCTGCTCAAAAACTCCCTCGACGCGCTTCAAGGCTTTGGAAACATCTCGGTGACCATCAGTGAAAGCGACGAGTGGGCACACATCGATGTGAAGGATACGGGCAAAGGTATTGCCAAGAATAATTGGAAGAAGATTTTTGAGCCCGGATTCACAACCAAAACCCGTGGCTGGGGTTTGGGCCTATCGCTCTCCAAACGTATTATTGAGGAGTATCATAGCGGACATATTGCCGTCACGGAGAGCGAGTTGGGCAAAGGAACAACCATCCGTATCTCGGTCCGTAAGAGTGAGGATTAGAACCACACAGGGAAACAAGAGAGAATAGAATGACTACACCCATAGAAAATACCGCCCCAATCACAACCGACTCACTCGGAGGAGGTTTGAGCTCACTCTTTGGAGAGAGTGCAAAACTTGTGGAGCAGCCCACCATTGTGGAGAGCGCACTATCGCTGACCGATAATGCTGTGGTGTGGCTCTTGGTGGTGGCGATGTTTATCTACTACCTCTTTGTGGTCTTTGCCTATGGCGGACACCTCGGGCAGATGTGGAAAATCGTTGTTGGCGACAACCTTGGCATAAGAGTTGCGGATGAGTTGAGTTACCTCTTTATGAGAGCAGTTCGTAACTCGGTGGCCCTCGGCATAATAACCTGGGCGCTGGCGGGGGTTGGTTGGCTCGACATCTTGGGTGTTGAAGCACTCGGTGGGCTCAATCCATTGTGGATTACCCCCCTTGGAATTGCGCTCTTTGTGGCGGTGGGTGCTGTGCAGAGAATTCTCACCAATGGCATCTGTGCGCTGACTCGTCGTGGAGAGGTGGCGCAAGGTCTTAACATTCTGGCAGACGCACTAATGGCCATAGCCGCCATCGTCGGAACCCCCATTGTGCTACTCTTCGTCATCAACACAGGAGCCTCGGCACAAGTGCTGGGAGTTGTTGCCATTGGGCTGGCAGCTTTGTCGCTATTTACGTTTGTCACAAAAAGTTTAATTTTCTTTATTGAACAAAAAGTTTCGATTTTACTTTGGATTTTGTACCTTTGCGCCGTCGTTTTGATTCCCATCGGCATTATTGCCACCCTTGTGGTGAGAAATAGTGCCATTTAATGTCGAACCAAATAAACACAAAGCGTTGAAAATTAAAAGTATACTTATTTCGCAGCCCCAACCTGCCGTAATCGAAAAGTCACCTTTCTATCAGGTGGCACAAGAGAACAACCTCAACCTCACCTTCAAGCCTTTTATGCGCATTGAGGGGGTGTCGCTCAAAGAATTCCGTAGTCAGAGGACTGAAATTTTGGACTATTCGGCAGTGATTTTCACCAGTCGAACCACCATTGACAACTTCTTCCGCATTGCAGAGGAGGCGAGAATCAACATCCCCGAGACAATGAAGTATTTCTGCATCAATGAGGCCGTTGCACTCTATTTGCAGAAATATATCATCTACCGCAAACGCAAGATTTTCTTTGCCGACGGTAAGTTCGACAGCTTTATGGAGATGATTCTCAAACACAAGGATGAGCGCTTCATCCTCGCCCTTGCCGAGCCCCACAACCCCGAGATTCCCCAAACGCTCGAAAAGTTGCACCTCAACTTCCACAGCCTCATCTTCGCCCACACTGTGAGCGCAGACCTCTCGGATGTGAATATCTCCGACTACGATTTGTTGGTATTTTACAGCCCCAACGAGATTGCCTCGCTTGTTGCCAAGTTCGGCACCGAGAATATCCCTATGATTGTGGTTTTGGGTGAGAATACCGCAAAGGCAGCGGTGGAGGCAGGCCTGAAAATCTACTCCAAAGCTCCTGCACCAGGCATTCCCAATATCGCAAAGGCGGTTGAGTTGCTGGTGGCAGATGCCAAGGCGGGCAAGACGCTCGAACCCATCGAGTTCAGCCATAGCCACAAGGCCGAGAATTTCATCAAGGCACAGGAGGCTAAACCTGTAAAACGCTCGCGCGCAAAACGCAAACCCGCAGAGGAGGCTGGCACCGAGAAAAAAGGTACAAAATAAGGTACGTTTGCGGGGTGTCGGGAAGACGCCCCGCACTCATTTTTAGATACTTATGGCACAAACGGCAAAATATGGTCTTTCGAAAGCGGAGCGCCTTCACGGAGGTGCTGTCGATGCCTTGTTTGTGCGCAATAAGGGTGGTCACTTGGCCCCCTATCGCTATATCTATAAGGTGCGCAAGATGACCGAGGAGGACCAAGCACAAGTGTCCGTTTTGTTTGTCGTTCCCAAGCGAAATGTAAAGAGGGCTGTGGGGCGTAACCTCCTGAAACGTCGCACCCGCGAGGCCTATCGAACCCAAAAACTCGCCATTGTGCAAAAGGCAACACAAAAGGGGCTTCACGTCGATATTGGCCTTATTTACAGCACAAAAGAGATTCTTGAATTCAACACCATACGCGATGCAGTCGGAGGGATTTTGGCAAAAATTATGGAGAGGATTTAGGTGGTTGGCAAGTGCTCCCTTTGTGGCCCTTGTCCGCTTCTACCAAATCTGCATCTCGCCCCTCAAACCCCACCCGACGTGCAGATTCACCCCAACGTGTTCGCAATATGCATTGGAGGCCTTGCGAAAATATGGCCCTTTGAAGGGTGGATGGCTTACTTTACGTCGCATTTTACGCTGTCACCCCTGGGGTGGAAGTGGTTACGACCCCGTTCCATAGATAACTAAAAAAGAGGAGTTGCTGGCTCCTCTTTTTGTGTGTAAAATATGGTACGTTTTAAGGTACATTTGTACCTTATTTTTTGTTCTTATCGACCTCACAATCGACTCTCTTTGAATCGTTTACCAAACTTTCCCAAGAGCCAGACTACAAAACCGCCCACAAGCGCGCCAAGAACCCAGCCAAAGAGTATCTGCGAGAGGAAATGAACACCCAGATAGATGCGCGAGTAGCCCACAAGAAGCACCCAAAGTGGCATCCACCTCCAATAGCACCTACTACCTCGCAATGCGCCACAGCCCACAATCAAAAAGAGGGACATTGTTGTAGCGGCGTGTGCCGAGATGGTGCCATAGCGACCGAAAATACAATATTGCTCCTTGATGGGGTTCCACACAAGGTGAAGGTGCTCCTTGACACCCTCCACCCTATTGGGGCGCAACATCTGATAGGTCTCCTTGAAATAGTTACATATCTGGTCCGAGAGTGCCACACCAAGCACTACCGCCAGCAAGATTACAACCATATATTTCCACCCCCACTTGCGGTAGGTGAGCCACAAGAGGGCTATGTAGAGAGGTGCCCAAGTAAGTTTTTCAGACACCAGCCATATAAATCTATCCATAACCAAACCACCATCGAAGTTGAGTGCGAGGGTGGCGGCGTGGTCGAGAGCGGTAAAATTCATCTATTGTTTGGGTTTGGTTTCTATGTTAAAATTAGTCGTTGTTGCGTACAAAGTCGAGGTAGTACAGAAGGGTTGCAATGGCACTCAATGCAGCCACAAGATAGGTTCGGGCTGCCCATCGAAGCGACACCGTTGCCCCGCGCATCTGCTCGGGCGAGAGCACCCTGCCCCCTTCGAGCCACGCCAAAGCACGCTCCGAGGCGTTGTACTCCACAGGGAGGGTAACAATCGAGAAGAGTGCCGAGGCTGCAATGGTTGCAATGCCCACCCAGAAGATTGCAGGAATGGTATTTATCACAAGAATACCGATGATTATCACCCAAGTCGAGATGTTCGATGAGAACTGGATGATGGGCACCAGAGCCGAACGCAGACGCAGTGGGGCGTAGCCTTGTGCGTGTTGTACAGCGTGACCACACTCGTGGGCGGCCACAGCAGCCGCTGCAATAGAAGCACTACCATAGACACTCTCGCTCAAATTCACCGTGCGGGTTACGGGATTGTAGTGGTCGGTGAGGTGTCCGCGCGTGGAGACAACCTTCACATCGTAGATTCCGTGGTCGTGCAACATCTTCTCGGCCACATCCTTACCCGTAAATCCACCAGGGAAGGGTTCGCGGGAGTACTTCTTGAATACCGATTGGAGCCTCATTTGCACAATCAGTCCAATGAGGCCGATTGCAATTATCAGTAGATAGGATACATTCATTTTTCTCTTTTCTTCTTTTGGTTTACATACTACAAACGTGCATCGAAGCTGCTCTATTGCTCTACAAATTTGTAGTAGGAGTCGGCCTGTGCGGTGGGTGTGAGGATAATCTCGCTCACATTGACGTGGGCGGGTTGCTCTACGGCCCACACGATAGCACTTGCAATATCCTCACCCGTAAGGGGTTTGAGTCCCTTATAGACACCATCGGCTCTCTGCTGGTCGCCGTGGAATCGAACAACCGAGAACTCGGTTTCTACCATACCTGGGCGCACCTCCGTAACCTTGATTCGGTGGCGCAGGAAGTCGATGCGCATACCGTGCGAAAGGGCGTGTACGGCGTGCTTGGTGGCACAATAGACGTTGCCATTCTCATAGACCTGCGTGCCCGCAGTGGAGCCAAGATTGACAATGTGGCCACCCACTCCTCGCTCAATCATACGGTTTGCCACCGCGCGAGTGATATACAAAAGACCTTTGACATTGGTATCAATCATTGCATTCCAATCCTCATCGGCACCCTCATTGAGGTGCTCCAAGCCCGACGCCAAGCCTGCATTATTGACCAAGATATCCACCTCGGCAAACTCTGCGGGGAGTGCTTCAAGGGCCGATTCGCACTGCACCCTCTCCCTCACATCGAAATTGATGGCATACACCTCGGCCCCAAACCTCTCTTTGAGTTCGGCTTTGAGGGCTTCGAGCCTCTCGGCGCGACGACCTGTAATGATAACTTTATAACCCTTCTCGGCAAATGCGCGGGCCGTAGCCTCACCAATTCCCGAGGTTGCTCCTGTTACTAAAACTACTCTACTCATTGTGATATTCTCTTTTTGTTGTGTTTCTGATGGTAAATATACCGAAATTTTCGTACTTTTGAGCCGACACAAGCAAAAAAAGGTGGCAAAAGAGAGTGCAGAGTTATTTTTGGCTCGTCGGATATCCTCACAAAAAGGCGAGCGTAGCGGTGCAATGATGGGCATCGCTCGCCTCTCGGTTGCCATTTCTCTGACCGTAATGCTTATCTCCTTGTCGGTAATTGGCGGCTTCAAAGAGGCTCTGCAAGAGAAACTTACGGGTATGGATGCCCACATTACGGTTGAGCCTGCGGGCTCCTACCTCGCGCTCGACAGCAAGGCCCTCACTCGCAATGAGGCCTTCGAGCAAACAGTCGGCACCCTCGACCACTTTGGCACCATCACCCCCTTTGTCTCTCGCTCGGGCATTATCAAGAAGGGAGGGACTATGCAGGGTGCTCTCTTGCGTGGTGTGGGAGTTGGGTATGACTCGCTCTTTTATGCCACACATCTTGTGGAGGGGGAGTTGCCCCGAATTGGGGACGAGGAGCGCAAAAAGGATATTCTTGTGTCGCAAACCCTCGCCAATCTCTTGGAGGTCGGAATTGGAGATAAAGTGGAGTTTATCTTCACCACCCAGGGGGCACCAATGCGTCGTGATGCCTACAAAATATCGGGCATCTACTCCACAGGAACCTCCTCGTTGGAGCAAATGCTCACCCTCACCGATATCCGCAATGTACAGAGAATCAATGGCTGGGAGGAGGACAAACTCTCGGGATATATGATTATGGCCGATGATTTTGAGGCAATGGAGAGTCTAACTTCGGATGTTAGAGCCGAGGCCTACCTTGCAGGGGATGAAGAGATGTGGCGCACAACCAACCTCGCAACCAACTACCCCCAAATATTCGATTGGCTCGCTACTCACGACATCAATGGCGCAGTGATAATCGTCATTATGATTGCCGTTGCGCTTTTGAATATGATTACCGCCCTGCTGATTATCATCTTTGAGCGCATCCGTATGATTGGCACACTCAAAGCACTCGGTATGCGCAACAAGAACATCCAACGCCTATTCCTCTGGTGCGCCTTGAAGGTTATCCTCTCGGGTATGGCGTGGGGCAACATCATTGCAGGCACGCTCCTTGCGATACAACACTTTACGGGCATTATAGCCCTCGACCCCGAAGCCTATATGCTCTCGGCCGTACCGGTATCGTTTGGCTGGGTGTGGTGGATTGGAATAAATGTGGCTCTACCGCTAATTTTGGTGGCACTGCTCTCAATACCTGTCGCCATCACTTCGCGTGTGCGCCCCGACCAAACGCTCAAATACCAATAAATAAGATGAAACAAGGAGTTAAATACTGTGTAAGATTTGTGACGGTGGCAGTTTTGATGATTGCCCTCTCGGGGTGCAACCTCATCTCACTCGATAGTTTTGTGCTCAAAGATGCACGACTCCTCTCCTTTGACCTCTCGAAAGGGGCAAAGATGGAGATGACCATCGAGAACAAATCGGCCTTCAAAGTCACAGTGGTGGGTGGCGAACTTGTTGCCGACCTCAAAGGTGAGCCCATCGGTGAGGTCTATATGAAGGCACCCGTAGTACTTCCTCGCAAATCAACAACAACGGTAGTGGTGGATGTCGGCATGCGTTTTTCGTCGGCACTTGCCGCCCTACGCGCACTCGGCACTCTCAAATCCTCACCCAATGACCTGACAATTTCGGGCTATGGAGAGGGTAAGATTTGGTGCTTCCGCAAACGCTACGAGCGCAGAGATGTGCCCATTTCGAAATTTATCAGTATCTTTGGCGAACCATCCAAATATCTAAACGAACAATAGAGAGCAATGAAGAGGACCTTTACCATATTTATATTGTCACTCGTGGGCTTTGTTGCGAGCGCCTCGGCACAAGAGGTCACCGACTCGCTCACCCAACGCCATACCCCCACCTTCACCGAGCGACTTGCCGAACCCGATGGGGAGAGTGGCGCCCGCGCACAAGTAGTAATCCACCAAAGCGCACAAGAGGCTATGGGAAAATATAACGCCCAGACCTCACCCAAGGAGTTCTATCAGGGCTACCGCATCCGCATCTTCGCCAGCCACACCCAATCGGCCCGCACCGATGCAGAGGCCGCCATTGCACTCTTTCAGGAGAACTACAATGTGCCCGTCTATTTTGCCTATGAGAATCCATACTTTTTGGTCACCTGTGGCAACTGCCTGACGCAGGATGAGGCTATTATGTTGCTCTCGAAAGTGAGGATTCACTTCCCCAAGGCCTTCATTGTAACCTGTGAGATTCCCGCCTCGGCTCTCACCACCAAACCCGCACCCAAACCCACCGAAGAGGAGATGTCGGAGAGTGCCACCGAGGAGAGTGCCGTAGTCGACAGCCTTGCAGTAGAGTAGTCTTCTGACTGCAACACAAACCATAAAGCCCCAAAATCTCAAAGTAGTTGAAATTTTTGGGGCTATTTTTTGTGCATCAATTCACACATTTCCAGCGTGTTGACTGTTTGAATGTTGTGTTTTTTGAGAAAATTTTGAATTTTGAATTTTGAATTTTGAATTTTGTCCGTATCTTTGCGCTCCGGTAGTGGAATCTCTTATGAGAACACAGGAGTCCGTAATATTCCCTACCTTAACAATTTAATCGATTAAAAAAAAGATGGACAACTTAATCAAAATCGCAGAAGAGGCTATGTGGGCTCCCAAGGAGATTCCTGCATTCAAAGCCGGCGACACCATCACCGTTAGCTACAAAATTATTGAGGGTAACAAGGAGCGTATCCAGAGTTTCCGCGGTGTGGTAATCCAGATCAAAGGTCGTGGTGTGACCAAAATGTTCACCATCCGTAAGATTTCGAACGGTGTAGGTGTAGAGCGTATCTTCCCCCTCTACTCGCCCCACATCGAGTCGATTGAGGTTAACAAAGTTGGTGTTGTACGCCGTGCACGCATCTACTACCTCCGTAACCTCACCGGTAAGAAAGCGCGTATCAAAGAGAAACGCTACGTTGCAAAGGAGAAATAGTCCTTCGCTGCCGGAAGACGGAACAAAGAAAAAGGAGAAGTTCAGACGTGAACTTCTCCTTTTTTTGCGTGTCTAATCTATTTTCTCAACCGAAGAGAGCTGCATCGGACACTCCGCAACAAATACCGACCCATCGTCGGCGGTAAGCGTAATAGTAAGATTGTGCCTCCCCTCCGCCGATTCGGGAATGTCTTCAATAAACAATGAAAGTTGATTAATGAGGCGAAGGCCATCTTCGGGAATGGTGTGGAGGTAATCCATATACCTAACACATAACTTATAATCAATTGGTTTATATCCACTTTGCACATAATCCCCATAGGTGAGCGCAATATACTTTACCACATCATTCCACGATGTTCCTGCTGGATGATCAGAGTCAAAATCCTTATCGCTCACAACATCTATTGCTACTATGTCTTTCCAAAATGCCGAGCGTTGACGAGAACCTGGATCGAGATCTTCGGGTTCAACATCCCATTCTTTGTACTCCATATCATTGTGCTTAACACAGAGCTCTTCATACACATCCCTTGCTTTACCACAGCTATCATATCTGTATTCTTCGCCCTGAAAAGTCAATGACAAATAGCCAGTATCCTCATATTGAGATGCGTTTAGTTTCCCCGCCATATAGACCGCAATAAACGATTCGGCATAATAGTAATCCCATGGAGGAATCCATCCACACCCCGACAAGAGAAGCGTAAGAGCAACAAGTAGTATTTTCCCGTATCTCATAACGTAAAACCGCTTTTAGTGAATGACTACATTTTGCGTTTGCAATATACCATTTTTCATAAACAAAAGCAAACATTTATTCGAACGGTGTTGCGCGTATCAAAGAGAAACGCTACGTTGCAAAGGAGAAATAGTCCTTCGCTACCGGAAGACGGAACAGAGAAAAAGGAGAAGTTCAGACGTGAACTTCTCCTTTTTTGTTTGCGGGTATCGGGAAAGATACCCGAGATTTTTTGTGGGGCGGAGAGTAAAGACAGGTGAAACAGAGAGAACAAGATTTTGGCTAGGAGAACTGGGAGGGCTAGAACTCCCTAAATTCCTATAAGTCCTAGAAACCTTTCGGGCTCGGCAGCAATGCCGAGCCCGCGACGGACCTCTCCCGCCTTTCAGGCACCCTCCCCTAACCTAGGGGAGGATTTTCTCTTTTTTGGGGTTCGGCAACAATGCCGAGTCCGAAGTCGGTTGACGGTCGTCGGTCGACAAAACATCGGATGCGATATGTGAGGCGAGTAGTAGGCGCACAAGAAAGTGGCTCCGCAGTTTGCTAAATGCAAATGAGGAAGCCACTTGTCGCAGTGCAACGACCTAATCGCCCACAGGACAAATCCCCCAAAATGCGGATGCGATATGTGAGGCGAGTTCAAGGCTTGCGAAGAGCGAGGATGCGCAGTTTACTGAACGTAAATGAGCAATCCGAGCGCGAGCATAACGCAGAAATCGCCCACAGATCGCATCCGCACCCTATTTGACGATAATCGTTTTAATAATCTCCTCGCCAAGAATCGAGTTCATCTCGTGGCGAAAGTTTTCGCGATTGATGAAAATTTCGTGACGCAAAACCGAAACACCAACCTGAACAAAGAGGTTGCCACGCACAAAATTGACCTTCGTGGCATCGGCAATACCATCGCCCGCAACCCTGCGCCACACATCGGGCACCGAGCCCTCGGCTATAAGGCGCGAAATGGTGGGGTGCTCACTCTTGAAGCCACTCCAAAGGTCGCCAATGCGGGTGGGATAGCAACGCCTCATAAGACTACACCTCCTCCACCTTTACCTCGCCACCATCTACCGAGAAGAGACGGAACGAGTGACCACTATTTTTCAGCACCGAAATAATACGCTCGCGGTTGCAGTCGGTAATAAAAACCTGACCATACTCCTCACCCGAAGTTACACTCACAAGCCTTGCGAGCCTCTCCTCATCGAGCTTGTCGAAGAGGTCGTCGAGCAACAACAGGGGTTTCTCGCCCACCCTCTCGTGGAGGAAGTTGTATTGAGCGAGTTTGAGCGCCAAGAGGAAGGATTTTTGTTGGCCCTGCGAACCGAACTTGCGCAGAGGATAGCCCCCAATGGTCATCACAACATCATCGCGATGGACTCCCTGGGTGGTAAAGCCCATCACCAAATCTTTATTTCTATTTTCACGCAGTATCTCAATCATCGCTCGGGTGTTGCACTCCGAGCGGTAGGTGAGCTCCACACTCTCCCTCTCGCCCGCAATCTCCCCATAGAGCCTCTCAACCATAGGCGCAAGCCTTTCGAGCACCTCGCGTCGGGCCACAGCCACCCTATCACCCGCCTCGGCAAGCCTCTCGTCAAAAACATCGAGGAGTTCGGGAGGAAGCACCTCTCCTTGTTTGAGCACCGAGTTGCGCTCGGCAAGTAGGCGATTGTAGCGCATTGTGGCATCGAGGGCTGTGCGGTCCAACTGGGAGATGAAAGCATTGAGCCAACGACGACGCTCCTCGGCAGAATCGCTCACAAGGTTACCATCCGCAGGCGACACCATAACAACAGGTACAACACCAATATGATCTGCCAACCTATCGTACTCCTTCCCGCAGAATTTCAGCGTCTTGCCCTTACTCTTCTCATATCCACACGTCACCGTAATGCCCATATCGCCATCGGTGGTGTACTCTCCCGAGAGCATAAAAAATGGTTCTCCGTGACGTACGCACTGCCCATCGGTCATTGCAAGCGAAGACTTGCTCATTGAAAGATAGTGGATAGCATCGACCACATTGGTCTTACCCGCGCCATTGGAGCCCACAATGCAGTTGATGCCCTCGGTAGGGAGCAACTCACAGTCGGCAATGTTCTTAAAGTTCAGGAGCGAAAGTTTTTCGAGCCTCATTTTCTGCTAAATTTCCATTATTTGACCTCTCAAAGATAGTGATTTTGCCCAAAAGAAGAAAAAAATCTGCACCCCTCTGCTGTTTTTCCACAAAAAGATGTACTTTTGTGTTTCGAACTCTGATTGGAGCAATAAAATTAAAAAAACAGAATAAAACTATGGCAAACAACAAACAAGAGAACACTTACGAAGAGGTTGTAACCGAAACCGTGAGCAAAACCGAAGCATTCTTTGAGAAAAACCAGAAACTTGTAACCTGGGTATTGGTAGCTATTATCGTTGTTATCGGTGGCTATTTCGCAAACAAATACCTCATCGCCCAGCCCCGCGCAGAGAAGGCTTCGGCAGAGATGTTTGCAGCAATCCAGAACTTCAATGCCGAGGAGTGGCAGGTGGCTTTGGATGGCGATGGCAACTACGCAGGCTTCCTCGAAGTTATCGACAACTATGGTTCGACTCCCCAGGGCTCTTTGGCTGCTCACTATGCAGGTATCTGCTACCTCAAACTCGGTGACAAAGAGAGTGCTTTGGAGTACCTCGCAAAATATGACGCAGCAAGTGGCGCACCCGCAGAGATTGTCAATGCCCAGAACCTCGGTTTGCAGGCAGACATCGTTGCCGATGGTGGCGATATGAATAAGGCAGCAGCCCTCTACCGCAAAGCTGTGGAGGCAAGCAAGAACAGCCTCACCGCACCCTACTACTTGAAGAAACTTGGTCAGATTGAGGAGGTTCTCGGCAATAACGAGGCAGCTCTCGCAGCCTACCAGCGCATCCTCGACGAGTACAACACCTCGCTCGAAGCACGCGACATCGACACCTTCATCGGTCGCTTGAAATAGGCGCTTGGCTTTTATAGCTATCAGCTCTGCTCGCGGGTATCTTTGGAGGTACCCGCGAACTTTTTTATACGGAGAGTATATATAGATTGGATTTCAGGGGCAGATTAATTTTCCATTTTCCATTCAAAAACCCTATATTTGCCTAAACAAATGCACAATAAGAGTATGGGCGCACTAAAATTTGGATTTATCGTTGTTGAGGGGTGTGGTGAGCAGACTATGACCGCCGAGCATATGTTGCACCAGATGGTAGAGGTGGAGGGCGAAGTGGAGTACCGCCTTGTTCCCGGTAGTGCCGAAACGGTGCTGGCGGCCAAGTGCTTTGCCGAACTCACCAGCGTGGATGCGGTGTTGGTCTTTCTACCCGAGAACGAACACCCACTTGTGCTATCCGCTGCGCTCAATGGCCTGACCGATGTGGTTTTGGATTGGAATATGCCCATTGTTACAACCATCTCCTACCCCGATGGCACTTCCTTGGCGAGGGCTGCGGTGTCGATGGTTGGGTTGCAGATGGAGATGGAGGCCCGTGCCGAAAGGGCTCAAACCGACACGTCTGTAAATTAGTTTTGGTGGTAATTTGCCAAAAAAACGCACAATTTTTGCATTTTGGATTTTGCATTTTGAATTTTATATGTATCTTTGTGCGCTCGAATGAGCATAAAGGGCCCAGATGGCGGAATCGGTAGACGCGTTGGTCTCAAACACCAATAGGTTCACCCCTGTGCCGGTTCGACCCCGGCTCTGGGTACAAAAGACCGCTTAACATACGTTGAGTGGTCTTTTTTTGAAAGAAAATAATTATTAACCCATAAAAAAGGTCAAGCGGGAGACTTAAACATCCGCTATCACTCAGAACGGGCTGACTGCCTGGAGAGAAAACGAAAAGGAGGTGTATGCAATGATCATAGTTCCAGTAAAAGAAGGTGAGAACATCGAGCGCGCGATCAAGAAATTCAAACGCAAATTCGATAAGACCGGTGTTGTGAAAGAGCTTCGTCGTCGT